>NZ_JARVTF010000005.1:0-796663 GCF_030208825.1 Xanthomonas sp. LMC-A-07
ATGTCCCTTACAAAAACGTCGCGCATCCATGCGCGCCGCCCTGCGGGTTGTATCTACCTGGCTTGCCGCTGCGGTATGGGGGACCCCGAAGCAGAACAGCAAAAGCCAGGCAACAGCAAAGCTAAGCAACGGCCGAGCAACAGCGACGAGGTGAGGGGCACGGCCACCCCTTACCCAGTGCGCCACTGCAACCTGGCCCCGACCGAGCACTTCAGCCCCTGCTTCAAACGAATCCTCAATCCCACCTCCCCAATCCCCTCCTTTGGCACCGCACTTGCATCAGCACTCCCATGAGCCCTGAAATCGCCCTGACCGAATTGCGTGGTGGCCTGGTCACCGTCTTGTGGATTGCCGGACCGATGCTGCTGGCGGTGCTGGTCGTTGGTGTCGTGATTGGTGTGGTGCAGGCTGCCACCCAGTTGAACGAGCCCACCATCGGCTTTGTCGCCAAGGCGGTGGCCTTGACCGCAACCCTGTTTGCCACTGGCAGCATGCTGCTGGGACATCTGGTGGAGTTCACCATCGAGTTGTTCCACCGCATTCCGCATCTGATCGGGTAGCGGGACGCGCTGATGGATGCCGCCACCCAGATGGTGATCGATGGCCAGCGCGCGTTTGCGATGGTCGGGGCGATCATGTGGACGATGCTGCGCACCGGTGCGCTGCTGACTGCGATGCCGTTGATCGGGACGCGGGCGGTGCCGGGGCGGGTGCGGGTCATGCTGACCGGGACCCTGGCGATGGCGCTGGCGCCGATCCTGCCGCCGGTGCCGGAGTGGGACGGGTTCAATGCCACCGCGGTGCTGAGCATTGCGCGCGAGTTGGCCGTGGGGGCCAGCATGGGCTTCATGCTGCGGCTGATCTTCGAGGCCGGTGCGCTGGCCGGCGAGCTGGTGTCGCAGGCCACCGGTCTGTCGTTCGCGCAGATGTCCGACCCGCTGCGCGGGGTGACCTCCGGTGTGATCGCGCAGTGGTTCTACATCGGCTTCGGGCTGTTGTTCTTCGCGGCCAATGGGCACCTGGCGGTGATCGCGTTGCTGGTGGACAGCTACAAGGCCTTGCCGATCGGCACCGCGGTGCCGGATGCGGCCGCGTTTGCCGAAGTGGCCCCCACCTTGCTGCTGCAGGTGCTGCGCGGTGGGCTGACCCTGGCCTTGCCGATGATGGTGGCGATGCTGGCGGTGAACCTGGCCTTTGGTGCGCTCGCCAAGGCCGCGCCCGCGTTGAACCCGATGCAGCTGGGCTTGCCGCTGACGGTGTTGCTGGGGCTGTTCCTGCTGTCCAGTTTCGCCAGCGAATTCGCACCGCCAGTGCAACGGCTGTTCGACAGCGCGTTCGATGCGGCGCGCGCGCTGACAGGATAGCGTGACCGGCCTCAAGCTTTAGGTGCCATGGCCGACAATGCTGGTGGACGATTGATGGCGGCAATCGCCAGTGTTCACTGCCCTTCCTCCGTCGACGGGAACCGATGCCCACGCTGCCTGCCCTGCTCGCCCTGCTGCTCCCGTGCCGCGGTTCGCTGCAGGCTTGGCCGTGGCTGCGGGCGCTCTGCATGCTGGTGGTTGCCCTGCTGGGCACCGCAGGTGCGGCGCATGCGCAGACCTTCAGCTTTCGCGAATACGACCAGGCCGATGGCCTGCAGGGGATGTCGGTCAACGGCATCCTCGAAGACCGCAACGGCGCGGTCTGGGTGGCCACCGAAACCGCGCTGCACCGCTTCGAGCGCGATCGCTTTGTCACGGTCGGTGCCGAGCAAGGCCTCGATGCCCGCTACACCCGTGCACTGACCCTGGACCGCGCCGGGCGGCTGTGGGTGGCCACCGCCAACGGCGTGTTCGTCCGCATCGGCGAGCGCTTCGAGCAGGTGCAGTACAACGGCAAGCGGATCCGCGCCGACGCCGGCAACGTGATCGAGGCCTACCGCAACGGTGTGGCGGTGGTGAGCGACAACACACTGCTGGCGCTGACCCCTGCCGCAGTCACCGGCTGGCAGGTGCAGCCGCTGCCGCTGCGCGCCGCCGATGGCACGGTGCTGCCGCCGCGCCGCGCCTTGCTGGCCGATGACAATGATTTGTGGGTGGCCTGCGCGGCAACCGTGTGCCGGCTGGATGCGCACGGCACGCTGCTGGAGGTGCTCTCGGATGAGGAAGGCGTACCGGCCAAGCGCTGGCGGGTGATCTTTCGCGACCGTGCCGGCCGGCTGTGGTTGCGTGGCGGTGGCCTGATCATCTCGCGCGGGCCAGGCGAGGCGCGTTTCCGTTCGCATCCGTCCAGCGCGCACGCCACCTTCAACACGCTGTCAGGCGCCACCACCATGGTGGAAGACCCGCAAGGCCGGCTGCTGACGCGTGCCGACCATGGCCTGGTGCGTTGGCAGGACGGCCACTGGACGGCGATCGGTGCCGACCAGGGCCTGCACCTGGATGCGATGGTGGGCCCGCTGCTGCAGCAATCCACCGGCACCTTGTGGATTGGCACGCGCGGCATGGGAATCCAGCGCTGGCTCGGCTACGGCAGCATCGAACACCTGACCGAAGCACAGGGCATGGCCGCCGCGCCCACCTGGGCCATCCAGCGGCTACCCGACGGCACCCTGGCGGTGGGTGCGGACGGCGGCGGCAGCCTGCTGCCGGTACAGGCGCAGCGCGCGCAGCCCTGGCTGCAACACGACGGCCAGCCGTTGCCGCAGGCGCTGGCCATTGCGGTGGCGCCCGATGGCGCGGGCTGGGTGTCGTTCTTTTCCGGAGCCATTGCGCGCCGCGACCCAATCACCGGGCAGACGCGCCGGGTGATGGACCTGCCAAGCCCGGTCTACAAACTGGTCTTCGACCGCAGCGGCACGCTGTGGATGGCCACCCCGCGCGGCATCTACCACGGCAGCAGCCAGGCACCCTACCCGCTGGCACCCGATGTCGCGCTGGCCGGTACCTTTATCGGCGATCTCGATCTCGACGCGCAGGGCCGGCTGTGGGCGGCCACCGCCGATGGCCTGTATCGCCACGATGGCAACCGCTGGGTGCAGGTGCCGGTGCATGGCGATCTGCCCAGCCAGGACATGTTCCAGCTCGACTTCGCCGCCAATGGCGACCTCTGGGTGTCGCTGCGCGAGGTCGGCCTGTGGCACGGGCGTGTGCAACCCGACGGCAGCGTGGCGCTGCAGGCAGTGACCGACCCGCTGGTCTCAAAGGTGATGCCCTTCATCCTGCGTCACGACCGCAAGGGCCGGCTGTGGGTGGGCAGCAGCCAGGGGCTGGATCTGTATCAGCACGGCCACTGGTCGCGGATCACCCGCGCCGAGGGGCTGCTGTGGGACGACATGTCGGCCAATGCGTTTTTCGAAGACACCGACGGCAGCATCTGGATCGGCAGCAGCCGCGGCCTGAGCCATCTGCTCCAGCCCGACCGCCTGTTTGCGGCACCGCCATTGCGGGTGGAAATCGCCCAGGTGCAGCGCGGCGAGCGCAGCCTGCGCGCGGACACATCGGTGGGCTGGTCGGAGACGCCGCTGGAGATCGACCTGCGCACCCCCGGTGTGGAGGGCGGGCCGGAGCGCATCAGCTTCCGCTACCGGGTGGAAGGCCGCCAGGCACGCTGGACCACCACCTCGCTCAGCCACATTACCTACCCCTTGCTGCCACCGGGCAACTACACGCTGGAAGTGCAGGCGCTGGACGCCTACCAACGCAGCGCCAGCCCCATTGCACAGTTCGCCTTCGCACTGCGACCGCCGTGGTGGCGCAGCGCGCTGGCCATCGTGACGTACGTGCTCGCCGGCATCGGCGGCGTGGTGGCGCTGCTGCGTTGGCGCACGCGCAAGTTGCTGGCGCGCAAGCAGGAACTGGAACATCTCATCGCCGAACGCACCGCCGAGCTCGAGCAGGACAAGCGCGATCTGGAAGCCGCGCGCGCGGCATTGACGCACAAGGCCACGCATGACGAATTGACCGGCCTGCTCAACCGCGCCGGCATCCTGGAAGCGCTCCGCGGCATGCTCGACAGCGCGCCGCTGCGCGAGCAACCGCTGGCGGTGGTGCTGATCGACCTGGACTACTTCAAGCAGGTCAACGACCAGCACGGCCATCTGGCCGGCGATGCGGTGCTGGCGGGCGTCGGCAAGCGTTTGAATGCGCTGGTGCGTGGCAACGACCGGATCGGCCGCTATGGCGGCGAAGAATTGCTGGCGCTGCTGCCCGGCCTTGGTGCTGATGCAACCCATCGCCTGGACGCGTTGCACGCCGGCATCTGCGGCGATTACCCCACCGGCGAGGTCGTGCTGCCGATCACCTGTTCGATCGGCGTGGCCTGGCGGCACCCCGGCGACAGCGTCGAACAGTTGCTCGCACGCGCCGACGCAGCGCTGTATCTGGCCAAGCGCAACGGACGCAACCGCATCGCCTACGACGCTGCGCCGCAGCTGCATGCCAGTGACGCAGCACGCAACGCCGACAACACCGGTTAAAGAAAGCCGTCACTGCAGCCGTTAGCGTGGTAACGCGGCTTGCACGACCGGCCGTCCATGGCACCCGTGAGGTACGGCGCATGATGCACCGGCCTTGACGCCTGCCGCTGCGTGGGAGAGCGCAACGCCCGTGGGGTTCGAGAACCGCCAGTGCACTTCGCCAAGCCGGCGTCCGTCGAAAGGCGTGGCGCTGCTGTTGGTAATGCTGTGGCTGGCGTTTGCCGAACTGGCCGGTGCGCAGACCGCCACCATCCGTCGCTACGCACACGATCAAGGCCTGCTCGGGCTGGCTGGCACCTGCTTGCTGCAGACCCGCAACACACTGCTGTGGGCGTGCACAGAAACCGGGCTGTATCGCTTCAATGGCCGCAATTTTCAGCAGTCGCCACTGGATGGCCTGCGCAACGAACCCATTTCGTCGATGAGCGAAGCGCCCGACGGGCGCTTGTGGGTGGCCGGTTTCCAGAGCCTGTTCGTCGGCGACGAGCGCGGCTTTCGCAAGCTCGACACCACTGAAGTCAACCACCTGCAAGACGGCGTGCTGCTGGCCAGCCTGCCGTGGGGCACTGTGCTGGCCAATAACGGCACCCTGCTGCGGCTGTTGCCACGTGCGCGCGAACGCTGGCATAGCGAACCGCTGCTGGACACCGCCACCCGGGTGCGCGTGCCGGACCTGTCCAAGGTGCTGAGCCTGTCGGTGGATGGCGACACCTTGTGGGCCGGCTGCGGACGCCAGCTGTGTGCGATCGATGCGCAGCGCAAGGTGCAGGTCTACGGCCCGCAGCAAGGCGTGCCGGACGATCGCTGGTACAGCGTGTTGCGCGACCGCGCAGGTGGGCTGTGGGCCCGCGGCGTGGGCACGATCGTGTACCGCGCACCGGGCGCACACAACTTCACGGTTCGGCCACTGCCGGTGCTCGATGGCCGCGCCGTCGGCCAGCCAGCGCCACTGGTGCTGGACCGCAGCGGCCGCGTGCTGGTGCGCAGCCACGCCGGGCTGGTGCGCTGGGAGTCCGACCACTGGCGCAGTTTCGATGCCGGCAACGGGCTGCCGCAGGGCAGCAGCCACGCGGTGGTGGTCGACGGCGAAGGCGACGTGTGGATGAGCGTCGATGGCGAAGGCCTGGTGCGCTGGGCCGGCTACGAATGGATCGAAAACTGGGACGCCTCGCAGGGCATGCCACTGACACCCACCTGGGCGATCACCCGCGACGCGCACGGCGCATTGCTGGTCGGCAACGAACACGGCGTTGGCCGGCAGGCCGTGCCGCATGGCCGCTTTGCCCCGGCGCTGCCGGGTTCGGGCATCCAGGTGGTGAGCATGGTGCGCTCTGCCGACGGCAGTGTGTGGACCCTCAATTCCGCCGGCGCGGTGCGGCGCGACTGGCCGGATGGGCGCAGCGCCCAGGTCGGCAAGCTGCCGCGCACCGGGCGCCGCCTGCTGCTCGACCGCCAGGGGCGGCTCTGGGCGCTGAGCGTGGCCGGGCTGTTCGTCATCGACACGGCCTTGCAGGGCGGCCCCCTGCACCGGGTGGCCGACTTGCCGGCGATTGCCTATACCGATGTCCAGCAGAGCGGCGACGGCAGTGTGTGGGTGTCCAGCGCCAATGGCCTGTTCCGCCTGCAGGGAGCGCACTGGAGCAAGATTCCGATCCGCGTCAACGGCGCGCCGGGCGAGCCTTGGGTGAGCAAATTCCACGTCACCGACAGCGGCGAAGTCTGGCTGGCCTTCTATCGCCCCGGGGTGTGGCATGGCGTGTTGCAGCCCTCCGGGCTGGACCTGCAGGCGGTCAGCGACGAGGCCCTGGGCGAAGCGGGCGTGTACCTGCTGCGCGAGGACAGCGCCGGGCGGATCTGGGTCGGCCACGCCGGTGGCGTGGAGGTCTACGACGGCCAGCGCTGGTCGCATCTGTCGCAGTCGCAAGGCCTGCTCTGGGACGATGTCTCCGAAGCCGCGTTCCTGGAAGAGCCCGATGGCTCGGTGTGGATCGGCACCGCGCGTGGTGTCAGCCATGTGCGCACGCCGGCGCGGCTGTTCGACCAGCAGCAGCCCAGCGTGCGTATCGACAGCGTCACCCGTGGCGGTGTGCCGGTGCAGCGCGGCCAGCTGCTGGCCTGGAACGACAAGCCACTGCATCTGGCGTTGTCCAGCCTGCAGGTCTACGACGACCCCAGCCGTCTGAGCGTGCGTTATCGCCTGCTCGGCCTGCACGACGAATGGATCCAGACCAACGACCTGGCCATCGACCAGCCGCCGCTGCCTTCGGGCCATTTCCGCCTGCAGGTGCAGGTGCTCGACCGCTACCGGCGCACCGCCTCGCCCATCGTCGACTGGCCGTTTGCGGTGGCACCGCTGTGGTGGCGCAGCCCGCCGGCTATCGCGCTGTATGTGCTGATGGGCGCCGCCGTGCTGGCCGGCCTGTGGCGCTGGCGTCACCGCCATCTGGTGGCGCGCGAACGCATGCTGGCCGAGCTGGTGGCCGAACGGACCTACCAACTCGAGCGCGAGAAGCGCGAACTGGAAACCGCACGCGCCGCTCTGGCCTTGAAGGCCAGCCATGACGCGCTGACCGGGCTGCTCAACCGCTCCGGTGTGCTGGAGGCCATGGCCGAAGAACTGCAGCAGTGCGCCAGCGCCGGTCACCCGTTGGCGGTGGTGCTGATCGATCTGGACCACTTCAAGCTGGTCAACGACGAACACGGGCACTTGGTGGGCGACGCCGTGCTGGCGCAGGTCGGCGCGCGGCTCACCAACTGCCTGCGCGACTCCGACAAGGTGGGCCGCTATGGCGGCGAAGAACTGCTGCTGCTGCTGCCGGGCATGACCCAACAAAGCCAGCACCGCCTGCGCGCCATCCATGAGGCGATCGGCGCCACGCCGTACGAGGTCGGCATTGCGCGGCCGTTGCGGGTTACCTGCTCGGTCGGCGTGGCCTGGTTCCGCAGCGGCGACAGCACCCCGACCCTGCTGGCGCGTGCCGACGAGGCGCTGTATCGCGCCAAGGGCCAGGGGCGCAACCGGATCGAACCGGAAACCCCGGCCTGCTCGGTTGCATGAACCCCGCCGCCGCACCCACTCAAGAAGCGGCGCGGCGGGTCGTTAGCTCACAGGGCAAGCGCTTGTGTCGGCGCGGGATGTGGACGGGTGGTCGGTACTTACAATCTTTCGCTGGTGCTGCTGTCGCTGGCGGTGGCCGTGCTGGCCTCGTATACCGCGCTGCACTTGGCCGCGCGCATGACCGCCAGCCGTGGCGGCATTGCGGCCGCCTGGCTGGTAGGCGGCGCCATTGCGATGGGGTTCGGCATCTGGTCGATGCACTTCGTCGGCATGCTGGCATTCCAGCTGCCGATTCCGCTGGGCTACGACCTGGCATTGACCGCGTACTCGATGCTGGTGGCGATCCTGGCGTCGGCGTCGGCGTTGGCGCTGTGGCTGACCTCGCGCGCCGACCTGCCCTGGCGCCGCTTGAGCCTGGGCGCGCTGCTGATGGGCCTGGGCATCGCGCTGATGCACTACATGGGCATGGCGGCGATGCGCATGGATCCGGAGATCACCTATGACCCGCTGCTGTTCGCGGTCTCGGTGGCGATCGCCATCGGCGCCTCGGCTGCAGCGTTGTGGATCGCCTTCCAGCTGCGCCACGACGGCCGCCGCTACAGCCTGCGCGTGGTCGCCGCCATGATCATGGGCGTGGCCATCGTGGGCATGCACTACACCGGCATGGCTGCCGCGCAATTTGCGCCCGGCAGCATGTGCGGCGCGGCCGGGATCGGCGCGCAGCTGCCGCTGTCGTGGCTGGCCTCGGTGGTGGCGGCGGTCACCTTGGGCCTGCTGGGGCTGGCGCTGGTGATCTCGGTGCTGTCGCGCCGCTTCCAGCAACGCACCGACGTGCTGGCGCAATCGCTGGCACAGGCCAATGAAGAACTGGTGCTGGCCGCCCTGCACGACCCGCTGACGCGCCTGCCCAACCGCGTGCTGCTGCATGAGCACGTGCTGCAAAGCATCGAGCGCGGCCAGCGCGACGGGCAGCGCTTTGCGGTGATGCTGATCGACCTGGACGGCTTCAAGGCGGTCAACGACGGCTACGGGCATCAGCTCGGCGACCAGTTGCTGATCGCCGTGGCACAGCGGCTGGGCGCGCATCGGCGCGCGCATGGCAGCCTGGCACGGCTGGGCGCGGACGAATTCGTGCTGGTGGCCGACATCGCCGACCCGGAAGACGCAGCCGCCATCGCCGGGCACTTGGTGCAGGCGCTGGCGCTGCCGTTTTTGGTGGGCGACCACGAGCTGCGTCTCAGCAGCAGCGTGGGCATTGCGTTGTATCCGGAAGATGCCGGTAGCGAGCACCAGCTGATGACCCACGCCGACGCCGCCATGGGCCACGCCAAGCAGGCCGGCCGCAACCGCTACAGTTTCTTCGACCGTTCGATGACCGGCACCACCCGCGAGCGCCTGCAATTGCTGCAGGATCTGCCGCGCGCGCTGGAGCTGGGCCAGTTCGCCCTGCACTACCAGCCCAAGTACTGCGCCGAAGACGGCCGCCCCCTGGGTGCGGAGGCATTGATCCGCTGGCTGCATCCCGAACGCGGCATGGTGCCGCCGGACAGCTTCATCCCCTTGGCCGAGCGCAGCGGCATGATCGGCCCGCTCGGCAAATGGGTGCTGGAAGAAGCCTGCCGGCAGATGCGCGCCTGGCGCGATGCCGGGCACGGCGACTGGCGCGTGGCAGTGAACCTCTCCGCCACCCAGCTGGCCTCGCCCAGCCTGCCGGCGGAAGTGGCCGCCACCCTGGCCGCGCACGCCATCGCGCCCGGCCAGCTGACCCTGGAGATCACCGAAACCATGGCCATGCGCGATGCCGATGCCTGCTTGCGCACGCTGGGCCAGCTCACCGACCTGGGCGTGCGGATCGCCATCGACGACTTCGGTACCGGCTATTCCAACCTGCTCTACCTGCGCAAGCTGCCCGCCCACGAGCTCAAGATCGACCGCAGCTTCGTACAGGCCATGGACAGCGGCCCGGAAGACATCGCCATCGTCGCCGCGGTGGTCGCCCTGGCCCACACCATGCGCCTGCAGGTGGTGGCCGAAGGCGTAGAGACCGCCGCCCAGCGCAACACGCTAGAACGCCTGGGCTGCGACCAACTGCAGGGCTACCTGCTGGGCCGGCCGATGGAACCGGACCGCTTCATCGCCCTGGTCGTCGCCCAACGCGATGGCGAACGCCGCCGCGCCAGCTGAGCCCCAAGGCTGCAGATGAAAGTTCCGCAGGCGCAAGCCCGCACCTTGCGCGTACGCAGCCCAACGCCGGCAACCTGACGCCCTCCCTCCGTCAGCCCCATCAGCCCCATGCAGGCCAATCGATCCCGTGGCCCAGCCCAATCGTTCGCGCTCCCAGCAGCTGGCTGCCAACACACACCGAACCACCCAACAGCGCACCCACATGGTTGGCATCGCCAGGCGCCCCGATCTAGACCATGCACGCTCCCAGCCATACGGCGTAAAACGCACCACCGCCGCTTGCCCGGTCATCGCAACCTGCAGGGCATGTGCTACCTGGCTTTGCCTATTCCCGCGCCCCCGCAATCGCCCAGCGCGCAGCCCCCCGCCCTTGCGATTCCCGAATCCCGATTCCCCATTCCCGTTTTAAGGAACACCACTTGCATGACGCAAGGCCAATCCAGTCAACGGCCCCCCAATGTCCGAGTCCGAAGACGGCGGCGAACGCACCGAACTACCGACCGAAAAACGCCTGCGCGAAGCACGCGAGCAAGGCAACATCCCGCAATCGCGCGAGTTGTCCACTGCCGCGGTGTTCGGTACCGGCGTGTTCGCGCTGATGCTGATGGCGCGCGGCATCGGCGACGGCGCCAGTGTCTGGATGAAGACCGCGCTGAGCCCCGACCCGAAGATGCGCGAGAACCCGATGGCCTTGTTCGGCCACTTCGGCGACCTGCTGCTGCAACTGCTGTGGGTGATGGTGCCGCTGATCGGCATCTGCCTGGCGGCCGGGCTGGTCGGCCCGCTGCTGATGAGCGGCCTGCACTTTTCCGGCAAGGCGATCATGCCCGACCTCAACAAGCTCAATCCCATGAACGGGATCAAGCGCATGTGGGGCAGCAACAGCCTGGCCGAGCTGGTCAAGTCGATCCTGCGCCTGCTGTTCGTGGGCCTGGCGGCCAGCCTCTGTATCTCCAAGGGCCTGCACGGGCTGCGCTCGCTGGTGAACCAGCCGCTGGAACAGGCCGTGGGCAACGGGCTGGACTTCACCAAGAGCCTGCTGTTCTACACCGCAGGCGCCTTGGTGCTGCTGGCCGCCTTCGACGCGCCGTACCAGAAGTGGAACTGGCTGCGGAAGCTGAAGATGACGCGCGAGGAGATCAAGCGCGAGATGAAGGAAAGCGAAGGCAGCCCGGAAGTGAAGGGCCGCATCCGCCAGATGCAGATGCAGATGTCGCAGCGCCGGATGATGGAAGCGCTGCCCACCGCCGACGTGGTGCTGATGAATCCCACCCACTACGCGGTGGCGCTGAAGTACGAAGGCGGCAAGATGCGCGCCCCGGTCGTGGTGGCCAAGGGTGTGGACGAAATGGCCTTCCGCATCCGCGAAGCCTGCGAGCAGCACCGGGTGGCGATCGTCACCGCGCCGCCTTTGGCACGCGCCTTGTATAGGGAAGCCCAACTCGGCAAGGAAATTCCCGTGAGACTCTATTCGGTGGTGGCACAGGTGTTGTCCTACGTCTACCAGCTACGCGGCTGGAATGGCGGCCCGATGCCCGATCTGCCGCCGCTCGAGGTGGATGAGTTCGGCAAGGGGGCCAGTGCATGAGCGCCCAACCCGCCCCGATGAACGCCCGCCGCGTGATGGAGCTGCTGCGCAACGGCCTGGGCGCCCCGCTCGCGCTGATGGCCATGCTGGCCATGCTGATGGTGCCGCTGGCCGCGCCGGTGCTGGATGCGCTGTTCACCTTCAACATTGCCATCTCGCTGATGGTGCTGCTGGCGGTGGTCTACGTGCAGCGCCCGCTGGAATTCACCATTTTCCCAATCGTGCTGCTGATGACCACGATGCTGCGGCTGGCGCTGAACGTCGCCTCCAGCCGCGTGATCCTGATCAACGGCCAGGACGGCCACGCTGCGGCCGGCAAGGTGATCGAGGCCTTCGGCCAGTTCGTGATCGGCGGCAACTACGCCGTGGGCATCGTGGTGTTCGCGATCCTGACCATCATCAACTTCGTGGTCATCACCAAGGGTGCCGGGCGCGTGTCGGAAGTGACCGCCCGCTTCATCCTGGACGCCATGCCCGGCAAGCAGATGGCCATCGACGCCGACCTCAACGCCGGTTTGCTGACGCGTGAGGAAGCCAAGGCCCGCCGCGAAGAGGTCCGCGAGGAAGCCGACTTCTACGGCGCAATGGACGGTGCCAACAAGTTCATCCGCGGCGACGCCATCGCCGCCATCCTGATCCTGTTCATCAACCTCATCGGCGGCATGGCGGTGGGCATGCTCCAGCACAACATGTCCTTCATCGATGCGGCGTCCACCTACACACTGCTGTCCATCGGTGACGGTCTGGTGGCGCAGCTGCCGGCCTTGCTGGTCTCGTCCTCGGTCGCCCTGCTGGTGACCCGCGCCTCGCGGGCGCAGGACATGCGCGGCGCCATGATCAGCCAGGTCTTCGGCCAGCACCGCGCATTGGCGGTGGCCGCGGCCATCCTGGGCCTGGTCGGCCTGGTGCCCGGCATGCCGAACGTCGCGTTTTTGACGCTCGGCCTGATCCTGGGCGTGATCGCCTGGAAAATGTACAAGCGCAGCCTGGTGGTGGCCCCCACCGGCGAAGCCGCGACCGACCCGAAGGCCGCCGCTGCCGCAACGGCCGCCGCCGCCAGCGCCGAGCTGAGCTGGGACGAATTGCGCCCGATCGACCCGCTGGGCCTGGAAGTGGGCTACCGCCTGATTCCGCTGGTGGACAAGAACCAGGGCGGCGAATTGATGGCGCGCATCAAGGGCGTGCGCCGCAAGCTCACCCAGGACATCGGCTTCCTGGTGCCGCCGGTGCACATCCGCGACAACCTGGAGCTCTCAGCCAACGCCTACCGGCTGCTGGTGCACGGCGTGCCGGTGGCCACCGCCGAGATCTACCCCGACCGCGAACTGGCCCTGGACCCGGGTGGTGCGCTCGGCCAGCTGGACGGCATTCCCGGCAAGGACCCGGCGTTCGGCCTGGATGCCACCTGGATCCAGCCGCATCAGCGCGCCTATGCCGAATCGATGGGCTACACCGTGGTCGACCCGGCCACCGTGGTGGCCACCCACCTGTCGCACCTGATCCGCGAACACGCCCCGGAGCTGCTCGGCCACGAAGAAGTGCAGCAGTTGCTGGCCACCCTGGGCAAGACCGCGCCGAAGATGGTCGAAGACCTCACTCCAAAGGCGCTGCCGCTGTCGGTGGTGGTGCGCGTGCTGCAAAACCTGCTGATCGAACGCATCCCGGTACGCCAGCTGCGCAAGATCGTCGAAGCCCTGGTCGAGCACGCCCCGCACAGCCAGGACCCGGCCGCCCTCACCGCCGCGGTGCGCACCTCGCTGGGCCGGTTCATCGTGCAGGAAATCGCCGGCATGTCGGCCGAGCTGCCGGTGTTCACCCTGGCCCCGCAGTTGGAGCGCGTGCTGCAGGAATCCACCCATGGCAACGGCGTGGCGCTGGAACCGGGCCTGGCCGAACGCCTGCACCAGAGCCTGGCCGAGTGCGTCGGCAAGCAGGAAGCCCGCAACGAACCGGCGGTGGTGCTGGTGCCCGGCCAGGTGCGCGCCGCCCTGGCCCGCCTGGTTCGCCACAGCGTGCCGAGCCTGTCGGTGCTGGCGTATAGCGAAGTGCCGGAAGACAAGCGTTTGAAGCTGGTCGGCACGATTAGCTGAGCCGGGCGCTTCGAATCACGCGGCTGAAGCTGGCGGGCACCATTAGCTGACCCAGGCCCGTCGATTGATAAGACGGGTTTGTGGTCAGACGGCCTTCGCCGTGGTGACTGATGAGGCGGGTTCGTCGATTGGCCACCGCGTAGGAGCGCACCCGGGCGCGACGGGCGTTATCGGGAATGCCCTCGCGCACAAGTGCGCTCCTACGGAATACCGGCGACCCGACCACGTGCGATCGGCCAACAATCTCGCTGACACCGCTTGTGTAGGAGCGACCTCGGTCGCGAGGGCTTTACCGAGAACGCACATAGGGCTTCACCGGGAACGCCCATCGCGCCCAAGGGCGCTCCTACGGAATACCGGCGACCCGACCACGCGCGATCGGCCAACAATCTCGCTGACACCGCTTGTGTAGGAGCGACCTCGGTCGCGAGGGCTTTACCGGGAACGCCCATAGGGCTTCATCGGGAACGCCCATCGCGCACAAGTGCGCTCCTACGCATTGACCGGCGCCCCGCGCCTCGGCGTCGGCACTGCCTGCCGACCGGCGAGCGAATGCTGAAGCCCGGTAATCGACTGCCAAAACCCGGCGTCGGAAACCCGCCACCGCTCCGAACCTCCAATCGATTGCAGGGCGCTGGCCGTTTCCAGGCGCTCCAATCGATCCACGTTCGTCACCCAGCCCACCAGCGGCTCTGCCCGCAAGGCGTCGCCACCGCATCGCCGCCCCGAAAAAACGTCAATCAATCCAACGACTTGACCACTTCCGCCCAGGCCAAACACCCAACCCCGCCCCGTCCCAATCCCATAAACCCACGCGCCGAAACCCCGGCGCCGCGTTTTGGCACACCGCATGCATTAGCTCTGGCGAGACCGCAGACAGCCACACCGCTGCGGGGCGGGACGCAGCACTTGGACGAACGAACGGGACAGGCACCTCATGACGCTGGCAACACACCCACATTTCACCCGCACCCGTACGGCGTCCGTCGGGTCCTGTTCCTGGAGGCACTTCGCATGAAGATCAAACGCTTTGTTGCCCCGGACATGCGCACCGCATTCCGCATGGTGCGCGAAGAGCACGGCCCGGACGCGGTGATCCTGTCCAACCGCCGCACCGCCGAAGGCGTCGAGATCGTCGCCGCCAGCAACTACGACGAAGAACTGGTGCAGCGCGCCCTGGAAACCGCCCGCTCCGACGTGCCGGCCGCCGCTGCGGCGCCGGCTCCGGTCCAGCAGGCGCCGGCCATCCAGCCTGCTCCTGTGCACGTGCCGCGTCGCGACACCGCCGAAGCCGGCATGACCCAGCGCCAGCGCGTGGCCAGTGCCGCCGAAGAAATGATCGCCGCCATGGCCCTGCGCCAGCCGGTCAGCGTGCCGCGCCCCGCCCCGGCGGCTGCACCGGTCCGCGCTGCGGCGCCGATGCCGGTTGCCGTGCAGAGCGCACCGGCTGCCGCCATGCGCCAGCAGCCCGAGCACGCCCTGTCGGAACTGCCCGAGCAGCTGTTCGCCGAATTCCTGACCACCCCGCCGGTGCCGCGTGCACCGCTGCAGGCCCCGGTCGTCGCCACCGCGCCGGTCCCGGCGATGCCGGCCGCTGTTGCCTCACCGGTCGCGATCGCACACCACCACGATGACGAACTGGCCGACGACGGCTTCGACCTGGACGACGCGCTGCCGCAGATCCTGCCGCCGGCCGCGCTGCCGCCGCTGGTCGTCGCCCCGGTGGCGCCGGTCGCCCTGGCCGCCGTGCAGGCCGCCGCCCCGGCGCCGCAGAACGACGAAGAACTCAAGCAGCTGCGCGGCGAGCTGGCGCTGATGCGCCAGATGATCGAGCGCGAAATGAACCGCCTCACCGACGAACGCCTGCGCGGCTCGCCGGTGCGTGCCCAGGCGCTGGAGCTGATGGACGACTACGGCTTCGACGCCGGCCTGATCCGCGATGTCGCCCTGCAGATCCCGGCCGACACCGAATTGCACCGCGGCCGTGGGCTGATGCTGGGCCTGCTGTCCAAGCGCCTGCCGGTGGCCCCGGTCGACCCGCTGGAACTGGGCGGCGTCATCGCCCTGGTCGGCCCGACCGGCGCCGGCAAGACCACCACCATCGCCAAGCTTGCCCAGCGCTTCGCCGCCCAGCACGCCCCGCGCGACGTGGCCCTGGTCACCACCGACACCCAGCGTGTCGGCGGCCGCGAACAGCTGCACAGCTACGGCCGCCAGCTCGGCATCGCCGTGCACGAGGCCGACAGCGCCGAAAGCCTGCTGGAGCTGCTCGAGCGCCTGCGCGACTACAAGCTGGTGTTGATCGACACCGCCGGCATGGGCCAGCGCGACCGCGCCCTGGCCGCCCAGCTCAACTGGCTGCGCGCCGCCCGCCAGGTCACTTCGCTGCTGGTGCTGCCCGCCAACGCCCATTTTTCCGACCTCGACGAGGTCGTGCGCCGCTTCGCCCATGCCAAGCCCCAGGGCGTGGTGCTGACCAAACTCGACGAGACCGGGCGCTTCGGCAGCGCCCTGTCGGTGGTCGTCGATCACCAGATGCCGATCACCTGGGTCACCGACGGACAACGCGTCCCCGATGACCTGCACCGTGCCAATGCCGCCAGTCTCGTTCTTCGCCTTGAAGATTTGCGGCGCGCTGCCGATAAGCCCTGTACTCCGGAGCACAACCATGCAGTCGCGTGAATACGCAAAGCTGACCAACGCCTTCCCCCTGTCGGCGACCCGTCCCGAGCCTTTGGGCCCGGTGCGCACCATTGCCGTGACCGGTGGCAAGGGTGGCGTGGGTAAAACCAACATCTCCGCCAACCTGGCGGTGGCCCTGGCCGACATGGGCAAGCGCACCCTGCTGCTCGACGCCGACCTGGGCCTGGCCAATCTGGACGTGGTGCTGGGCCTGTCGCCCAAGTACACCCTGGCCGACCTGATCGCCGGCCGCTGCACGCTGGACGAAGTGATCATCGAAGGCCCCGGCGGCGTGCTCGTGGTGCCGGCCGCCTCCGGTCGCCGCCACATGGCCGAACTGGCCCCGGCCCAGCACATCGGCCTGGTCAACGTGTTCTCCGAACTGGAGCGCGACCTGGACGTGATGGTCATCGATACCGCCGCCGGCATCACCGACAGCGTGCTGACCTTCTGCCAGGCCGCCCAGGACACCGTGGTGGTGGTCTGCGACGAACCGGCCTCGATCACCGACGCCTACGCGCTGATCAAGGTGCTCTCGCGCGAACGCGGCGTGGACCGCCTGCAGATCATCGCCAACATGGTGCGCGACCCCAACGAAGGCCGCCTGCTGTACGACAAGCTCTCGCGGGTGTGCGAAAAGTTCCTCGGCGATGTCTCGCTGAACTACCTCGGCCACGTGCCGCAGGACGATTGGCTGCGCCTGTCGGTGCAGCGCCAGCAACCGGTCATCAAGGCCTACCCGGCCAGTCCCTCGGCACAGGCCATTGCCGAAATCGCACGCCGTACCTCGCGCTGGCAGGCCCCCACCGTGCCGCGCGGCAACGTCGAGTTCTTCGTCGAACGCATCATCCAACGGGGAGTGGCCGCATGAGTACCGCCACCGCAACGACCGCCACGGCCCAGTACCGTGCGGTGCAACGCAATAACGCCAACGATGTGGTCACCCAGCACGCCGACCTGGTGCGCCGGATCGCCCACCATCTGGCCGCGCGCCTGCCGGCGAGCGTGGAAGTGGACGATTTGATCCAGGCCGGCATGATCGGCCTGATCGAAGCCTCGCGCAGCTACGACTCCGACCAGGGCGCCTCGTTCGAAACCTATGCCTCGATCCGTATCCGCGGCTCGATGATCGACGAGATTCGCCGTGGCGACTGGGTGCCGCGCTCGGTGCATCGCCGGGCCCGCGACGCCGCCGCCGCCGTGCGCAAGATCGAACAGAACACCGGCCGCGCCGCCGCCGCCACCGAAGTGGCCGCCGCGATGGAGATGCCGCTGCCCGACTACCTGCGCCTGATGGAAGACGCCGCACGCGGCCAGGTGCTGAGCCTGGAATCGCGCATCGAAGATCACGGCGAACTGGACACCACCGCCAAGGGTGGCCCCAATCCGCAGCAGATGATGGAGCGCGGCGAGTTTGGTCGCGAGCTGGGCAAGGCGATTGGCCAGTTGCCCGAGCGCGAGCAGCTGGTGCTGTCGCTGTACTACGAACAGGAATTGAACCTGAAGGAAATCGGCGCCGTGCTCGGTGTCAGCGAGTCGCGCGTCTGCCAGATCCATGGCCAAGCCGTGGTGCGTCTGCGCGGCCGCCTCAAAGTCTTCGAACTGGCCGATGCCGGTGTCGAAATTGACGACTAATTTTTCGCGTATTTTTCGTGTTAGGAGCTTGATGTGAATAAGAACATGCGGATCCTGATCGTGGACGACTTCTCGACGATGCGCCGTATCGTCAAGAATCTGTTGGCGGATCTCGGCTTCACCAATACCGCAGAGGCCGAAGACGGCAACAGCGCACTGGCTGCGTTGCGCGCGGGCCCGTTCGATTTCGTGGTCACCGACTGGAACATGCCCGGCATGACCGGCATCGACCTGCTGCGCAACATCCGCGCCGACGCCAAGCTCAAGCACCTGCCGGTGATGATGGTGACCGCCGAGGCCAAGCGCGAACAGATCATCGAAGCCGCCCAGTGCGGCGTGAACGGCTACATCATCAAGCCGTTTACCGCCCAGACCTTGGAAGAAAAGCTGGGCAAGGTGTTCGAACGTCTGGCGGCGACCGCCTGATGAACGCCACCGTGGACACCAATGCCGAACGCGCCGCGCTGATCGACCGCCTGCAGGGCGCGCTCGATGCGTTGGAAAGCGGTGACGAAGCCGCCTGGAAGCGCGAGGTCGACCACCTCGCCGCCTTGCGCACCCGTCCGATGATGCAGGGCCTGAGCCGGCTTGCACGCGAACTGGGCCAGGCCCTGGGCGAACTGCCCACCCTGCCCGAAGAAGCCGGCGAGCTCGACGACGCCTGCTCGCGGTTGGACCACGTGGTGGAAATGACCGAAAAGGCCAGCCATCGCACGCTGGATCTGGTCGAAGAATGCCGTTTGCTGGCAAACCAGCTGCGCGATGGTGGTCTTAACGAGGACCAGGGCGCGCTGATGGACAAGATGCGCCACAACCTGACCGAGCTGTCGCTGGCGCAGAGCTACCAGGACCTGAGCGGCCAGATCATCCGGCGCGTGGCCGGCATCGTGCGGCGCGTGCATGAAGGCTTTGGTGCCCTCGGCCTGCCGCCGAAAAGCACCGAGCCGAAAAAAGACGACGGCGGTCTTGCCGGTCCTGCAGTCAAGGGCCTGGACCGTCACGCGGTGTCGCAAGACGACGCCGACGACCTGCTGTCCGGATTGGGGTTGTAACCATGAGTGCTGTTCCAGACGATATTGCTGCCGATTTCATCGTCGAGGCCCAGGAAATCCTGGATCGCCTCGGCGAACAGCTGGTGTCGCTGGAACAGGCGCCAGACGAAGCCGACCAGCTCAACGCGGTGTTCCGCGGCTTCCACACGCTCAAGGGCGGCGCCGGCTTTCTGGCGATCAAGCCCATGGTGGAGCTGTGCCACGCCGCCGAAGAAACCCTCGGCATGGCGCGCTCCGGCCAGGCGGTGCTGCAGGCGCATCACTTCGATGCCGCGCAGCAGTCGCTGGATTATCTGCAGGCCATGCTCGATGCGATGGGCTCGGGTGACCCGGTGCCGCATGCACCGGCCTCGCTGATTGCGCAGTTCGATGCCAAGAGCGGCCCGCCGGCGGTGAAATCCGCGCCCAAGGCCGCGGCGCTCGCCGCGGTGCCCGCCGGCCAGGCACCGGCTGCCGCCGGTGCCAAGGCCGCGCCCAAAGCCGCGGCCAAGAGCGGTGGCGCCGAAGCCGAACAGACCGTGCGCGTGGATACCAAGCGCCTGGACGCCATCGTCAACCTGATCGGCGAACTGGTGCTCTCGCGCAACCGGCTCAAGACCTTGCGTACCCGCTTGCGCGACGAAGAACTCGACCGCGCGGTGAGCACGCTCGACATCGCCACCGCCCGCCTGCAGACCGCGGTCATGCGCACCCGCATGCAACCGGTGAGCAAGGTGTTCTCGCGCTTTCCCAAGGTGGCCCGCGATGTGGCGCGCACCCTGTCCAAGGAAGTGGAACTGGAACTGATTGGCGCCGAAACCGAGCTGGATCGCAACCTGGTCGAAGCCCTGGCCGACCCGCTGGTGCACCTGGTGCGCAATGCGATCGACCACGGCATCGAATCACCGGCATTGCGCGAAGCCACCGGCAAGCCGCGTAGTGGCCACGTGCGCCTGTCCGCACAGCAGGAAGGCGACTACGTCAGTATCGAAATCCAGGACGACGGTGCCGGCATCGACCCCGAGCGCCTGCGCGAAATCGCCCGCAACAAGGGCCTGATCGATGCAGAAGCCGCCGCGCGCCTGAGCACCGACGAGTGCTTGCATCTGATCTTCATGCCCGGCTTCTCGACCAAGGCCGAGGTGACCGACATCTCCGGCCGCGGCGTCGGCATGGACGTGGTGCAATCGCGTATCCGCGAGCTCAGCGGGCAGATCCAGATCCAGTCCGAACTGGGCCGCGGCAGCCGCTTCATGATCCGCGTGCCGCTGACCCTGGCGATCCTGCCCACCCTGCTGGTGCAGGCCGGCGAAGCGGTCTACGCCCTGCCACTCGCTCGCGTGGTCGAGGTGCTGCATGCCCCGCAGTCCTCGCTGGGCTGGTTCGACGGCCGCGCCGTGCTCGATCGCCGCTCGCACACCTTGCCGCTGATCGATCTGCGACGCTGGCTGGGCGTGCCCGCCGAACAACCGCCGCTGCTGACCGTGGTGCTGCTGCAGGCCGGCGAGACCCGCTTCGGCCTGGTGGTGGACCAGGTCCGCGGCCGCGAGGAAGTGGTGATCAAGCCCCTGCCCCGCGCCCTACGCGGCCTGCCCGGCTACGCCGGCGCCACCCTGATCGGCGACGGCCGCATGGCGCTGATCCTGGATGTGGATGGGCTGCGTTCCAGCGATCATTGATTTTCGGGATTGGGAATTGGGGATTGGGGAATCGGGAATCGGGAATCGGGAATCGGGAATTGGGAATCGGGAATCGTCAAGACGATCCTGGCTGCCTGATGAAACGACAACGGCCGCGTACTGCGGCCGTTGTCGTTTCACTAGCAGCATCGCTGCCGATTTAAGCCGCTACGCGCGCAAGCATGGGCGCGATCGTTTGGCGACGGTCGGGCTGCCGTGGAAGTGAACCTGGAAACGTTATTTCCCATCCAGCTAATATTTAAGCATCTTAAACCAGCCCGGGTTTTAGAAAAACGGGGGAACATGCGAGCCAGCTGGCGCAAGCGTCCCAAGCGCGATATCGTCAACTCCAAAACCCGATGTTTTGTTGATAAACGCGATTGCGGCGACGCGCGTGTCGGCGTTGAAGCCCATGAAGCTACGAACGCCGCCGCCATTTCCATTGCTCCAAGCTATGCTCTGGCCATCCGGGTGGACCTTCCGCCAGCCGATACCCATTCTGGTATCGGCATTATCGCCGGGCCTATCTACGGTCAGCATCATTGAAGCCGCCCGCGAGAGGGGACCGCTTTCTTTGTTTGTCCAAAGTGTCATGAATTTCGACAGGTCCTTCACCGTCGAAAAAAGGCCGCCTGCCGGCGCAAGCGCACCAAATTCCCAGGGTTGAGCCGAGTGGAAGTCCGCATCGTAACCCCAAATTTCGCGGTGCTGCATCGCCGTTGATAGAGTAAGCGTAGTCTCGTCCATACGAAGCGGTTCAAGAATGCGAGCTCGCAAGAGCTCAGCATACGTTTTGCCAAGGCGCTGTGACAACGCGTAACCCAATAACGCGTAGTCAAAATTCGAGTATTCAAAACTCGACCCCGGTAAGCGCGTGAGATGGACACGACCTAAATCAGCACAAAGATCGCTCTCGGTGTAACCGGCGTAGGGGTTGTCTTGACTGAGGCCGGTGCGACTGGATGGCCGAAGTGGTAGCCCACTCGTATGAGTGGCTAAATCGAGAAGCGTGATCTCATTCCCGTCGAAGGTGGCGGGAGGAACTGCAATGTACTTTGATAGTGGATCGACGAGATTCACTTCACCCCGCTGAACGCAATCAGCAAGTAATAGTGCCGTGAATATCTTGGTTAGCGAGGCGATCTGAAATACTGACCGATCATTCGGCTGTTGGAGTTTACCTAGGCCAACCGTTCCGTAGTGGAAGGTCTTCAATTCGCCTGCGCGCACCACCCCCAATACGGCCCCGGTGCCCTGCTTTTCCTCGGCTACGCGACGGCGAAGGGCCGAGGACACGCTATCAGCTGCAATTCCGGGTTTGGCAAAGCTACGCATCGGCAGGGCCATGGATAATGCCGCAGCCAAAACAGTGCGGCGTTTAATTGAGGCGACCATTTTTACTCCTCACTCCAACATCAGCGTTTGAGCCATGCAGAGGGTATCACCCTATTCGGACAGATGCTTCCTGTCCGCATACGCGACGTCGTATGGTGTCGCCACCTCGAAAGACAGAAATCTCTCGCCGGTTTGGTGATACGGCTAAGGGGCGGGAATCGCTTTAGCTGCTTCGAAATAACAGTTCAATAACAGCTCCAGATTTACTTCTTCGTGATCAAACCCCTACCCCACGCCCTGCGCGGCCTACCCGGCTACGCCGGTGCCACCCTGATCGGCGAGGGCCGGATGGCGCTGATTCTGGATGTGGATGGATTGCGCTCTAGCGATCATTGATTTTCGGGAATCGGGAATCGTCAAGACGATCCTGGCTGCCTGATCTAACGACAACGGCCGCGTATTGTGGCCATTGTCGTGTCATTACCAGCATCGCTGCCGATCTATGTCGCTACGCGCGCAGGCATGGGCGCGATGGTTTGGCAACGGCCAGGCTGCCGTGGAACTGAACCTGGAACCGTTATTTCGGACCGTTATTTGGACCCCGTTATCTCGTTGCGAAACACTCAGCGCGTCATCGACGGACCAGCCTGGCTGACGGCTTGCTGGGACTGCTCGAGCGCCTGCTGCTGTTCGCGCGCCTGGGCCTGAGTCTGGTTGATTGCCTGCAGGCGATCGAACGACTGGGTCTCTGGTGTCTGCACGGCGTCCATGGTCGACATATGGGCACGCTGGTGAGCCGGGTCGTTGAGGGCGCCCTGAACGACGAAGACCTTCTCGCCGCCCGCCAGCTGAGCCGTTGGGTTGTTGAGCACCACATGATCCACCCGCGACAACCCTTCCTCTTTTGCCAGCGCAAGCAAGCTGGCTGTCATGCGTTCGCTCGATGCATCCCACTGCCTGCCATGTGCGCTATCGAGCTTTTGCACCCCGCCTCT
The DNA here is from genome assembly GCF_030208825.1 of Xanthomonas sp. LMC-A-07. Lineage (NCBI taxonomy): Bacteria > Pseudomonadati > Pseudomonadota > Gammaproteobacteria > Lysobacterales > Lysobacteraceae > Xanthomonas > Xanthomonas sp. LMC-A-07. The sequence goes on from NZ_JARVTF010000005.1 coordinate 22,737, forward strand.
GATCTGCTGGTAAAGCGGGTGATCCGCATGGCCTGGGTCTGACGGAAGACGCTGAGCTGAGGTCCCTTGCGATTGGGATTCACGTGCACGGAGCTCCTGCTCCAGCTCTTGTGCAGAGATCGGCGAGACATGCAGATGCGTGTTCTTGCTGTGCTGGAACAAGCCCGGCGTCGGGGGCTGGGTGCTGCTGTCCAGGTAAGGCATCGGGCGCGTGGTGCTGCCCAGATCAATACCATTACGTTCCAGCGCATCCTCTTTGAAGCCAAGCCGTTGCAGGTTAAAGATCATCGGTTGTTCAGGCGTGCCAGGCTGCGCCTTGTTGTAGTGACGCTCAAAGATGGCTGCGGTGCCGATGACCCAGGGTCCGTAGTGGTTGTGATAGTCAGATAGGCCGCCATAACCGATCTGCGTATCCTGTGCCGGCTTATCGAAATAGTTGACACCCATGGCCTCGACATTTGAAGGCGTGGCTGGCATTGACAAGTCTTGGTTCAAGGAAAGATTTGGCTTTAAGGTATAGACAAGGCCCTGGCTTCCTGCAGCGGTATCGATGAAGTCACGCATCCGTCCTGGGGCCGCACGATAGATATCCTCCAAGGTCGGCTGAGGTGTACTGCCCTTCACCCTGCTGAGGGTGGCGTTCCAACCCGCGATCTCTGCGCGTGATTCATCCTCGCGGTTGTTCGCAATGACCTTTTCAGCAGCGGACGTATAGTCGTGGGTGGTACGTGCAATCGTACGAGCCTCAGTCATGAATTGCTGCCTTGCAGCCTCCGCATCCGGACTGAAGGTGCTGTGCTGCAACTCGTGCCCAAGGACAAAAGTCAGATCCCCCGGAGATGGGGGAGCAACTCCATTGGGGCCCACCAGCTTTGTCAGCGGCAACTGGATTGAATGGCCAATGGGATCAAACGAGCCTCCAGCATGCGGATCAGTGAGAGGCTTGAAGCTGGTCACCAGCTTTTGATCAACTGCTTCGTTCAGCTGACGCGTAAGTTCCGGCGAATCGGTTAGAAGCCGCCTCAGTTGATCGACGTGAGGTTTGGTAACTCCAGGCTCATTGCCGAAATCATTCAAAACTTTCAAAGCATCAGGACTGAGTGACATGTCCGCTCCTTGGACTTAACGGATGTAGACCCATTCGACGCATTTGTGCGCCACTAACTCTTGCGGTTCCGCCGCCTCACCTCGCGGAAAGACCTCTACTCGCATTCCTGGGCGCGTAAAGAAATCACTCATCCAGCGCCCGTCTTCGACGATGTTGCGCTCACGCGCAAATCCCATCTGCTCAAGCTGCTGGGTAAAACGATCAAAGTCCAGGCGACAAATTTCGGTCATCGCAGGCGATGCACCGGCCACATTGCGATCGAAGCGGAATTCGAACCATCTGCCATCAAGCTTGGTTTCATCGACTCCAAATCCATAACTCCAATCCTTAGTGAGCGGGCCGAAGGCCCGATATCGGCGTTCGTCGCCTTTCACGAACTGAACCGCCTGCCCCATCGTGGAACTCAGACGCTCGGGAGTGAAGTCGGAGATGTTCTGGCTGCCCTTGATCAACATAAGCAGCTGACCAAGCAAGCCTTCCGCAGTGGGCTTGTTAGGCGGCACAGTGGTAGGACTGGATGAATTCATGGCAGATGTCTCCGTGACGGTTGCCGGTGCTGGGGTGGCCGCGGTATGGGCACATGCGCCCAGAGCGAGGGTGGCGAGCAAGGCGTAGAGGGGGCGCGCGATCATGAAGCGTCCGTTGTGCGCTGGTGTGGCTGCGACGCTAGTGGTATCGGGCACCGAGGTCAATCGCAAGGCTTCTGGCAGCCGCCGCATCATCGCCGCACGCTACGCGCCTTGGCCGGCACTTCCACCGGCGGCAACACCTCCATCAGCAGTTGCCCTTCGCTGGCGGTGATGCGCAGCTTGGTACCGATGGCAAAGCCCAGTTGTTCCAGCCATAGGCCGCTGAGGCGGACGTGGGGCACGTGCTGGTCGCCGGCGTGGTCGTGGGCACCGGGGTAATGGGTGTAGCTGACGGTGCATTGGCGCGGGCGGCGGGCGCGGCGGGGTGCGCGTAGCGTGCCGGGGCCTTGCGGGGAGGCGTCCGGGTCGGGCGGCAGCATCGGTGGCAGCTTGGTGCGGTCGGGTTCCACCACGACCCACTGCACCCGCTTGGGCGGCGCGGGGCGCGCACGCGTGCGGGTGGGCCGTGCGCTGGCAGATGCCGTGGGTGGGCGGCGGCGTGTCATAGCGCCTCCGGCTGGTGGCGGGTGATGGATGCGGCGACGCACTGCTGCATCCCCAAAGCACTGCGTACGAACCGGCGGCGCGAGGTGTGCAGCAACACAGCGAGCTGGCGACTTAGCGGATACGCCGGATGGTCGCTCGCCTGCTCAACAGCTGCGCGTGCGACGAGCCGGCGCAGCACCTCGCCCACATCCCACCGCAGGTGGTGAGCGGAAGCTGGCAACAGATCAACCGGCACAGATGCCGGCATGGATGGTGCGGTAGACATGGCAACGCCCTCCTGGAACAACCCAAGAACCGCCGCCAACGGCGACGGGATGTCGGGAGGTTCGAAACCGCTCATAGCCGGCGGGCGTATTCCCCTTGCGGGTGTTGTATTAGCCGCCCTCCCGACACAGGCATTGCGTCGGCTTGCACCTGCAGGATGCAGGCACAAAAAACCCACCGGTTTGACGGAGGTGGGTACCGCTATGAGAGGAGTTTCGACGCTCCTTGGGCCTAGATTGCAAGTACACGGCCTGGCGTGTCAATCCACGCTGGCGGGTCTCGCGCGGCTGTGTGCGCCGCTGGCGCAGTTCCATACGGGCCACGCAAGCCGAACGCCGTCGTCTGATAAGTGCACCTGACTCCATCACGGTTATTCGATGATCCGAGAGCCGGAGCGTCGCGCCCATACCGCCGCGTGGCAGGCATGAAGGGGTGATTTGGCGAATGCCAGGCTGCAGTGGAAGTGAACCTGGAACTGAAGTTTTGCTGGAAGTGAACCGGGACAGGCGTGCGGGCGATAGAGTGATGATGAAAATCTTTGGAGAACGCATGAGCGATGCAATGGAAGAGGTGGACACCCCCGAGAAGCACATCGAGCGGATCGATGGGTGGATCCGGGCTCTGACCAGCGAAGCGCATTTTCAGGACGAGCGAGTCCACCTGCTCAAGCCTTTGGTGTTGGACGCCGATGTCCAGGCGGCCATGAAAGCCAAGCTGGACAAGACGAGGGGTGTGATGCTTTGGAATCACCTGGCCCCATTGCTGGGTCAGGACTACATCCGAGACTTGTCTCGGTTGTTCCTGGACAAGGGAGGGAAGACGGGCAGCCTGACCAACATCTGGAAGAAGCTCCAGGTGCCTGGCATGCGCGAGCACTACCGAGACAGTTACAGCCGGATGTTCGATGAGCTTCAGGCGGCGCCGATTGAGGGCATCAGTGAAGCAACCGTTGAAGCATGGCGCCAGCGGGATCGCGACGCGAACGCTGCCCAGTTCGACGAGAAGTGGGCAGCAATTTCTCAGGCCATGGCCGACTTGGACGTCGACCCGCTTGCGCTAAAAATCAAGACGTTTCGCGACAAGCACCATGCGCACATGGAAATGCAGCCCATGGGGATGGAGCCAAAGCCGTTTGACATCGGTTCGCTGGGGCTGACCTTCAGCGGCGTTTTTGGCTTCGGTCAGCGATGCCAGCAACTGCTCGCAGACCTGGGCGTCCTGCTGACCCACACCCACTGGGAGCCGGATCAGTTCTCGGACATCAGTGCCGAGAGCGGCAAAGCGTTGTGGATGACGCTGGCTGATTAGGACATAGCCGGCGTCAGCAAGGAGGTTTGAGTGTTCAACTCAAGCGATAGCGAATCACCATTCGACCCTCCAAACGCCGCCCCCTGTGCAAGTTCCACAATGCAAGACGGACTTCCAATCCTCCGATCCGATGACGCGGGCAAGACCTTTTTTTGCCTTGTCAGCGCCGTTGGAGGACTGCCAAGAAGTATGGCTGCAATCCTTGGTCTGCACCATCTTGTCTGCCTTTCCCGCATTGGCAATCTTCTTGTAGAAGCGAACCTCTCCCTTCGCGGGAGCATCGTTATCTTCATCGTTCGAAGCCCCTTCGTTACCTTGCCCAATTTCGGCAAGCATGGCCGACTGCTGCAGCTGATATGAAAGGATGCGATTGCGGTATTCGGCTTCCTCGAGCTTTTGCTTCAGATCATCAATGGAAGCCTGAAGTTGCTCAATGCGCTCTTCGGAGCTCTTTCGGACATCGTGAAGCTCCTTGGAGGCTGTGAGCTGGGTAAGTTCCTTGATCCTTTTTGGTGGCGCGATTGAGACAGCGGTTGCAGATAAGATCAGGTTGCGCAGCTTGTTCTGAAAGCGCTTTGCGTAGAGGGCATCCTCATCCTCATCCTGAGGAAGCAGGGCCTCTTCGGTCCAGACAAAAGATTTGGGCATCTCCTGCTCGCCGGTCGCAGGCCAATAGAGGCGGATGGCCCCCAAGTAACAAGAGTGCCTTTTCCCCACCTTGGAACTTAGTAGCTTTGATCCCGCGTCCGTGATACGGACGACTTCGGCCGCGCCGATCAGATCTCGTGCAAGCTTCTCGGAAATGCCTGGCCATGCCTCTTCACCCTTATATTCAGAAACCAATACAAGCGGCACCTTCCTAAGTTGAGGGTCCCTGATATGGTCGACGAAAGCGGAAATGTCCGCTTCGCTGTCTATGGCCGTCGCGTCCCTAGAAACATCTATGCCTGCATATTTCCAGTCATCCTTAGAGGCTAAAAGATCACGAATAACTGATGGGCAGCGGGCGTCTGTGTAGGCATTGAGGATAGCTTCTTCGGAGCTCGATGCGGAGAGCGCGCAGAAGATTGTGCTGGATCCTCCGGAGCAGAGGGCGAAAATGTTGGTTGAAAAATCTAGCCCCGAACTGGATTTCTCGTCTAGGCTGTATGCGACCAACTCATCCCCGTCGTGGTCATGCTTTGTGATGGTATAGACGCCGGTGTTGTCCATCTGAGTCTTGGAACGGAAAAAACCCTCGGTTTCTAATGGCGCTTCAGCCCCTTTCTTTACCAGCCACTCCTCAATGATTCCAATCGCCTCAGCGTGACGCTTTTGGGCGCTCGCAACGTCACTAGCAGGAGATGTGAAACTATATGCAGCTAGTTGGCGCATCCTTTTTAAGCTCCTTTGCGTAATGACCCACATGCATGCTAACCGTGCGCGGGCCCAACAAGAAATAGTCGAACTTCTCCCTTCATCCTAGGCCAGGATGGCTTGCTACGCCACTGTAGGCGATTGTCTTGGTGCGACGTTTCCCCGGTGGGCCTTCCATCAAGCCTGGTGAAATAACGGCTCCGAAATAACGGTAGGAAATAACGGTTCCAGGTTCACTTCCACTAGAGCCCGGCTATCGCCAAACCATCGCGCCCATACCGCCACGCGGCAGGCATGGGCGCGACACGTTGGCGCTAGAACTTGTAGGTCAGCCCGAGGTACGCCAGCCGGCCTGCGTATCCGCCGGTATAGAAGCGGGCGCGGGTGTCGTCGCCCAGGTGCGAGCGGGACTCCTGCTTGGTCAGGTTCAGCACCGAGGCGGTGAGGCTGAGCGCCGGGGTGATGTTGTATGCCGCGTTCACGTCGATCTGGTAGTACGGCTCCTCAAAGACGTTCAACCCGTTGACCAGGCCTTGCACCAGCTCGCCGCGACGGTTGTACGAGGCGCGCAGCAGCAGGCTGTCGGTCTCGTAGAACACGGTGAGGTTGGTCTGGTTCCTGGCGCTGCCCGGCATGGAGGTCTTGCCGGCCTCGGTGCCGTCCTCCAACCGCACCGCCGCCTTGCTGGCATCGTTGTAGGTGTAGTTGAACTGCATACCAAGTCCGAACGGCAGGGTGTGCTGCGCGTACAGCTCCACACCCTGCGAGACCGCGTCCTGGCCGCCGGCCTGGGTGCTGTAGTTCTGCACGGTGACCGGTTGCCCGTCGACCATCATGTTCACGTCGCTGATCACGTCGACCGCGAAGTTCTCCACGTTCTTGCGGAACAGCCCCACACCTGCCACCGAGCCCGGCTGGAAATACCATTCCAGCCCCAGGTCGAACTGGTTGGCCTTGTACGGCTCCAGGTTCTTGTTGCTGCCCGAGCCGTACCAGCCCTGCTCGCTGGCACCGCCGGTCAGGCGCCGGTCGGCAACGTACTCGGGGCTGTAAAACTCCAGGCTGCCGGGCGCGGCGATGTCGTTGTAGCTTGGGCGTGCGATCACCTTGGCGGCTGCCGCGCGTAGCAACAGGTTTTCGGTCAGATCGTAGGCCAGGTTGAAACTCGGCAGCACGTCGGTGTAGTTGCGGTCCAGCCCGCTGACCACGAACGACTCGGTGCGTTGCACGCTGTCGGCCAAGCGCCAGTAGCCTTCGGTGCCGCAATAGGTGTCGGCCGGCGCGCCGCCGGGCGTGGCGGCGCCCTGCTGGCAGGCCAGCGGATTGCCGTCGGCGCCGTCGAAGAAGTAGTCGTTGTAGGCGGTCACCTTGTCGGTGGACTCGGCACGCTGGCCGGTACGCGCCACCCGCACGCCGACGTTGCCACGCAGCCGCTCGGTGTGGAAGTTGAGCTGCAGATAGCTGGAATAGATCTCTTCGTCGACGTTGTAGACGAAGTTGTCTTCGCTGCGGGTCTGCATCGCGCCGTAGGTCTGGTTCAAGTAGCCGATGTAGCCCGGGAAGTTGATCGCCGGGAACGCGCTGGCGTTGACGCCACCGGCCAGGTTGTCCTGCGCGAACAGCAGGCCCGGCGAGAACCGGGTGGCGATGGCATTGCAGCGCCCGTTCCAGTAGCGGTTGTCGTAGTCGCTCGGGTCGGTGCCTGGGCACACCCAGTAGTTGTTGCCGGTACTGCGGTGGATGCCGCCGTCGCGACGCTTGAGGCCGAACTGCAGCGAGTCGACGACCTCGCCATCGAAATGCCAGGTGGTATCGATCTGCGCGTACTGCTGCTGATTGGTGTTACGGGTCCAGGACGAGCCGGTCGAGCCCAGGTCGACCTGCAGGATGCCGTCGCGCAGGTTCTGCATCAGCTGCGGCGAGAATGTCATGGACGGCGTGCCGGTCAGGTCCCAGGCGCTGGCGAAGTTGCCGTTGGTCCAGCTGCCGTCGGCGTTCTGCAGGCGCGGCTTGATTGGCAGGGAGAACTGCAGCTCCGGCCCGCCCTTGGCCCAGGTGCGGCCCGCCTTGAACGCCACGTCCACCTGCTCGCCACGCCATTCGCCGCCCAGGTCCACCGTCTGCGACTGCGATTTCTCGATGTTGTAGCTGCCGGTGATCTGCGGGGTCGGCACGGTGCAATCGTCCGAGCCCCAGCCGCCCGGTGGCAGGCCGGCCGCGGCGGCCTGCGCCTCGCTGCAATAGTAGGTCTTGCCCGGACGCAGGCTGTAGGCGGCGCCAGTGACGATGGTGCCGCTGGGATCGAACTGCAGACCGTCGAGCAGACGGCCGCCGCGCCAGTTGCCGTCGCCGTTATAGCGGGCAATGTTCCACTCGGGAATCTTGATGGTATTGGTCTGCGAGTCCTGCGACAGGTCGAAGCGGAAGTAGTTCGCGGTCAGCGTCAGGTCGTCGGTCGGCTTGAACTGCAAGGTCAGTTGCCCGCCCTTGCGTTCGCGCTCCTCGCGTTTGGCGTCCAGGCTGACCGCTGTCGGCATCATGAAACCGGTGGAGTAATTGCCGTCCTGGTTCCAGAAACCGGTACCGCCCCACCAGTTGGCGTTGAAGTCCGACGGATTTCCGTTCACGTCGACCGCCGGGCCGACTTCGTCGCGGCCGTACCACTGCCAGCTCTCGGTACTGGCATTGAGCGTGCGCGCGGTACGCTTCTGCTGCGTGTAGCCAACGAAGACACCGAAGCGGTTGTCCTTGTCGTGCCACGAGTACGAACCGGAGAACTGGCCGTCGGTCTTCTTGCTGGTATCCGACCAGGTGCCCTCGGCCGAGACGAAGCCGGAATGTGGCTCCAGTTCCAGCGGGCGCCGCGTCTGCAGGATCACCGTGCCGCCGATGCCGCCTTCGTCGATGCGCGCTTCCGGGGTCTTGTAGAGCTCCGCGCTGCCCAGCAGGTTCGATGGCAGCAGCGTGTAGTTGAACGAGCGCGTCGGGTCGCCGTTGGACTCGGCGGTGGCGATGTAGTTGCCGTTCAATTCGGTCAGCACCAACTCCGAGGACAGGCCGCGCACACTGACGTTCTTGCCTTCGCCGCCGTCGCGGCTGATGACCACGCCGGGCACGCGCTGCAGCGCATCGGCCACGTTCTTGTCGGGGAACTTGCCCACGTCCTCGGCGGTGATCACATCGACCACGGCGTTGGCGTTGCGCTTTTGCTCCAGACTTTTTTCGATCGCGTAGCGGTAGCCGGTCACCTTCACCGCGTCCAGGTCCGTGGCCTGCAACGTGGCCTGGCCCGTAGGCGCCGGCGTGCCGTCAGCCTGCTGGGCGGAAACGCTGGTGGAGGCAGCGCTCGCGAACAAGGCGATGGCGATACCGGCGGACAGCGTGCTGTGGTTGCGTGCGAATGGCATGCAGTTCATTTCGATCGTGCTCTCCCAAAGATTGATCGGCCTCGGCGGCTTTGTATCGATCCAACGACCGGACAAGAACACCGCGCGAAGTCATGCAAAAATATCCGGCGCCATTGCGGCGTCCGGTTTCCCTGCTCTTCTCTCCCCTCTGCGCGGATGCGATTAGATCGTTCTAATGCCGTGGACGCCTAAGTAGCACAGCTCATGCGCCAGCGCATTCTGCCGCGCAGCAGGCCCGCGGCGTTGCAAGCGCCACGATGGCGGCCGGGCTCGCCACGCTTGCACGCGGCAAGGTAGAGCCTGCCTGCTGCAGCAACTTGATCGCAGCCTGCCAAACGCCCTCGCCCGCAACCAGGCGCAAACGGCTCACCAAAACGCCTGCACTCTCTCCATCATTTGCAACCGAGCTCAGCGAGAAGCAGGATCGACATGCGTGTTGGCACACTCCAGCACATGGCAACCGCACGACGCTTGGCTGCTATCGCCATCACAGGGATGTGCCGTGATGACGCGTCATAAGCAATGTCTGTAGCGCCGAAGATTCGATTCCCGGCCGCATGGCGCCCTCACCGAAACCTACAATCGACAGTCCGCGCCTGGACGTCCCCTCACCCCAACCCCTCTCCCGGCGGGAGAGGGGCTTGAGTGCCGAGTCGTGTCTTCTATGTCCGCCTCGGTAACGCAAGGGCTGACCTGAGGCACCACTGAGTTCATCGAGACCTGTTACGACCGAGAGACCGGTCCCCCGCCGCGCTACCGCTCTCAGCGCAGTCGGCAATTGAAGACCATCCCCCAGAACGACAACTTTCTGGCGCACTGGACCGGGCGCACCTATCAAGTCCGCCCGGCCTGGGCCGATACCGCTTCCATGGACAGACTCAGCCTCATTGGACTGGTGCTTGCGATCGTGGCGATCGTGGGCGGCAGCGTGTTGAAAGGTGCCGGCATTTCGTCGCTGTGGTCGCCGGCCGCCTTCGTGATCGTCATCGTCGGCACCGTGGCCGCGATCCTGCTGCACACCTCGCCGGCGGTTTTCCGGCGCGCCTTCAAGATTGTGCGCTGGGTGATCCAGCCGCCGGCCAGCGACCGCGAGCGGCTGCTGGGGCGCATCGTGGAGTGGAGCAATATCGCCCGCCGCCAGGGCCTGCTGGGCCTGGAAGATCAGCTCGGCCGCCAGGACGATGCCTTCCTGCGCAAAGGGCTGCAGATGCTGGTGGATGGCGTGGAGCCCGAATCCATGCGCCACATGCTGGAGATCGAAGTCGACAACCAGGAGCGCCAGGATCTTGCCGCCGCCAAGGTGTTCGAGGGCATGGGCATCTATGCGCCCACGCTGGGCATCATCGGTGCGGTCCTGGGGTTGATGGCGGTAATGAAGAACCTGGCCGACCCCTCCATGCTCGGCCACGGCATCGCTGCCGCGTTCACCGCCACCATCTATGGCATCGCCTCGGCCAATCTGCTGTTCCTGCCGGTGGCCGCCAAGCTCAAGAGCGTCATCCACTGCAGCACCAACGAGCGCGAAATGGCTATCGAAGGGCTGATCGCCATCGCCCAGGGCGAGAACCCGCGCAACATCGAGTCGAAATTGGCAGGCTACTTGCATTAGCCCCGTCATGGCCCGCCGTCGCAAACATCACGAAGACCATGGCAACCACGAAGCGTGGGCGATTCCGTATGCCGATCTGATGACGCTGCTGCTGGCGTTCTTCGTGGTCATGTACGCCATCTCCTCGCTCAACGAAGGCAAGTACAAGGTGATGGCGCAGGCGCTGACCACCGCCTTCGGTGGCTCGTCCAAGGCCGCAAGCCCCGTGCAGCTGGGCAACACCCAGAGCCTGGGCGCCGACTACGACCGCCCTTCGGTAATCAAGGCCGGCGCACCGATGGCCGCCTCCAACGGGCCGACCGACCCCACCATCCTGCCGTCGATGGCCGCGCAGATGCGCATGCCGGTGTCGCTGCGCAATCAGGCGCAGCTGGCACGCGCGCAGCGGCAGATGGATGCAGTGGCGCAGCAGTTGAACAAGACCCTGTCGCCGCTGATCGACAAGCAACTCATCACCATCCGCCGCCGCGATCTGTGGATCGAGGTGGAGATCAACAGCGACATCCTGTTCGTCACCGGCTCTGCGCTGCTGGCCGGGAGCGCGCGCGGCACCCTGTCCACCCTGGCGGCAGTGTTGCGCGATGCCCCCAACGGCGTGCGCGTGGAGGGCTATACGGACAACCAGCCCATTGCCACCGCGCAGTTCCCCTCCAACTGGGAACTGTCGGCGGCGCGTGCCGCCAGCGTGGTGCACCTGTTCGCCGATGAAGGCGTCGCCCCGCAACGATTGGCGATGGTTGGCTATGGAGAATTCCGCGCACGTGCCGATAACAGCACCGAGGCGGGACGGAATGCGAACCGGCGTGTGGTGTTGATCATCCTCGCTGACTCGGCTGGCTCACTCGCACCCGATCCGCCATCGCAGATCCATGCGACCGCCGCCGGGGCGCCGAAGCTTCCCAAGTCTGACGGCGGCCAAACGGCCGTCACCACCGAAAGCGGCACAAGTTCCGTCCCCGCCGTAATTGAAGGAGTGCACTGAGATGCGTATCTGGGCAATCGCCAACCAAAAGGGCGGCGTGGGCAAGACCACCACGACGCTGGCACTGGGTCGCGGCCTGGCCGCGCTCGGGCACCGGGTGCTGTTGATCGACCTCGATCCGCACTCGTCACTCACCCGCGCGTTCGGCGTGGCCGTGGACCCGCCGCCGCGCGGCGTGCTGGACCTGTTCGGCACCCCGCCGAGCGACCTGGCCAGCCTGGCGCACGAAAGCGCCATCCCCGGCCTGTCCTACGTGTGCGCACAGGCCGCCCTGGCCACGCTGGAGCGCCGCAGCGCCAACCAGCCTGGCCTGGGCCTGGCCCTGCAGAACGCCATGGCCCGGCATGCCGGCCAGCACGACTACATCCTGCTCGATTGCCCGCCCACGCTGGGCCTGTTGATGATCAACGCGCTGGCCGCCTGCGACCGCGTGGTGGTGCCGACCCAGGCCGAACCGCTCGCCTTGCACGGCCTGGCCAGCATGGTGCGCACCGCCGACATGGTGCAGCGCTCGCGCCGGCGCGATTTGCCGGTATCGATCCTGCCCACCCTGTTCGACCGCCGCACCCGCGCCGGCAACGAAACACTGAAAGAAATGCAGACCACCTACGGCCCGGTGGTGTGGGAAGACGCGGTGCCGATGGATACACGCATCTGCAACGCCGCCGCCCTCACCGTGCCGGCCACCACCACCGATTACCAGGGCCGCGGCTTGTCCGCGTATCGCCGCGCGCTGGAATGGGTGCTGGCCGATGACGCGATGCGGATGGAGCAAGCGGCATGAGCAACCACACCGCCAATGGTGAGCTGGACGATTATCTGGAAGGCCTGCTGCACGATGCCGGCGTCGAGATCGACGTGGCCACGGTCACCGCCGTCGCCAGCGCAGCGCCGCTGGCTGCCGAGGCAGACCTCGCGCAGGCCGATGACCTGGCACTGGCGGAACCGCCCGTGCAGGCCACTGCAGCAGCGCAGGTGAGCGCCCCGGTGCTCAGCGCCGAAGCGATCGCCGCCGATTTCCTCGCCGAAATGGATGCCGACCCGGCGTTCGGGCCGCCGGTAGTGGCCGCGCCGAGCGCCGACGACATCGCGGCGGATTTCCTGGCCGAGATGGATGCCGACCCGGCATTCGCGCCGCGCGTGGTGGCACCCAGCGCTGCCGACATCGCCGCCGATTTCCTGGCCGAAATGGATGCCGACCCCGCCTTCGGCCCGCCGGTGGTGGCTGCACCGAGCGCCGCAGATATCGCGGCGGATTTCCTCGCCGAGATGGATGCGGACCCCGCCTTTGCCACGGCCGCGCCCAGCCCATTCATGAGCACTGCAGATCTGATGGCCGAGATGGATGCCGACCCGGCATTCGCCAGCGCAGAACCCAGCGCCGACATGATCGCCGCCGACCTGCTGGCAGAACTGGATTCGGACCCGGCCTTCGGGCTGGACGCCGCGCCGGTGGCCGTCCCCGCACCTGCACGTCCGGCACCCGCACCCGCGCGTGCTGCGCCTGCGCCGGTCTACCCGCAGGGCCTGCAGGCATTGCTGGCACCGGGCCAGGCCGAACACATCCACGCCGAGCGCCGCGCCAGCGAGCGCAGTACGCGCTGGCTGCGTCTGCGCTGCGGCGAACAGACCTATGCGCTGGAACTGCTCAAGGTGCAGGAAGTGGTGTTGCCGGTGCCGCTGCTGCCGCTGCGCGGTACGCCCAGCGCCATGCTCGGCATCATGAACCTGCGTGGCCAGGTGGTGCCGGTGATCGACCTGGGCATCCACCTGGGCTCATCGCCGGTGGACATGGACCTGCACACCCGCGTGGTGGTGCTGGAAGAGAACGGCGAAACCATGGGCCTGCGCGTGTCGGCGGTGGAAGACGTCACCAGCCTCACCGATCACCAGATCGAGCCGCCGGACAACGCCCGCCTGTGCCGCATTTCCAACAACCTGTTCCGTGGCGTGGCACGCCTGGGCCATCACCCGATGATCCTGCTCGACGCCACCCACCTGCTGCATTAATGCGCGCATGGTGCCGCGCACCAATGCGCCGATTCAACGTTAAAGCTTTCCCGCCCGCCGCCGTTAGTACGCATAGAACCATCCGTTCGGAGCAACAATGAGCACAGTGATATTGGGTGAGGATCTCGGCATCGAGACCAGCGCCGACCTCAAGCAAAAACTGGCTGCAGTCCTGACGCAGGACGGCGAGCTGGTGCTTGACGCCGGCGAAGTCCGGCGCATCCACACCGCAAGCGTGCAGCTGCTCTGCGCTTTCGTGCAGGCCCGCCGCAGTGCGGGGCTGCAGACCGAATTCGATGGCTGCAACGACACTTTTAGAGATGCGGCCCGTCTGCTCGGCGTCACTGACGCGCTCGGACTTTCCGCATCCAATGACAACCTGAAATCTGTGGAGAACGCCGCATGAGCGCACGTATCTTGGTGGTGGACGATTCGGCGTCGATGCGCCAGATGGTCTCTTTCGCCCTCACCTCTGCCGGCTTTGCCGTCGAAGAAGCCGAAGACGGCGCCGTGGCGCTGGGCCGCGCGAAGGGCCAGCGCTTCAATGCGGTGGTGACCGACGTGAACATGCCCAACATGGATGGCATCTCGCTGATCCGCGAACTGCGCCAGCTGCCGGACTACAAGTTCACTCCCATGCTGATGCTGACCACCGAGTCGGCAGCCGACAAGAAATCCGAAGGCAAGGCGGCCGGTGCGACCGGTTGGCTGGTCAAGCCGTTCAATCCCGAACAGCTGATTGCCACCGTCCAGAAAGTCCTGGGTTAACCCTTCCTCGTTTCACGATCGGATTTCACGCCCATGAGCATGGACCTGCAACGTTTCCACGCCACCTTTTTCGAGGAAAGCCGTGAAGGGCTCGACGCGATGGAGGCCGGGCTGCTGTCCCTGGAAGAGGGAAACCGCGACCCGGAAATCATCAACTCGGTGTTCCGCGCCGCGCACTCCATCAAGGGCGGTGCGGCCACCTTCGGCTTCGAAGCCGTCGCCGGCCTGACCCATGTGCTGGAAACGCTGCTGGACGAGCTGCGCTCCAACAAGCGCCAGCTTGAGCCCAATGCGGTCGATGCCATGCTCGGCTCGGTCGACGTGCTGCGCGCCCTGTTGCGCGAAGCCGAACACGGCACCCCGGCCGACCCGGCTGCGGTCAAGGCCGTGCACACCCGCTTGAACGCGGTGCTCGCCGGCGAAGCGCCGGCCGCCGTGGCCGTCGCCAAGCCGAAGGAAGAAGAACCCGAAGCCTGGCACATCGGCTTCACCCCGGCGCCGTCGCTGTTCATGAGCGGCAACGACCCGCTGCGCATCATCCGTGAGCTCGAGCACCTGGGCCCGCTGCAGATCGCCGCGCGTCTGGAGCGCATGCCGGGCTTTGAGAACATCGACCCGCTGGAAGCCTACCTGGCCTGGGATCTGGGCCTGATCGGCAAGATTCCGCGCAGCAAGATCGAAGACACCTTTGCCTGGGTCGTGGACGACTGCGAGCTGGACATCCGCCCGATGGCGGTGCCCGGCCCGCCGCCGAGCCTCGCCGTGGACGCTGCCGCAAGCAGTGCACCGACCGCCGTGGCCGCTGCTCCGGCTGCCGCCGCTGCCGAACCTGCTGCTGCGGCCGCCACGCCTGCCAAGGCCGCCGCTGCCGAAGCCGAAAGCTCCATCCGCGTCAGCGTCGACAAGGTCGATGCGCTGATCAACCTGGTCGGCGAACTGGTGATTACGCAGGCCATGCTCAAGCAGGTCTCCACCGGCCTGGACCCGGCGCATGCCGAACAGTTGTTTGCCGGCCTGGATCTGCTCGAACGCAATACCCGCGATCTGCAGGAAGCAGTCATCGGCGTGCGCATGCTCCCCGTGGACGCGGTGTTCCGCCGCTTCCCGCGTCTGGTGCGCGACCTCTCCAGCCGCCTCGGCAAGCAGGTGCGTCTGCGCACGATTGGCGAAAGCACGGAACTGGACAAGGGCTTGATCGAAAAGATTGCCGATCCGTTGGTGCACTTGGTGCGCAACTCGATCGACCATGGTCTGGAAATGCCCGATGCGCGCCGCGCCTCCGGCAAGGACGAAACCGGCACCATCACCCTGGCGGCATCGCACCAGGGCGGTCACATCGTGATCGAAGTCAGCGACGACGGCCGTGGCCTCAATCGCGCCAAGATCCTGGAAAAAGCGGCCGAACGCGGCATTGCCGTGCCGGACAACCCGACTGATTCGCAGGTGTGGGATTTGATCTTCGCACCGGGCTTCTCCACCGCCGATGCCGTCACCGACCTCTCTGGGCGTGGCGTGGGCATGGACGTGGTCCGCCG
This sequence comes from Xanthomonas sp. LMC-A-07, assembly GCF_030208825.1. Lineage (NCBI taxonomy): Bacteria > Pseudomonadati > Pseudomonadota > Gammaproteobacteria > Lysobacterales > Lysobacteraceae > Xanthomonas > Xanthomonas sp. LMC-A-07. The sequence goes on from NZ_JARVTF010000005.1 coordinate 38,220, forward strand.
CAACATCCAGGGCCTGGGTGGCGAAGTGCAGCTGGAAAGCAACGCCGGCAGCGGGACTCGCGTGCTGATCCGTCTGCCGCTGACCCTGGCCATCCTGGACGGCATGACCGTGTCGGTTGCCGGCGAAACCCTGATCCTGCCGCTGTCCTACGTGCTCGAAGCGCTGCAGCCGGCGCCGGAAGATGTCCGCTCGATGGCCGGTGACGGCCGGGTGCTGCGGGTCCGGGGCGAGTATCTGCCGATCCTGTCGCTCACCAATTACTACGGTTTCGGCGGACAACAGTCCTCCAAGGAATCGCTGGTGGTGGTGGTCGAAGGCGACGGCCAGAAGATCGCGCTGGAAGTGGACGAACTGCTCGGCCAGCAGCAGGTGGTGGTCAAGAACATCGAGAACAACTACCGGCGGATTCCGGGCGTCTCCGGCGCCACCATCCTCGGTGACGGTCGCGTCTCGCTGATCGTGGACATCGGTGGCCTGGTGCGCTCGCTGAAAGTGCCGCAGGCGGCCTGAGTCAACGCACGTCGCTGCGGCAAGGATGCCGCAGTGGTCAGTCCCTAAGGACACGTGTCATCCGTCGGCGGTCTAGGGCCCGCCGGCTTGCGCTGCCGCCCTGCCCCTGTGCACGCGGCGATGCGTCGGGCCGCACTGCCCCAGTGTTTGATCCCAACGACCGTCTTCAGCGTTGCGACTGTGCCGACGCCCACGGTTTCCATTGGACCTTGTCGAAAAACAACTCCCATGAACTGGTTCCGTCATCTCGCCGTCGCGCGCAAGCTCGCTGTTGCCTTCTTTTTCACCACCTTGATCACCCTGTGCCTTGGCGCATTCGCCTTGTTGCGCATGCAGGCCAATGCGCAGTTGCTGCGCGATATCGGCCAGACCTGGGCCCCTGCCGTGCAGCAGCTGGGCGAGATGCGCGCCCTGCTCGGCGAATTCCGCACCTACGAGCTCGCCCAGCTGGCGCGTGCGAATGATCCCGAAGCGGTCACCAACTACTTCGAGCGCATGGCCAAGACGCGTGCCGATGTGGATGCCACCCAGCTGGCGTATGCCAAGACCACCACCGCCGGCAAGGAGACCGAGTTGTATGACGCGGTCAAACAGAAGCTGGCCGCCTACTACCAGGCCAACGCGGCGATGGGCGATGCGGTACGTGCCGGTGATTTCGTCGCTGCCAGCAAGGTGTCCGACGAACAATCGCGCCCACTGCGCCGCGACCTGTTCGCCAAGTTGGTGGAGTTGACCAAGTTCAACGCCGCGCACATGGATGCAGAAATCGCCAGCGCCGAAGCGGGCTATCAACGCTCCTGGAAGATCATGCTGGCCGCCATGACCCTGGCGGTGATGCTTGCCGCGTTTGCCGGCTGGTTCATCGCCCGCAGCATCGCCGGCCCGCTTGGCCGCGCCACCCGCGTGGCCGGCGCGATCGCCCAAGGCAAGCTGGACAACCCTATCAGCGTGGACAGCCGCGACGAAACCGGCCAGCTGCTGCACAGCATGCAGGGCATGCAGCGGCAGTTGCAGGCGGTGCTGGCGGCGCAGTCGGAGATGGCGCAGCGACACGACGCCGGCCAGATCAGCTACCGCATGGACGCCGACAGCTTCCCCGGCGACTACGGCACCATGGTGCGCGACACCAACGCCTTGGTCGGCTCGCATATCGCAGTGAAGATGCAGCTGGCGCAGATCATGTCGCGCTATGCCATCGGCGATTTGAGCCAGGACATGCAGCGCCTGCCCGGCGAAAAGGCCGTGCTCACCGACACCATGGACACGGTGAAGGCCAACCTCTCGGCGATGAATTCTGAAATCAAATTGCTGGCGCAGGCCGCGGCCAACGGCGACTTCAGCGTGCGTGGCGATGCGCAGCGCTTCCAGTACGACTTCCGCGCCATGGTGGAGAGCCTCAACACCTTGATGGCCACCGCCGATGGCAACCTGAGCGCCTTGTCGAAGGTGCTGCAGGCGATCGCCGCCGGTGACCTGACCGAACGCATGCACGGCGACTTCCACGGCGTGTTTGCGCAGATGCGTGACGACGCCAACGCCACCACCGAGCAGCTGTCCGGCATTGTTGGGCGCATCCAGCACGCCACGGTATCGATCAATGCGGCCGCCAGCGAGATCGCGGCCGGCAACAACGATCTCTCGCAGCGCACCGAGCAGCAGGCAGCGAATCTGGAAGAAACCGCTGCCTCGATGGAAGAGCTCACCTCTACCGTCAAGCAGAATGCCGAGCATGCGCGCCAGGCCAACCAGCTGGCGATCGGCGCCGCATCGGTCGCCTCGCAAGGCGGCGCGGTGGTGGCGCAGGTCGTCACCACCATGTCCGGCATCGAAGTGTCATCGAAGAAGATCGCCGAGATCATCAGCGTCATCGACGGCATCGCGTTCCAGACCAATATCCTGGCGCTGAACGCAGCGGTCGAAGCCGCGCGTGCCGGCGAACAGGGCCGTGGGTTTGCCGTGGTCGCTTCGGAAGTACGTACGCTGGCCCAACGCTCGGCCGGTGCGGCGAAAGAGATCAAGCATCTGATCGACGACTCGGTGAGCAAGGTGGCCGAAGGCTCGGCGCTGGTGGACCAGGCCGGCACCACCATGGCCGAGATCGTCGCCAGCGTGCAGCGTGTGACCGACATCATGGGCGAGATTTCTGCTGCCTCGCAGGAGCAGTCGTCCGGCATCGAGCAGGTCAACCTCACCGTGACCCAGATGGACGAAGCCACCCAGCAAAACGCCGCTTTGGTCGAAGAAGCCACTGCGGCTGCGCGTTCGATGGAAGAACAGGCCGGCCAGCTGTCCGATGCGGTGTCGATCTTCAAGCTGCAGCAGCAGGGAGCACCGATGGCAATTGCCAGCCGGCCCGCGTCCACGCGCGTTGCCGACAAGGCGCCGGCCAGCAAGCAGGCTGCGAGCACAAAGCCCGCATCTGCCAAGCCGCGTGCTGCGGCACGTCCGGTGGCCGCCGTAACGGCTGCCGCTGGCGACTCGAGCTGGCACGAGTTCTAAGCGGTAACCGCGCAACTGCCTGGCCGTCGCCAAGACGGGATTGTTAGCACAGCTCACAACGCCCCGATCCTGTCGGGGCGTTTTGCGATGTGTCGGCCACCGGACAATGGCCCGCGCCTCGGCAGCCGGTATTCCTTGACCCTGCCGTTGGTCGAAAGGTGATCAAGCACACCCTCCTGCGGCCGATACAGACAGCAATGAGGGCTGTCTGGCCCGCACCACGTCGAGGAAGCCCGCATGCACGCCACCAAGTCCATTCGTTCTGCGCACCACCTGCTGGGCTGCGCGCTCGGCGTGGCCATGCTGGCGGCCTGCGTGTCGTTGCCGCCGTCACTGGCAACGCCGGCGGCGCCGGCATCGGTGTTGCTGGATAACGTCCCGGTGGGCGCGCTGCAGTCGCTGGCGATCGACCTGGTGCAACTGCGCAACACGCAGCGTGCACAGCTTGCCGCCGCGCACGACCCAGCCCGCATCGACGCCTACGACGAACGCCTGGGCAATCTGCGCCAACGCATCGCGCGCCACGCAGGCTACGTCCAGGCCACCGTGCCGCAAGGCGAACAGGCACAGCAGTTCGCGCGTCTGCAGCAGCAACTGGGGCAGTACCTGGCGCAGCACCGGCAAGCCAATCGCGCCTTGCACGATGGCGATCTGCATGCCGCCCAGGCGTTGTCGCTGGGCTATGCCGGTGACACGCGGCACCTGCTGTGGACCGAACTGCAGAGCCTGCAGCGATCGGTCGCCAGCGTGAGCAGCACGCCGCGCCGTTGAGGTCGCGGCAAGGCCGCGGCGCATCGCGCGCGGCCCTGCCATCGCAATGCATGCAGCGCTCATTGCCGATCCACGCCAGCGCTTGATCGAAGCACGTGCGCGGTTGCGGTTGCGGTTGCGCAGCGTAACCAGCGATGCATTCACGGTGTTGCCGACCACACGGCAGGACTTGCGATCAACAAAAGCGCAGGCGGAGCCACCTCTAGCCCTGCCGATCGCCCTCGCCTCGTGGATCAGACGCGTAGATGTCGCGTGCCACTGGCAGCTACTGCTTGCCAAGTGGGTAACGCGTGGCTTCGCTGAGAAATGCAGCAGCCGTGCAGCAGCCGCACGAAGACGTCAGTGCGTCACGAGACCGCTGCTCCGAGATTAGTGTCTGCCGTAGCCAGCGCTGGCATGCGTGCAACGATCGTCCAGCGCCCTGATGATGCAAACGCGCGCCGGGTTTCAGTTCCTTGAGTTGCCCGCCCATCACATTCGCCGCGGCAGCAAGCAAGCCACCCAGCGATGCCAACGCGACGCCCAGTGTGTTGCACACCTCCCAGGGCCGAGGCCGCCACGGCGCCTATGTTCAGTGCGCTGCGTGCAATCGATTGGTGCACCACCGGCCGTTTGGCACCGCGCAGCCGCTGAATGCGTAATGCGCTAGCACATTGAGTGTCAAGTCGCGCTCAACATTTTTGCGATCTGGTCGCTATCCGACTTAAGCCTGTCACACATTCCCTAGTCGGATACCCGTCATGACGTTCAAGACCACGATTGCAAAAACGCTGGCCAACGTACCGCTCAAGCGCAAGTTCCTCGCCCAAACGGCGCTGGTGGCGCTGGGCATCATTGCGTTGGCGGTGATCGCCGCGCGCATGCAATACGTGGATCTCACCGACACCCGTCGCGATGGCCTCAAGAGCCAGATCGAGATGGCCATGGCGGTGGTCAACGGCTACCAGGAACGCGCCGAAAAGGGCGAGATGGACGTGGACACCGCCAAGAGCCGCGCACTGGCGACGCTCTCCACCATGCGCGCGCGCGGCGGCGTGGATTACATCTACGTCACCGACCAGGCGCCGCTGATGCTGATGCACCCCACCCGCCCCGACCTCAACGGCAAGCCGCTGAACGATGTGCTGAGCCCGGACGGCAAGCGCATCTTCCCGGCCTTCGTCACCGCCGCGCAGGCCGGCGGCGGGTATGTCGACTACACCTGGGCCAAGCCCGGTGAAAAGGACCCGGTGCAGAAGACCTCTTACGCGTCGTTGTACAAGCCGTGGGGCTGGGTGATCGGCACCGGCGTATACCTGGACGACACCCAGTCGCAGGCGCTGGTGTTCACCGGCATCGTGGCTTTCGCCGGCGGTGTGCTGGTCCTGGTCAACCTGCTGGTGGGCTGGCTGATCGGCAACTCGATCCTGGAGCCGGTGGCGCGCGCATTGGCCGCGATCAAGGGCGTGGCACGCGGCGATTTGAGCGTGCGCACCGCCGAGCACGGCAATGACGAAATCGGCCAGATGCTCAAGGCCACCGACGACATGGTGCACACCCTGGAGCGCTTCTCCGCGCAGACCAAGGTGATGATGCACAAGCATGCCGGCGAAGACATCAGCCACCGCATGCCGACCGATTTCCCAGGCGTGTACGGCGAACTGGCCGGTGGCATCAACACGATGATCTTCGAACACCTGGATGCCATCGTCGCTGCGGTTGGCATCCTCAACGAATACGCACAGGGCGATTTGTCGCGCGATGCCACGCGCCTGCCCGGCACCCGCGCGGTGCTGCACGAAGCCATGGATGCGGCCAAGGCCAGCCTGTTGGCGATCAACACCGAGATCAAGCGCCTGGCGCAGGCCGCGGCCAATGGCGACTTCAGCCAGCGTGGCGATGCAACCCGCTTCAAGCACGACTCCGCGCGCATGATCAACGACCTCAACGCGATGATGGAGGTCAGCGACCGCAACCTGGGCAAGCTGTCCGAGCTGCTGGCCGCACTGGCCGAAGGCGACCTCACCGCGCGCATGGAAGGCGATTTCCACGGCGTGTTCGCAGGCATGCGTGACGATGCCAACACCACCGCGTTGCAGTTGTCGGGCATCGTGGGGCGCATCCAGCAGGCCGCGCAATCGATCACCGGCTCGGCCAGCGAGATCGCTGCCGGCAACAACGATCTGTCGCAACGCACCGAGCAGCAGGCCGCCAACCTGGAAGAAACCGCTGCCTCGATGGAGGAACTCACCTCCACCGTCAAGCAGAACGCCGAAAGCGCCCGCCAGGCCAACCAGCTGGCCATCGGCGCGGCCGGTGTCGCCTCGCAGGGCGGCCATGTGGTGAGCCAGGTGGTGGACACCATGTCCGGCATCCAGACCTCGTCGAAGAAGATCGCCGAGATCATCAGCGTCATCGACGGTATCGCGTTCCAGACCAACATCCTGGCCTTGAACGCGGCGGTGGAAGCCGCGCGTGCCGGCGAACAGGGCCGTGGGTTTGCGGTGGTCGCCTCGGAAGTGCGCACCCTCGCCCAGCGCTCAGCTGGTGCAGCCAAGGAGATCAAGCACCTCATCGACGATTCGGTGGGCAAGGTCACCCAGGGCGCGGCGCTGGTCGACCAGGCTGGCAAGACCATGGCCGACATCGTGTCTTCGGTGCAGCGCGTGACCGACATCATGGGCGAGATCTCCGCCGCCTCGCAGGAACAGTCCGCCGGCATCGAGCAGGTCAACCTCACCATCACCCAGATGGATGAAAGCACCCAGCAGAACGCGGCGCTGGTGGAAGAAGCCACCGCTGCGGCCAATGCGATGCAGCAGCAAGCGCAGCAGCTGGACGATGCGGTGTCTTCGTTCCGCGTCACCGCCACGGTGCAGTCGCTGCGCGCACGCGCCGCACAGCAGACCGATGCCCTGCTTGCCAGCTATTGAGTGACGTGTCACGCCCGCCGGCACGGCGGGCTTTTCTCCCCACCATGCAGATCGGCCCATGACCTCTACGCTCTCTTCCCCACGTCGCGGCGCCAGCCTGGCCTATCGTCTGATGCTGGGAACGGCGGTGGTGGCACTGCTGTGTTTCGGCCTGACTGCCGCCATCACCTACTGGCAAAGCAGCCGCGCGTTGACGGCCTCGGCGCAAGCCACCATGCAGAACGCGGCACGCTATCAGGCCGAGCAGATCGGCAGCGAGCTGGGGCAGGCCCTGACCACCGGCAAGTCCGTGGCCACCACGTTGCTGGTACAGCGCGCCAACAACAGCATCGACCGCGACACCGCTGCGGCGGTGGTGCACGACCAGCTGCAGGACCATCCCGAGTGGGTCGGCATGGGCACCTTGTGGGAAGCGCAGGCCTTCGATGCGAAAGACAGCGCCTTCGTCAACGCCAAGGGCCACGACGCCAGCGGCCGCTTCATGACCTACTGGGGACGCGACGGCCAGTCACTGGTGCGCGAACCGCTCACCGATTACGACACCCCGGGCCTGGGCGACTGGAACCTCAAGCCGCGCGAACTTGGCCGCCAGACCGTGGCCGAACCGTACAACTACCAGATCGGCGGCAAGACCGTGCTGATGACCACCTTGTCCACGCCGGTCCAGCAAGACGGCACGTTCCTGGGCGTGGTCACCGTAGACATCGCGCTGGCTGCCTTGCAGCAGCGGCTGGGTGCGCTGCGCCCGATGGACAGCGGCTATGTCGAGCTGCTCTCGCCCGGTGGCATTGTGCTGGCCTCGCGCGACACCGCGCGGATTGGCAAGACCTTTACCGACGCGCGTCATCGCGCCGTGCTCGATGCCATCAGGGCCGGCAAGGACGCGGTCGATTTCGTGCCGGATGAGAACGGCGCGGTGAGCGCCTATGTACCGCTGCAAATCGGCCAGGCGCAGGAACGCTTCGCACTGGGCGTAGTGGTGCCGTACGCCACCATCATGCAGCAGGCGCATCGCCTGCTGTGGACGATTCTGCTGGTGGGCCTGGGCTCGGCGCTGGTGCTCAGCATCGCGTTGTTTGCGCTGCTGCGCCGCCAGGTGGTGCGCCCGCTCGATGCCGCCGCACGCGTGGCCGATGCCATTGCCTCGGGCAAGCTGGACAACCAGATCACCGTGCAGCGCCAGGACGAAGTGGGCCGCCTGTTGAGCGCCATGCAGCGCATGCAGAGCGATCTGCGCCAGCGCATCGAACGCGACACCCAGATCGCCAACGAGAACCTGCGCATCCGCACCGCGCTGGAGCACTCGGAGATGGAAGTGCTGCTGGCCGACGAACACCACACTGCGGTGTTCATTACCGAGGCGTTGCACACCTCCTTCAAGCACGGCGAAGCCGCCTTCCACGCCAAGGGCCAGACCGGCTTCAGCGCCGATGCGGTGGTCGGCCAGCCGTTGGAGTACGTGTTCGGCAGCGATGCCGACGGCAAGGCGCGCACGCAGCGCCTGCAGCAACTCACCGCCACCGTCTCCGAGCGCTACACCTTCGGCCCGGTGACGCTGGACCTCACCATGACCCCGCTGTATGCCGGCGATGGCCGCCGCAGCGGCAGCATGCTGCTGTGGCGCAATGTCAGCGCCGAGGTGAGCGTGCAAAACGAAGTGGCCGCCCTGGTGCAGTCGGCGTTGCTCGGCGACTTCACTCAGCGGCTGGCGCTGCAGGACAAGCACGGCTTCTATCTGGAATTCGGCCGCCAGCTCAACGACCTGGTCGATACCACTGCGCAAGGGCTGGAACGCATCTCGCGCCTGCTCAGCGCGCTGGCCGAGGGCGACCTCACCGTGCGCATGGACGGCGACTTTCAGGGCGTGTTTGCCCGCATGCGCGATGACGCCAATGCCACCGTGACCCAGCTCACCGGCATCGTTTCCGGCATCCAGACCTCGGCCACGCAGATCAATGCAGCCGCCAGCGAAATTGCGGCCGGCAATAACGACCTGTCGCAGCGCACCGAACAACAGGCGGCCAACCTGGAAGAAACCGCTGCCTCGATGGAGGAGCTCACTTCCACCGTCAAACAGAACGCAGAAAGCGCGCGCCAGGCCAACCAGCTCGCAATCGGCGCGGCCAGCGTCGCCTCGCATGGCGGCGAGGTGGTGGCGCAAGTGGTCACCACCATGTCCGGCATCGAAGTGTCTTCGAAGAAGATCGCCGAGATCATCAGCGTCATCGACGGCATTGCGTTTCAGACCAATATCCTGGCGCTCAACGCTGCGGTGGAAGCCGCGCGTGCCGGCGAACAGGGCCGCGGGTTTGCCGTGGTCGCCTCGGAAGTGCGCACGCTTGCCCAGCGTTCGGCCGGTGCGGCCAAGGAGATCAAGCACCTGATCGACGATTCGGTGAGCAAGGTGGCGCAGGGCTCCTCGCTGGTGCACCAGGCCGGCACCACCATGGCCGAGATCGTGGCCAGCGTGCAGCGCGTCACCGACATCATGGGCGAGATTTCCGCCGCCTCGCAGGAACAGTCTGCGGGGATCGAGCAGGTCAACCTCACCGTCACCCAGATGGACGAGGCCACCCAGCAGAACGCCGCCCTGGTGGAAGAAGCCACCGCCGCCGCCCGTGCAATGGAAGAACAGGCCGGCCAGCTCAGCGATGCGGTGGCGGTGTTCAAGCTCAGCCACGCCACCGCGCCGGTGGCCGTTGCAACGCTCGCCAGGCCTGCGACACCAGACATCAAGCGCCCGCCTGCGGCAGCCAAGCGCAGCGTGGCGCCGGTACGTCGCACCGCCGCCAAGCCGGCGCCCAGCCAGAGCAGCGGCAACGACAGCCAGTGGCAGGATTTCTGATCCTGCGCCAGCCTGCGCATGGCGATGCCTGCGCAGGCCAGCTAAGCGGCAGCCATCACCCGACTGAGCGTGCCTGGCACACAAGCGAACGCGGCCGCACACAGCAACATCCGGCGCGACGCCCTGCCCGTTCCGCTTGTCGGACACGCATCAAGAACTGACAGGCGCCGCCGTTAGCGTCAATAACATCGGTCGCCTGCGCCCCACGCAATCGCCGATCGGTACGCGCACCGCCGCCGTGGCAGCCAGTGCCAGCGCTCTGCGTCAGGACGTTCAACGTTCCAGGGGTCGCCATGAAGCCATGTGTGCTTGCCAGCTGTCTTGCCATGTTCGGTGTCGCCGGGCTTGCCCGCGCCGAAGATCCGATCGCCACCGACCGCCCGGATTTCGTCGAGTCCAGCCTCACCGTGGGCCATCAGCGGCTGCAAATTGAAACCAGCGTGGCCGGCGAACGTGATGACGGCCTGGATGGATTCGCGACACCCACGTTGTTTCGTTACGGGCTGGGCCCGACCTGGGAACTGCGCCTGGAAACAGACGGCTGGCAACGGCTGGACGTGGACAATGACGCCAAGGTCTCCGGCATGTCCGACGTTGCGCTGGGCGTGAAGCATCACCTGGCCGGTTCCGATGATGGCAAGGCCTCGCTGGCCTGGTTGCTGCACGTGGACCTGCCTACCGGTGCGCGCGCGTTGCGTGGGCATGGCGCACGCCCCTCGTTCCGCCTGGTGGCCGAGTGGGACTTGAGCGACAGCATTTCCGCCGGCGTGATGCCAGGCGTGATCTGGGATGACGACGGTGAAGGCAACCGCCATACGGCCGGCATTTTCGGCGCGGTGATCGGCAAATCCTGGAACGATCAGGTGCGCTCGTTCGTTGAAGTGGCGCTGCCGCAGATCGCCCGCAGCGAAGATGGCGGCACCGTCGCGCTGCTCGATGTCGGCTCGGCCTGGCTGCTCAGCAACGACGTGCAACTGGATGCGGTGTACAGCTACGGCCTCAATGACCGCTCACCGGACCACGCGCTCGGCGTGGGCCTGTCCCTTCGCTTCTGATCAGGCCACCCAATGAAAATCATGCACATGTTGGGCGTGTTGGTCCTGGTGGCAGTGATCGCACTGCTCGCGCTGGGCGGTGTGGGCTACGGCGGGCAACGGGGTCTGCTGGATGAGATCACCGCGCAGGTGACTTCATCGGATGCGCTGCGCAACCACATGCAGGCGGACATGATGCATGACGCCCTGCGTGGCGACGTCACCACTGCACTGCTGGCCGCTTCGCGCAAGGACGCCCAGGCGATCGCTGCCGCACGCGCCTCGCTGGGCGAGCACGCCGACGACTTCCGCCAGTCGCTGGCGGCCAATCGCGCCCTGCCGCTGGAGCCGGCACTACGCAAGGAACTGGAAGACGTCACCCCCACCCTGCAGGCGTATATCGGCGCCGCCGACCAGCTGATGACGCTAGTGGAAGCCGGCGCCGAGACCGATGCAGCCTATGCGGACTTCACGCAAAAATTCGAAGCGCTGGAAACGCGCATGGGCGCCATCAGCGAGCACATCACTGCACTGAACCAGTCCAATCACGCGCATGCCGAAGCGTATAGCCGGCAGGTGGTGTGGCAACAAGGCGGCGCCGTGGCACTGGCGATCGTGTGCCTGGCGTTGGCAGCAGGCTGGATCTTGCGCTCGGTCTCCGGTCTGTTGGGGGGCGAACCGCGCCTGGCGATGGCCGCCGCCCAGCACATCGCCGAAGGCCGCCTGGATCAGCCGATTCCGGTTGCGGCCAAACACGCCAACAGCCTGATGGCCGCCCTGGCGCGCATGCAGCGCGACCTGCGCGAACGCCTGCAGCACGAGCGTGCGGTAGCCGCGGAAAACCTGCGCATCCGCACCGCGCTGGATAACGCCTCCACCGGCATGTACATCGCCGACCCGGACCTGACCATCGTCTACACCAACACCGCGCTGCAGACCTTGCTGCACACCTATGCAGACGACATCCGCGCCTGCGCGCCGGCCTTTGATCGCGACACCGATCTGGTCGGCAAGTCGGTCTCGCTGCTGGAGGTCGGCAACACGCAAGACGCCGAAATTTATCAACGCCTGGATCGCCAAAGTGCGGCGCAGCGCGAAGTGCAGTACCGCGACGCCTGCATTGCCCAGCAGATCTCCGCAATCCGCAACGAGGCCGGCGCGCATGTGGGCTTTGTCTGCGAGTGGCGCGACCGCACTGCCGAAACCAAGATCGAAGCGCAAGTGGCCGATGTGGTGCGCAGCGCCGCGGCCGGCGACTTGTCCAAGCGCTTGGACAGCAGCGGCAAGCAGGGCTTCTTCCTGCTGCTGGCGCAACAACTCAATGCCTTGCTGGACGCCAACGCGATCAGCATCGCCGAGGTCTCACGCCTGCTCGGCGCACTGGCCACCGGCGATCTCACCGCGCGCATGCAGGGCGATTTCCATGGCGTGTTCGCCACCATGCAGCACGATGCCAACGCCACTGCCGAGCAGCTCGCCGGCGTGGTCGGCCGCATCCAGCACGCCACCGTGTCGATCAACACCGCCGCCAGCGAAATTGCGGCAGGCAATCAGGATCTGTCACAACGCACCGAACAACAGGCGGCCAACCTGGAAGAAACCGCCGCCTCGATGGAAGAGCTCACCTCCACCGTCAAGCAGAACGCGGAGAGTGCACGCCAGGCCAATCAGCTGGCGATTGGTGCGGCGGGCGTGGCCTCCACCGGCGGCGCGGTCGTGGCGCAGGTGGTCACCACCATGTCCGGCATCGAAGTGTCATCGAAGAAGATCGCCGAGATCATCAGCGTCATCGATGGCATTGCCTTCCAGACCAATATTCTGGCGCTGAACGCCGCGGTGGAAGCCGCGCGTGCCGGCGAACAGGGCCGCGGGTTTGCGGTGGTGGCCAGCGAGGTGCGTACCCTCGCCCAGCGCTCGGCCGGTGCAGCCAAAGAGATCAAGCACCTGATCGACGATTCGGTGAGCAAGGTGACACAAGGCTCGGCATTGGTGGACCAGGCCGGCAAGACCATGGCCGAGATCGTGGCCAGCGTGCAGCGCGTCACCGACATCATGGGCGAGATTTCAGCCGCCTCACAGGAACAATCCGCAGGCATCGAGCAGGTCAACCAGACCATCACCCAGATGGACGAAGCCACCCAGCAGAACGCTGCCCTGGTGGAAGAAGCCACCGCCGCCGCACGTGCAATGGAAGACCAGGCCAGCCAGCTGCGTGAGACGGTGGCGGTGTTTACGCTGAGTTCGACGGCAGCGACTGCACCGCAGGGTGCTTCGCCGCGCCGCGTAACGGCCTCATCACCGGCTACGGCACGCCCACCGGCACCGGTCAAGCGCACGCGCACCGCCACAGCGGCACCGGTGGCGGCCGCACGCCACGGCAGCGAGGAGCAGTGGCAGGACTTCTGACAGGCTGGCTGCTCACGCCGGCCGGCAGCAGCGCACGTCACCATTGCTGCAAGAGGCCGGCCTCGCCCTGCCCCGCCATCGCGGTGACTGAAGACACGCAAAGGCCCGTCATCCCCAACTGAAGCCCTCGCCGCTGCGATGGAGCGTTCAGGCACCGCGCGTAAAGAATCCAGGGCACGGGCCGTTAGCAACCAGGACATTGTCTCTGCGCAACACCCTGGAGTAAGGAATGAACAAGTTCAACGATTGGCCGATCCGCCGCAAGCTGATGTTTGCCTTCTGCCTGAGCGCCGTGCTGACTGCCCTGCTGGGTGGCCTGGGCTTTTCACGCATGAAGCAGATGCAGCAGGAAACCGACCTGATCAATCAGGACGTGGTGCCGGTGCTGAGCCGCCTGTCCGAGCTGCGTGGTTTCGCCGGCGAATTCCGCGTCTATGAAGTGGGCCAGTTCGTCAATCTGGAAGATCCGGAACGCTATGCGATGTTCTTCAAGCGCATGGACGAGATCCAGGCCAAATACGTCGAAACGCAAAAAATCCTGGACACCAAGATCGGCGCCGCCTCGCCGTTGAAGGCCGAGTACGCCAAGCTGACCGATGCCAGCGCACGCTACTTCGCGGCCAACCAGCAGCTGCGCAAGCTCTATGCAGACCCAGACCGCGCCGCCGCGATGGAATTCTCGCGCAAGCAGTCCGGCGAGATCCGCAAGGAACTGTTTGCCTCGGTCGACAAGATGTACGCGCAGCAGTCCAAGGCACTCGGCGACATGGTCACCGCCAGCGCCGCGTCGTTCAAGTTCACCAGTGCGGTGCTGCTGCTCGGCACGCTGCTGATGGCCGCACTGTCGGTCACCTTCGGTTGGCTGATCGCCCGCAGCATCACCACCCCGCTGTCCAAGGCGCTGGGCGCCATCCAGGCGGTCTCGCGTGGCGATTTGAGCGTGCAGGTCGGCAAGACCAGCAACGATGAAATCGGCCAGATGCTCGAGGCCACGGGCCGCATGACCCAGATGCTGCGCCGCTTCTCCGACGAAACCGCGCGCATGTCGCACCTGCATGCCGCCGAAGACATCACCCACCGCATGCCGGAAGATTTCCCCGGCGTGTACGGCACGCTGGCCGGCGGCATCAACACGATGATCTTCGAGCATCTGGACGCCATCATCGATTCGGTGCGCATCCTCAACCAGTACGCCCAGGGCGACCTCACCGAAGACGCGCGCCGCCTGCCCGGCAGCCGCGCCGTGCTGCACGAAGCCATGGACGCCGCCAAGGCCAGCCTGCTGTCGATCAACACCGAAATCAAACAGCTGGCACAGGCCGCCGCAGCTGGCGACTTCAGCGCACGTGGCGATGCGGCGCGCTTCAAGTACGACTTCGCGGTGATGGTGGCCGATCTGAATTCGATGATGGAAGTCAGTGACCGCAACCTGGGCAAGCTGTCGCAGCTGCTCGGCGCCGTGGCCGATGGCGACCTCACTGCGCGCATGGATGGTGAATTCCACGGCGTGTTCGCACGTCTACGCGACGACGCCAACGCCACCGTGCAGCGCCTGACCGACATCGTCGGCCGCATCAAGCATTCCACGCTGACCATCAACACTGCCGCCAGCGAGATCGCCGCCGGCAACCAGGACCTGTCGCAGCGCACCGAGCAGCAGGCCGCCAACCTGGAAGAGACCGCTGCCTCGATGGAAGAGCTCACCTCCACCGTCAAGCAGAACGCCGAACACGCCCGCCAGGCCAATCAGCTGGCGATCGGTGCGGCCGATGTGGCGTCGCATGGCGGCAGCGTTGTCGGCCAGGTGGTCACCACCATGTCCGGCATCGAAACCTCGTCGAAGAAGATCGCCGAGATCATCAGCGTCATCGACGGTATCGCGTTCCAGACCAACATCCTGGCCTTGAACGCGGCGGTGGAAGCGGCGCGTGCCGGCGAACAGGGCCGCGGCTTTGCCGTGGTGGCCAGTGAAGTGCGCACGCTGGCACAGCGCTCGGCTGGCGCCGCCAAGGAGATCAAGGGCTTGATCGACGACTCGGTCAGCAAGGTGGCCGAAGGCTCGGCGCTGGTCCACCAGGCCGGCACCACCATGAGTGAAATTGTCTCTTCGGTGCAGCGCGTGACCGACATCATGAGCGAGATCTCCGCCGCCTCGCAGGAACAGTCGGCCGGCATCGAGCAGGTCAACCAGACCGTCACACACATGGACGAAGCCACCCAGCAAAACGCAGCGCTTGTGGAAGAGGCCACTGCCGCCGCACGCTCGATGGAAGATCAGGCCCAGCAATTGACCGAAGCGGTGGCGCTGTTCCGCCTGTCGGCAGAACTGGAAGCGGTGACGCGGCCCACGCCGGTGGTGCGCCAGATCGCTGCCAAGCGGCCCGCCGCGCCGAGCACGCCGGCGACCAAACCCAGGCAAGCTGCCGCCAGGCCGGCCGCACGCGCTGCGGTGGCGTCGGCGTCGTCCAACGAATCGGACTGGGCAGAGTTCTGAGCGACCCGATCGGTCGCCCTGCGACCGATGCCATCGAAACCGCGCTCCTTCGGGGGGCGCGGTTTTTTTTTGGACTGATCGTTTCCGCAAGGAAAACTATCGATAACACTCAAGATAAAACAACTTAAACATCATATTTTATTTTTGTATTATTTTATGTATTGATGAGCCTGTTATCTACAAACCGGACTCGAGCAATTAGAAGAGCAAGAATGGAAACAGGCAGACAAGATTTATTATCAATATGTTTCACAAGCCTGACTCGAGTTATATATTTTTTGATATCGGGGTATTCAGTGATACCTGTCATGAGCCGTTACTGCGCATAGCGACACCTGACGCAGCAGCTGGTTGGCGCTGCCTTCGTCGCTCCCTTCCACTGCATAACGCCTTCCAGGATTCGGTCATGACCGCACTTCTCCAACGCTATAACGTCGGCCCGCGCTTGGCAGCGGCTTTCGCCGTGCTGATCGTGTTGTCCGGTTGCATTGCTTTTATCGGCTATCGCGGCTTGAGTTCGGCACGCGCCCTGGTCGACGACATCGTGCACCAGAATATGGTCAAGATCCGCCTGTCCAACGACATGATCAATGCCAACTTCATCATTGGCATGCAGTTGCGCAATGTCGTGCTGCCTACCACCGACGAGGAAAATCGCAAGTTCATCGCGCAGATCCAGTCCGCGCGCGCCGACTATACAAAAGCCCGCGAAGCGCTGTATGCCATGCCGCCGTCGGAACAGGGCAAGGCGCTGCGCGCGGACATCGATGCCCGCCGTGCCGAGGTCAAGGTGTTGAACGACAAGGTCATCGATCTGGTGATGACCGGTCATAGCGACGAGGCCCTGCCCTTGCTGCTCACCAAGGCCGCGCCGGCGATGCAGGGCTGGCAGGACAAGATTGCCGAAAACATCACACTGCAGGACAAGATGGCAGCCGATGCATCGGCCGTCGCACTGAAGTCGATGGCCGATTCGCGCAAGCTGCTGCTGGCCGGCACCGTGTTGGTAGTCCTGCTGAGCGCCGCACTGGGCCTGTTGATCACGCGCAGCCTCACCCAGCCGCTCGGCCGCGCCACCCGCGCCGCCGAGGCGATTGCCGGCGGCAAGCTGGATAACGATGTCGATACGTCGTTCAACGACGAAACCGGCCGCCTGCTCAAGGCGATGAGCAAGATGCAGCTGCAGCTGCGCAACCTGCTCGCCGCGCAGACCGACATGGCCAGGCGCCACGACGAAGGTCAGATCAGCTTCCGTATCGACGCGGCGGCGTTTCCCGGCGACTACGGTCGCATGGCGCACGACACCAACACTCTGGTCGGCTCGCATATCGCGGTAAAGATGCGTCTGGCGCAGATCATGGGCCGCTACGCGATCGGCGACCTGTCCGAGGATATGGAGAAGCTGCCCGGCGAAAAGGCCGTGCTCAGCGACACCATGGCCCAGGTCAAGGTCAACCTCGGTGAAATGAACACCCAGATCAAACAGTTGGCACAGGCCGCCGCCAACGGCGACTTCAGCGCCCGCGGCGAGGCAGAGCGCTTCCAGTACGACTTCCGCCTGATGGTCGAAAGCCTCAACAACCTGATGTCCACTGCCGACGGCAATCTGCAGGCGCTGTCGGGCTTGTTGCAGTCGATCGCCGCCGGCGATCTCACCGCGCGGATGAGCGGCGAGTTCCGTGGCGTGTTCGCTCAGATGCGCGACGACGCCAATGCCACCGCCACCCAATTGGCCGAAATCGTCACCGGCATCAAGCAGTCGGCCGTGTCGATCAAGGGCGCCGCCAGCGAAATCGCCGCCGGCAACCAGGACCTGTCGCAGCGGACCGAGCAGCAGGCCGCCAATCTGGAAGAAACCGCGGCCTCGATGGAAGAGCTCACCTCCACCGTCAAGCAGAATGCCGAAGGTGCGCGCCAGGCTAATCAGCTGGCCATCGGTGCGGCCAGCGTGGCTGTGCAGGGCGGCGAAGTGGTCGGCAAGGTCGTCGAGACCATGTCCGGTATCGAAGCCTCGTCGAAGAAGATCGCCGACATCATTTCCGTCATCGACGGCATTGCCTTCCAGACCAACATCCTGGCGTTGAACGCTGCGGTGGAAGCGGCGCGTGCCGGCGAGCAAGGTCGCGGTTTTGCCGTGGTCGCCTCGGAAGTGCGCACGCTCGCGCAGCGCTCCTCGGGCGCCGCCAAGGAGATCAAGGACCTCATCGACGACTCGGTGCAACGCGTGGCCGAAGGCTCCGCACTGGTGCACACCGCCGGCAAGACCATGGGCGAAGTCGTGGCCAGCGTGCAGCGCGTCACCGACATCATGGGTGAGATCTCCGCGGCCTCGCAGGAGCAGTCCGCAGGTATCGAACAGGTCAACCAGACCATCACCCAGATGGACGAGACCACTCAACAGAACGCCGCGCTGGTGGAAGAAGCCACTGCCGCCGCGCGCTCGCTGGAAGAACAGGCCGTGCAGCTCACCGAAGCAGTGGCCGTGTTCAAGACCGACGCCGGCTATGTGGCCGCACCGCTGCCGCAGGCGTCACGCCCGGCGGTCACCTCGGCGGTCAAGGCGAAAGTCGTCGCTGCCGGCCGCACGCCGGCGTCCAAGCCGCGCGCCGTCGTCACCACTGCCAGCAACGAAGGCAGCTGGCAGGAATTCTGACTGAACGAAGCCAGCCGGCCTCCAGGCCGGCTGGCTCAAGGGCAACCGGGCGCCGCCGATACGCTGCGTACGCCTACGAGAATTCTTCATGACCACGTCGCCCGCGCTGTCGTCCAAGCCCGCTCTCTCATCCCCACGTCGCTGGACGCACCGATGGGACGACCTGGGCATCAGCCGCAAACTCGGCTTGATCGGGGTGCTGGCCCTGGTCGGTCTGGTCATCCCGGTAGTGCTGTATAGCGGCAAGCTCAATGAGAGCGTCGCCATCAGCAGCAACGAACTGCGCAGCTATGGCCCATTGGCCAGGATGCTGGGGCTGATCACCGACCTGCACGCCGAACATGTCGACAGCGGCGACGCCGCCACCGCGGCCGCAACACGCGCAGACAACGATCTGCAGGCCTTGCTGACCACCACCGCCACGCTGGAAGGGTTCGAGCGCAGCCAGAAGGCACTCACCGCCTTGCAGCAGCAGCGCAGCGCCGGCAAGGATGCAGCGGCCTACACCGGCCTGAGCGAACACGCCTTCGCCGCACTGGATGCGATGCGCGATGACAGCCAGTTGGTTTACACCCCCTATATCGAGAGCTACCACCTGGTGGTGGCCACCCTGATCTACAGCCCGGACGCGACCGAGTCGCTGACCCGCCTGGATGCCGCCAGCGACCCGTCGCAGGCCGGCGAAAGCACCGCCATGCTGCGTGAGCAGCTGGGCCAGCTGCAACGCAACCATGCCCGTTTCCGCCATGAGCTGGAAAAGGCGATGGGCTTGCTGGAACAACCCGACCCCGCGCTGGCAGCCGCAGCGCAGGCCGAGGCAAGCCAGGCCAAGACTGCACTCGCCGCATTGAGCGCTGCCCTGGACGGCAACGATGCCCAGGCCGATGTGCAATGGAATGCGGCACTGGATACGGTGGGCCAAGCGCTGCAGCAACTCAGCAGCGTTTCGCTGCAAGCCCTTCAGCGGCAATCCGAGCGTCATCTGGAGGACGCCCGCAATGCGATGTGGCAAGCCATTGCCGGCTTGTCGGTGCTGGCCTTGCTGATCGCCGGCCTGTGCTGGTACACGCTCTCCGCCCTCACCCGCAATGTGCGGCGCGCCGCCAGCGTGGCTGCGCAGATTGCCCGCGGCCAGCTGGACGAACACATCGTGCCGCCCAGTCAGGATGAAACCGGCCAGCTGCTGGACAACATGCGCAAGATGCAGGAGCAGCTGCAGCGCGTGCTGGCAGCGCAATCGGAGATGGCGCAGCGCCACGACGCCGGCCAGATCAGCTACCGCATGGACGCCGACAGCTTCCCCGGCGACTACGGCACCATGGTGCGCGACACCAACGCCTTGGTCGGCTCGCATATCGCAGTGAAGATGCAGCTGGCGCAGATCATGTCGCGCTATGCCATCGGCGATCTGAGCCAGGATATGCAGCGTTTGCCCGGCGAAAAGGCCGTGCTCACCGACACCATGGACACGGTGAAGGCCAACCTCTCGGCGATGAATACCGAAATCAACTTGCTGGCGCAGGCCGCGGCCAACGGCGACTTCAGCGTGCGTGGCGATGCGCAGCGCTTCCAGTACGACTTCCGCGCCATGGTGGAGAGCCTCAACACCTTGATGGCCACTGCCGACGGCAACCTGGAAGCCTTGTCCGCCGTGTTGCGCGCCATCGCCGCCGGCGACCTCACCACGCGCATGCAGGGCGAGTTCCATGGCGTGTTTGCACGCATGCGGGACGACGCCAACGCCACGGTGAGCCAGCTGGCCGATATCGTGGGCCGCATCCAGCGCTCCACCGACACCATCAACGATGCCGCCAGCGAAATTGCCTCTGGCAATCAGGACCTGTCGCAGCGCACCGAGCAGCAGGCCGCCAACCTGGAAGAAACCGCCGCGTCCATGGAGGAACTCACCTCCACCGTGCGCAACAATGCCGACCACGCGCGTCACGCCAATCAGCTGGTGCTGGGCGCGGCGCAGGTGGCGTCGCAAGGTGGCGAGGTGGTGAGCCAGGTAGTCGGCACCATGGCCGGCATCCAGGCAGCGTCGAAGAAGATCGCCGACATCATCTCGGTGATTGACGGCATCGCCTTCCAGACCAATATCCTGGCCTTGAACGCCGCGGTGGAAGCCGCGCGTGCCGGCGAACAGGGCCGCGGCTTTGCCGTGGTCGCCAGTGAAGTGCGCACGCTGGCGCAACGCTCGGCCGGTGCGGCGAAGGAGATCAAGCAGCTGATCGAAGATTCGGTACAGCGGGTCGAACACGGCAACCAGCTCGTGGGCCAGGCCGGCCAGACCATGCAGGAGATCGTCAGCTCGGTGCAGCGCGTGACCGACATCATGGGCGAGATCTCCGCTGCTTCGCAGCAGCAGTCGCAGGGTATCGAGCAGGTAGGCCAGACCATCACCCAGATGGACCAGGCCACCCAGCAGAACGCCGCACTGGTGGAAGAAGCCACTGCCGCCGCCCGCGCGATGGAAGAACAGGCCCAACAGCTGCGCGATGCGGTCTCGGTGTTCCGCCTGCAGGCCGCGTCGGCGCGGCCCGTACTGGGGCGCGCGGCCTGAGCCACGCTGCCGGCGCTTGCCCAGCAAGCGCAGGCAGTTGCTTCCTTCGTGATGACCGGCATTCCAGCCATATCACCCTCAGAATCGGCCCGGCCTGCAGCAAGGCCGGGCCGCTTGCTTTAAAGCGTAACGCGCAGCACAACGCATGGCGCGATCGCATCAAGCCGGCTGCGCAGGGCAAGCCTTGTTTGGTCTGAGGCGCACTTCGGATCGTTTGCACAGACGCCAAGCACGCCAACACGCATACCCCCCTGCCCTTCGTGACACGGGCACTGCGGTTCCTACCGGCGTGTGCCGCGACAGCTGCAATTGCTGCAGCACCATTGCAGGTGCGGTTACGCCACCGCATGCACACGCCGCCGCGTGCGCATCGGCAATGCACCCGCCCAAGCCTTATGACGCCGCCCCTTGCCCAAGCAGCGGCAACAAAACCGTGATGCGTGTCGTGAGCACTGCGTGCACGGCCATTGCTGCGTTCCCCCCTGAAAACGCCTGAAAACACGGCATTTCGGCACGCATCTACACGCGCAGCTCACCTCCGTGACGCTGAACCATATGGAAACGGGCGCGGCTGTTCAGTGCTCAATCGCAGCGCCGTTACCGGACACAAGCAAACGCGCACCGGCGCGGCATGACGTGCACACCGCACGCTCATGCCCCAGCCGCCAGGTCTGCCCAGCTCCGGACAGCCGTGCCTCCCCTGCGCGTGCCTGACCAGGGCGCCCCGCCCTCCCATGCCACCTGCTTGAGACCCGAAATGATCGCTTTCCTTCAACGCTACAACGTGGGCACGCGCCTGAGCTTTGCCTTCGGCACACTGATCCTGTTGTCCTGCGCCCTGGTGGCTGCGGGCCTCTACACGCTGGCGCAGGCACGCGAACGGTTGGACACCGTGGTCAACCGCAACATCACGATCATGCAGCACCTGCAGGACATGACCGACGACACCTCGGTGATCGCCGTGCAGCTGCGCAACCTGGTACTGCCCACTTCGCAGGAAGACAATCTGCGCTTTGCGGCCCTGATCAAGGACCGTGCAAAGGCCTACGAACAGACCCGCCAGACCCTGTACGTGTTCTCGGCATCGCCGGAAGCTCAGGCCATCCGCGACAAGATCGATACCGCCAGCGCCGCAGCCGCCAAGGCCAACGCGCAAGTGGCCGAACTGGGGCTCGCCTCCAAATCCGACGAAGCGCTGGCCATGCTGATGCAGCAAGCCGCCCCGGCCACCGAAGCGTGGCAGAGCGCCCTGGCCGAGTATTCGGCACTGCAGCGCAAGCGCGCCAAGACCGCCTATGAAGACGCCACCGCCGCAATGGCACGTGGCCGCGCGATGTTGATCGGCGGCGGCATTGCCGTGCTGTTGTTCAGTGGCTTGCTCGGCTGGATGATCACCCGCAGCCTGGTGCGCCCGCTCAGCCAGGCCACGCTGGCTGCCGAGGCGATCGCCAACGGGTCGCTCGACAACGATGTGCGCAGCACCGCCAACGATGAAACCGGCCGCCTATTGCACGCCATGGACCGCATGCAAAGCCAGGTGCGCAACCTGATCACCGCACAGCTCAACATGGCCAAGCGCCACGAAGAAGGCCAGATCAGCTTCCGCATGGATGCCGCCGCATTCCCGGGCGACTTCGGCCGCATGGCCAGCGACACCAACGAACTGGTGGCCAGCCACATCAAGGTGAAGATGCAGACCATCCACCTGGTGGAGCGCTACGCCATCGGCGACCTGAGCGAAGACATGCCGCGTCTGCCCGGCGAAAAGGCCGCCATCACCGCGGCGATGGATCAGGTCAAGACCAACCTGTCCACGATGAACCAGCAGATCAAGCACCTGGCGCAGGCCGCGGCCAGTGGTGACTTCACCGCACGTGGCGATGCCGACAAGTTCCAGTTCGACTTCCGCCTGATGGTGCAGAGCCTCAACACCTTGATGTCCACTGCCGACGGCAACCTGCAATCGCTGTCCAGCCTGTTGCAGTCGATCGCCGCCGGCGACCTCACCGCACGCATGACCGGCCAGTACCAGGGCGTGTTCGCACAGATGCGCGACGACGCCAATGCCACCGCCGAACAGCTGGCCAGCATCGTCGGCCGCATCCAGCATGCCGCCGATGCAATCGGCCTGGCTTCCAGCGAAATCGCCTCGGGCAACCAGGATCTGTCGCAGCGCACCGAGCAGCAGGCCGCCAATCTGGAAGAAACCGCCGCCTCCATGGAAGAACTCACTTCCACGGTGAAGCAGAACGCAGAGCACGCCAGCCAGGCCAATCAGCTCGCCATCGGCGCCGCGGCCGTGGCCTCGCAAGGTGGCGAAGTCGTCGCCAAGGTGGTCACCACCATGGCCGACATCCAGGGCTCTTCGAAGAAGATTGCCGAGATCATCAGCGTCATCGACGGTATCGCGTTCCAGACCAATATCCTGGCCTTGAATGCGGCGGTGGAAGCGGCGCGCGCCGGCGAACAAGGCCGTGGCTTTGCAGTGGTAGCTTCTGAAGTGCGCACCCTCGCCCAGCGTTCGGCCGGTGCGGCCAAGGAAATCAAGCACCTCATCGATGATTCGGTCGGCAAGGTCACCCAGGGCGCGGCACTGGTCGATCAGGCCGGCACCACCATGGCCGATATCGTGGCCAGCGTGCAGCGCGTGACCAACATCATGGGCGAGATTTCGTCTGCCTCGCAGGAGCAGTATTCGGGCATCGAGCAGGTCAACCAGACCGTGACCCAGATGGACGAAACCACGCAGCAGAACGCCGCGCTGGTGGAAGAAGCCACCGCCGCCGCCCGCGCGATGGAAGAACAGGCCCAGCAGCTCACCGAAACGGTGGCCGTGTTCAAGCTCGCCGCGCAGGCACCGGTGGCACGCCAGCTCTCGGCCATTGCCAGCGCACCGGGCAATGCCCGCTCCGCCGCACGCCCGGCGGCGCGTACCACCGTGGCAGCTGCAGCGCCGCGCCCGGTGCGCACCGCATCTGCCACCACTGCAGATCAGTCCGACTGGCAGGAGTTCTAAGAGCAGCATCAAAACGACTGCGCGGCCGTCAGGCGGGCGCGACAAGTGATCGGATCGATATGTACTGCGGTGCTCCGGTTCCTCCGCGCCGGCTGCACCCACCTGACGGCTGCTCGCTACGTCTTGTTAACCGCTCTACGCCCAACGCGTCATCCGTGTTGTACCGGTCTGCTCCAGCGGCCCGGCCAGGCCGCTTCCCGCGAGGGAGGCGGCTTTTTTTGTGGCAAAAACGACGGATGCAGGCACACGCCACGGACATGTCTTTAAGCGAAATCAGGCCTGCCAACGCGCCAGGACATCCATGCGCGGCGTCACAGACCAGCCAGACCGGGTCGCGACACTGTGACCGAGCACAACAATTGTGCTGAATTCTTCATAGTTCATATCAATTTCTTCCAAAGGCAGCCGCTATCAGTTTCACACATTCGTAACGCCCCTCCCCCGGGCAAGGTCGAGACCTATGCATTCCTTCCACCGGCTTTCCGTCGGCACCCGTTTGTCCGCGTTACTGACGCTGGTCATTGCCCTCTCGCTTGGCGCCCTGGCGCTGATGATCTATCGCCAATCCGCCAACGACATCGAATCGCAGGTCAAGGCCGAACTGCTGTCCAGTACGCGACTGATGAACCAGTCGGTCGGCATGTACGACGTGACCCTGACCGAAGGCACCCAGCGCCTGGGCAGCGTGTTCGACGACATGCTCGGCAGCGGCGCGCGCCAGCTAGACACCACCACCACGGTGAAGATCGGCGACCAGGACACCCCGACCCTGCGCACCGGCACGCAGGCGCAGAACCTCAATTTCACCGCAGTGGACCGCTTTGCGCAGGCCACCGGCGGCGTCGCTACCATCTTCGCCCGCACCGGCGACGACTTCGTGCGCATCACCACCTCGCTGCGCAACAAGCAGAACGAGCGCGTGATCGGCACCCTGCTCGACCGCAAGGGCAAGGCTTACGCCGCTAGCCGAAGGCAAGGCCTTCACCGGCCAGGCGCAGTTGTTTGGCGACCAGTACATGACCCACTACCAGCCGCTGCGCAATGCCGCCGGCGAGGTAATCGGCGCGCTGTTTGTCGGCCGCAACTACACCCAGGGCCTGGCCGCACTGAAGGCCCAGGTCAGCACCACCAAACTGGGCCAGGACGGCTATTTCGTCATCGTCGACACGGCCCCCGGCGAGCACCAGGGCCAGGTCATCGCCGCGCCGGCCGGCACACCGGCCACGCTGGCGGCACTGGTACCGGCCGAACAACAGGCCCAGCTGCAGTCGGTGCTGGATGGCAAACTGACCAGCACCACGCTGCAACTGCGCGACGCCAAGGGCGCCAGCCAGGCCTACGAGGTCACCGCGCAGCGCTACACGCCGTGGCAGTGGGCGGTGATCGGCACCCAGCCGCGCACGGCGATTGACGGCCCGCTGGATGCATTGATGGGCAACATGCTGCTGCTCTCGCTGGTGGTGCTGGTGCTGTGCATCGCGGTGGTGTTCGTGGCCGCGCGCAAGATGGTCACCCGCCCGCTGCTCGCCGTGGAGCGCGTGCTGGGCGACGTGGCCGCCGGCCGTCTGGACAGCACCATCGAGGTCGATCGCCAGGACGAACTGGGTCGCCTGCTGCTCAGCGCCCGCACCATGCGCGACGATCTGCGTGCACGCCTGGAGCGCGACCAGTTGATCGCCAACGAAGCGTTGCGCATCCGCGTGGCGCTCGACGATGTCACCACCAATGTCATGATTGCCGATGCGGATCGCCGCATCGTCTATGTCAACCGCCCCCTGCAGCGCATGCTCAAGAATGCCCAGGACGACCTGCGTCGTGACCTGCCGCACTTCGATGCAGACGCATTGATCGATGCCAGCATCGATCAGTTCCATCGCAAACCCGAGCATCAGGCGCGCATGCTGGATCAGCTCACTAGCACGCATACCGCACAGATCGTGGTCGGTGGCCGCACCATGCGCCTGATCGTCAATCCGGTCGTCAGCCCCGCCGGCGAACGCATGGGTTTCGTCGTCGAGTGGGCCGACCGCACCCAGGAAGTGCAGGTGGAAGAAGAGGTCGCACGGATCGTGCAGGCCGCCGCTGCCGGCGATCTGAGTGAGCGGGTCGGCACCGCCGGCAAGCAGGGCTTTTTGCTGCAGCTCGCGCAGCAGCTCAACATGTTGCTGGACAACAACGCCGATGGCCTGTCGCGGGTGTCCGCGCTACTGTCGTCGCTGTCGCAGGGCGACCTCACCGCACGCATGGACGGCGATCTGCAAGGCGTGTTCGCCACCATCCGCGACGATGCCAACGCCACCGCCGACCAGCTGGCCGGCATCGTGCGCCGCATCAAGGACTCCTCGCTGGCAATCAACTCGGCCGCCACCGAAATCGCCACCGGCAACAGTGACCTCTCGCGCCGCACCGAACAGCAGGCCGCCGCGCTGGAAGAAACCGCAGCCTCCATGGAAGAGCTCACTGCCACCGTCAAGCAGAACGCCGACAACGCCGACCAGGCCAACCGCCTGGTGTTGAATGCCGCCGGCGTCGCCGCGCAAGGTGGCGATGTGGTCGGCCGCGTGGTCACCACCATGGCCGACATCGACACCTCGTCCAAGAAAATCGCCGAGATCATCAGCGTCATCGACGGCATCGCGTTCCAGACCAACATCCTGGCCTTGAACGCCGCGGTAGAAGCCGCACGTGCCGGCGAACAGGGCCGTGGCTTTGCGGTGGTGGCTTCCGAAGTGCGCACCCTCGCCCAGCGTTCGGCCGGCGCCGCCAAGGAGATCAAACACCTCATCGAGGATTCGGTGGCGCGCATCGGCAACGGCGCCGCGCTGGCCTCGGAAGCCGGCAGCACCATGCAGCAGGTGGTCAGCAGCGTGCAGCGCGTGACCGACATCATGGGCGAGATCACCAGCGCCTCGCGCGAGCAGGCCGCCGGCATCACCCAGGTCAACCAGACCGTCACCCAAATGGACGAAACCACCCAGCAGAACGCCGCACTGGTGGAAGAAGCCACCGCTGCTGCCCGCTCGATGGAAGAGCAGGCCGCGCAATTGGTGGATGCGGTGGCCGTGTTCCGGCTCGAGCAGGAAGACCGCCTGAGCACGCTGCTAGCCAACGCCCGCCACGCCTATCACTGAGACGTACTTACAGCGTGTCCCGCGAGGGTTGACTGGCAAGAGCCCCGTCGCACACTTGCAGCGTCGAGTGCGCGGTGCCCTCGCCGCTCGCAGGACACGCCATTAACCCGTCCATGGGGGCTCGATGGCGGCATCCATGCCGCCAACGCTCCAGCAATCGGCGAGGACACCGCACCAGATAGTTCGCTGGTGGTTTGTTGAAGAGCGAACAAACCCGGGTCGGACAGTTGCCAACTGCTCTGTTGAGACTCTGCGCACCGACCGTCTCGACTGGTCCTTGTTTGCTCACCCCAGATAGTTCGCTGGTGGTTTGTTGAGGAGCGAGCAAACCCGGGCCGGACAGTTGCCAACTGCTCTGCTCAGACTCTGCGCACCGATCATCTCGACTGGTCCTTGCCCGCTCACCGTCGCAGGACCCTTGGCGGCATGGATGCCGCCACGGAGCTTACAGGAACGTACTTGCAGCGTGTCCTGCGATGGTGGGCGGGCAAGGGCCTTGCAGCACACATGCAGCGTCGAGTGCGCCGCGCCATCGCCGCGCGGAACACGCCGTGAACTCGTCCCTGCGGGACCGATGGCAGCATCCATGCCGCCAACGGTCCCGCAATCGGCAAGGACACCGCACCAGGCAGGTGGCTAGTTGCCTTGCCGAAGAACCAACACATCGCGCCAGAACCGTGCTGGTTGCTGCGTTGAAAGCTCCGCGCATCGACCACCGCGACTGATCCTTACCAGCGACAGGCAGACGCGTTTTGTCGGCGGCGCTTAAAGATTTCGCTTTGCCGCCGATATCAAGGCGACGCCGGGACAACCCTCCGGGCGTCTTCCCGCTACCACTGTGCTTGTGCCCATGTCCGAAGGCGATACCTCAGAGCTCGACCACGACGCCGATCACCTCGCCGAAGGTGACGAGCGCTATCTGCTGCGCAACAAGAGGCAGATCCGTGGCCTGCTGCAACAACTGATCGACCAACGTGCCGTGGTGACCATGCATGTGGCCGGCCGCGACATGGCCGTGCCCACCGCCGTGCTGGAAGTGGACGAAGACGACGACTGCGTGATCCTGGATGGCAGCCATAACGACGCGTCCAACCGAGCCATCGAACAGGCCAAGTACCTGCTCTGTTACGCGCAGCTGGAACGGGTCAACATCCGCTTCCGCCTGGAAACGCCGGAGCGGCTGGAACGCGACATCCACGTTGCCTTCCGCGCCACCCTGCCCGATTCGCTCTATCACCTGCAGCGCCGCGAATCGTACCGGCTGGAAACGCCCATCACCGATTCGCCCACCTGCACCATCCGCCAGGACGCTGCCAGCGGCGGCAATCTCAGCCTGCAACTGCGGGTGATCGACATCAGCAGCGGCGGCCTTGCGGTGTCACTGGCCACCGGCATGCCGCTGCTTGAGCCGCAACACACCTACCGCGACTGCACCCTGCAACTGCCCGATTCCGCGCCCATCGCGCTGCCGCTCACCGTGTGCAGCCAGTACAAGATGACCTTGCCCAACGGCAGCGAAGGCTTCCGGGTGGGCATGCAATTCAGCGACCTGCCGCGTGGCGCGGACGAAACCATCCAGCGCTACATCTTCCGGGTCGACCGCCAGCGCAATGCGCGCAAGAGCGGCGTGTTCTGAACCCTCCCGCACCACCGCCCCCCTGCACCTAAAGTTGCCGCCTCAGGCGCCGATGTTGCAAGGGTAAGCCTCTGCCGCAATCCGACATTAGCCGCAACGCCCGGAGTTTCCATGAACGACAAAAGCACTGCCACCGGCACCGGTGGTGAATTCCTCAGCTTCGCCCTGGGCGAAGAGCACTACGGCGTGGACATCCTGAAAGTGCAGGAAATCCGCGGCTATGACTCGGTGACCCGTCTGCCGGACGCGCCCGACTACATCAAGGGTGTGATCAACCTGCGCGGCACCATCGTGCCGGTGATCGACCTGCGCCTGAAGCTGCGCCTGAAAGAAGCGCGCTACGACGCCTTCACCGTGATGATCGTGCTCAACGTCGAAGACCGCGTGGTCGGCATCGTTGTCGACAGCGTCTCGGACGTGATCCCGCTCAACGACGACCAGATCCGCCCCACCCCGGAATTCGGCGCTGCCGTCGATACCCGCTTTATCTCCGGCATCGGCACCCAGGACGATCGCATGCTGATCCTGCTGGATATCGAAACCCTGCTCGACAGCACCGAGCTGGGCCAGCAGCAATTGGCCGAAGAAGCCGCCTGAGTTTCATAGGCCAGTTGGCCGGCGCAAGCGGTCGTCGGTGGGTGTGCAGTGCGGGATCGCGACGGCTTCGGCCCAGGCGATCCTGGCGCTGCCCACACCCACCGGCGGCCGCTTCGCCGTTGTGGCGAGCCCAAGCGCTGGGCGTAATGCCATCTGGTGTCGGGAAGCTCCTGACACGAGACGCACAACGATAATGAAGTGAGATGCAAATCACGTTTTTCGGATTCAAGTTGAACGGCAGTTAGCCGATAGCTGAATAGACGCCCGCGCACCTAAACGGGTCACCGTTCGACTTTTGATTCTGGAGAATCTCTATGAAGTTCCTGCTCTCGCTCCTCCCCGTTGCTGCTCTCGTGATCGTTGCTCCCACGCTGTCGGCTCAATCGCAGGAAATGATTCCGCCGGAAATGGCGACCCGCTTCGTCGGCAAGGACGGCATGGTGTGCGGCAAGGTCGAAAAGGCCAAGTACGCGCAGAGCTCGGAAGGTGAGCCGACCTTCCTGTACATGGGCGGCATGTTCCCGCGCCACACCTTCTCGGCCCGCATCGACGGCGCCAACCGCGGCAAGTTCAGCTTCGCCCCGGAAACGCTGGAAGGAAAGGACGTCTGCGTCCTCGGCAAGATTCAGCGCGACAGCTCGCGTGCCGAAATCGAAGTCAGCTCGCCGGCCAGCCTGAAGCTTGCGACCATCAAGTAATTGCAGAGCACAACGCCACGTCCCAGGACGTGGCGTTGTGCTGTAAGCGGTTACGCGGACTGACTTCTACGGGGGAATCGTGTCAATGCAATGGATCAACAATCTGAAACTGATGCCGCGCCTGATGCTGGCGTTCGGCATCGTGCTGCTGATCATGCTTATCCAGGGGATCATCGCCTACTCGGGCCTGGCCTCGCTCAACGACGTCACCAGCGGGCTGGCAGGCAACACCATGTCCAGCGTGCGCGAAGCCGGCGATCTGCGCGGCATGCTCGGCGAGTTCCGCAACTCGTCCTATCAGAGCCTGGTGCGCGCCAGCGACTCGGTCAAGCAGGAAGCCAAGGCCAACGTTGGCAAGCTGCGCAAAGACATCGACGGTGTGATCAAGGACTACCCACGCCTGATCGAGAGCCCCGAACAGAAGAAGCTGTTCGACACCTTCGTGGCGGACTGGAAGAAGGCCTCGGCCTCCTATGCCAGCGTCGATGAAATGCTCGAACTCAATCTCCCCGACGATGCCGTGGACACCTTCGTGGGTGAGACGCGCACGTTGCACAACAAGGCCAAGGATTCGCTGGCCGCGTTGATCGCCGAAGACAACCGCCTGGCGCAGGCTGCCAAGGCCAAGGCCGAATCGGTGCATGCCACCTCGGTCACCCTGACCGTGCTGGTGGTGCTGATCGGCGTTGCCGGCGGCCTGGGTCTGGCGTTCCTGTTTGCCCGCGCCATCGTGCGCAGCATGCGTAGCGCCGTGGCCACTGCCTCTGAAATTGCCGGCGGCAAGCTCGATGGCCAGATCAATGTGCAGGGCCAGGACGAAGTGGGCGAACTGATGCGCGCCATGCAGCGCATGCAGCGCGACCTGCGTGAGCGCATCGAACGCGACCAGCAGGTGGCCAACGAAAACCTGCGCATCCGCATCGCACTGGACAAGTCCTCCACCGGGCTGTTCATCACCGATACCGAGCGCAAGCTGATCTACGCCAACGACTCGTTCAAGAAGACCGTGGCGCATTACGAAGGCAGCATCCGTCTGGCTTCCAGCGACTTCGACGCCTCCAAGGTCATCGGCCAGCACGTGAGCTACCTCGGCCTGTCCGACGCCACGCTGCGCAAGGCCATGGCCGCGCTGGATCGCGACGGCACCACCACCTTCGAAGAACGCTTCGGCGAAGCGGTGTTCGCCCAGACCGTCACCACCATCCAGGACGAAGATGGCCAGTGGGTGGGCGATGTCTGCGAATGGCGCGACCGCACCATCGAAGTCCAGGTCGAAGACGAAGTGGCCCGCATCGTGCGTGCCGCCGCTGCAGGCGACATGACCGGCCGCGTCGATACCGATGGCAAGCAGGGCTTCTTCCTGCAGCTGGCCCAGCAGCTCAACGGCTTGCTGGATGCCAACGCCGCCAGCATCGAGCAGATCTCGGCATTGCTCTCGGCGCTGTCGCGGGGCGATCTCACCGTGCGTATGCATGGCGAGTTCAAGGGCGTGTTCGCGCAGATGCGTGACGATGCCAATGCCACCGCCACGCAGCTGGCCGACATCGTGGGCCGCATCAAGCTCTCGTCGACGGCGATCAATGCCTCGGCAGGCGAAATTGCCTCCGGCAACCAGGACCTGTCGCAGCGCACCGAGCAGCAGGCCGCCAACCTGGAAGAAACCGCCGCTTCGATGGAGGAACTCACCTCCACCGTGCGTCAGAACGCCGAGAGCGCCCGCCAGGCCAACCAGCTGGCGATCGGTGCAACCGGTGTCGCCTCGCAAGGTGGCGAAGTGGTGTCGCAGGTGGTCAACACCATGTCCGGCATCGAAGCCTCGTCCAAGAAGATCGCCGACATCATCTCGGTCATCGACGGCATCGCGTTCCAGACCAACATCCTGGCCTTGAACGCGGCGGTGGAAGCCGCACGTGCCGGCGAACAGGGCCGCGGCTTCGCAGTGGTGGCCTCGGAAGTGCGCACGCTGGCACAGCGTTCGGCCGGTGCCGCCAAGGAGATCAAGGGCCTGATCGACGACTCCGTGCACAAGGTGGCCGAAGGCTCGGCGCTGGTGCGCAAGGCCGGCAGCACCATGGCCGAAATCGTCGCCAGCGTGCAGCGCGTCACCGACATCATGGGTGAGATCTCCGCCGCCTCGCAGGAGCAGTCCGCAGGCATCGAGCAGGTCAACCAGACCATCACCCAGATGGACGAAACCACCCAGCAGAACGCCGCGTTGGTGGAAGAAGCCACTGCTGCCGCCCGCTCGATGGAAGAACAGGCCGGCCACCTGGCCGAAGCGGTGTCGGTGTTCAAGCTGGACGCGCCTGCAGCACCCGTCCACGCCCGCCCGGCTGCCTCACGCCCGGTTGCGGTGAAGACGGCTGCCAAGCCGGTACGCAGCGCTGCAGCACCCGCTCGCCCCGCCAAATCCGAAACCGCCTTGGCGGATGGAAACTGGCAAGAGTTCTGAGTTGTAGATTGACCCAACAACGCCCCGGTCTCCCGGGGCGTTGTGCATTTGGGGTACGGCACGCAGCCGCAGGCACCTTGATGTGCAGCCCCATGTAGCGCGACCGCCCGTCGTCGCGGATGCACCCGCTGCAAATGTCGCTTCAGTTGCATGCCAACGTGGCCGATACCTGGTTATAGCTCACCACGCGTATGGATATGACGACGACCTCCACTCCCGCATCAGACACACGCGAGTTCGACTTTGGCGACCGCGATTTCAAGCGCGTCTGCGACCTGATCTATCAGCGGGTCGGCATCGCCCTGGCTCCCGCCAAACGCGACATGGTCTATGGCCGGCTGTCGCGCCGTTTGCGCGTCCTCGGCCTGCGCTCTTTCCGCGAATACCTGGACCAGCTCGAATCCGGCAACGACGATGAGGAATGGCAGGCGTTCACCAATGCACTGACCACCAACCTCACCTCGTTCTTCCGCGAGCCACACCACTTCGACAAGCTGCGCGAAGAACTGCAGAAGCGTGCCTCGCAGGCACCGCTGAAGATCTGGTCGTGCGCCGCCTCCACCGGCGAGGAGCCCTACTCCATCGCCATCACTGCCTGCGAAGCCTTCGGCACGCTCACCCCGCCGGTGAGCATCGTCGCCACCGACGTCGACACCCAGGTGCTGGAAACCGCCTCGCGCGGCGTCTACGCCATCGACCGCGTGGCCTCGCTGGATGCGGCGATCAAGCGCAAGTATTTCCAGCGCGGCAGCGGCCCCAACGAAGGCAAGTGCCGGGTCATTCCCGCACTGCGCCAGTTGATCGAATACCGCCAGTTGAATCTGTTGTCCTCGCGCTACGACGTCGGCGGCCCGTATGCGGCGCTGTTCTGCCGCAACGTAATGATCTACTTCGACAAGCCCACCCAACGCGGCATCCTGTCGCGCCTGGTCACCCACATGGGCGACGACGGCTTGCTCTACACCGGACATTCGGAGAATTACCTGCATGCGGCCGACCTGATCCAGCCGTGCGGGCGCACGCTGTATCGGCGCGCTCCGCGCGCAGGAGCCGGATCATGAGCACCGCCGTGCAAGTCGACGATGTCATGCGCTACCGCGATTCGCGGTTCCAGACCATCACCGCCAAGCTGCTGCCCACCCAATACCTGGTGGTCGATGACGACACCGCGTTGACGACCACCTTGGGATCGTGCGTTGCGGCCTGTCTTCGCGACCCAGTGCTGAAGATCGGCGGCATGAACCACTTCCTGCTGCCGGAAGGTCAGGTCGGGGATGGCGCACCCGCGCGCTATGGCAGTTATGCGATGGAGTTGCTGATCAACGACATGCTCAAGCGCGGCGCGCACCGTAAGCGCATCGAGGCCAAGGTCTTCGGTGGCGCCAACGTGCTCAAGGGTTTCACCAGCAACCCGGTGGGCACGCGCAATGCCGAGTTCGTCCGCCAGTACCTGCAGGCCGAACACATTCCCATCATTGCCGAAGATCTGTGCGGCATCCATCCGCGCAAGGTGTGGTTCTTCCCGACGACTGGCCGCGTCGTGGTGCAGCGTCTGCCGCACGCACACGAAGCCGAAGTCGCCGCCGCCGAATCGGCCGTGCGCGCCCGTCTGTCCAAAGCCCCGGTCACCGGTGGCGTGGAGTTGTTCGAATGACGCTGGAAACTCCTGTGCGTGTGTTGATCGTCGACGACTCGGCGGTTGTGCGTCAGATGCTCACCGAAATCCTCGCGCGCGACCCCGGCATCGAAGTCGTCGGCTCGGCCGCCGACCCGTTGCTCGCGCGCGAAAAGATCAAACGCCTCAACCCGGACGTGATCACGCTGGATGTGGAAATGCCGCGCATGGACGGGCTGGTGTTCCTGGAAAACCTCATGCGCCTGCGCCCCACCCCGGTGGTCATGATTTCCTCGCTGACCGAGCGCGGCGCCGACACCACGCTGCAGGCCCTGTCGCTGGGCGCGGTGGATTTCATCTCCAAGCCCAAGATCGACGTTGCGCGTGGCCTGGAAGGCTATGCCGAAGAAATCGTCAGCAAGGTCAAGATGGCCGCCAAGGCCAAGGTGAGCGCGCTCAATCGACCCAGCGCGCCCAAGATCACCCTGGACATGCAGTCCGCGCCCGTGCCGGGCAGCGCGCTGCGTTTCCGCACGACTGACCGCCTGATTGCCATCGGCGCCTCCGCCGGCGGCACCGAGGCACTGCGCGTGGTGCTGGAACACATGCCGGCCGATGCCCCTGCGGTGGTCATGACCCAGCATCTGCCGGCCAGCTTCAGCACCGCGTTTGCCGAGCGCCTGAATCGCCACTCAGCGATGTCGGTGCGCGAAGCCAGCGACGGCGAAGCCATTCTGCCGGGCCACGCCTACCTGCCGCCGGGCGGCCAGCATCTGCGCATCATCCGTGACGGTGCGCGCTGGCGCTGCCGTATCGACGACGGCCCGCCGGTCAATCGCCACAAGCCGGCGGTGGACGTGCTGTTCCGTTCCGTCGCCGCCAACGCCGGCCCGAATGCGGTCGGCGCCATCCTCACCGGCATGGGCGACGACGGCGCACGCGGCCTGCTGGAAATGCTGCAGGCCGGCGCGCCCACGCTGGTGCAGGACGAAGCCAGCAGCGTGGTCTGGGGCATGCCCGGTGCCGCCTACAAACTGGGCGCTGCGCAGGAAGTGGTGCCCTTGGAACGCGTGGCCGAACGCCTCATCGCGCTGTCGGCACAGGCACGCTGAAGCGTATGACCGCACCTCCCCCGCATCCAGCCGACCCCGCGGCGGACCCCGGCAGTCCGGGATCCGCCGCGGCCGGCCATGCGGAAACGCCGACACAGATCGATGCCATGCCGGGAGAGAGCGCGTCGGACACCCGTTCGCGCCTGCTCGCCCAGGCCCTGGATGGCAGCAGCAGCGCCATCCTGATCTGCGATCTGCAATCGCGCCTGCTGTACGCCAACGATGGCTTCGAGCGCATGTTCGGCTACACCGAAGCCGAACTGGTCGGCCAGCGGCCCTCGCACGTGCTGACCCGCGCGCTCAGTGACCAGACCGAAGTCGCGCGCATCCGCGAACGCGCCGACGCCTTGCAACAGACCCAGGCCGACCTGCTGGTGTACCGCAAGGACGGCACGCCGCTGTGGATCTCGCTCAACTTCAACCCGATCTACGACGCCCAGCACAACCCATCGCATTACGTCGCGGTGCTCACCGACATCACCGAAACCAAGATGCACGAAGTGCTGCAGCACCGCGTGCTGGAAGCGCTGGTGCAGGAGCGCCCGCTGATCGAGGTGATGACGCTGATCTGCACCGAGGTGGAACGCATCGCCCCGGAAGTGCTGGCCACGGTGATGAGCGCCGACAACGACGGCTGCCTGCACTCGCTGGCCGCACCCAGCCTGCCGCCCGAGTATGCCGATGCGGTCAATGGCCTGAAGATCGGCCCCGGTGCCGGCGCCTGCGGCACCGCTGCCTGGCGCGGCCGCGCGGTGATGGTGGAAGACATCGCCAACGATCCGCTGTTTACCAATTTCCGTGATCTGCTGTTGCCGAT
The DNA here is from genome assembly GCF_030208825.1 of Xanthomonas sp. LMC-A-07. Taxonomy (NCBI): domain Bacteria; kingdom Pseudomonadati; phylum Pseudomonadota; class Gammaproteobacteria; order Lysobacterales; family Lysobacteraceae; genus Xanthomonas; species Xanthomonas sp. LMC-A-07. The sequence goes on from NZ_JARVTF010000005.1 coordinate 73,982, forward strand.
GGGCCTTCGCGCCTGCTGGAGTACGCCGATCCGCGCCAACAGCTCGCGCGTGCTTGGCACCTTTGCGCTGTATTACCGCAGTGTGCGGCGCGCCGATGCCTGGCACGTCAAGCTCACTGACCTGTGCCAGCAGCTGTGCACCCTGGCGCTGGAGCGCGAACAGATCCGCCAGCGCGTGCATCAACTGGCCTTCTATGACGCACTCACCGGCCTGCCCAACCGCATCATGTTCAGTGCCCGCGCCGAGCAAGCCCTGACGCATGCCGAATATGCCGGCGAGCCGGCTGCGTTGATGTTCATCAACATCGACCGCTTCAAGCTGATCAACGACAGCCAGGGCCACGCGGCCGGCGACGGCCTGTTGCGCGACATCGCACTGCGCATCGGCGAACAGCTCACCGCCACCGCCATGCTGGCGCGCCTGGCCGGCGATGAATTCGCCCTGGCCCTGCCGCAATGCAGCGCCGAGCAGGCCAGCGCCACCGCCGAACGCCTGCTCGGCACCATCGCCGGCCCGCTACCAGTGGGCCACATGACCGTGCACCCGTCTGCCAGCGTCGGCGTGGCGATGTTTCCCGAGGACGGGCGCGACATCAACATCCTGCTGCGGCATGCCGATCTGGCCATGAACCGCGCCAAGAAGGAAGGCGGCGGGCGTTTCCGCTTCTTCAGTGCCGACATGAATCGCATGGCGCAGGAGCGCGTGGCACTGGAAGCGGAGCTGCGCCAGGCGATCGGCCGCAATCAACTGCAGCTGCACTACCAACCGCAACTGCTCAGCCAGGCGCCGCATGCGCTGTATGGCGTGGAAGCCTTGTTGCGCTGGAATCACCCGCAACTGGGCGCCGTGTCGCCCGCGCGCTTCCTGCCGGTGGCCGAAGAGCAAGGCATGATGCCGCAGCTCAATGACTGGGTGCTGCGTCGCGCCTGCGAACAGGTCGCCGATTGGCGCCAACGCGGCGTGCCGGTGGCGCGGGTCTCGGTCAATCTGTCGGCGAGCAGCTTTGAAAGCCCGCGCATGCTCACCGACCTGCTGCGCCTGATCGACGACATGGGCGTGCAGCCGTCGGACCTCACGCTGGAAATGACCGAGAGCGTGATGCTCTCCGGCCAGCCCGGCGTGCTGGAGAATCTGCACGCCATCCGCGAAGCCGGCATTTCCTTGTCGCTGGACGACTTCGGCACCGGCTATTCCAGCCTGAGCCACCTGCACCGCCTGCCGATCGACGAACTCAAGCTCGACATGAGCTTCGTGCGCGACATCGAACACAGCGAAGACGCGCGCGCGCTCACCACCTCGGTGCTGCGCATCGGCGAGCACCTGCGCAAGCACGTGGTGGCCGAAGGCGTGGAGAACGAAGCCCAACGCCTGCTGCTGGCCGATCTGGGTTGCGAAGTGCTGCAGGGCTACCTGTTCTCGCGCCCGCTACCGGCCGCAGCGTTGGAAGCCTGGTTGGGTGCGCAGTCTTAGCGGGTTGCAGTCTTGGCGGTTTGCTTCAGCCTCGACGGTTGCATGCAGTGCAATCGTTAAACTTTTGATCACGCTTGAGCTGGTGGTACTGGAGTAAGCCGTACCCTCATCCGGCGCTTTGCGCCACCTTCTCCCGATGGGAGAAGGAAACCAAAGCCCCTCTCCCTGCGGGAGAGGGGTTGGGGTGAGGGTACGGGCTTCATCCCGCACGCGCTCAACTCCTCAAGCACTACCCCACTGTCCGCTTCAACCAACCCAACAACTGGGCAGTGACGAACGCAGGATTCTCCAGCGACGCGATATGCCCGGCATCGGGCACCAACTCGTAATCGCAGCCGATCACTTCGGCCATCAGCCACAACTCTTCCGGCGGGCGCGGAATATCGTATTCGCCACCCAGCAAGAACGTATTTGCCGGATTCAGCGCAGACAACGCGTCCAATCGATCGGCACGCCCGAAGATCAACCGGCCCAGCGGCACCACCGATGCGCGCAGCTGCTCGGCCGACATCGCCGCCAATCGCTGCGCAAACGCAGCCGGCAATGCAGAGCTCAGATCGATACCAGGCCGAAAGAAAATCGGCACGATCGCCTCGATCAACGCAGGCGTTACCTGCCCTGCCGCTTCGATCGCATCGAGCAGACCGAAATAGCGCGTTTGCGTCGCCTGCGGTTCGGCACCCAGGAAGGTATCCATCAGCACCAGGCTGCGCACGCGCTCCGGTGCCAGCAGCGCCAGCTCGGCGCCCCACATGCCACCGACCGACAAACCGACCACCGCACACTGCGGCAGTTCCAACGCATCCAGCAGCATCAGCATCTGCTCGGCAAGATCGCCAACCGTCTGCGTGCCATCCGGCAGCGCCGCCGATTGCCCATGCCCCCACAGCTCGGGAACGATGACCCGATAATGTTGCGAGATTGCGTGAACCTGCGGTTCCCAAATTGCCGCATCCCAGAGGTAACTGTGTCCCAGCAACACCGGGAACCCTTGACCATGTTGTGCGTAGTGCAGCGGTTGACCAGCGATCGTGCAAGTGGGCATTGGACATCGAACGGCAGTGGGGGAAGCGGCGACACTCTAGACCTGTGCACTCCAGATTTTTGTTGCAACGCGCCAGAGGAGTTACCTGCGATTTGCGTTGCCGCACGCACTTGTGCGGCCAAACGAAGTCAGTGCCCGCTAAACGAAAAACGCCCGGCAGTGCCGGGCGTTTCGCAACGAACGTGCTGCGCTCGATCAGGCAGCGACGGTGTCGGCCACGTCCTGATATTCCTGGATCTGATCGAAGTTCATGTAGCGGTAGATCTGCTCGCCACTGGTCTTGATCACGCCCACATCGGTCATGTACTCGTCCTTGGTCGGGATGCGCCCCAGACGCGAGCAGATTGCCGCCAGCTCCGCCGAACCCAGGTACACGTTGGTGTTGCGGCCCAGGCGGTTCGGGAAGTTACGCGTGGAGGTGGAGAACACCGTGGCGCCCTCGCGTGCCTGCGCCTGGTTGCCCATGCACAGCGAGCAGCCCGGCATTTCCATGCGTGCACCGGCCGCGCCGAAGGTGCCGTAATGGCCTTCCTTGGTCAGCTCGGAGGCGTCCATCTTGGTCGGCGGCGCCACCCACAGGCGGGTCGGGATATCGCGCTTGCCTTCCAGCAGCTTGGCGGCGGCACGGAAGTGGCCGATGTTGGTCATGCACGAACCGATGAACACTTCGTCGATCGCCGCACCGGCAACCTCCGACAGCGTCTTGACGTCGTCTGGGTCGTTCGGGCACGCCACGATCGGCTCATGGATATCGGCCAGATCGATCTCGATGACGGCGGCGTATTCGGCGTCGGCATCGGGCTGCAGCAGCTGCGGATCGGCCAGCCACTCTTCCATCTTCTTGATACGGCGGCCCAGCGTGCGCGCATCCGCATAGCCTTCGGCAATCATCCAGCGCAGCAGCGTGATGTTGCTGGTCAGGTATTCGATGATCGGCGCCTTGTCCAGGTGCACGGTGCAACCGGCAGCGGAACGCTCGGCGGACGCGTCGGACAGCTCGAACGCCTGCTCCACCTTCAGGTTCGGCAAGCCTTCGATTTCCAGGATACGGCCGGAGAAGATGTTCTTCTTGCCCTGCTTGGCCACGGTCAGCAGACCGTCCTTGATCGCGTACAGCGGGATCGCGTTGACCAGGTCACGCAGGGTCACGCCCGGCTGCATTTCGCCCTTGAAACGCACCAGTACGCTCTCGGGCATGTCCAGCGGCATCACACCGGTGGCGGCGGCGAAGGCCACCAGGCCGGAGCCGGCCGGGAACGAAATGCCGATCGGGAAACGCGTGTGCGAGTCGCCGCCGGTGCCGACGGTGTCGGGCAGCAGCATGCGATTGAGCCAGCTGTGGATCACGCCATCGCCCGGACGCAGCGACACGCCGCCGCGGGTGGAGATGAACTCCGGCAAGGTGTGGTGGGTCTTGACGTCCACCGGCTTCGGGTAGGCCGCGGTGTGGCAGAACGACTGCATCACCAGGTCGGCCGAGAAGCCCAGGCAGGCCAGGTCCTTCAGCTCGTCGCGGGTCATCGGGCCGGTGGTGTCCTGCGAGCCCACCGAGGTCATCTTCGGCTCGCAATAGGTACCCGGGCGCATGCCCTGGCCTTCCGGCAGACCGCAGGCGCGGCCAACCATCTTCTGTGCCAGGGAGAAGCCCTTGCCGGTGTCCGGCGGGTCCATCGGCAGACGGAACAGATCCGACGCCGGCAGGCCGAGGAATTCGCGCGCCTTGGCGGTGAGGCCACGGCCCACGATCAGCGGAATGCGGCCACCGGCGCGCACTTCGTCGAACAGCACGTCCGACTTCATCGCGAACTCGGCAATCACCTGCCCGTCCTTCAGTGCCTTGCCGTCGTACGGACGCAGCTCGACCACGTCGCCGTGCTCCATCTGCGACACGTCCAGCTCGATCGGCAACGCACCGGCGTCTTCCATGGTGTTGTAGAAGATCGGCGCGATCTTCGAACCCAGGCACACGCCGCCGAAGCGCTTGTTCGGGATGTACGGAATGTCTTCGCCGGTCCACCACAGCACCGAGTTGGTCGCCGACTTGCGCGAGGAGCCGGTACCGACCACGTCGCCGACATAAGCAACCAGATGGCCCTTGGCCTTGAGATCGGCGATGGCCTGGATCGGGCCGCGCTTGCCGTCTTCTTCCGGCACGAAGGCCGCGCCTTCGCGCGCATTCTTCAGCATTGCCAGTGCGTGCAGCGGGATGTCCGGGCGGGTGGTCGCATCCGGCGCCGGCGACAGGTCGTCGGTGTTGGTTTCGCCCGGCACCTTGAACACGGTGATGGTCATGCTCTGCGGCACTTCCGGCTTGCTGGTGAACCACTCGGCATCGGCCCAGCTCTGCAGCACGGCCTTGGCGTGCGCGTTGCCGGCTTCGGCCTTTTCCTGCACGTCATGGAACGCATCGAACACCAGCAAGGTGTGCTTGAGCGCTTCGGCGGCGGTGGCGCCGAGCTCGGCGTTGTCCAGCAGCTCGATCAGCGGATGGATGTTGTAACCGCCCAGCATGGTGCCCAGCAGTTCGGTGGCACGCGTCGGCGAGATCAGCGCGCTCGTCTCAGTGCCGAACGCCACCGCGGCCAGGTACGAGGCCTTGACCTTGGCGGCATCATCCACGCCGGCCGGCACGCGCTGGCTGAGCAGCTCGACCAGGAAGGCCTCTTCGCCGGCGGGCGGGTTCTTCAGCAGCTCGATGACCTCGGCGGTCTGCTGCGCGGTCAGCGGCAGCGGCGGGATACCGAGCGCTTGGCGCTCTGCAACGTGGTGGCGATAGGCTTCCAACATGCGGATTCTCCAAAGGACAGCTAGTGAATGTGTAGAACGTGAAAAACGTGGATCAGGCAGCGGGCTTGGGCACGATGATCTTCAAGCCCTTGAAGTAGTCGCGGAAAAAGCTGTCGTCGCGGGTGATCAGGCCATCGCATTGCAGCATCGCGTGCGCACCGATCAGGAAGTCGGCCACCACCCGCTCGCGCTTGCCGCCGCGCGCACGAAAGCGGCGCTGCATCTCGCCGGCGCGCAAGGCCGATTTGGCCTCCAGCGCGTTGAAGCGGATGCTCATGTCTTCCAGCACCGACAGTGCTTCGGCGCCATCGCGCAGCGCGCTGCAGACCTCGGCCAGCACCACGTCGCAGACCACCACCGGGCCGGTGCTCAGGCATTGGCGCAGGCAGGCTTCGGCAGCGTCGGCTTGTGCGCTGTCGGCCAGCAGGTCGACCAGCACCGATGAATCAATGGCGATCATGCGCCGGCTTCGGGATCGAGCGGATCACCCGGCGCACGCCCACGGATGGCACGCATCGCATCGTCGGTGCTGGCAAAGCCGTCCAGCTTGAAACGGCCGCGTGCGCGTGAAATGGCATCGTCAACACTCTTGCGCAGAATGATGCGGCCGCCTTCCAGCTCGACCTTGAGCGTGGTGCCCTTGGTCAGCCCCAGCGCGTCGCGCACCGCCTTGGGCAGCGTGATCTGGCCGCGTTCGGCAACAGTGGCTTCCATGTGCGCTCCGCGGAAAAAGTATGCATGAATTCTACATACTTGACTTGTCGTACTCAAGGCCACATACCGGTGTGCACAAACCGGGCGTACACACTGAATCGGTCACACTGTGGCCGAGCCTAAAGCCTGCAGCCATAGGAGTGATGCATGAGCGATTCCTTTTCCACCCGCACCTCGCTAGAGGTCAACGGCCAGCGCTACGACTACTACAGCCTGCCCAAACTGGGCGAGCGCTTCGATGTCGCCCGCCTGCCCTACTCGATGAAGATCCTGCTGGAGAACCTGCTCCGGCATGAAGACGGTGGCGTCACCGTCGGCAAGGACCACATCGAAGCGGTCGCCAAGTGGGACCCGGCCGCCGAACCCGATATCGAAATCGCCTTCATGCCGGCGCGCGTGGTGCTGCAGGACTTCACCGGCGTGCCCTGCGTGGTCGACCTGGCCGCGATGCGCGATGCGGTGGTCAAGCTCGGTGGCAACGCCGACCAGATCAACCCGCAGATTCCCTCCGAACTGGTCATCGACCACTCGGTGCAGGTGGACGTATTCGGCAAGCCCGAAGCGCTGGACCTCAACGGCAAGATCGAATTCCAGCGTAACCAGGAGCGCTACGGCTTCCTGCGCTGGGGCCAGAAGGCCTTCGACAACTTCAAGGTGGTGCCGCCCAACACCGGCATCGTTCACCAGGTAAACCTGGAAAACCTGGCGCGCGTGGTGATGAGCGCGGACAAGGACGGCACCCAGATCGCCTATCCGGACACCGTGTTCGGCACCGACAGCCATACCACCATGATCAACGGTATCGGCGTGCTGGGCTGGGGCGTGGGCGGCATCGAGGCGGAAGCGGCGATGCTCGGCCAGCCCTCCTCCATGCTGATTCCGCAGGTGGTGGGCTTCAAGCTCACCGGCAGGCTGCCCGAAGGCGCCACCGCCACCGACCTGGTACTCACGGTCACCCAGATGCTGCGCAAGCACGGGGTGGTGGGCAAGTTCGTGGAGTTCTACGGTGAAGGCCTGCAGCACCTGCCGCTGGCCGACCGCGCCACCATCGGCAACATGGCACCGGAATACGGCGCCACCTGCGGCATCTTCCCGGTCGACAACGAATCGCTGACCTACCTGCGCCTGTCCGGCCGCAGCGAGGAGCAGATTGCACTGGTGGAGGCCTACGCCAAGGCACAGGGCTTGTGGCACGACGCCGACACCCCGCATGCGCAGTACAGCGCCACGCTGGAACTGGACATGGGCGACGTCAAACCGTCGCTGGCCGGCCCCAAGCGCCCGCAGGACCGCGTGCTGCTGGAAGACATGCAATCCAACTACCGCGAAAGCCTCAAGCCGTTCGCCGAGGCGCGCAGCAAGCGCTTGGCCGATACCAAGCAGGAAGACCGGCTCAAGAACGAAGGCGGCGGCGGTACCGCAGTGGGCGCCAAGGCCTCGCAGGCCGAAAGCGCTGGCGACAGCGGTGCGGGCTGGCAGCTGCGCGATGGCTCGGTGGTGATCGCTGCGATCACCTCGTGCACCAACACCTCCAACCCGGCAGTGATGCTGGGCGCTGGCCTGCTGGCCCGCAATGCCGCGGCCAAGGGCTTGAAGGCGCAGCCCTGGGTCAAGACCTCGCTTGGGCCGGGCTCGCGCGTGGTCACCGACTATCTGAGCAAGGCCGGCGTGCTGGCCGATCTGGAACAACTCGGGTTCTACGTGGTGGGCTACGGCTGCACGACCTGCATCGGCAACTCCGGCCCACTGCCGGAAGACGTCTCGGCGGCAATTGCCAAGGATGACCTTGTGGTGACTTCGGTGTTGTCGGGCAACCGCAACTTCGAAGGCCGCGTGCATCCCGAGGTCAAGATGAACTACCTCGCCTCGCCGCCGCTGGTGGTGGCGTATGCGATCGCCGGCACCACCGACATCGACCTCACCCGCGACCCGCTCGGCACCGGCAGCGACGGTCAGCCGGTGTACCTGCGCGACATCTGGCCCAGCAACAAGGAAATCGGCGACACCATCGCCGCCACCGTCGGCCCGGAAATGTTCAAGCAGAACTACGCCGATGTGTTCAAGGGCGATACGCGCTGGAACACCATCGCCTCGCCGGACGGTGACCTGTACGAATGGGATGCCGCATCCACCTACATCAAGAACCCGCCCTATTTCGAAGGCATGACGATGCAGGTGGGCCACGTCGACGACGTGCATGGCGCGCGCATCATGGGCTTGTTCGGCGACTCGATCACCACCGACCACATCTCTCCGGCCGGCAACATCAAGAAGGATTCGCCCGCGGGCCGTTTCCTGCAGGAGCGCGGCGTACAGCCGGCCGACTTCAACAGCTACGGCAGCCGCCGCGGCAACGACGATGTGATGGTGCGCGGCACCTTCGCCAATATCCGCATCAAGAACCTGATGTTCGGTGGCGAGGAAGGCGGCAACACGCTGTACTTCGGCAAGGATGGCGCGGCGCCCGAGAAGCTGGCCATCTACGACGCAGCGATGAAGTACAAGGCCGATGGCGTGCCGCTGGTGGTGCTGGCCGGCAAAGAATACGGCACCGGCTCCTCGCGTGACTGGGCCGCCAAGGGCACCAACCTGCTGGGCGTCAAGGCCGTGGTCGCCGAAAGCTTCGAGCGCATCCACCGTTCCAACCTGGTCGGCATGGGCGTGCTGCCACTGCAGTTCCTGGAAGGCGAAAATGCGCAGACGCTGGGCCTGGATGGCTCCGAGGTGCTGGACATCACCGGCCTGCAGGACGGCGCCAGCCGTCGCGCTACCATCGATGCGAAGAAGTCCGATGGCAGCGTCAAGCAGTTCCAGGTCAAGGTGCTGCTGCTGACGCCGAAGGAAGTGGAGTACTTCAAGCACGGCGGCCTGCTGCAGTACGTGCTGCGCCAACTGGCCGCCCGCAAGGCAGCCTGATCGCACTGAACTGATGTTCCCGACACTCCCGCCGCCCGGCGGGAGTGTCGTTTTTGGCCAACGGATGTATCGCAAGCGTGGCTGGGGATCGCCTGATGGCGGTGAAACAGCACTAAACCAAGAAGAGCGCACGCGCAGAGCACTACGTCGTCATGGTCGCGCTCGCTGATATTGGAACCTGCCCTACCCGCCACCCGCCGTCCACTGCGCGTGGTACAGCTCCCAGTCGCTGCCACGCAGCCGCCAGCCGGTGGTGACCTGGTAGTGCTGCGCCTGATCAGGCAGCCAGCGTCCGCCGCCGCCGGTCAGCAACACGCTGAAGCGCACGGTTGCCGTACTGCCCTGCGTCTGCACGTCCACCGGCCCAACGGTGACGCCGATCGCTTGATGACCCAGCAGCTGCAGTTGCAGCAGGCGCCGCGCCCCGGCCGCGTCCATGCCGTGCTCGCCGACAAAATCCTCTGCTACCGGCGCCATCGCCTCGCGTACATCGCGTGCTTCGATCGCCGCGCGCATCTGCTCCACCGTGGCACGCAGCCGCTGCTCCGGGCCCGGCTTCGCGCAGCCGGCCAGCACCAGCACGCAGAACGCAGCTAGCCCGACCTGCCACCTCAAAATGCTGCTGCGCATCACGCTTCGCCTTTTCCATCCATGACGGTATGCTGCCAGTTGCTGTGGCGCCGTGGAACATGGCACGCCACCAACGAATACCCTGGAGGGGGGCAGATGAGTCAGGCACGTCCTTGGTTGCAAAGTTATCCGGCCGGAGTGGCCGCGGAGATCGATCTGGAGCAGTTCCGCACCGTGGCGGAGGTTTTCGCTACTTCGGTGGCGCGCTTCGCTGATCGCCCCGCGTATCACAGCTTCGGCAAGACCATCACCTACCGCGAAGCAGATCAGCTGGTCGACCAGTTCGCGGCCTATCTGCTCGGCGAGTTGCAGCTGAAAAAAGGCGACCGCGTCGCCTTGATGATGCCCAACTGCCTGCAATACCCGATTGCCACCTTCGGCATCCTGCGCGCCGGTCTGACGGTGGTGAACGTCAACCCGCTCTACACCCCGCGCGAGCTCAAGCACCAGTTGATCGACTCGGGCGCCAGCGTGCTGGTGGTCATCGACAACTTCGGCACCACCGTGCAGCAGGTGATCGCCGACACGCAGGTCAAGCAGGTCATCACCACCGGCCTGGGCGACATGCTCGGGTTCCCGAAAGCCGCACTGGTCAACTTTGTCGTCAAGTACGTCAAGAAGCTGGTGCCCGAGTACCGCATCAACGGCGCGATCCGCTTCCGCGACGCGCTGGCACTGGGCCGCAAGCACCGCGTCCCGACCCTGCAGATCGAGCCAGACGACATCGCATTTTTGCAGTACACCGGCGGCACCACCGGCGTGGCCAAGGGCGCGATGCTGACCCACCGCAACCTGGTCGCCAACATGCAGCAGGCGCACCAGTGGCTGGCCGGTACCGGTAAGCTGGAGGAAGGCCACGAGGTGGTGATCACCGCGTTGCCGCTGTACCACATCTTCGCGTTGACAGCGAACGGCCTGGTCTTCATGAAGATCGGCGGCTGCAATCACCTGATCAGCAACCCGCGCGACATGCCGGGCTTCGTCAAGGAACTCAAGAAGACCCGCTTCACCGCGTTTACCGGCGTCAACACGCTGTTCAATGGCCTGCTCAACACGCCCGGCTTTGACCAGATCGATTTTTCATCGTTGAAGATGACCCTCGGCGGCGGCATGGCAGTCCAGCGCTCGGTTGCCGAACGCTGGAAGCAGGTCACCGGCCTGACTCTGGTCGAGGCTTACGGCCTGACCGAGACCTCGCCCGCCGCCTGCATCAATCCGATGGATCTGGTCGACTACAACGGCTCGATCGGCCTGCCGATTCCGTCCACCGATGCCTGCATCAAGGACGACGATGGCAAGGTGCTGGCGCTGGGCGAGATCGGCGAGCTGTGCATCAAGGGCCCGCAGGTGATGAAGGGCTACTGGAAGAAGGCCGACGAGACCGCCAAGGTCATGGACGCCGAAGGCTGGCTGCACACCGGCGACATCGCACGTATGGACGAACGTGGCTTCGTCTATATCGTCGACCGCAAGAAGGACATGATCCTGGTGTCCGGCTTCAACGTGTACCCCAACGAGATCGAAGACGTCATCGCGACGATGCCGGGCGTGCTCGAAGTGGCCGCAGTCGGCGTGCCGGATGAAAAGTCCGGCGAAATCGTCAAGGTGGTGATCGTCAAGAAAGACCAGGCCCTGACCGCCGAGGACGTAAAGGCGCACTGCCGCACCAACCTGACCGGCTACAAGCAGCCGCGCGTGATCGAGTTCCGCAAGGAATTGCCGAAAACCAACGTCGGCAAGATCCTGCGTCGCGAATTGCGGGATGCGGCCAAGGGTTAATCGTCGATCTTCTGCGTATAAACTAAAGCGATAAACCAATGCTTGACTCAAGGGCTTTCCCGTCAACGGGAAAGCCCTTTGCGTTCAAACAGATAGGGCCGGTGTAGGATCGCTTCGTGGAGCCCGCACCGCCCGCTGCGCCACATCATCCGCGGGCGATCTCCTCGAGACAAGCTCATGAGCATGATCGAAACCCTACAGGTTCAAACTACTCAATCCACGATCCGCACGCACTCCAGCCATGACGATGCAGCACATTGGCTGTTCATGCACGCTGATGTATCCAGTGGAGTCAGGCCCTGCTTCCGCCCTCAGTTGATGACGGAGATGCACAACGACCTGGACTCTATTTCCCACTTCTCAAAGCACGAATCCAATCGCTTGCGGAGCCTTGTTCTTGCCTCCGATGCGAACGCTTTCAACCTCGGCGGTGACCTGGATTTATTCAGCCAGCTGATTCGTGCACGCGACAGACAAAGCCTTTTGCACTATGCGGAAAGTTGCGTCCGCGGTGTGTTTGCGTTTCATCGTGGGCTGTCCGGCAACTTCAGAACCATTGCCCTTTTACAAGGCGACGCACTTGGCGGTGGACTGGAAATGGCATTGTCGTGTCACACCATTATTGCGGAGGAAGGCATTGGCATGGGGCTCCCCGAAGTCCTCTTCGGATTGTTTCCCGGCATGGGCGCCTACTCGTTCTTGTCAAGGCGGGTATCGCCTCAGTTAGCCGAGCGCATCATTCTCGATGGGCGCGTCTACAGCAGCGAAGAAATGCATGCCATGGGAGTCGTCGACATTCTCGTACCACGCGGAAAAGGCATTCAGGCAACCCACGACTTGATTACCAGGCAGCAACGCACCCCCCAGTCGTACCTTGCGATGAATCGCGCAAGAGAACTGTGCAATCCAGTCACACATGCAGAATTGATGGCGGTCACCGAGGTCTGGGTCGATGCTGCGTTGGAGCTGGGCGAAAAGTCACTCAAGACGATGGACCGTCTGGTAAAAGCGCAAACGCGCCGAGCTGCAAAGGGAATTGCCTGATTAGCATGACAGCATGCCATCAGGGGGATCAGGCCCGGCGTACCGCCGGGCTTCTGGTCACGACGCGTCTTCTCCGGAATCTTTTCCGAAACGTTCTTTAGCGCGCGATTCAAGCGCGGCACGACCCAACTGCAGACTGCGTTGCAGCTGAGCCACACGCATCTGCCATTCGGTCATGATCTGCGCATCGGACATGTCCATCAACTCACCACCCTGCTCGGCCAACGTCACCAGACCAAGATTGCTGGCAACGCCCTTCGTCGCGTGAGCATGCTCACGCAACTGCCCCCAATCGTCCGCCTGCGCATCGATGGTCATCGCAGCGATACAGGATTCGGCATCACTCAAACATTGGCGGATAAACTCCTTCTCGAAATTCGCCCCCATGCCGAGAGACGCCAATTCGTCGAGCACAGTGCCGTCGAGAACTCCATCCGGCGCCACGCCGATACGTACAGGCATCACATTCGCCTGCGGCAATTTTCCATTCACTGCAATTTCGGCAAGCGTGTCCAGCAGCTTTACCGCAACAACCGGCTTGGCCAGAAAAGCATAAGCGCCCGCTTGCTCGCAGTTGCGAATTGCCTCCGGCGTTACATCTGCACTCAAGACAACAACCGGGGTTCTAGGTTGGGATCCTGCCTGCATGACACGTAATTGCTTCAGCAAATCCAAACCACTGACGCCAGGCATATGCAGGTCGACAATGGCCACGTCGAAGTCGGCCTCAGAAAGGGCATCCAGCACCTGCTCGCCGCCATTGACGCAAGTCACCTTGTGACCGGCTTTTTGCAATAGCCGCTGCAACACCATCCGGTTGGCCGCATGGTCGTCCGCCACCAGGATCTGCAATGTTCGAACGCGCGCCCGGTGACGCAGGAACGGGTCGGTAAACGCGATGACGTTGCCAGTATCTCCGGGTGCGGCGTTGTCTTTTACCGCCCTGACAGCAGCCAACTCGCTCGCCAGGTCAAACGGCAATTCGAACCAGAAGCGACTGCCACCACTCGGATTCTCTACAAAACCGATTTCGCCGCCCATCGATTCGACCAGTCCTTTGGCGATCGTAGTGCCAAGGCCACTGCCCTCAAAACGTCGCGCCAAACTGTTATCGGCTTGCTCGAAGGCCTCGAACAAGCGCGGCTGCATATCGAGTGGAACCCCGATACCCGTATCGATCACATCAAAACGCAAGCGCACCTTGTCCGGTGTGGAACGCTCGACGACCCCAATCGTGACGTCGATATGCCCTCTATCGGTGAACTTGACCGCATTGCCAGTCAAATTCAACAGGATCTGACGAAGATGTCCTGCATCGCCCTGCAAGAGATCGGGCACATCGGGGGCAATGGCCACCGCATAGTCCAGACCCTTGACCCTTGCCTGCGGCTGAAGAATCAAATCAATAGTACCGAGAAGATCCCTAAGCGCGAAATCCCGATGCTCGACCCGGACTTTGCCCGCTTCGATGGCAGAGATGTCCAGGACCTCTTCCACCAATGAAAGCAAACTCCGGGCAGACGCCTGAATTGTGTTCAAGCACTCCCGTTGCTCGGCATCCAGACGAGTGGTTGCCAAAACCTCTGTCATGCCCGAAAGCCCGTTGAGCGGGGTCCGGAACTCGTGGCTCATGTTTGCCAGAAAGCGACTTTTCGCTTCACTGGCGCGCCGCGCTTCTGCGGTAGCACGCGTCAGCTTGCTGAGGAGGCCGGACAGGTACAGCGGAATGGCGGCAAGTCCAAGCCACAAGCCAATACCTAAACCGAAGTTGCGCTTCCAGTAGGCATTAGTCGCCAGCGTAATGCCAAAACTCAGCATGGCCATGACGACCGCAAGATAGAGATAGCGATTGCCAAAGCGCAGACCGTTGCCGATGGTTACCCACATCACCACGACGTAGATGCACGCCATCGGCTCGCCAATGGCACTCATGGCCATCGACATCAGCCCGTAGTCCGCCAGCATGCCGATGACGCGCCGCGGGTGCGAACGCTCCGGCTTCAGCACGATCCAGGTAAAGATCATCAGCGCCAAGGCCTGACTGAGCAGGGTCAGACCGACGACGTAAAACAGTTGCGTTGACGGCAATGCCCAGCGACTGGCGAACAGCACCTCGTAGGTCAGAATCAGCGCCACCATGGCAATGCGGATCAACGCCTGACCATGTTCACTGTCCTGGCGCTGCGCAAGCCTGCTACGCACCTCGCTGAGTAAGGCCAACATCCTCACACCCCAGGACGCGCCGATGCGGTGGAGAACTGTCCGCAGATCTGCTCCAGTTGCGCGCGCCCGCGCAGCAGTGCGTCCACGCAGCGCGGGTCGAACAGCCGACCGCGTTGGGCGTACAGGTAGGCTAGCGCTGCGTCCATCGTCCATGCTTCCTTGTAAGGCCGTGCCGAGAGCAGTGCGTCGAAGACGTCGGCCACTGCCACGATGCGTGCTTCCAGCGGTATCGCTTCCCCCACCAGGCCGTCGGGATAACCGCTGCCATCGTAACGCTCGTGATGGCGTAGCGCGATCAGCGCGCCCACCTGGATGAAGCGGTTCTGGCTGCCGCTGAGCAGCTCATAGCCGATGCGCGGGTGGCGCTTCATCACGTTCATTTCGTCTTCGGTGAGCTTGCCCGGCTTGAGCAGCACCGAATCGGGAATGGCGATCTTGCCCATGTCGTGCAGTGGCGCGGCCATCTCGATGATGCGCACTTCCTCTTCGGACAAGCCCAGCTGCTCGGCCACCAGGCCGGCCACGTGCGACATCCGCTCCAGGAAGGCGCTGGTGCCGCCGTCGCGGTATTCGATGGCACGTGCCAGGCGCGAAAGCGTTTCGCGTTCGCGTTCTTCGACCTCGTTCATGCTCGCAAGCAGGCGTTGCTCCAGCGACAGCGCACGTTGCTTGACGCTCTCGCTCTGCTGGCGCAACTGCAACAGGTTCGAGCAGCGGGCGCGCAGTTCGCGCGGCCGGATCGGCTTGACCAGGAAATCGATCACGCCCGCTTCCAGCGCCGCCTGGCGGATCGGCTCGTCGCCGACGATGGTGATCAGGATGATCGGAATGTCGCGGTGGCTCGGCAAACGGCGCAGCCGCCGCGCGAACTCCAGCCCATCCATGCCCGGCATCCGGTAATCGAGCAGCAACAGATCCACGCGACCAGCTTCGCACCAGGACAGCGCGTCCAGCGGATCGCCGAAATCGTAGACCTTCAACTCCGGCGCGATGTCTTCGATGACATGACGCAGCATTGTCCGCGCGGACATCTGGTCATCGACAATGACGATGTTCAATCCCAGATCCGCCTTTTCCGACCAGCTTCCCCATGTCTCCGCCGAAGATACACCCGCCGGATTCCCTAAAACATCCTGCATAACCGTTCCTCCTCTCGTTCGAGAACGGGAAAGCGACGACGTCGGTCCCTGTACCGACTCCTCCGGCCATACCGTGACCGGAGCTCCGCCCTAGCATATGCAGTATCTGTGCCGTCGGCACGCGGCGGCACAAAAAAATCAGGCTTCCGGGCGCATGTACGGGAACAGCAGCACGTCGCGAATGGAGGTACTGCCGGTCAGCAGCATCACCAGCCGATCGATACCGATGCCCAGCCCGCCGGTCGGCGCCATTCCGTACTCCAGGGCACGGATGTAATCGGCGTCGTAATGCATGGCTTCGTCGTCGCCGCCGTCCTTCGCCTGCACCTGGGCCTGGAAACGCGCCGCCTGGTCTTCCGGGTCGTTGAGCTCAGAGAACCCGTTGGCCAGCTCCTTGCCATTGATGAAGAGCTCAAAGCGGTCGGTATACCCCGGCTCGGTGTCGCTGGCGCGTGCCAGCGGCGACACCTCGACCGGGTGGTCGGTGATGAAAGTCGGCTGCACCAGCGTGTGTTCGACGGTGGCTTCGAAGATTTCCAGCAGCAGCTTGCCCCAGCCGTAGGACGGCTTGACCTTGATCTTGAGCCGCTCGCAATGGCGCAGCAGCGCGGCGCGGTCGGTGCAATCGGCTGCGCTGATCTCCGGGTTGTGGTGGCGCACCGCCTCATCCATGCGCCAGCGTCGGAAAGCCGGCGCCAAATCAATGTCGGCACCGTCCCAGCTGACCTGGGTGGTGCCGAGCACGCTCTGGGCGGTGTCGCGGATCACCTGTTCGGTCAGGTCCATGATCTCGTGGTACGTGGCATAAGCCTCGTAGAGCTCGAGCATGGTGAACTCGGGGTTGTGCCGGGTCGACACGCCTTCGTTGCGGAAATTGCGGTTGATCTCGTAGACGCGCTCCAGCCCACCGACCACCAGCCGCTTGAGATACAGCTCCGGGGCCACGCGCAGGTACAGGTCCAGATCCAGCGCATTGTGGTGGGTGGTGAACGGCTTGGCGGTGGCGCCGCCGGGGATGTAATGCATCATCGGCGTTTCCACTTCCAGGAAGCGGCGCGCGTCCAGCCAGGCTCGGATGGCGCGGATGATCTTGGAGCGCTTGATGAAGACCTCGCGCGCTTCCGGGGTCACGATCAGGTCCACATAGCGCTGGCGATAGCGCTGCTCCACGTCCGACAGGCCATGCCACTTGTCCGGCAGCGGACGCAGCGACTTGGTCAGCAAACGCAGCGCACTGGCCTTGACCGACAGCTCGCCGGTCTTGGTGCGGGTCAGCCCGCCCTCCACCGCCACGATGTCGCCCACGTCCCAGCCCTTGAAGGCGGTGTAGGCATCGCCCAGCACATTGCCCTGCAGGAACAACTGCACGCGCCCGGACTCGTCCTGGATCTGCGCGAAGCTGGCCTTGCCCATCACCCGCTTGGCCATCAACCGGCCCGCCAGCTTGACGCTGCGGTCGGCTGCTTCCAGCGCTTCGGCAGTCCAGGTTTCGGCATCGGCGAACTCGGCCTGCAGGTCGCCGGCAAAGTGGGTGCGCACGAAATCGTTCGGATAGGCGATGCCCTGGCCGCGCAACGCGCCCAGTTTCGCGCGCCGCTCGGCGATGAGGCTGTTCTCGTCGGCGGGGAGCTGCGGCATGGGGGTCTGTTCGGTCATGGCGGGAATCGATCTGCAATGGGTCGGGCACGGGCCCGGTGGGGGTAAGGCGCCGGTGGGGCCGGCGCCGCTGCGACGGTGCAGCGCAATGGAACGATCGCGCAGCGGTGTCGCGTGGTGTGAGATGGCAAGGCGTCGCTGGCGAGCAACGCGGTCTCCGCAGTGCTGCAGTGCGCCGGTGCGACGTTACCGCCGCACCGGCGCACCGCACTCAGGCATCCAGACGTTTGGAGCCCGCCGCCAGGCCGGCCTTGAGGCTGGCTTCGACGAATTCGTCCAGATCGCCATCGAGCACCTTCTGGGTGTCGCTGCGTTCGATGCCGGTGCGCAGATCCTTGATGCGGCTCTGGTCGAGCACGTAGTTGCGGATCTGGCTGCCCCAGCCGATGTCGGACTTGGTCGCTTCCAGCGCATCGCGCTCGACGTTGCGCTTCTGCACTTCCAGCTCGTACAACTTGGCGGCCAGCATCTTCATCGCGTTGTCGCGGTTCTGGTGCTGGCTGCGGCCGGTCTGGCAGGCGACCACGGTATTGGTCGGAATATGCGTGATACGCACCGCCGACTCGGTCTTGTTGACGTGCTGGCCGCCGGCACCAGAGGAGCGGTACACGTCGGTACGCAGATCGGCCGGATTGATGTCGATCTCGATGTTGTCGTCCACTTCCGGCGACACGAACACCGAAGTGAAGCTGGTATGCCGGCGGTTGTCGGAGTCGAACGGCGACTTGCGCACCAGCCGGTGCACGCCGATCTCGGTCTTCAACCAGCCATAGGCGTACTCGCCTTCGATGCGGATCGTGGCCGATTTGATGCCCGCGACTTCGCCGCCGGACACTTCCATCAGCTCGGTCTTCCAGCCGCGCGACTCGGCCCAACGCAGATACATGCGCAGCAGGATTTCCGCCCAGTCCTGGGCTTCGGTACCACCGGCGCCGGCCTGGATGTCGACGAACGCGTTGGCGCCGTCCATCTGGCCGGAGAACATGCGCTGGAATTCCAGCTTTTCGACGTGCGCCTGGTACTTGTCCAGGTCGGCGATCACCGCCACGGCGGTATCTTCGTCCTGCTCGCTCTCGGCCAGGTCCAGCAACTCGCCGGCATCGGTGAGGCCGGCCAGCACATCGGCGATGCCGATGACGGTCTTTTCCAGCATGGAGCGCTCGCGTCCCAGCGCCTGGGCGCGCTCGGCGTCGTTCCAGACATCGGGGCTCTCAAGCTCCCGGCTGACTTCCTCTAGACGCTCTTTCTTGACGTCGTAGTCAAAGATACCCCCTGAGCGAGAGCACGCGATCGTTGAGATCGGTGATGCGCTGGCGGATCGGATTGGTTTCGATCATGACGGACTTCCGGCAAACAAGCCCGGTAGTTTAGCAAGCGGGCGGCGACGGCGGAACGCGGTGGCCATCCAGTTCAGCCCGGCACAACCGGCACCGCTGGCGCCTCGGCATGGCCGGCGGCCCGCCGCAGCGACGCCAGGTAACGACGGCTGCACGGCAGCGGGCCATTGCCGGACAGGTGCACGCGCGCCTCGCCGGCGTCCAGCGGCTCAATCGAAACCACGCAGCCCAGGTTGACGATGTAGCTGCGATGGATCCGCACGAACACGGACGGATCGAGCTTCGCCTCGATCGCCGTCATCGTGCTGCGCAGCGGATAGTCGTGCCCGCGCACATGCAGATTGACGTAATTGCCGGACGCCTGCAGCCATTCGATATCGGCGGCGGCGACCAGGAAATCGCGCCCCAACTTACGCACCAGAAAGCGTCCCGGGCGCTCGAGCGACTCCACCGGTGCGCCTTCGTCGGGCGCAGCCAGCAGCCGCACTTCGCCCTGCAAGCGCCGCAACAGAAACCGGTAGCCGTGCATACACGCGACGATGATCGCGAAGGTGCGCACGTCCTTGAGATATTCGTAGACCAGTTCCTGCGGCCACGCGCCGAACTCGTAATGCTCGCCCAGCAGCCGATAGGCCAGCATGCGTAGCCCGACCATCGCCAGGACGTGCACCACCGAGACTGCCACGCTGACCAACAGATACCAGGGCAGCCGGCGCCACCAGGTATCCAGATGCAACGGCAGCTTGCGCGTGAACCAGCCAATGACGGGGACGAGCATCAACAGCCAGACCAGGCCGCTGGACAGCTCCCAGACCCAGGGTTCCCAGCTCTGGATCGGCAGCCCGGCGCGCCGGCGATCCATCAACTCGGTCACCGCGTTGCCGCTGGCGTTGACCACCACCACCAGTAGCCAGAAGAACATGCCTGCGCTGCGCTGCCACGGCAGAAAGCGCTCCAGGGTCGTGCGGGCGGGGTCAGTGCTCATCCCCATATTCTAGGGCTGGCACGGCCGGTCGCCCCCACTGCAGACGCCATTCGTCCCTGAATCTCCCGATGTCGCCCCTATCCGCTGGGCGCCTGCAGCGCCATCCCATGTAGTTGGCCCCCATCGGCGATGGCAGAGGCAGCCAATGCAAAGGCGTCACGATCTGGACTGGCTGCGCGTCATCGCGTTTGGCCTGCTGGTGCTTTACCACGTCGGCATGTACTACGTGACCTGGGACTGACACGTCAAAAGTCCCACCACCCAGCTGATGCTGGAGCCGGTCATGCTGCTCAGCAGCCCGTGGCGGATGTCGCTGCTGTTCCTGATTTCCGGTGTTGCCACAGCGTTCATGCTGCACGGCAGGCCGGAAGGCCTGCTGTATCGACGATCGCGCCAGTTGCTGCTGCCGCTGTTGTTCGGCATGGCTGTGATCGTGCCGCCACAGTCCTATTATCAAGTGGTGGAACAATGACCCGGCGGCTACCACGAGGGCTACCTGGCGTTCTATGCCAAGTATCTGAGCGCCTACCAAGGATTCTGTGGCACCGACGGCGACTGCCTGCGCCTGCCGACCTGGAACCATCTGTGGTTCTTGCCTTACCTGTGGGCTTACACGCTGGTGGCCTGGTTCCTTTGGCGCCTGCTTCCTGCCGACACGATGGTGCGGATACGCGCATGGACCGCGCGGGCCGTTCGGGGCTGGCGGGTGTTGTTGGTACCGGTGACGCTCCTGGCGCTGGCGCGTCTGCTGCTGGTGGCTCGCTTCGAGCAGACCCATTGGCTGTTCGACGATTAGTACAACCACGCGCAGTACCTGCCGATCTTCCTGATCGGAGTGCTGATTGCGCCAATGACCAGCGTCTGGGAGTCGCTGCAACGCCTGCGCTGGGTGGCACTGCTGCTGGCCGTTTGCAGCGATGCGTTGATGATCCACACCTGGTATTTCTCCATTTACGATGACGCGCATCCCGCGCCCACCACGCTGCGCCTGCTCTTGCGGGTGCTGTGGGCGGTCGACCAGTGGTGCGCGATCGCCGCCATCCTGGGCTTTGCCTACCGTTTCCGTCATGCAGACGGCGCCGCCTTGCGTTATCTCACCGCTGCCGTGTTTCCGGTCTATGTGCTGCATCAGACCATCATCGTGGTCCTGGCACATTCCCTGAAGCCACTGGCACTGCCGCAACTGGTCGAGAGTGCGACGCTGATCGTCGCGACTGCCGCGCTGTGCCTGGCGAGATACGAGATCATCCGTAGGCAGCGCTGGCTACGGCCGCTTTTTGGCCTGCCAGCGATGACAAGGCTGCGCGCGGCTCCCGTGATAAAGCAAGAGGCGGCGACGTAGCGACGCCAGAGCCGGGCTTCGCTCGGGTGAAACTATTCGCGCATCTCGGGCCAATCGCCCGCTTGCCGTCCCCTGTTCGTCCCCGTGGGACCGCAACTGGTCACACAGGGACGGCATTGCTCCCTTGGCGCAGCCGTATGGGGCCGGATTGCCGAGGATGCGGCTACGCCTTCCAACGACACGACCATGAACGAGCGCCGCCACGATATCGATGCCTTGCGCGTCTTCGCCTTCGCACTGCTGATCCTCTATCACGTGGGCATGGCCTACGTGGCCGGCTGGGAGTTCCACCTCAAGAGTGCCTATACCACCGAGTGGTTACAGGCGCCGATGATCGTTCTCAACCGCTGGCGCATGCCGCTGCTGTTTATGATCTCCGGCATTGCGATCGGGCTGGCGCGTGCGGAACGCGCGCCGTGGCAGTTCGCATGGCGACGCTGCGGCCGGTTATTGCCTCCATTGCTGTTCGGCATGTTCGTGGTGGTGGCGCTGCAGGCGTACTGCCAGGGCGTGACGAATGGAAAGGTCAGCCCGGGCTTTGGCGCCTTCCTGCTGCGCTATTGGCAGGTGCGTCCCTGGCCGGCCGGCAGCTTCGATGGCTGGGAGCACGGCATCACCTGGAACCATCTGTGGTACCTGGCCTACTTGCTGCCGTACACGCTGTTGCTCCTGGCGCTAGTGGCGCTGGCCCGCGCGCTGCCGACGCTGGCACTGCCACGGCTGCCCGCCGCCGTGCTGGTACCGGCGCTCTTGCTGCTGCCGATCCTGTGGGAAAGCATCTGTGTGCTGTGGGTGCTGCCGCGCCACCCGCCCACCCACGCCTTGGTCGGCGACTGGTTCGTGCATGCCGAATCGTTCCCGTTATTCCTGCTGGGCTATCTGCTGGCGCATAACGCGCGCTTTTGGCGCTGGGCGTTGCAGCTGCGCTGGCTCACCTTGGCGAGCGCGGTGCTGGCAATCACGGTGGAGCTGACCTTGCGGGCAGCCGCTCAATCGCTAGCGCCGGCCGGCTTGCAAACCGCGCTGGCCGCGCTGCCGCTGGGGACGATAGAGCGCCTCGCGCGCGCTGCCTATACGTGGCTTGCCTTGCTCGCTTTGCTGGGCTGGGCGCGGCATCGCCTCAACCGCCCGTTCGCCTGGTTGCCGTACTGCACCGAGGCCGTGTTTCCCTGGTACATCCTGCATCAGAGCCTGATCATCGTCGCGTTGTACTGGCTGGCGCCGTTCAAACTCGGTGCGTGGCTGGAGCCGGCCCTGGTGCTGGCGGCGACCGTGGCCGGATGCCTGTTGCTGCATGAGCTGGTCATCCGCCGCCTGCGCTGGCTGCGTCCGTTGTTCGGCGTGCCAGCGCGTCCCCGCGCTGCGCCCGCTGTGGGCACGGCTGTTTCTGCGGCTGCTGAGCACCCAGGCGAGCCTAGGCAATGCGATCAACGCCGCGTGTTGTCCTAATCCGCGCCAACCGTGCTCCGCCGCGGGATGGACGTCAGCTGCCGGCGGCACGCAAGATGCGCGTCCGTTCCTGTTGTTGAAGATCATCGATGCGCCCTTCCGTGTGTACCGCCCTGTTGTTGCTCTCGCCTGTCGCCGCGCTCGCCGCGCCGGCCACCAGCGTCGATTTCAGTCACGACGACTGGACCATCGCCTGCGACAACACCCGCACCTGCCGCGCTGCCGGTTACCAGGCCGATGACAGCGACCCGCCGGTTTCGGTGTTGCTCACCCGCAAGGCCGGTGCCGGCCAGGCGGTGACGGCGGAGCTGATGCTGGGCCAGTACGACGAGGTCAAGATGCCTGCCTCGCTTAGCCTGCAGATCGATCAGCGCGACCACGGCAAGCTGGCGCTGGATGGCAAGCGCGGCACTGGGGTGCTGACCAGTGCGCAGGTCGGCGCGCTGCTGGCGGCGTTGCCACGCAGCAGCAAGATCGTGGCGGTCGGCAACGATGGCCGGCGCTGGCAGTTGTCCGATCGCGGCGCGGCCGCGGTGCTGCTGAAAATGGACGAGTTCCAGGGCCGGATCGGCACCCGCGGGGCGCTGGTGCGCAAGGGCGACCGCGACGAAACCGCCGTGCTGCCGCCGTTGCCGGCACCCCAGGTCCGCGCGGCCAAGCTCGCCGCAGCGCAGGCAGGCGACGCACACCTGGGCACGCTGCCGGCGCTGTATCAGGCGCTGCGCGCCACCCTTCCTGCCGATGAGGAGTGCAAGGGGCTCGACGCCAGCGCCGCGTCGGAACCGCTGAACGTCACGCGCCTGACCAACGACAAGCTGCTGGTTTCCACCGATTGCTGGATGGGCGCCTACAACATCGGCACCGGGTTCTGGGTCGTGAATGCGCGCGCGCCGTTCGCCCCAACCCTGGTGACCTTGCACGCCAGCGACCTGGATGGCGCCACCATCCTGGAGTCGCAGAAGGGCCGCGGCCTGGGCGACTGCTACAGCCAGGCCGCATGGACCTGGGATGGCCGCCGTTTCGTGCTGACCTCCAAGTCCACCTCCGGCCTGTGCCGGCTGGTTGCCGCCGGCGGCGCCTGGGAGCTGCCAACCGTGGTGGCCGACGTCAAACAATAACTGGCCCAATCACCCGGCCGGCGCATCGTCAACGGCGCGGTCTGCAGCACGGCAGACCGCGCCAGGCCTGCGCCCGGAGCGCACCTCTCAACCCGCTGATGCCGCCGGCTCGCAGTGCTCGACGATGAGCTGTACCGCAGTGCCACCGCGGTAGTCGTCGCCGACCAGCCGATAGGCGATGCGCACCGTGCGCGCCGGCTCGCTGCCGCGCCAGCCATTGAAGTGGATGGCGTTGAGCGGCTCGGCACGCCCGGCGCAGCGCAAGGTCAGCTTGAGGTGGCGCTCCTTGAGCAGGCGCCACTGCAGCACCTCGAATTGTCCATCGAACAGCGGCTCAGGAAAGCCCTGCCCCCACGGCCCGGCGGCACGCAGCGCTTCGGCATGCAGATGATCGAGTTCGTGCGCGGCCAGCTCGCCATCGCTGTGCAATTCGGCCTGCAACAGCGAGGCATCGACCATCGCCTGCACCTGGGTCTGAAACGCCTGCTCGAACGCGGCCAACGCGCGGTGCTCCAGGCTCAGGCCGGCCGCCATCGCATGCCCGCCGAACTTCTGGATCAGCCCCGGATGGCGCGCATCCACCGCCGCCAGCACGTCGCGGATATGCAGGCCGGGAATGGAGCGCGCCGAGCCGCGCAACTGGTCGCTGCCCGGCTCGGCCGGTGCCAGCGCGATCACCGGACGGTGCAGGCGGTCCTTGAGCTTGGAGGCGACCAAGCCGATCACGCCTGGGTGCCATTCGGGGTCGAACAGGCAGGCGGCCATCGGCAGCGCACCGTCGGCAGCCAGCATCACCTTGGTGACGGCCTGCTCGGCATCGTCGGTCATCAACTGCTGCACCGCGCGGCGCTCGGCGTTGATTTCTTCCAGCAGGCCGGCGATCTCGCGCGCCCGGCTCCAGTCCTCGCACAGCAACAGTTCGATACCCAGCGCCATGTCTTCGAGCCGGCCTGCGGCGTTGAGACGTGGCGCCAACGCAAACCCGATATCGCTGGCACTCAGCCGCGCCGCATCGCGGCCACTGGCGTCGATCAACGCACGCAAGCCGATACAGCCTTTGCCGTCACGCAGGCGGCGCAGGCCCGCCGACACCAGTGCGCGGTTATTGGTGTCCAGCGGCACCAGATCGGCCACCGTGCCCACCGCCACCAGATCCAGCAGCACCGACAGATCCGGTTCTGCCCGCTCGGCAAACGCCCCGCGCGCGCGCAACGCGCCACGCAAGGCGAGCAGCACGTAGAAGATCACCCCGACCCCGGCCAGCGTCTTGCTCGGGAAACTGTCCTGCACCAGGTTGGGGTCCACGATCGCATCGGCCGGCGGCAAGACCTCGCCAGGCAAATGGTGGTCGGTGACCAGCACGGTCCAGCCACGCGCTTTGGCTGCCGCAACACCGGCATGGCAGGCGATGCCGTGATCGACGGTGACCAGCAGATCCGGCTGCAGTGCGGCCAGTTCGTCAACCAGCGCCGGCGACAGGCCATAGCCATGCACCATGCGATTGGGTACCGCATGGTGCACATCCAGCGCGCCCAGCATGCGCAGACCGCGCACGCCGACTGCGCACGCTGTAGCGCCATCGCAATCGAAGTCGCCTACCACCAGGATGCGCCGCTGTGCAGCAATTGCATCGGCCAACAGTTCGGCGGCGACGCGGCTGTTGTGCAACAAATCCGGCGACAACAGCTGGCCGAGCCGCGGGTGCGCGCCCTGCACATCGACCACGCCGCGCGCGGCGTAGATCCGCCGCAACAACGGCAGCATTGCGTCGGGCCAGGTGCCGCCCTGCCCGGGCGGGCGTCGCACAATCGTGGGGCTGGAGGTCATTGCACCAGCTGCAGGCGCGGCTTCCGCCAGAACCGCCAGCGCTGCGTGCGCTGCAGCGTCAGGGTCTCGCCGTCCTGGAAATCCAGCACCAGGCGATCGAGTTCGCCGCGCGCGATGGCGGCGAGCAATGGCGCCACCGCATCGGCAGTGAACTGCTCCAGCGAGCGCAGGTGGCGCAGATCCACCAGCGCATCCACGCGCTGCTCGCCCTGCGCATCGGCACCTGCGGCCAGCGCCAGCGAACGCAGCAACGAATCGCGACTGCGTACCTGGCGGTGCGGCGAGGTCACTGCGTGCGGCAGCACGCCGCCACCCCAGAACCACAGCGAATTGATCGGCGGCTTGCCGTTGGCCACGCGCCCCTCGTTCCAGGGATGCTGGTGCAGCACCACCTGGGCTTCGGTCAGCAGCGCGCGCCAGCGCCGGCCCGTGTCGCCGGCCGGCAAATGATCGAACAGGTCTTCACCGATCGCCGCTTCGGGCGAGGCGAACTCCGGCAGCTGTGCATCCGGCGATAGCCGCAGATACCAGCGCGAGGGCGTGGGTGCATCCAGCAGAAAACCGGCATCGCCAAACATCGGCTTGAGCACCGGCAACAGCATTGCCAGGTCTTCGGCGGTGGCGCCCAGTGCTTCGCCATAGCCCATCAAGCGTGCGCCCTGCATGTCCGGCACCACATAGGCCGGATCGGCGCGGACCCAGGTCGCGCCGGCGGCGTCGCCGGCATCGAGCTGACGCGTCAGCGCCGCCACCGGCCACTGGCGCGGGGTGAGTGCGAAATGGCGCTGCAACTGCGCCACTTCGCCAGCTTCGGCCGGCTGCACATCGGCACGCGCCAGTGCATGCGCCACCGCTGCATCGCCCAGGGTTCCGGGCAGGCGGCGGCGTTCCGGCAGCAGCAGGGTCGCGGTGGTCATCGATCAGTCGAGATACGCCACGCTAACGACTTCGTATTCGCGCTGCCCGGCCGGCGCATCGATGGTCACCGAATCGCCTTCCAGCTTGCCGATCAGCGCACGCGCCAGCGGTGAGGAGATCGCGATCAGGCCCAGCTTGATGTCGGCTTCCAGATCGCCAACGATCTGGTAGCGCTTCTCTTCATCGGTCTCGGTATCGGCCAGCGTCACGGTGGCACCGAACACGATCTTGGTGCCGGCCGCCAGCTTGGTGATGTCGATGATCTCGGCATGCGACAGCTCGCCCTCGAGCTGCTTGATGCGGCCTTCGATGAAGCTCTGCTGCTCGCGCGCGGCGTGGTACTCGGCGTTTTCCTTGAGGTCGCCGTGCGCACGCGCTTCGGCAATCGCGGTGATCACCGCCGGGCGCTTGACCGACTTCAGGTGGTCCAGTTCCTCGCGCAGACGCTGCGCGCCCTTGGACGTCATGGGGGCTCTCATGCTTCCAGCTCCTTGTGCAGTTCCTGCAGCGACCAGACGGGGCCAGTGCCGCGGAATTCCAGTGAATGCACCAGCGCCTTGGCGCCGGCGACGGTGGTCGAATAGGTCACACGATGCTGCAGCGCTTCACGACGGATCGAGAACGAATCGGAGATCGCCGCGCGCCCTTCGGTGGTGTTGACGATGTAGACGATCTCGCCGTTCTTGATCGAGTCGACGATATGCGGCCGCCCTTCGGCCACCTTGTTGACGATCTCGCAGCTCAAGCCGTGCTGCTGCAACCACGCACCGGTGCCACGCGTGGCCACCAGGGTGAAGCCGCGCTCCACCAGGGCCTGGGCCACCGGCAACACGCGCTGCTTGTCCGGGTCACGCACCGACACGAAGGCCTTGCCCAGCGGCGGCGCCTTGATGCCGCCGGCTTCCTGCGCGCGTGCAAACGCCGCGCCGAAGCTGCGGCCAACGCCCATCACCTCGCCGGTGGAGCGCATCTCCGGCCCGAGGATCGGGTCAACGCCCTGGAACTTGGCGAACGGGAAGATCGCCTCCTTCACCGAGTAGTAGTCCGGCACGATTTCCTTGGTGGCGCCCTGCTCGGCCAGCGTCTTGCCGGCCATGCAGCGTGCAGCGATCTTGGCCAGCGGCATGCCGGTGGCCTTGGACACGAACGGCACGGTGCGCGAGGCACGCGGGTTCACTTCCAGCAGGTACACGATGTCATCGCCGGCGTCGTTGACCTGCACCGCGAACTGGGTGTTCATCAGGCCGACCACATTCAAGCCTTCGGCCAGCATCACCACCTGGCGACGCAGCTCGGCCTGGGTTTCGGCCGACAGCGAATATGGCGGCAGCGAGCAGGACGAATCGCCCGAATGCACGCCGGCTTCTTCGATGTGCTCCATCACCCCGCCGATCAGCACGTTGCCGTCCTTGTCGGCAATGATGTCCACGTCCACTTCCACCGCGTTGTCGAGGAAGCGGTCCAGCAACACGGGCGAATCGTTGGAGACCTTCACCGCATCGCGCACATAGCGCGCCAGGTCTGATTCGCCGTACACGATCTCCATCGCGCGGCCGCCCAGCACATAGCTCGGGCGCACCACCAACGGGTAGCCGATTTCGCGCGCCAGCACCAAGGCCTCGTCGGCATTGCGGGCAATGCGGTTCGGCGGCTGCTTCAGGCCCAGCTTGTCGACCAGCTGCTGGAAGCGCTCGCGGTCCTCGGCCAGGTCGATCGAGTCCGGCGAGGTGCCGATCACCGGCACGCCGTTGGCTTCCAGCGCACGCGCCAGCTTCAGCGGGGTCTGGCCGCCGTACTGCACGATCACGCCCTTGGGCTGCTCCAGCTCGACGATCTCCAGCACGTCTTCCAGCGTCAGCGGCTCGAAGTACAGGCGGTCGGAGGTGTCGTAGTCGGTGGAGACGGTTTCCGGATTGCAGTTGACCATGATGGTCTCGAAGCCGTCATCGCGCAGCGCCAGTGCCGCGTGCACGCAGCAGTAGTCGAACTCGATGCCCTGCCCGATGCGGTTGGGGCCACCGCCCAGGATCATGATCTTGTCGCGGTTGCTCGGCAGCGCTTCGCACTCGTCCTCGTAGGTCGAATACAGGTACGCAGTGCTGGTGGCGAATTCGGCAGCGCACGAGTCCACGCGCTTGTACACCGGGCGCACCTTGAGCGCGCGGCGCAGCGTGCGCACGGCTTCTTCGTTGGTGCCGATCAGCTCGGCCAGGCGTGCGTCGGAGAAACCGGCGCGCTTGAGCAGGCGCAGCCGTGGGGCATCCAGTGCCGCCATCCCATCGTCGGCAAGCTGCTGCTCGAGGCTGATCAACTCTTCGATCTGGTCCAGGAACCAGGGGTCGATGAACGACAGCGCATACACATCGGCCACGCTCATGCCGGCACGGAACGCATCGCCCACGTAGAACAGACGCTCCGGGCCCGGAGCCTTGAGCTCGCGCTTGAGCGCGGCCATGTCGTCTTCGCTGCCCAGATCCAGACCGGTCGGGTCCAGGCCGATCTTGCCGGTTTCCAGGCCACGCAGGGCTTTCTGCAGCGATTCCTGGAAGGTGCGGCCCATCGCCATGACTTCGCCGACCGACTTCATCTGCGTGGTCAGGCGTGCATCGGCCTGCGGGAATTTTTCAAAGGCAAAGCGCGGAATCTTGGTGACCACGTAATCGATCGACGGCTCGAACGAGGCCGGGGTCAGGCCACCGGTGATCTCGTTCTTCAACTCGTCCAGCGTGTAGCCCACCGCCAGCTTCGCGGCGACCTTGGCGATCGGGAAGCCGGTGGCCTTGGACGCCAGCGCCGAGGAACGCGACACGCGCGGGTTCATTTCGATCACCACCACCCGGCCGGTGGTCGGGCTGATGCCGAACTGCACGTTGGAGCCGCCGGTATCCACGCCGATCTTGCGCAGCACCGCGATCGAGGCATCGCGCAGGCGCTGATATTCCTTGTCGGTGAGCGTCTGCGCCGGCGCCACGGTGATCGAGTCACCGGTATGCACGCCCATCGGGTCGAGGTTTTCGATCGCGCACACGATGATGCAGTTGTCCGCGGTATCGCGCACAACTTCCATCTCGAATTCCTTCCAGCCCAGCACCGATTCTTCCACCAGCACTTCGGTGGTCGGCGACAGTTCCAGGCCGCGGCCGACGATGTCGATCAGCTCTTCGCGGTTGTACGCAATGCCGCCACCGCTGCCACCCAGCGTGAAGCTGGGGCGGATGATGGTCGGGTAGCCGACGCGGGTCTGGATATCCAGCGCTTCTTCCAGCGTGTGCGCCACTTCGGCCCGGGGGCAATCCAGGCCGATCTCGCCCATTGCCACGCGGAACAGCTCGCGGTCTTCGGCCATGCGGATCGCTTCGCGCTTGGCACCGATCAGCTCGACGTTGTACTTCTCCAGCACGCCGTGGTCGGCCAGGTCCAGCGCGCAGTTCAGCGCGGTCTGCCCGCCCATCGTCGGCAGCAGGGCATCGGGCTTTTCCTTGGCGATGATCTTCTCGACCGTCTGCCAGTTGATCGGCTCGATGTACACGGCGTCGGCCATGTTCGGGTCGGTCATGATCGTGGCCGGGTTGCTGTTGACCAGCACCACGCGGTAGCCCTCGTCGCGCAGCGCCTTGCACGCCTGCGCGCCGGAGTAGTCGAACTCGCAGGCCTGGCCGATGACGATCGGGCCAGCGCCGATGATCAGGATGGTTTTAAGGTCGGTGCGCTTTGGCATTGTCTTCTCTAAGTCTGGACAGCGTGACAAATAGGGGGAGTGATCAAACGCTGTCGATCAGGAAACGGCATCGGCGGTCAGCACGATGCCGCACTGCGCCTTCAGGTCTTTCGCCATGCGTGCTTCGTGGTCATCGGGCATCGGCGAGGCGGCATCCAGCGCGGCCATCAGGCGTACGCCGGAGGGGCTACGCAGGAACGTGTCCAGCTCGGCACGTGCCTTCTCGTCCAGCCCTGCTCCAGCCCTGTCGGCAATCGTCTGCGCATTGGAACCGGCAAACACGCTCGCCAGCGACTTGCCGGCGGAGGTGTCCAGAAACTGCGCCCAATCGGCAACCACCTGCGCGCCGTCGTCGCCGAGACCGGCGATCATCGAGCTGCGAAAGCCTTGGTCGATCATGTCCTGGATCGGCTTGCGCGCGCAGACGCGCTGCGCATCGTCCAGTGCGCTCAACGATGGCGTGCTCTTGACCGTCAATTCGGCCATGTCGGTTCCAAGCCCGCCCATGCCCAACCGGGTCACCAGCGTCTTGACTGCGCCGTCGCTGGCTGGCGCGGCATGCACCACGCCCACCGTGCAGGACAGCGCCAGCAGCAGGCATACCCGCATCAAGACTTCGCCTCGGCCATCGATGCGACAAACCGATCGAACAACGGCCCGACATCGCGCGGGCCCGGCGAGGCTTCCGGGTGGCCCTGGAACGAGAACGCCGGCGCATCGGTCAGGGCGATGCCCTGGTTGGTACCATCGAACAGCGAGCGATGGGTGACTCGCACGTTGGCCGGCAGCGTGGTTTCGTCCACCGCAAAGCCATGGTTCTGCGAGGTGATCATCACCCGGCCACCCTCCAGATCCTGCACGGGGTGATTCGCGCCGTGGTGGCCAGTCGCCATCTTGACCGTCTTGGCACCGGCGGCGAGCGCCAGCAACTGGTGGCCCAGGCAGATGCCGAAGGTGGGCACCTTCTTGGCGATCAATTCCTGGATCGCGCTGATCGCGTAATCGCACGGCTCCGGGTCGCCGGGTCCATTGGACAGAAACACGCCGTCGGGCTGCAGCGCCAGCACCTCGGCCACCGGCGTGCGTGCCGGCACCACGGTGATGTCGCAGCCGCGCTCGGCGAGCATGCGCAGGATGTTGATCTTGACGCCGTAGTCGTAGGCCACGACCTTGAACTTCAGCTCGGCCTGCACGAAGGCGTTCGCGTTTAGGTCCAGCTGACCTTCCTGCCACTGATAGGTGGTTTCGGTGGAGACCACCTTGGCCAAGTCCATGCCCTTCAGGCCGGGGAACTTGCGCGCGGCTTCCAATGCCTTTTCGACATCGATCTCGCCGGCCATCAGTGCACCGTTCTGCGCACCCTTCTCGCGCAGCAGACGGGTCAGCTTGCGGGTGTCGATGCCGGAGATGGCCACCACGCCGCGGGTCTGCAACCAATCCGGCAGCGCCACCTGGTTGCGCCAGCTGCTCGGGCGGCGCGGCACATCGCGCACGATCAGGCCGGCGGCCCACACCTGCTTGGCCTCGTCGTCCTGATCGTTGAAACCGGTGTTGCCGATATGCGGATAGGTCAGCGTGACCATCTGGCGGGCGTAGGACGGATCGGTCAGGACTTCCTGGTAACCGGTCATGGCGGTGTTGAACACCACTTCGCCGACGGATAGCCCGTTGGCGCCTACGGATTCGCCCTCGAACACGGTGCCGTCTTCGAGGACAAGGATTGCGGGTTGGGTCACGTGGGGTCTCGCTCTGGCTGCCTGGGACTCCGATGCGCTCCCGGCCAAATTCCGGTTGCAGCAAAGCGCGGACGCGGTGCTGGGGACCGGTCCGACGCTAGGTTCGGGCAAGCGAGAATTGTAAAGGCAAGTGCCCCGGCATGCCAGTGCGCGGCACACCGATCAGCGTAGGCGCCGCACGGGTGTCAGGTGAATACGGCCCGCTGGCATGCGTCCATTCATGTAACGGACGCCCCGCGTCTACAGCACCAGATCACGCACCCGGTAGCTGCTCGGCGGCTTGCCGAGCAGGCGCTTGGCCGCATGCAACGCACCGCGCGCGAAGATGTCGCGGTTGGTGGCGCGGTGGATCAGCTCGACGCGTTCACCCAGCCCGGTGAACTGCACGCTGTGCTCGCCGACGATGTCACCGGCACGCACGCTGGCAAACCGCGGCTGCGCCCCGCTGCCGGTGGCAGCCTCGCCCAGCGTCAGCGCGGTGCCCGAAGGGGCGTCCTGCTTGTGCACGTGATGGGCTTCGATGATGTCGCAGTCCCAGCCCGGCAGGCTGCCGGCGGCGCGCTCCACCAGTTCGGTGAGCACCGCCACGCCCAGGCTGAAATTGGACGCCCACACCAGCGGAATCTGGCCCGCAGCCTGCAGCAAGCCGGCCCGCTGCGCCTCGTCCAACCCGGTAGTGCCCGAGACCAGCGGTTTGCCGCGCTGCACGCACAACGCCAGGATCGGCGCAAAGCCCTGCGGCAGGCTGAAGTCGATCGCCACATCGAACGCCGGCGCACCGCCCAGTTCGTTGGCGGCGAAGTACGGCACGCCGTCCACCACGCGCTGCGAGGGCGACCGCCCCACCACCGCACCGACGACGTGCAAGGCGTCGTCTTCTGCGGCCAATCGCAGCAATGCCTTGCCCATGCGCCCGGAGGCACCGTGGATCAGAACTTTCACGGGAGAAGTTGTCATGGGGTCAGGCTAGCGAGGCGGCAACGGTTTCACAAGATGAACCGGCAACCGCCTGCTGCGCGTGACGCCAGCGCTCACCCCGGATCGACAGCGCCGTGCAAGCGTGCGCCCCAACTCTCCACTTCGCGGCGCTGCAGGCGGCGCTCGAACAACGCGCGCCACGACGGCACCAGCGGCAGCTGCAACACCGCGGCAATGGCCTCGGCATCCACCTCGCGCGCATACAGCACCTGCTGCACACGCGACAGCGTCCACTGCGGATGCGGGCGTTCCAGCAGCGTCAGCGCATCGCCGGCCGCCAGCCGCCCGGGCTGCAACACGCGGTAATACCAGCCGGTGCGGCCGCTGTCCTGGACGCGGCGCGCCATGTCGCGCAGGCCGAAGCGGTCGGAGAGTTTCCAGCACGGTTGCCGCAGTTGCGACACCTCCACCACTGCACTGCCCAGCGCCAGGCGATCACCCAGGCAGACATCGGCCTCGGTCAGGCCGAGGCTGCTGAGGTTTTCGCCGAACGCGCCCGCGGCCTCCAGCAACGCATGCGCGCCGATCTCGGCCTGCCACGCCGCATAGTGCTCGCGCGGGTAATGGTGGATCGCCTTGTCGGGACCACCATGCACGCGGCGGTCGCCCTGCTCGTCGCCTTCCAATCCTTCGGGACCGATCTGCAGCGGCCGCGTGACCATGCGCTTGTCGATCGCACTGCGGCTGCCCGGGCGGGTGAAGTCGCGCGCCACGCCGGTGGCCACGCTGTCGATCCGCGTCAACTGCGTCGGTGTAGAGAGGCGTGTCTCCGCAGCGCTCACGCGCCCTGCCCCGGCAGCTCCGCCAATGCCTCACGCAGCAACTCGCCGAGCACCTGGATGCCGGCATCGATGCGTTCGCCCGGCACCGTAACGAACGACAGTCGCAGCGTATTGGTCTGCGGCAAGGTGGCGAAGAACGGCGCGCCGGGCACAAACGCGACATTGCCCGCGATCGCACGCGCCAGCAGCACGCTGGCATCCAGGCCCTGCGGCAGCGTCACCCACAGGAACATGCCGCCGTCGGGACGATTCCACTGCACCTGCGGCGGAAAGTGCCGCTCCAGCGCCTCCAGCATCAGGCTGCATTGCCGCGCGTACAGCGCGCGGATCTGCGGAATATGCGTGTCCAGGAAATCGTCCTGCAACGTGGAGTGCACCATGCGCTGGGTAAACGACGGCGTATGCAGATCGGCCGCCTGCTTGGCCTGGATCAACTTGCCCAGCACTGCCTCCGGCGCCACCACGTAGCCCAGGCGCAGACCAGGCGCCAGCACCTTGGAAAACGAACCCATGTAGATCACCCCGTCCGGGTGCATCGACAACAGGCTCGGCAACGGTTCGCCGCTGTAGTAGAGCTCGCCGTACGGGTCGTCTTCGACGATCGGCACGCCCGCCTCTGCAGCCCGCGCCACCAGCGCCTGGCGACGCGAGAGCGGCAGCCGGCGCCCGGTGGGGTTCTGGAAATTGGGCAGGCAATACAGAAAGCGCGCATCGGCCAGCAGCGAGGGGTCCAGCGCATCCACCACCACGCCATCGGCATCGGACGGCATGCCGACAAAGTTGGGCTGGAACAGCGAAAACGCCTGCAATGCACCGAGATAGCTCGGCGTCTCCACCAGCACCTTGCTGCCTTCGTCGATAAAGACTTTGCCCAGCAGATCCAGCCCCTGCTGCGATCCGGTGGTGATCAGTACCTGGGTCGGGCGGATGCTGGCGCCGTCACGGCTCAGCCGCGCGGCGACCCACTCGCGCAGCGGCAGATACCCTTCGGTGGGGCCGTATTGCAGCGCCGCCTGCGGCGCATCACGCAGCACCTGGTCGCTGGCCGCACGCATGCGCTCCACCGGAAACGTGGCCGGCGACGGCAGGCCGCCGGCAAAGGAAATTACCTCCGGCCGTTCGGTGATCTTGAGGATTTCGCGAATCGCCGAACTGGTCAGCGCCTGCGCACGTCGGGAGATCTGGAAAGAGGTCGTCATCAACCAAGCATAGCGACTGCCCGCCGCCAACGCGCTGTGCGCTGCAGCGAACGTGGTGCGGCCTGATTACGATTGTTTACCGCGTGATTGCGCTGCCATGCGTGCATCCGGCAACGCATGGCAGCGATGCCTGGCGCGCTCGCTGCCGCACGATGCCG
Source organism: Xanthomonas sp. LMC-A-07 (assembly GCF_030208825.1). Taxonomy (NCBI): domain Bacteria; kingdom Pseudomonadati; phylum Pseudomonadota; class Gammaproteobacteria; order Lysobacterales; family Lysobacteraceae; genus Xanthomonas; species Xanthomonas sp. LMC-A-07. Next base: position 108,933 of record NZ_JARVTF010000005.1, read on the forward strand.
CACGATGCTGAAAGCGCCAGTGCTCCCGCGCACCGAAGGCGGCGCGCGCACCGCCATCAGTCGTACGCCGGCCCGACCCAGGCGGTGCCTTCGCTGCGTTCCACCAGGGTCTTCCAGCGCTTGCGAATCACCTTGTCGCGGCTGCGCAAGGTCATGCGCATCCCGGGCAATCCGATCGTGGCGCGGGTCTCGACCATGGCCGAGGCTTCGTCCGGTGCAATCTCGATCTTGGTGATGGAGTGCTTGTAGTCCATCACGTCTTCCAGGTTGACCGACGGATGCACCTGGCGCAGCGCCTGCGCCCACTCGCCATTGGCCTTGCAGTATTTTTCGCGCGTGGTGGTGCGGCGCTGCTGGTGCGAATCCATGCGGTACAGCACCACCATCTCGAAGTCTGGCGCGGTCATGGCGCACAAGGCCTCGCCATCCTGGGCCAGCATCGCCTTGTCGTGCGCGGCATACAGATCGCGCACCTGCTGCTCGTCCAGCGCATTGCCACCGTAATTATAAATCCCCGCAATCGCTGCCAATACGGCCAGCAACACCAACACACGCATCGCCTTTCCCCTGAACTGCCGCGTCCTGCGGCCGCGCAAGTGTAGCGAAGGCGCTGCCGGCCGTCAGTGGCTGCGCGGCGTCTTCGGCCCGCAACTGTCGCAACCACCGCAGGCGGCCGCGCCCTGCCCGGCGGGCGGTGCGATGCGGCGCCCCATTGCCTGCATCCACGCGGGGCGGCTGTCGCGCACCAAGGCGAGCGCAAGCGTGCCGCGCAGACGCCGCAGCGTGCCGGGGAATTGTTTTTTCATCACCACCCATGCGCTCACCAGCACGGCGAGCGCGATGATCACGTATTGCAGGGTCAGCGACATCTCAGCCGGCTCCGAACAACACGGCAAGCTGGTAAGTCACCAGCGAGGCCAGATAGGCCAGCGCGAACAGGTACACCGCGCTGATGGTCATCTGTTTCCAGGAGTTGGTTTCGCGCTTGATGGTGGCCAGCGTGGAGATGCACATCGGTGCGTAGATGTACCAGACCAGCAACGACAACGCGGTGGCCAGCGACCAGCCGTCGCTGATCAACGGCGACAAAGCCTGCGCTGCGGCATCGTCATCGGCCGCGGACAGCGCATAGACCGTGGCCAGCGACGCCACCGCCACCTCGCGCGCCGCCAGGCCGGGAATCAGCGCAATGCAGATCTGCCAGTTGAAGCCCAGCGGCGCGAAGAACACCGCCATCGCATGGCCGATCCGGCCGGCGAAGCTGTAGTCGATTGCGGGCAACGTGGCATTGGCTGGTGCGGCCGGGAACGACAGCAGGAACCACAGCAGAATGGTCAGCGCCAGGATGATGCCGCCCACGCGCTTGAGGAAGATCACCGCGCGCTCCCACAGGCCCAGCGCCAGATCGCGCAACTGCGGCACGCGGTAGGACGGCAGCTCCAGCATCAACGGATGCTCGCTCTTGTCGCGGCGCCACTTCTTCATCGTCCACGACACCAGCAACGCGCTGACGATCGCCGCGGCATACAGCGCGAACAGGATCAGCCCTTGTTGATTGAAGATGCCCCACACGGTCTTCTGCGGGATGAAGGCACCGATCAGCAAGGCGTACACCGGCAGGCGCGCCGAGCAGGTCATCAGTGGCGCGACCATGATGGTGGCCAGGCGGTCGCGCGGATCCTGGATGCTGCGGGTGGACATGATGCCGGGCACCGCGCAGGCAAAGCTCGACAGCAGCGGGATGAACGAGCGCCCAGACAGGCCCGCCGAGGCCATCATGCGATCGAGCAGGAACGCCGCGCGCGGCAGATAGCCGGATTCTTCCAGCGCCAGGATGAAGGCGAACAGGATCAGGATCTGCGGCAGGAAGACGATCACCCCACCCAGGCCAGCGATGATGCCGTCCTTGAGCAGGCTGTTGAGCGGGCCTTCGGCCATGTGGGTGCTAACCCACTCGCCCAGCATCGCGGTGCCGCCGTCGATCAGGTCCATCACCGGGGTGGCCCAGGCATACACCGCCTGGAAGATCAGGAACATCACCACCGCCAGCGTCACCAGCCCCCACACCGGGTGCAGCAGCCAGCGGTCCAGCGCATCGTCCACGCGCGAGGTGCGCGTGGGCATGGTCACCGCCGCGCTCAGGATCTGCCGCACCTGGGCGTGATAGTTGCCATCGGCCGGCGGCGTGGCGCTCGGTGCCGCCAGGTGCGCAGCCTGCGCATCGATGCGCTCGACCAGCGCCTTGGCGCCGCCGCGTCGCACCGCGACCGTCTCGACCACCGGCACGCCGAGCGCCTGCTCCAGTGACGGCAGGTCGATGACGATGCCGCGCCGCTGGGCGGCATCCATCATGTTCAGCGCCACGATCATCGGGCGGCCCAGCTCACGCAGCTCCAGCGCAAAGCGCAAGTGCAGGCGCAGGTTGGTCGCGTCCATCACATAGACCAGCACATCCGGCGCCGGCTCGCCGGGGTAAAAACCGCGGCACAGATCGCGGGTAATCGCTTCGTCCAGACTGGCCGGCTGCAGGCTGTAGGCGCCTGGCAGGTCCAGCACCGCGAACTCGCGCCCGGAAGGCGCGCGGAAATGGCCTTCCTTGCGCTCGACGGTGACGCCGGTGTAATTGGCCACCTTCTGCCGGCTGCCGGTCAGCTGGTTGAACAAGGCGGTCTTGCCACTGTTGGGGTTGCCCACCAACGCCAGCCGCATCGGCAGGCCGATCGCGCTCATGCCGCCACTCCGTCGTCGCGCACCTGCACGCGGGCCGCCTCGCTGCGGCGCAGTGCAAAACGCGTATAGCCAACCTGCACCAGCAACGGCTCGCGGCCGACCGGGCCCATCGCCAGCACCGTTACCTCTTCCCCCGCCACGAAGCCCAGTTCGCGCAGACGCCGGGCGATGGTGTCGTTGGGCTGACGGTCCTGCACGGATTCCACGGTGGCGACGCGATGCAATGGCATATCCGACAACGTCACAAAGACGGCCTGATTGTTAGGAATGGTTCTCAATTCTAGCATCGACGCACCGCATCATGGCTCCGGCGGGTGGGCCGGCTATCATGGTTCGCATCCCATTCATGGACGCATGCGCAATGCAGGAAACCGGCTTGATCGTCGAGGACCAGGGAGCGGTCCGTACGCTGCGGCTCAATCGCCCCGCGGTGCACAACGCGTTCGACGCGACCCTGATTGCCGCCCTCACCGCCGCCCTGCAGCAGGCCGGTACCGATGCGCAGGTGCGGGTGGTGGTGGTCACCGGTGCCGGCGCGGCGTTTTCCGCCGGCGCCGACCTGCACTGGATGCGCAGCATGGTCAGCGCCAGCGAGGCCGACAATGCGGCCGATGCACTGGCGCTGGCGCGGCTGATGCGCACGCTGGACGAATTGCCCAAGCCCACGATTGCGCGCGTCAATGGCGCCGCGTTTGGCGGCGGCGTCGGCCTGGTGGCGTGTTGCGATATCGCCATCGGCTGCACAGAGGCGCGCTTTGGTCTGACCGAAAGCCGCCTCGGCCTGCTGCCGGCGGTGATTTCGCCCTACGTGATCGCCGCGATCGGCGCGCGCCAGGCGCGGCGCTGGTTTGCCACCGCGGAAATCTTCGATGCCGGCATGGCGCAGTCGCTCGGGCTGCTGCATCAATTGGTGGCCGCCGACCAGCTCGACATTGCGGTGCAACGCCAGATCCGCCTGCTGCTCTCCGCCGCACCGCAGGCCGCCAGCAGCGCCAAGGCGCTGGTGCGCAGCATGCTGCCCTATTGCGAACGCGATGCCATCGACGCGGCCAACGCCGCGTTGATCGCCCGCCTGCGGGTCTCGCCGGAAGGCCAGGAAGGCCTGGGCGCCTTCCTCGACAAGCGCCCGCCGGCGTGGGCGAGCGAGGAAAGCGCATGAGGCTGTCCTGGTATCGAGCCGACCCCATGCCGTGCACCGGGCAGCAGCAACGGCGCTCCACGGCCCGGAGCCGCCCATGAGTGACTTCGTACGCATTGTCGAAGTGGGCCCGCGCGACGGCCTGCAGAACGAAGCCAACCCGATTGCCACCGCCGACAAGATCGCCTTGATCAACCAGCTCTCGGCCACCGGGTTGCGCACGATCGAGGCGACCAGCTTCGTCAGCCCGCGCTGGGTGCCGCAGCTGGCCGACGCGGCCGAGGTGTTTGCGGGGATCACCGGCCAGCCCGGCATCGCCTACCCGGTGTTGGTGCCGAACCTGCAGGGCTATGCACGTGCGCACGCGGCCGGCGCGCAGGAAGTGGCGGTGTTCACCGCGGCCTCCGAAACCTTCAACCGTACCAATACCAATGCCGGCATTGACGAGTCGATCGAGCGCTTCCGGCCGATCCTGGCGCAGGCCGCGCAGGACGGCGTGCGCGTGCGCGGCTACGTGTCCACGGTGCTCGGCTGCCCCTACCAGGGCGACGTAGCGGTAGGCGATGTGGTGGATGTGGCCGAGCGGCTGTACCGCCTGGGCTGCTACGAGATTTCGCTGGGCGACACCATCGGCGTCGGCACCCCGGCCAAGGCACGACAGATGCTGGCCGCGGTAGCCGGCAGCATCCCGATGCAGGCCCTGGCCGTGCACTTCCACGACACCTACGGCCAGGCGCTGGCCAATATTGCCGCCTGCCTGGAGCAAGGCGTGCGCGTGGTGGATGCGGCCGTGTCCGGCGCCGGTGGCTGCCCGTATGCGAAGGGTGCCAGCGGCAATGTCGCCAGCGAGGATGTGGTCTATCTGCTGCATGGCCTGGGCATGCCCACCGGCATCGACCTGCCTGCCCTTGCCCGCACCGGGCGCTGGCTGGCGCAGCTGCTGGGCAGGGAAACCGGCAGCAAGGTCGGCAAGGCACTGGCAGCGGCCGCCTGATCACCGCCACTGCCGGCCCGCCGTTTTGATCACCCCACCCGCGTTGCGTTGCGCCGCGCAGCGATGCGATCAGCGCTTCGGCTAGAATCGCCGACCGATCGCCGGCCGGCATCACCGCTTTCAAGGAACCCACGCGCATGCAGTCTTCTTCTGTCCTTGCCATCGTCACCGGCGGCGTTTCCGGCCTAGGCCTGGCCGTGGCGCAGCGCATCGTCGCCGACGGCGGCAAGGTCGCGCTGTTCGACGTCAACGCCGACAAGGCCGACGCGGCGCTGGCCTTGCTGGGCGCGGGCAAGGCGCACTATTTCGCCACCGACGTGACCGATGAGGCGCAGGTCGCCGCCAATGTCGCGCAAGCGGCGCAGGCACTGGGCGGGCTCAACCTGGCCGTGAACTGCGCCGGCATCCTCGGCGCCGGCCGCGTGCTGGGCAAGGAGGCTGCGATGCCGCTGGCCACCTTCCGCACCACCGTCATGGTCAATCTGGTCGGCAGCTTCAATGTCGCCAAGGCGGCGGCCGATGTGATGCAGCACAACGCCGCCGGCGAGGATGGCGAGCGCGGGGTGATCATCCACACCGCCTCGGTAGCCGCCTACGAGGGCCAGATCGGCCAGGCTGCCTACGCTGCCAGCAAGGGTGGCGTGGTCGGCATGACCTTGCCGATGGCGCGCGAACTGGCACGCTTCGGCATCCGCGTCATGACCATTGCGCCCGGCGTGTTCTGGACCCCGATGGTGGATGGCATGCCCGAAGCCGTGCAGCAATCGCTGGCCGCCTCGATCCCGTTCCCCTCACGTCTGGGCCAACCCGACGAGTACGCCGAAACCGTCGCCTTCATCCTGCGCACGCGCTATCTCAACGGCGAAGTCATTCGCCTGGACGGCGGCGTGCGCTTGGCGCCCAAGTAATCACGGGATTAGTGAGCCGGGATTGGGGATTGGCAAAGGCACTGCCATCTGCACCCACCCGCACTTGCCAATCTCCAATCCCCACTCCCCAATCTCCGACTTAATCCATGAAAGCTAACGACATCAAGAAAGGCAACGTCGTCGAATACAACGGCGGCATCTACCAGATCCGCGACATCGAACGCAGCTCGCCGCAGGGCCGCGGCGGCAATGTGCGGTTCCGCTTCATCATGTACAGCGTGCCGGGCGGCGCCAAGCTGGATGCCAGCTTCGATGCCGACGACAACCTGCCGGAAGTGGAACTGCTGCGCCGCCAGTCGACCTATTCGTATAAGGACGGCGAGGCCTTTGTGTTCATGGACGACGAGGACTACACCCCCTACATGCTGGACGCGGAGGTGATCGGCACCGACGCCGGCTACATCACCGATGGCCTGACCGGCATTTTCGTGCAGGTGATCGACGACCAGCCGGTCGCCGTGCAGCTGCCGCAGACGGTGACGCTGGAAGTGGTCGAAACCCCGCCAGAGCTCAAGGGCGGCACTGCCACCAAGCGCCCCAAGCCGGCCAAGCTCAACACCGGGCTGGAAATCATGGTGCCGGAATACATCACCAACGGCGAACGCGTGCTGGTCAACACCACCACCGGCGAGTTCGCCGGCCGCGCCGACTGACATGCGCAGCATCCTGTGCCTGCTCGCGCTGCTGGCGCTGGCCGCCTGCACCGCCGAGCCGGCACCGGCGCCCGCCCCTGCGGCGGCCGCCCCCGCGCCCACTGCAGTCGCCTGCACCGACCCGGTGGTGGAGGAGGAATGGCTGCAACATCCGGCTGGCCTGTGCGGCATGCCGGATGACGTGCGCAAGCTGGTGGACGACTACGACACCTGCGAGCACTTCGCCGGCGAAGAACCGTACGACGACGCGCGCCGCCGCGAAATCGAAGCGGCCGTAGAACAGTACTGCACGCCGGCACCCGCCCGGCTGGCTGCATTGATGCAGCGTTATCGCAACGATGCCGGCATCAGCGAGTGGCTGCGCAACTACGCAAAACAAGCGGATTTGCAGCCCGCGAGCTGAGCCGTGCCATGCAGATGTAGCGGCTGGCTGCGTTCTCGACGATCACGAGCCGCTTTCTCACGCTAGACGTGCTGGAAAGCGCGTCCTTCCCAGCGTCAGTTTGCACGCAGCGCAACGCGGCATCTGCGCTGTTGTCAGCGTCAACTCATTCGCAGTTGCCTAAAGACCTTCAAGTCGCGGGCGTGTTGGTGTGTTGGATGCACCCGCAATGCATGCAACGCGGCAATCAACCGACGCAAACGCCAGCGTCGCCGCTCACTTGGCAGTCACTGCTCCAGCAGCCGCAACTGCCTGCACCGGCTGTGCAAGCACACGCAATCGTGCACGCAGCCTTTCCACGTTCGCCTCACTCTGTTCCAGATCATCGCGCAGCTCGGCAGACAACTGCTGTCGGCCCAACGCCTGCAATTGCTTCCAGCCATCGGCCAGGCCGCTACTGGCCTGCGCGACCTGGGCGCGCACACGTTGCTGCTCGTCGGCCTGCGGCAATCCGTAGCCGGGGCCATCGAGAAGCGCCGCCGGGTGACTGAGCCGCGCCTGCCGGGCGAACAGGCTTTGCAGTTGATCCTGCACTGCTGCGCGCTCGGCGATGCCGGGCCGCAACAGGCGCTTGAGCGCATCGCGCGCAATCAGCTCCTGTCGCCGTAACGCGGCCTGCTCCAGCAACAATGCAGCTGCGGCTTCGCGCAAGCCGCCGCGGTCGAACCACTGCGCGCGTGCGCCAGGCGCGGCATCCAGCCATTGCGCGACACTCATCTGCGGTACCGGAATGCCGCGCCGAAGCACGTCGAACATGGCCTGGTAATGCGCAGCCGCCGATTCGAAGTAATAGCCCTGGCGTGTGGCCTGCGCGCGGTCATCCAGCACGTGCAGATCGGCAAGGCCGGCGCGCTGCAGCCGCTGGCGCACGCCGCGCGGGGTGATCGATGACACGCCGGCTTCAGCAAGACGCGGCACGCCGTCGTGCAACAACTTGTAGGTTTCCACCGCGCAGTTGTTGCTGATGAAGTAATAGCGCCCGTCGTAGCTCCAGTGCACCTGCGCGGCGCGCGTCAGCAACGCGGCGATCTCATCCGGGCGCAACGTCAGCGGCACCGACGACAGGGCACGCAATTCCACCTTGGTGTACTCGTCGATGACCTGGTTCAACGGCAGCACGAACAGCCGCGACGGATACGAGCCGGTCAGCCCGCGCCAGCCGGAGATCTGCACATCGCCGACGAAGGCACGAAACGACAGCACGCGGTGATACTGCAGATCCAACCGGCACGCCGGCCCTGGCGCACGGCCGGGCGCGCAGATCACCAGGCGCAACATGCTGTGGCCCCAGCGACTCATCGGCTGCTCGTTGCCTTCGGCAAGCAGATAGTCCACCGCATAGACCCGCGCCGGATCCAACGCCAGCAGCGACATCGCACCGGCATCGTTGTCGGCCTGCAGATACGGCAAGGTCGGCGCGCATGCTGCCGCAGCGTGCGGCGGCCCTAGCCGCTCGGAGAACCATGCCGCGAGCGCGGGACGGCGGCAGGCGTAGTCCGCATCCAGCACGTAATGCTCGAGATTGACCGCAACAAATTCGGCCGGGCTATGCCGCTCGTAGGCATCGGGACTGCGGCCGCTGAAGCGGTTTGCACCGCGCCCGACCCGCCAGGGACGCACCTGCCAACCGGCAAGATCGCGCAGGCGTGGGTCGCGCGACAACGCACTGCCCGCTCCACGGTCGCGCACGTGCGCCAATTCATGCACCAACGCCGCCATCGCCGCTCGCGTGGCCGGGGCGCTGATGTCAGTGCGTGCGCTGGCGGGCTGCATGCTCCAGGCATCCAACAGCGCATGATCGAGCAGGATGCGATTGCCGATCGCACGACCATGCACCTGCGCCGGTAAATCGCGGCGCCACTGCAATTGAATGGGTGGCGCATCGCGCTCTAGCCAGCCCGCCGGCAGGCGTTGTTCAACCTGCCGCAGCAGCGCCTGGCTGGCCGCGCGGTCGGGAGGGGTCAACTCCGACCCGACCACCGACACCTGCAGCGCGGGCGAACGCTGGGATTGGGCCTGCGCCGCCGGTGCGATCGCTGCGGCCAGCCACAGCCATGCGCACCGGCGACGACGATTCACTGCGCCAGGATGGACTGAGCCAGTTCCAGGTCGCTGGACACGCGCGCCGCATCGCTGCGACTGCGCAATTGCAGCAATGCCGCTTCAAGCCGCGCGCCGCGGATGGCGCCATCGCTGGCCACGAAACCGGCCGCATCTTCGCGTGCGTCGGCAACCACTTTGTCGTCGCCGGAACTGCTGCTGTTGGACGAACCGGCCGACGACGCACCGGCCGAGGTTCCTGCAAGGCTGGATGCGGCGGCTGCCAGCGGCAGCAAGGTCAACGCACAAAACACCAGGGAGCGCATCATCGGCGTGTCTATTCCATGTGAGGTGGTGAAGAGAGACTACCCGGCAGGCGTTGCGCTGGGCACCTCGTCCATGTCGAACAGCTTGCCTGGATTCAGCAAAAGATGGGGGTCGAGCACCTGTTTGATGCCGCGCATTAGCGCGATTTCTGCCGCCGAACGCGTGCTCCACAGGTACGGTTTCTTGACCAGGCCAATGCCGTGCTCGGCCGAGATGCTGCCGTCGAAACGCTGCAGGCTCTGCGCCAGCAACTTGGTGACCTGCTCGCAGGCAGTGATGAAATCTGCCTGGCTGGTGGCATCGGGCTTGAGCACGTTGATATGCAGGTTGCCATCGCCGATATGGCCAAACCACACCACATCGAAATGCGGGTAGGCATCGTGCAGCAGTGCCTGCGTTTCGGCCAGGAACGCAGGCATCGCCGAGATCCGCACCGACACATCGTTCTTGTAGGGCGTGTAACGCGCCAGCGCCTCGGTGATGCCTTCGCGCAGGCGCCACAGCTGCGCCGCCTGCGCATCGCTCTGGCTGATCACCCCGTCGCTCACCCAGCCCTGCTCCATGCAGGCTTCGAACGCCGCCATCGCCGCGGCTTCCTGCGCCTCATCGCCAGCGGCGAATTCGGTCACCACGTAGTACGGGTGCACCTCGGCAAACGGCGCCTGCGCGCCGTGCGCCAGCACGTGCTCCAGCGCGCGGTCGGTGAAAAATTCAAACGCTTCCAGACGCAGCTGCGCGCGAAACGCCGCGAACACCTGCATCAACACATCGAACGACGGCAGCGCCAGCAGCATTACGTTGCTTGGCGGCGGCGGGTCGGTCAGCCGCAGCGTTGCTTCGACCACGATGCCCAGCGTGCCTTCCGAGCCGATCATCAGATGCCGGAAGTCGTAACCGCTGGAATTTTTCACCAGCGCATTGTTGAGGTGCAGCAGCTCGCCGGTGCCGGTGACCACGCTGAGCCCGGCCACCCATTCGCGGGTATTGCCGTAGCGGATCACGCGGATGCCGCCGGCATTGGTGGCGATGTTGCCGCCGATCGAGCACGAACCACGGGCTGCAAAATCCACCGGATACACCAAGCCGTGCTCGCGCGCGGCGTTGTGCACCGCTTCCAGCGGCATGCCGGCCTGCACGGTGAGCGTGCGATCCACCGCATCGAAGGCCAGCGGCTTGTTCAACCGCTCCAGGCTCAGCACCAGCTCGCCATTGGCCGCGACCGCGCCACCAGACAAACCGGTACGCCCACCCGAGGGCACCACCGCCACCGCATGCGTGTTGGCCCAGCGCACCACCGCCTGCACTTCTTCCACCGACCCCGGCAGCGCGATGGCCAGCGGATTGGGCGTCCAGCGGCGCGTCCAGTCACGGCCGTAGTGCTCCAGGTCGGCCGGTTCGGTCTTCAACCGCAGCGCGGGGACGGCCTGTTGCAAGGAGAGGATGCGGGGATCGGTCATGGCACGCAGCGCGGCGGTAGGAACCCCACAGCGTGCCAGCCTGCGCTGGCCCCGTCCAGCTGCGGCGACGTGCGTACGCGCAGCGTTGGATTCAGCTGAAACCGTTGCGGCACAAGGGCTGCAGCGTCACACCGCAGGCACGGCGGGTGCCAAATCGCCCACCCCATCTGGCATAGTGGCCGGCCCGATTGCTGCAGTGCGTCCACCATGTCGCCGAAGAAAACCTCGTTTCCCAAGCAGGACATCCGCGTCCTGTTGCTGGAAGGCATCAGCCAGAGCGCCGTGGACGTGTTCCGCGCCGCCGGTTACTCGCAGATCGAGCTGCACGCCAAGTCCCTGCCCGAGGACGAACTCAAGGCGCGCATCGCCGAGGCGCACATCGTCGGCATTCGCTCGCGCACCCATTTGAGCGCCGATGTGCTGGCGCACGCCAAGCGGCTGATCGCGGTGGGCTGCTTCTGCATCGGCACCAATCAGGTCGACCTGGAGGCGGCGGAACTGGCCGGCATTCCGGTGTTCAACGCGCCCTACTCCAACACCCGCAGCGTGGCCGAGCTGGTGATCGCCGAGGCCATCCTGCTGTTGCGCGGCATCCCGCAGAAAAATGCGCAATGCCACCGCGGCGGCTGGTCCAAGTCGGCCGCCGGCAGCCACGAAACGCGCGGCAAAGTGTTGGGCATCGTTGGCTACGGGCACATCGGCACCCAGGTTGGCGTGCTGGCCGAATCGCTAGGCATGCAGGTGATCTTCCACGACATCGAAACCAAGCTGTCGCTGGGCAACGCGCGCGCGGCGATCGACCTGGACGACCTGCTGGCACGCTCGGACGTGGTGACCCTGCACGTGCCGGAGACCCCGTCCACCAAGGACATGATCGGCGCGGCAGAAATCGCCCGCATGAAGCCCGGCGCGCATCTGATCAATGCCTCGCGCGGCACCGTCATCGACATCGATGCACTGGACGCGGCGCTCACCTCCGGCCAGATCGGCGGCGCGGCCGTGGACGTGTTCCCGATCGAGCCCAAGGGCAACGGCGATGCGTTCGAATCGCCGCTGATTGCGCACGACAACGTCATTCTGACCCCGCACGTGGGCGGCAGCACGCTGGAAGCGCAGGACAATATCGGCGTGGAAGTGGCCGCCAAGCTGGTGCGCTACAGCGACAACGGCAGCACCTTGTCGGCGGTGAATTTCCCTGAAGTCACCCTGCCCGAGCACCCCGACAGCCTGCGGCTGCTGCACATCCACCGCAACGTGCCGGGCGTGCTGTCGCAGATCAACGAACTGTTCTCGCGCCACAACCTCAACATCGATGGTCAGTTTTTGCGCACCGACCCCAAGGTGGGCTATGTGGTGATCGATGTCAGCGCCAGCGAGGAGCTGGCGGGCGTGTTGAAGGACGAGCTGGGTCAGATCACCGGCACCTTGCGGACGCGGGTTCTCTACTGACGGGGATTAGGGATTCGGAAGTTGGGATCGGGAAGAGCGGCGGCGCTGGCGCGTCCTTTCTCTGACCGCTCTCTGGCTTGGATCGATTGCGGTGGCGTAGACGCGAATGCGCGGAATGCCAACAAGCGCGAAAAAGCGGATCACGCAACGTACGCTCTGGCGAATCCCCAATCCCCAATCCCGAATCCCGGCCCCTCAGGGCTGCAACTCGCCGCGCAAGCCCTCGCTCAACAGATAGTCGTCGGCCTTCAAATACCACCGCTCCGGGCCGGTGGTGACCGCCTCCATGTACAGGCCGTCGCCATCCTCGCGCGGCGGGCGCTGCAGGCTGACGATCGCCACGCCATGCGGCGGCCCGCTCAACGCCAGCAGCGCCCGTTGCACGGTACGCGCCAGTTCGGCCGAGTCCATCCGGTCGTCGACCGGGCGGAACGCCAGGCGGTAAGTGAACGAAGCAGCGGTGCGGGACATGGGCATGGACAGGCAACGGGCGCCCAAGGGTACCCAATCCCGCCATGCCCGCCCAGCCAACGGACGCTCGGCGCCCGCGCAATCCGGCCCGGCAACGCCCGTCGCCGGCGCATCAGCTGCCGCCGTGCGCCATCCACTTCTCGGCCATGCGCCGCAGCGACGGATCCAGCTCCGGCTCGGCCAGCAGCTCGTCGATCGGGCGCCACGCCAAAGCGAGCGATTCTTCGCTGACCTGGAAGGTCTCGTCGGCGCCGGCGACCACCACGTAGCGGGCGTCGTAATGCCAGTGGCCGGCCACCTCGCCACGGGCCGGGATCCAGTGCCGATCCAGGTCGAACAGCCGGCCGTCGGCCAGGGTCAGCCCGGTGAGGCCGGATTCCTCCTGTGCTTCGCGCAGTGCCACCTGAGCCAGATCGCGGTCGCCATCGGCGTGGCCGCCCAGCTGGAGCCAGCGCTGCAGCTTGCGGTGATGGGTCAGCAACGTGCGGGTGCCATCGGCACTGACCACCCACGCCGAGCCGGTGAAGTGACCTTCGACACGCTCGCGCACGAACGGATCGGTGGCATCGTCCAGGAGTTGCGCAAACTGCTCGGCCAGTGCGGCTTCGTCGGGCCAGCGGCTGCGGTACGCGGCCAGTTGCTGTTGCAGGGTCGAATCCACCATCGCTCGTCTCGGTTTCCACGCAGGGCCAGGCGGCCATTATCGCCATTCATGCTGCGTACGTGCTTGTCGCGAGCGTGTAGCTTTGGCAAGGTACGTCGCTTGCCCAACCCACCGGGGTCCGGGCGCATGACTTTCATCCGGGCGCTTGCGCCTTGCTTTGCCACTGGGGATGTCACCGAATGCTGAAGTCTTTATTGCGGGTCAAACCGATCGAGCCCGCAGGCCACGTCGATGCCGGCGAACCGTTCGAAGGCAGCCTGCAAGGCGAAGCCACCCTCAAGCGCACCCTCACAGCCAAGCACCTGATCATGCTCGGCATCGGCGCGGTGATCGGCGCCGGCATCTTTGTTTTAACCGGCCAAGCCGCGGCCAATCACGCCGGGCCGGCAGTGATGCTGTCGTTCGTATTCGCCGGCATCGCCTGCGCCTTTGCCGGTCTGTGCTACGCCGAGTTCGCGGCAATGATGCCGGTCTCCGGCAGCGCCTATTCGTATTCATATGCCACGCTCGGCGAAGGCGTCGCCTGGTTCATTGGCTGGTGCCTGGTGCTTGAGTACCTGTTTGCCGGCTCCAGCGTCGCGGTCGGTTGGTCCGCCTACCTCATCAGCTTCCTGACCGGCACGCTCGGGCTGCCGTTCCCGGCAGAACTGGCGGGCGCGCCCCTGGCCTGGGACGGCCATGGCTTTGTCAGCTCCGGCAACATCGTCAACCTGCCGGCCGTGTTGATTGTCGGCGCGGTGAGCATGCTGTGCTACGTGGGCGTGACCCAATCCGCGTTCGCCAACGCGATCGTGGTGGCGATCAAGGTGGTGGTGATCTGCCTGTTCGTCGGCTTCGGCATCGCCTACATCGATCCGGCGAACTGGCACCCCTTTATCCCGGAGAACACCGGGCCGGGGCAGTTCGGCTGGGACGGGGTGTTCCGCGCGGCCTCCATCGTGTTCTTTTCCTACATCGGGTTCGACGCGGTCTCGACCTCCGCCGGCGAGACCAAGGATCCGCAGAAAAACATGCCGATCGGCATCCTGGTGTCGCTGGCGATCTGCACCGTCATCTACATCATCGTGTGCGCGGTGTTGACCGGATTGTTGCCGTACACCCAGCTCGGCACCGCCAAGCCGGTGGCCACCGCGCTGGAAGCCCACCCGCAACTGAGCTGGCTCAAGACTGCAGTGGAGATCGGCGCGATCGCTGGCCTGTCCTCGGTGGTGCTGGTGATGCTGATGGCGCAGCCGCGCATCTTCTACACCATGGCCAAGGACGGGTTGATGCCGAAACTGTTCGGCAGGGTGCACCCGAAATTCCACACACCCTACGTCGGCACCCTGTTCGTCGGCGTGGTCGCCGCGCTGCTGGCCGGGGTGATTCCGTTGAACGTCCTGGGCGAACTGGTCTCGATGGGTACCCTGCTCGCCTTCGCCACCGTGTGCGCCGGCGTGATGGTGCTGCGCTTCACCAAGCCCGACCTGCCGCGTCCGTTCCGCGTACCGCTGGCGATGGTGATCTGCCCGCTGGGCGCAGTGGCCTGCCTGTTCCTGTTCTTCCAGGCCTTCCAGGAACACTGGAAAGTGTTCGTGGGCTGGACCGTGATCGGCCTGGTCATCTATTTCGGCTATGGCATCCACCATAGCCGTCTGGCTCGCAAGGCCTGACCCTCTCAAGACCGGCGTTCGCGCCGGTCTTCTCGTTCAACGATCGCGCGCAGCGCCAAGCCGGAACCGCTCCATGTTCAAACAACTTTGGGCCACCAAACACCCGCACGCCAGCCATGAGGCGGCCGACGGGCTGGGCCTGCAACGCGCGCTCGGTCCCTGGGGGCTGACCGCCCTGGGCATCGGCGCGGTGATCGGCGGCGGCATCTTCGTGATCACCGGCCAGGCCGCGGCCGACCATGCCGGCCCGGCGATCGTGCTGTCGTTCGTCCTCGCGGCGATCTGCTGCGCGTTCTGCGCCATGGCCTACGCCGAATTCGCGGCGATGGTGCCGGTCTCCGGCAGCGCCTACACCTATACCTACGCCACCTTCGGCGAGCTGGCGGCCTGGTTCATCGGCTGGATGCTGGTGCTGGAATACGGCGTCTCTGCCTCGGCGGTGGCGGTCAGCTGGACCGGATATTTCCTCAGTCTGCTGGAACACTTCGGCATCCATTTGCCGGCCGCCCTGGTCAGCGCACCGCTGGACGGCAAGCTGCAGCGCACCGGCGCGATCGCCAACCTGCCCGCCGCCGGCATCGTGTTGTTGCTGACCTGGCTGTGCTATGTCGGCATCCGTAAGTCGTCGGCGATGAACATGGCGATGGTGATTCTCAAGACCGGGCTGATCATCCTGGTCATTGCAGCGGGCTGGAAGTACGTGGACCCGGCCAACTGGCATCCCTTCATCCCGGCCAACGAAGCACCGGGCAAGTACGGCATGGAAGGTGTGCTGCGTGGCGCGGCGATGGTGTTCTTCGCCTACATCGGCTTCGAGGCGGTGTCGGTGGCGGCGCAGGAATCGCATCGGCCGCAACGCGATCTGCCGATCGGCATGATGCTGTCGCTGGTGATCTGCACCGTGCTCTACATCGCCATGGCTGCGGTGATGACCGGCCTGGTGCCGTTCACCCAGCTGGGCACCGATGAGCCGGTGGTGACGGCGGTGGCCGCGCATCCGCAGCTGGCCTGGTTGCGCGTGGTGGTGGAAGTAGGCGCGTTGATCGGCCTGTCGTCGGTGGTGCTGGTGATGATCATCGGGCAGCCGCGCATCTTCATGATCATTGCGCGCGATGGCTTGCTGCCGGAGGTGTTCACGCGCATCCATCCCAAGTACCGCACGCCGCACATCAATACCGTCATCACTGGCGTGGGCATCGCCATACTTGCGGCCGTCTTCCCGCTGGATGTGCTGGGCGAGCTGACCTCGATGGGCACGCTGATCGCCTTCGCCGCCGTGTGCGCGGGCGTGCTGATCCTGCGCCGCACCCATCCGGAACTGCCGCGTCCGTTCCGCATGCCGGCCGCTTGGCTGATCTGCAGCGCCGGTGTGCTCAGCTGCCTGGCCTTGCTGTCGGCCATGACGCTGCACAACTGGATGCTGATGGGGCTATGGACCCTGGTCGGGCTGGTGGTCTATTTCGGCTACGGCTATCGCCACAGCCGCCTGCGCGACGGCCGCTGAGCACGCGCGCGGGCTAGCAGAGACTGGCAAACGACTGAGGGCCCCCTAGGGGAGCGGGCGATCTGAGCCTTCGTTGCAGGGCGGCTGATTGGTGGTTCGGCCTGCAACGCTCTGATCTGCGGCTTTGCTGCAAGGACCCTTGCACGCCCACCATCGCAGGACACGCCGCGAGGGACGTCCCCGTCGGCTCTTACGCGGCATCCATGCCGCGTCATTTCCCGCGGCGCTGTGCGGACAAGGATCGGTCGAGATGGTCGGTGTGCATAGCGAAGCGCCCTATGTGATGCACGTTTTTTGATGCTGGTGCTGGTTCGACGTCCGTCACACCTGCGATAAGCGGCTTTTCCCGCGGCCACCGACCAACCGTCTGGTGCGGTGTCCTCGCCGCTTGCGGGACCGTGTGGCGGCATGGATGCCGCCACCGAGCCCCCAGGGACGGGTTCACGGCGTGTCCCGCGAGCGGTGAGGGCACCGCGCCCTCGACGGACTCAGCATTGACCCGGGCTTCTGACTGCATCTAACCAGAGCCGGCTGGTAAAACCACTGCGCTCACTGCAAGACGCACGCTCGTTACATTCCGTCAGCCATTCGCAATCCAAGCGTGGCAGGAACATCCCCTGCTGCGCTGCACCTGACCGTAATCCGGTGGGGCAGTAGAATAGGCGCATGAATGCGACCACTGCCCCCCTGCCCTATAGCGCCGCCCGTTTGCACGAGCTGGCGCAGTTGCTGATCGGCAATATCCGTGAGCTGGCCCAGGCCGGCTGGACGCCCGCCACCAGCAGTAATTTTTCCCATCGCCTGGACGAGCAGCACGCGGCCATCACCGTCTCCGGACGCGACAAGGGCCGCCTGGTCGAAGAAGACATCATGGTGGTGGACTTCGATGGCCAGCCCGTGGGACGCCCGTTGCGCCCTTCTGCCGAAACCCTGCTGCACACCCAGTTGTATCGCCGGTTCCCGGAGATCGGCTGCGTGTTGCACACGCATTCGCCGGTGCAGACGATTGCTTCCCGCCTGTATGCAGGCAGCGGCGTGATCCGCCTGGAAGGCTACGAACTGCTCAAGGCCTTCGAAGGCAATACCACTCACGAAACCGCGGTGGACGTGCCGGTGTTCGCCAACACCCAGGACATGCAGGTGCTGGCCGCGCAGGTCGAGGCCTTGCTGGACAAACAGAGCATGTGGGGGTATCTCATCGAAGGACACGGCCTGTATGCCTGGGGCCGCAACATGGCCGAGGCACGCCGTCATCTGGAGGCATTCGAATTCCTGCTGCATTGCGAACTCGAGCTGCTCAAGCTGCGCAGTCCGCGCTAAGCCCTCCCCGCCCCACGTGTGAGCCAGACCGCCATGAGCCGACTGCGTATTTTTGCCGATTCCAACCCGACCACCCCGCACTTCGACAGCCGCGACGGTGAGCAGATCGCCACCGAGCTGCGCAAGATTGGTGTCACCTTCGAGCGCTGGCACGCCAGCCAGCCGGTCGAACCGGGTGCATCGCCCGAACAGGTGATGGCCGCCTACCGCGCCGACATCGATCGCATCAGCGCCGAGCGCGGCTTCAAGACCGTGGATGTGGTGAGCATTGCGCCAGACAACCCCAAGCGCGAAGAAATGCGTGCCAAGTTCCTGGATGAGCACTTCCACAAGGAAGACGAGGTGCGCTTCTTCGTGGCCGGCTCCGGGTTGTTCACGCTGCACGTGGACGCGCAGGTCTACGAGATCGAATGCGTCAAAGATGATCTGATTGCGGTGCCGGACAGCACGTTGCATTGGTTCGACATGGGCCCGGAGCCGCACTTCGTGGCGATCCGCTTCTTCACCGAGCCGGACGGTTGGGTCGGCCACTTCACCGGCACCGAAATCGCCAAACAATTCCCCCGCTACGCCCCCGAGAAACCTCCAAAGGCCAGCTGACGATGACACGACCGCAAGCGATCCTCACCGATATCGAAGGCACCACCAGCAG
This sequence comes from Xanthomonas sp. LMC-A-07, assembly GCF_030208825.1. Lineage (NCBI taxonomy): Bacteria > Pseudomonadati > Pseudomonadota > Gammaproteobacteria > Lysobacterales > Lysobacteraceae > Xanthomonas > Xanthomonas sp. LMC-A-07. Next base: position 127,355 of record NZ_JARVTF010000005.1, read on the forward strand.
CATCTCTTTCGTCAAGGACGTGCTGTTCCCGTATGCGCGCCGCGCCATGCCCGCTTACGTGCGCGAGCACGGCGGGCACCCGCAGGTGCGGCACTGGCTCAATCAGGTGGCCGACGAGATCGGCGAAGACGTGCCGGATGAGGTGCTGATCACCACCTTGCAGACCTGGATCGACGAAGACCGCAAGCACACCGCGCTCAAGGCCTTGCAAGGCATGATCTGGGAAGACGGCTATCGCACCGCCGATTTCAGCGCGCATATCTATGCAGACGCGGCGATCCAGCTGCAGGCCTGGCATGCCGAAGGCATTCCGTTGTACGTGTATTCGTCCGGTTCGGTGCCGGCGCAGAAGCTGTTCTTCGCGCATAGCGATGCCGGCGACCTGAGCGGCCTGGTGACCGACTGGTTCGACACCGAGGTAGGTCCCAAGCGCGAGAGTTCCAGCTACCGCCGCATCGCCGAACGCATCGGCGTGCCGGCGCCGGAGATCCTGTTCCTGTCGGACGTGATCGAGGAACTGGATGCCGCCAAGCGCGCCGGCATGCGCACCGCGCTGCTCGACCGCCTGGACGATTACCCCACGCCGCGTTCTGCCGACGATGTGGGCAGCCATCAGCGCGTGGAAAGCTTCACGCAGTTGGTGCTGTAACAGGCCACGCGCCATCGATTCGGTTGATGGCGCGGTTTTGTTGGCGTAGGGCGGCACTGTGGTGCGCGGAAGCTGGGACGACCTTGCGCCTGTTGATCACCGCGAGCGTGTCCACTTCAGATTGCTGGCTTGTATTGACTGCAGAGCGCAGCTGCAGGCGCCCTTGGCGGCTCGGTAAATTGAGTCGACAACAGGGCTGTTCATGCAAGCCAGCATGACGCCCGCCTACCGCAGCGCCCATATGCGGCCCCTTCGCATTGGATCACCGATCACCTACATACGACGCCAGCCGCCTCGGCTTGTTATCCGCCCGCGCAAGCGCTACATCTGCATCTTCCCGGTCCTGGCGTTCTCCATGTTGCGGTCATCCCGATCCGGCCCGTCTGCCCTGTTGCGCCGGTTGCTGCTGCTGACCGCACTGGTGGCCCTGGTTGCCGGCTGCCACCCGGATGCCGGCGCGGCGCTACCGGCGCAGCAAGACGCCAGCGCCGCGCAGGTCGATCCGGTAGACCAGACGGCGCTCGCCAGCGCCCTGAAAAAGTTGGCGCCGCAACGCCCAGGCATCACCGATCTGTATGTGGTGGGCTTTGCCGGCGATGCCAGCGACGACGTCTTCCGCAACGAAACGCTCTACCTCAAGCAGCTGTTCGAGCAACGCTTCGACGCCCGTGGCCGCGTGGTCACGCTGGTAAATCATCCTGACAATCTCGGCGAGCGCCCGTACGCACCGCTGGCCACCTACGACAATCTCTACGACACGCTCGCGGCGATCGGCAAGCGCATGGACCGCAAGGAAGACGCGCTGCTGCTGTTCGTCACCACGCACGGCACCGAAGACCACACGCTGTATGTGCAGGTGGACCAGAACGAAGAAGATTTCATCAGCCCGCAGGATCTGCGCAAGGCACTGGACGATGCCGGCATCGACAACCGTGTCATCGTGCTGTCGGCGTGTTATTCGGGCGGCTTCATTCCCGCGTTGCGCTCTGCCACGACGCTGGTGCTCACCGCGGCACGTGCCGACCGCCCGTCCTTCGGCTGTGGCAACACCTCCAATGCCACCTACTTCGGCCAGGCCTGGTTGATCGATGCGATGAACCAGGTGGCCGACCCAGTGGCGGCGTTCGACGCAGCCAAGGTAGCGATCACTGCACGCGAAAAAGAGGACGGCGAGCTGCCGTCGTTGCCGCAGCAGTCGGCCGGCAAGCATATCGGGGCCGTGCTGGCGCGCTGGCGTGCCGGGTTCCAGCCGGGGCCGGCGCTGGCATATCCGTATCCGCCGGTCGTTGCCGAAGCCGCGGATGATGCGGTCGCCGATCAGGGCGACACCCCCGCCAAGACCAAAGACGCTGCGCCCTCCAAGCCTGCGCAGCCCACGGTAGCGCCGCAACCGAAGCGGCCGTGATGCGCTAAAGGTTGCGACTAATTCTCATTACGTCACCGGCAGCCGCGCATCTCTACACTTGCCGGGCCAGCCAGCGACACGCCAGCCAGCACCGATCCCCGCCAGCGCGCCCATCGCCTGCCAGCCCGGATCCAAGACGCCTCCCTCGTGGAGGCGTTCGCGTTTGTGGGGGTACGCCCTGCGCGCCGAACTCAGGGCGTGGCGCGCTCCAGGCGATAGGTGGTGCGCGCGCTTTGCACGCCGGTAGGCAAGGTGGCACGCACCTCGACGGTATGCGCGCCGACCTCCAGCGTGGTCGGCAATGCGCCGCGCCATAGATGCGTGGACGGCGTGGCCTCCGGTGAGCGGTCGTACCCCCGCAGCTGCTCGGCCACATCGTCGCGCGTGTTCTCGGCGAGCACGCGTGGATCGGGCCGCTCCACGCGCTTCATCGGCTGCCAGGCGCCGCCGTCGATGCGCATCTCCACCGGCGTTTGCGCATCGCCCATGAACACGTTTGCGTACACGCCCCAGGCCGCATACGCGCCCTGCCGCAGCACCTTGGGCGCACTCAGCAGCAGCTGCGCGTCGTCCGGCGCACGCGCGGCGTGATACGCCAGCGTGTAGTCGCCCCCCGGCGCCACCTGCAGCACCGCATAACCGTTCGGGGTGCCATCGCTCATGGTGGCATCTGGAATGCCGTCGGCGTCCTTGACCCCGGACCAGAACGCACCGCAGGCCGCGCCCACGTTGTATTCGTGCAGCGGACGCGCACCCTGCCAGCCTTCATCGGCGCCGTGCGCCACCTGCCGCTGGGTATGGCTGTGTGCGCTCAGCACCAGCACGTGCGGGAAGTCCTTGAGCAGTGCGAACAGGCGACGCCGATCGGCATGGCGGAACGTCTCCTGCCCGGGCGCGGCATCGAACAATGGGATATGCAGGCCCAGCACCACCACGCGCTCGCGCGGCAGCTGCGCCAGGTAGGCCTGCAGGAAGGCGAATTGATCCTCACGCAGGCCGCCGACGTACGCCGGCTTGGCGCCTGGCGTGTAGATCACATCGTCCAGAAACACGAAGCTCGCGTTGGCCTCTTCCACCGCATAAGTGTCCGGGCCATAGATCGCGCGCCAGCTGTCCAGTGATTGCAGGTCATCGCGCGCATCGAAGTTGAGGTCGTGGTTGCCCGGCACATGGAACCACGGCACGCCCAGCTGCGTGGTGACCTTGTTCAAGGCCGGGTACAAGCTCAGATCGTCGCTGACGATATCGCCCAGCGTGGTGCCCAGGCGCGCGGGGACCTTGCCGACGATGGGCGCGACGATATCGCGGCGGTAGTAGTCCACATCGGCCAGGCTGGCAGTCTGGCTGTCGGCAAACACCAGCATCTGGAAGCCGCTTGCCTGCGCGGCGACGCGCGGGGTCAGTGCGAAATCCCAGTTGTGGGTGTTGGTGCCAGTGGCAGCGATGCCGCTGTATTTGCGCTTGGGCGAGCCCTCGGGCGCGTAATGGCGCCAGAACCCGGGCAAGCCATCGGCATTGAGAACGAAACTGCGATCGCCCGGCTTGATCACAAACACGGTCTGGCCCTCGCGCACCGGCAGACGGTAGCGACCCTGCGCGTCGGTGCGCACCAGCTGCTGCCCATTGGAGACGATGACATCGGCAAGACCAGGCTCATCACGGCCCCGCCCCGGCCTGCCGTCGCGCTCTTCAAACACCACGCCATCGACCACGACATCGCGCGCATGCGCAGTGCCTGCGAGCAGGCCCAGGGCCAGGAGAGCGAAACGAAGCTGCATGGGTGTTCCTGCGATAACCAGCCGTAATTGTAACTGGGCCTGGTTGGCTCACCGCAGTGCCGGGTGGGTCATCGCGATGGGTGGAGGCGTGCGTCTGCGCGATGAGAAGTGTCGGAGCCGTAGTGCGTAGGAGCGCGCTTGCGCGCGATGAGGCGTTATCGGTAACGCCCATCGCGCGCAAGCGCGCTCCTACGAGGTGCATTAGCTACCACGCGAATCACCCTGTGCCGGGATTTCCACCGGCGCCATTGCATTGACCAGGCCCAGCCGCGCGCAGCAGCATGAGGCGCTGCACAGCCACGAGGTGTCTGGGTGCGATCAAGGTCTGTGGCAGCCCAGCTCTACGTAGGGGCGCGCTTGCGCGCGATGAGGCGTTATCGATAACGCCCATCGCGCGCAAGCGCGCTCCCACGAGATGCGCTGGTGGGCGATTACGTGTGCCGCGATTCCAGCAGCGCCACTGCATCGCTCAAGCCCAGCCCGCGTGCGCGCAGCAGCACGATCAGGTGGTACAGCAGGTCAGCGGATTCGCCCAACAACTCGGCGTCGCCCTGCACTACGCCGGCCAGCGCGGTTTCCACGCCCTCCTCGCCCACCTTCTGCGCAATGCGGCGGATGCCTTGCTCAAACAGCTTGGTGGTGTAGCTGCCATGCGGGCGCTCGTGCTCGCGCTCGGCGATCAAGGCGTCCAGGCTGCCGAGGAACTGGCCCGGTGCGGTCGGGAAGCAACTGGTGCGGCCCAGGTGGCAGGTCGGGCCGTGCGGACGTGCCTGCACCAGCAAGGTGTCCGCATCGCAATCGGTTTCGATCGCGACCACGCGCAGCACATTCCCCGAGCTCTCGCCCTTGGTCCACAGGCGCTGCTTGCTGCGGCTGAAAAAAGTGACCTCGCCACGCGCACGCGTCGCTGCAAGCGCCTCGGCATTCATGTAGCCCAGCATCAGCACGCGCAGGTTGTCGGCGTCCTGCACGATCACCGGCAGCAAGCCGTCGCCCTTGTTCCAGTCCAGCGCATCGAGCGCATCGCCGGCTGCCGCATTCTCACTGCCCATCACGTACCTCGATCTGTTGCGCGCGCAGGAAGCGCTTGAGTTCCGGAATCGGAATCGCGCCGCTATGGAAGACACTGGCCGCCAGCGCACCATCGGCGTCGGCCTGGTCGAACACGTCTGCAAAGTGCTGCATCTCGCCAGCGCCGCCAGACGCAATCAGCGGCACTCGGCACAACGCGCGCACCTGACGCAGCTGCGCGATGTCGTAGCCATGCCGGACCCCGTCGTTATCCATGCAATTGAGCACGATCTCGCCCGCACCCAGTCGCTGCGCCTCGGCCACCCAGTCCAGCGTGCGCATCGGCAGCGCCTGCGTCTTGCTGGGGTCGCCGGTGTAGCGGCGGACGCGCCACTGCCCGTCCTCTTCGCGGATCGAGTCGATGCCGACCACCACGCACTGCACGCCGAAGGCGTCGGCCAGCTCGGAGATCAGCTGCGGCCGCCCCAATGCCGGTGAGTTGATGGAGATCTTGTCGGCGCCGGCATGCAGCACCGCACGTGCGGTTTCTACATCGCGGATGCCGCCGGCCACGCAAAACGGGATATCGATCAAGCGCGCAACGCGCTCGACCCACCCATAGTCCACCGAACGCCCTTCCGGGCTGGCGCCAATGTCGTAGAACACCAACTCGTCCGCGCCCTGGTCGCGGTAACGCATCGCCAACTCGACGATGTCGCCCATGTCGATGTGGTCGCGGAACTTGACGCCCTTGACCACGCGGCCATCGCGCACGTCCAGGCAGGGAATGATGCGACGGCTTAGCATGCCAGTGCGTCCTTCAGATCCAGATGACCTTCCAGCAGCGCCTTGCCCAGCACGATGCCGGCACACCCGGCCACCTTGGCCGCGGCCACGTCGGCCAGATTGCGCGCACCACCGGAGACCTGCACCTGCAACTGCGGCGCCAGTGCGCGCAGATGCGCATACAAGCCCATGTTGGGGCCGGACAGCATGCCGTCACGCGCGATGTCGGTGCACAACAGATGCTGCAGACCGGCCTGCGCGTACTGCGTGGCCAGTTGATCCAGCGTGGCCTCGGCGGTTTCGGTCCAGCCATGCACCGGCAGTTGCCATGCGCCGTCTGCGTCCTGGCGAGTATCCAGCGCGATGGTCAGCCGATCGGTGCCGAATTCCTGCAGCCAGCCGATCACCGTGGCGCTGTCGCGCACGGCCAGCGAGCCAACCACCACACGCGCCGCGCCGGCATCGAGAATCCGCGCCACATCGTCGCGCGAGCGCACACCGCCACCGGTCTGCACCTGCAGGCCGGTCTGACGGCTGATCTGACCGAGCAGCGCGGCCAAGGTGTAGCCGCCGGCCTTGGCCGCATCCAGATCCACCAGATGCATCCACTGCGCACCGGCGTCGGCAAACGCCTGCGCACGCGGCAGCACATCGTCGCCGTAGCGGGTTTCGCGGGCGTAATCGCCTTGCAGCAGCCGCACCACGCGGCCGTCGCGGATGTCCAGCGCGGGGTAAACGGTGAAACTCATGGGAAGCTCATCTCAAGAAAATTGCGCAGGATGCGCGCACCGGTGTCGGCGGAACGCTCGGGGTGGAATTGCGCGCCGCACCGCAAGCCGCTCTGCACCACCGCGGTGAACAGCCCACCGTGATCGCAGGCGGCGACAGTGTCGGCTGTGACTGGCGCGGCATAGCCATGCACGAAATAGGCGCTGGCACGCTCCGGCAATCCAGCAAGCAGCGCGGAGTCACGCATCGGCACCAGCTGGTTCCAGCCCATGTGCGGTACGCGGATGCCAAGCGCCGGCGTCATGTGCCGCACGATGCCCGGCAGCACTCCCAGGCAGTCCACATCGCCTTCTTCGGAATGCTCGAACAACAGCTGCATGCCCAGGCAAATACCGATCAACGGCACCTGCAACTGCTGCAGCGGTTCAATCAGCCCCTGCGCACGCAGGCGCGCCATGGCCTCCGGCGCTGCGCCCACGCCCGGCAGGATGACGCGCTCGGCGCCCTGCAGGCCCTGCGCATCACGCACCACGCGCGCTTCCACGCCCAGGCGTTCCAGCGCATAGCGCACCGAGCCCAGATTGGCACCGCCGGCGTCGATGAGCGCGAGGTCGGTCATAGCGCCCCCTTGGTGGATGGCAACGCGGTGCCCTCGCGGCGGATCGCCTGGCGCAGCGCACGCGCCAATGCCTTGAAGCAGCCTTCCACCTTGTGGTGATCGTTCTCGCCGCGCACGTGCAGATGCAGATTCAATCCGGATGCATCGCATACCGAACGGAAGAAGTGCGGCACCAGCTCGGTGGGCATGTCGCCGACGCGCTCGCGCTTGAAGTCGCCATCGAACACGAAGTACGGCCGGCCGCTGAAATCCAGTGCGGCACTGGCGATGGTTTCGTCCATCGGCAAGGTGAAGCCGTGCTGTGCGGTGTCGCCCGCTACGCGCCACGGGCTGTCGACCGGATCAAAGCCATAGCGGCCAATACCGCGCTTGTCGCCCAAGGCTTCGCGCAAGGCCTGCCCCAGCGCCAAGCCAGTGTCTTCGATGGTGTGGTGCTCATCGATGTGCAGGTCGCCTTCGGCGCGGATATCCAGCGCAAACCCGCCATGCTTGCCGATCTGCTCCAGCATGTGATCAAAGAACGGCAGGCCGGTAGCGGTGTGCGGCTCGGCCACGCGGTCCAGATCGAGCTCCACGCGGATGCGGGTTTCCTTGGTATTGCGCTGCACCACCGCGCGGCGCGGCGCATCGGCCAGTTCGTGCGCGATGCCGGCCCAGTCCCAATCGCCGCCGAACTGCTCGGTGCGCAGCTGGAACCCGCGGATGTTGAGGTTCTGCGCGAACTGGATGTCGGTGATGCGGTCGCCCACCATCGCCGAACGGCTCCAGTCGATGGTGCGGTCCTGCAGGTACGGCACCATCAGGCCAACGCCCGGCTTGCGCGTCGGCGCGTTGTCGGCCGGCCAGCTGCAGTCGATCAGCACTTCGCGGAACACGATGCCCTGGCTGGCGAAGATCTGCAGCATCAGGTTGTTGGGGCCGTCGAAGGACGCCTGCGGATAGCTCTCGCTGCCCAGGCCGTCCTGGTTGCTGACGATGACGAACTGGTAGCCGGCATCGCGCAGTTTGAGCATGGCCGGAATCACGCCGTCGACAAAGCGCAGCTTTTCGTAGGCGTCGATCTGGAAATCGGCCGGCTCGGTAATCAGCGTGCCATCGCGGTCGACGAAAAGAATCGGGGTCATGCGGCCTCCTGCTTGCGCTGCAACGCGCCCAGCACACGATCATTCTGTTCGGGCGTGCCGATGGTGATGCGCAGTGCATCGGACAGACGCGGCACCGCGCGTTGATCACGCACCACCACACCCGCTTCGAGCAGCGCCTGGAACGCTGCTTCGGCGTCGTCGAAACGCACCAGCAGGAAGTTGCCCTGCGAGGGGTAGACCTGGCGCACGCCGGCCACCTGCACCAGCGCGGCATGCAGGCGTGCGCGCTCGGCACGGATCTCGGTCACCCGCCGCTGCGTCACTGCCAGCGCAGGTGCAGACAAGGCCTGCTCGGCCATCACCGCGCATGGCGTGGGCACCGGATACGGCGCCTGGCAGCGACGCAACAGCGCGATCAGCTCGGCATTGGCGATCAGGCTGCCGATGCGCGCAGCGGCCAGCGCGTGCGCCTTGGACAAGGTGCGCAACACCGCCAGATTGGCGTAGCGCGCAAGCAGGCCGATGGCCGAGGGCACATCGGAGAATTCGCCATAGGCTTCATCCACCACCACCACCGCCTTGCCCTGCAGCGCCTGCAAGGCAGCTTCGATTTCGGCCAGCGGGATCGCCGAACCGGCCGGATTGGACGGCGAGCACAGGAACACCAGCTTGGCCTTGGCGTCCAGCGCGGCCTGCACGATCGCCGGCACATCGGCATGGAAACCGTCCGCCCCATCGACCAGCGGCACCTCCACCAACGGCGCGTTCTGCAGGCGCGCGCACACCGCATACATGCCGAACACCGGCGGTGTGACCACCACCGCATCGCGCTCGGGCACGCACAGGCCACGCACCAGCAGATCGATGGCCTCGTCGCTACCGCGGCCGATCAGCAATTGCTCGGGCGCACAGCCGTACAGCTGCGCCAGCGCCGCACGCAGGCCCTTGGGCTGCGGATCAGGATAGCGACGCGTGCTGGCGTCGGGATCGGCCGGATTTCCCCACGCCGACTCATTGGCGTTGAGCCACACATCGCCCTGCAACGCACTCGTGCGCGCCGACGCATAGCCTGCAAATGCGCGCAGATCGTCACGCACCAGATCCATTACCGATGCCGTGCTCATGCGGCCACTCCCATGCGCAGCGCCACCGCGTTGGCGTGCGCGTCCAGGCCTTCGGCACGCGCCAGAATCACTGCGCATGCGCCGATTCCATCGATACCGGCCTTGCTCACCGCCTGCACGCTCACCATGTTCTGGAAGCTGGCCACGCTCACGCCGCTGTAGGCACGCGCCGCACCGCTGGTCGGCAACACGTGGTTGGTGCCGCTGCAGTAATCGCCCAGTGCTTCGGGCGTGTAGTCGCCGAGGAACACCGAGCCGGCGGCCTCCACCTGTGCCAACCACGCACGCGGCTCGCGCAAGGCCAGGATCAAGTGCTCCGGTGCATAGCGGTTGCTGATCTCGAACGCCTCCTGCAGCGTCGCCACCTTGATCAACCGCGACTGCGCCAGCGCTTGGCGCGCGATGTCGGCGCGCGAGAGTTGCGCCAGTTGCAGGTCCAGTTGCTCCTGCACTGCGGTAATCAATGCATCGCTGTCGGACAACAGCAGCACTTGCGAATCCGGGCCGTGTTCGGCCTGCGACAACAGATCGGCCGCGACAAACGCCGGTTGCGCGCCGGCATCGGCAATCACCAGCACCTCGGACGGGCCGGCCGGCATGTCGATCGCGGCCGCGCCGGATTGCGCCACCTGCTGCTTGGCTTCGGTGACGAAGCTATTGCCCGGGCCAAACAATTTGTCGCAGCTGGGAATGGAGTCGGTGCCGTAGGCCATCGCAGCAATCGCCTGCGCGCCACCGAGCTTGAACACACGGCGAACGCCGGTGAGTTGCGCGGCCACCAGCACCGCCGGGTCGACACTGCCATCCTTGCGCGGCGGCGTGCACAGCACCACTTCGCGGCAACCTGCCAGCCGCGCCGGCACGCCCAGCATCAAGGCGGTGGACGGCAATGGCGCGCTGCCGGCCGGCACGTACAGGCCCACGCGGCCGATCGGGCGCACGATCTTTTCGCAGACCACGCCAGGTGCGGTTTCCACCGCGTAGCCTTCGCTCATGCCGGCGCGGTGAAAGGTGTCGATGCGCGCCACGGCGTCCTGCATCGCCTGGCGCAGTTCCGGCGCGATGGCGGCGTCTGCCGCGGCAAATTCGGCCTCGCTGACCGCAAAGCTGTCCAGCGTGACGCCGTCGAAGCGTGCGGTGATCTCGCGCAGCGCCACAACGCCGCGTGCACGCACATCGGCGATCAGGGTGGCGACCGCCTCGCGTGTCTGCGTGGCGACGGTCTGCACCGGGCGCGTCAACGCCTGGGTGCGTGCGTCTGCAGTGAGTTGGGTCCAATCAAGCGTGTTCATGCGAGCGAGCGCTCCACCGTCAATACCATCAAGCCTTGCGCACCTGCGCGTTCCAGTTCTTCCAGGCGTTGCCAGGTCACTGCGCCGTGGCACATGGTCTGCAGGCGCAAGGCGCCATTGCCGTCGTCGGGCAGCTGCACCAGCGGGTCGGCATCGGGCAGCAAGCGGCGCAGCGCATCCACGTTGCCCTGCTCGGCGCGGAACATCAGCAGCTTGCTGTCGCGCAGCTTGAGCACGCCATCCATGCGCCGCAGCAGCATCGCCAGCAACGCCGCGCGCGCATCGGCGGGCTCGCGCACCGCACCGGCCAGCACCGCCTCGCTTTCCATCACCAGCTCGACCGGCTTGAGCTGGTTGGCGGCCAGCGTCGCGCCGCTGGAGACCAGGTCGCAGATCAGATCGGCGGTGCCCAGGCGCGGCGCGATTTCCACCGAGCCGGAGAGCTCGACCACCGATGCGTCGATGCCCTGGCGCTCCAGCCAATCGGCCAGGATCGCCGGGTAGCTGGTGGCGATGCGCTTGCCCGCCAGCTGCGCCATGCCCTGCCAGTCCCATTCTTCCGGTACCGCCAGCATCAGCCGACACTGGCCGAAACCGACGCCGCGCACGGCGTGATATGCGGCCGGCAGGCCAGCGCGACGCCGCGCCGATGCCTGCTCGTCCAGCTCGTTCTGGCCGACGATGCCCAGGTCGCAGACGCCATCGGCAATCAGGCCCGGGATGTCGTCGTCTCGCACCAGCAACAGGTCCACCGGCAGCGATTCGCCGTAGCAGAACAATTTGTCGCGGCTCTGCCGCCAGCTCAGCCCGCAGGCGGCCAGCAGGCTGCGCGCCGGCTCGGCCAGGCGGCCGTTTTTCTGGATGGCAATGCGCAACCGGTCACGTGCCGGTGCTGCCGTGGAAGCACTCATCTTGTTCTCTCAGTGGGATTCGACAGGGCGCGACGATTGCTCGCGCAGGGCCGCGGCATAGCCGCCAGCGCCGTGTTCCAGGGTGCGCGCGACACGCCCGATGGTGGTCACGCTGACCTGGGTTAGGTCATGAATCTCGCGATACGGCACGCCCTTGACCAGCAACGGCACCACCCGCCAGCGGTCGGACATGGCTTCGAGTTCGGCCGGCGTGCACAGGTCACGCAGGAAGGCCTCGACGGCGCCGGGCGCCTCCAGGCAGGCCAGTGCCTCGGACAGCATCTTCAGCGAGGCGGCGACATCGGTACTTTCGCGGGGAGCAGGTCGTTGTTTCATCGCGTTAATGTAATAGCGTGTTAGTACATTAGCGCAAACGGGGCCATGAGGACAAGCGGGCGAACTTGCGGCGTTCATGCAGAGCGTCTTGCACGGACGCGCTCTGGTCCGGCTACCGCAGCGTCACCGCCACGCATCCCTGCCCCGAAAACGAAAGCAGCCGGCCAGATCACTCCGGCCAGCTGCCCGCAACGCCCGTGCAATGGGCGCGATCAGTTCGCCGCGATCCCCGACACCAGCATCGCCTTGGCCTGCTCCAGCTCCACCTGCAACGTGCTGGCCAGCTCGTCACGGGCCACATCGAACTGCTGCTCGCGCACCAGGTCCTTCACCGCCACCACGCCACGCGCCAGCTCGTCGTCGCCGGCCAGCACCACAAAGCGGATGCCCGCACGCGCGGCGTACTGGAACTGCTTGCCGACCTTCTTCGGCTCCATCTGCACTTCGGTATTGATGCCGCCAATGCGCAGCCGGCGCGCGATATCCAGCGCATCATCCAGACGCGACTCGTCCATCAGCGCCACCATCGCGTGCACACTGCTCTCGGCGATCCCGGCAATCAGGCCGGCCTCGCGCAGCTGCCAGAACAACCGCGTCAGGCCAATGGAAATGCCCACGCCCGGCAGCTTGGACTTGGTGTAGTGGCTGGCCAGGTTTTCGTAACGGCCGCCCGAGCAGATCGAGCCGATCTGCGGGTGATCGGTCAGCGTGGTCTCGTAGACGGTGCCAGTGTAGTAATCCAGCCCGCGCGCGATCGAGAAATTCAGGCAGTAGGCGGTCTCGGGCACGCCCAGCGCCTTGACCAGTTCCAGCACCTCACGCAACTCGGCAATGCCTTCGCCCAGCGTTGCGCTCGCGCCCACCGAGGCCTCCAGCGCCTGCAACTGCGCCAGCGCATCGGCATGCCCGTTGGAGCGCACCGCCACGAAGGCCAGAATCTTGTCCACCTGCGCGGCCGCAATGCCGAAGCCTTCGCCGGCCAAGGTGTCGCGTACGTACTCGGCGCCGCGCTTGTCGATCTTGTCGACCTCGCGCAGCACGGCCAGCTGCAGCTCGCCCTCGGCCACGCCCAGGCTTTCGAAAAAGCCGCGCAGCAGCTTGCGGTTGTTCAACTGCACCTTGAAATCGCCGATGCCCAGCTCGGCGAACACCGCGTGGATCACCGCCAGCACTTCGGCGTCGTAGCGGATGCTCAGCGCATCCTTGCCGATCACATCGATATCGCACTGGTAGAACTCGCGGAAGCGGCCACGCTGGGCGCGCTCGCCGCGGTACACGCGCTGCATCTGGTAACGGCGGAACGGAAAGCTCAACTCGTGCTCGTGCTCGGCCACATAGCGGGCCAGTGGCACGGTGAGGTCGAAGCGCAGCGCCAGCTCCGGCAGGCCGCCACTCTCGGCACCCTCATCTGCAGCTGCGGCGGCATTGGCCAGCGCGCCGGTGGACTGCACGAAATACACCTGGCGCTCGGTTTCGCCGCCGGATTTGGTCAGCAACACATCGGAGAGCTCGAACACCGGGGTTTCCACCGGCAGGAACCCGAACCGCTCGTAGTTGCGGCGGATGACGTCCAGCATGCGCTGGAACGCGATCTGCTCGCGCGGCAGCAATTCCATGATGCCAGGCGGCGTACGGGGCTTGATCACGAGCGAAACTCCTGCGTATCGAGTGGGGCGAACGCGCAATTCTACCGGCTGGGCGGCCGTGCTGACCGCATGGCGTATCATTCGCCGCGTCCCAGCAGTGCGTGGCCCATGTACCGGCAGCTTCCAGACCCCAGCGTGACCTGCCCGGCCCCGGCCGAGGCCACTGGCGCCACCGCCCGTGACTCCGAATGCGCGTTGTGTGCGGTGCGCGGCCGGGCGATCTGCGCGGCGCTCTCGGAGCAAGAGATGGCCGCGCTGGACCAGGCCACCAGCGCGCAGGCCTATGCCACCGGCAGCACGCTGGTGCGGGCCGGCGAGGCACGCCACCACGTCTACACCGTGACTTCCGGGGCGCTGCGCATGGTGCGCACCCTGGCCGATGGGCGACGCCAGATCACCGGCTTTGTGCTGCCCGGCGACTATGTCGGGCTCACCGAAACCAGCCACCATCGCCACGATATCGAAGCCATCATCGACAGCCGGGTCTGCCGCACGCCGATGGCGCAGATGCGTCAGCTACGCGAGCGCTATCCCAGCCTGGAACGCAAGTTGTTGCAGCGTGCCGGCATGGAGCTGGCCGCCGCGCAGGATACCGGCCTGCTGCTGGCGCGCCTGCAACCCAGCGAACGGCTGGCGCACTTCCTGCTGCGTCTGGCCGCACGCTCCACCCGCCCGGGCGCATCCGGCGACACCGTGGCGCTGCCGATGAGCCGCAGTGACATCGCCGACCATCTTGGCCTGACCATGGAAACGGTGAGCCGCACCTTCACCAAACTCAAGCAGCAGCACCTGATCGCCCTACCCCAGCTGCATCTGGTGCAGATCCTGGACTATCCGGCGCTACGCCGGCTGGCTGGCGACGAGGTCTGAGCCCGGCCGCCATGCGCTGGCGGCGAAACGGAGCGGGCAAGCATCGCAATCGCTGGCTGCAACATCTCCGGCAACGCCAGCCGCAGCGCTCCTAACGCCCACCCACGCTGGCAACGGCAGCGCCGCAACCGCCACTCAACAGGCGCGATTGGCGCAACCAGGCACGGTCCGGGTAATAGGCAAACACGAAGGCGCCTTCGCGCAAGGTATCGATCAACTGTTTGGCCACCGCCGGCCGCACCGCCGGGCAGCCCAGGCTGCGGCCCAGCCGGCCCTGGCTGCGGATCACCGCTTCGCTGACATACGGCGCACCGTGGATCACGATTGCGCGGTCGCGTGCATGGTCGTTGAAGCCAGGCTCCAAGCCCTTCAGGCGCAGCGAGTAGCCGTTGTGGCCGGTGTAGGCCTCCTGCGCGGTGAAAGCGCCAAGGCTGGACTGGAAACTGCCGTCGTCGTTGGAGAATTTCGCCGCCAGGTTGTTGCCGGTATTGCGCCCATGCGCCACCCACTCTTCGAACAACAGCCGCTGGCGAGCCAGATCGAACACCCACAGCCGCCGCTCGGTGGAGGGGCGGCTGTAGTCGATGACGCTGAGCACGCGTTCGGTGCCCACCTGCTGGCGTTGACGCGCGCATTGCAGGGCTTCGGTGGCCAGGGCCAGGACCTGCCGGTCCAGCGCTGGTGCCTGGCGGGCCAGTGCATCGACCAGGCCGGCCTGCGGTGTGCCCAGTGGCGACACAGGCGAGGCAGCGATGGCATCGGCGGCACCCGCCGTGCCGGCCGTTGCCCATCCGCACAGCGCGGCGGCAACGGCGATCAATCGATAAGACATGCAACAACCCACGGGGACGCGGTGCCACGTGGGCCCGCACTCCCTAGAGATAGCCGCATCCGGCCCGGTTTCCAACCCCGGCTGGCTGAACGTGTTCGGTCAGGGCGCATCCGCGAGCAGACGCTGCCGGAATGCCTGGTAGTCCGGTGCCAGCGGTTCGGCATGCGCCGGGCGCTGCAACAACGCCGCCAGCGCCGGCGGGATCTCCACTGCGCGGCCGATCAGTGGCTCCACCACCGCCTCGAACTTTGCCGGGTGCGCCGTGGCCGCCACCGCCCAGTCGCCAGTGCCGCCCTCGGCCCCTTCCGCACGCAATTGCTCCAGTACGTGCACGGCGGTGGCGGTATGCGGGCAATGCACTTCGCCGTAGCGTGCGAAGCGTTGCTGCACGGTGTGGCGGATCGCGGTGTCATCCACCGACAGCGCACGGAACGCTTCGCGCAGCGCCGCATCGTCGCCGCCATACAGCCAACGCAGGCGTTCGAAATTGCTGGGCGCGCCCACGTCCATCGCGTTGGCCACGGTGGCCACGCTGGGTTGCGGGGCGTAGTCGTCGCCGGCGAAATAGTCGGGCAATACATGGTTGGCATTGGACGCCAGCGCGATCTGGCCCAGCGGCACGCCGAGCGCGCGTGCCAGGATCGCGGCCAGGCCGTTGCCCAGGTTGCCGGTAGGCACCACCAGGTTCAATGCGGCCCCGGAGCCAGCTTGGTGCTGCAGCGCTGCGTGCGCGTAGTAGCTCATTTGCGGCAGCAGCCGCCCCAGGCTGATGCTATTGGCCGAACTCAGCGGCAGCTGCGCCTGCAGCTCGCCATCGTTCAAGGCCTGCTTGACCATGGCCTGGCAGTCGTCAAAGGTGCCAGCCACGCGCAATGCCTGGATGTTGTCGCCGAAGCAGCCCAGCTGATGCGCCTGCCGTGGCGACACGCGGCCATCCGGGTACACCACCACCACCCGCAGGCCGGGCTGCCGATGGAACGCCGCCGCCACGGCCGCGCCGGTATCGCCGGAAGTAGCCACCAGAATGGTCAGCGGGCGGTCTTCGGCGCGCCGCAGCCGCGTCAGGCAAGCGGCCAGAAACCGCGCACCAAAATCCTTGAAGGCTGCGGTGGGGCCATGGAATAGCTCCAGCGCGTAGTCGCCCGGCGTGGCCAGCGGCACCAGCGGCGCCGGGAAATCAAACGCTTCGGCGCAGATGGCCGCCAGCTCGCCTGCCAGCGCGTCGCCCTCGAAGAACGGCTGCAGCAGTGTGGTGGCCGTGTCGGCCAGCGTTGCGCCGGCCTGCAGGGTGCGCGCCGGCGGCAGGGTCTGCGGCACGTACAGGCCGCCATCCGGGGCCAGGCCGGCGGCGATCGCCTGGCTCAGGCTCACGGCAGGTGCGGCGCCACGGGTAGAGATGAACATCATGCGGACTCCAGGCAGAGCGGAAACGGGCCAGCGCCCATCAACGAGAAAGGCGGATGCTGCAGGTGAGCGGCGGCAATGGGCATGGCGGCGCGCCGCCAGGCGGTCGCACGGGGTTGCCGGCGCGGCGCTATGCTGCGCGCACCCTCCCGTGGAGCCCGCAAATGATCAAGGTCAGTGTGATGTACCCGTACCGCGATGGCGCCCGCTTCGACCACACCTACTACAGCGACACCCACATGCCGCTGGTGAGCGCGCGCATGGGCGCGGCCTGCCTCAGCTACACGGTGGACAAGGGCATCAGCGGCGGTGAGCCGGGCAGCACGCCGCCGTACATCGGGATGTGCCACATCTTTTGCGACTCGGTCGAGGCCTTCAACGGCAGCTTCGGGCCGCACGCGGCCGAGATCCTTGCCGATATCGCCAACTACACCGATCTCGCGCCAGTCATGCAGATCAGCGACGTGGTCGTGGGATGAACATGCCATCGCGGTGCGTGCCTGCTGCGCGCACCGCTGCTGCCTGATCGAACAACGCGTGCGCTGGCTCATGCAAGCAGCCGTGCCGCAGGGCTGTTGATCGGCGTCACCCAGGCCTGGCTGTCCAGGCCCACGCCGGCGAATGCGGCTTGCACCGCCGGCGCCGCCGCAGCGGCAGCCGCGCGGGTTTCGAACCAGGCAAACACGCTGGGGCCGGCACCAGAAATACTGGCGCCCAGTGCGGCATGCGCAAGTGCAGCCTGTTTCGCCTGCGCAAAGCCGGCAATCAAGGGCGCGCGCCGCGGCTCGACCAGCACATCGCGCAGGCCGGCACGGACCAGGCCCGCATCGCCGGCATGGCAGCCGGCCAGCACCAGCGCCAGGTTGGTGCTCTGCGCCACGAACTCGCTCAGGCGGTAGTCGCCAGCCAGGGCTTCGCGCGCGCGGCGGGTTTCCAGCACTGCCTCCGGATGTACCACCAGGCTGTGCCACGCCTCCGGCACTGCGATCGGCACCAGCCGCTCCAAGGTGCACAGCACCAGCCCGCCCAGGAACAACGGCCCCAGGTTGTCGCCATGCCGGCTGCCACTGGCCACCGCTTCGCCATCGAGTGCGTGCTGATAGAGCTGGTCGGTGCTGATAGGTGTGTCCAGCAAGGCATTCGCCGCCACCAGCGCAGCCACGCCCGAGGCAGCGGAGCCGCCCATGCCCGAACTCAAGGCGATGCCCTTGTCGATCTCCAGTTCAAAGCCAAACGGCAGCGCCAGAGCCGCACGCAGCGACATCAACGCCGCGCCGGCGGTGTTGCGCTCGGCCTCCAGCGGCAGCGCCACGGTGGTGCCGCGAATGGCGGCAATCCGCACCACCGGCGCGTCGATGCGGCGCACGGTCACGGTGTCGCCCACGCCATCCAGCGGGTAGCCCAACAGGTCGAAGCCCACCGCCACGTTGGCCACCGACGCCGGCGCAAATGCGCGCGCCTCGCGCAGCCCACGCGCGGCGGGCACGGCGTGGCCCATGTCCACCATCTGATTCACAAGCGTGCCCCCTCGCCCGCCGCCACGCGCAGCAGATCGGCAAACACGCCGGCCGCGGTCACTTCCGGCCCTGCGCCCGGGCCCTGCACCACCAACGGGTTCTCGCAGTAGCGGCGCGTGGTGAACTGCACCACGTTATCGGTCAGACGCAGATTGGCGAAGGCATGGTGCGCGGGCAATTCCACCAGGCCCACGCTGGGCGCGCGGTCTGGCGGCAGCTGCGCGACATAGCGCAGCACGTTGCCGCGCGCATGCGCGTCGGCCAGCCGCTGCGCAAAGCCGGCGTCCACCGTCTGCAGCTGTGCCATGAAGTCATCCACGCTGGCCTGGCGCAACGCCTCGGGCACCAGGCTTTCCACGCTGACATCGTCCAGGCTGATCGCCCGCCCCGCCTCGCGCGCCAGGATCACCAACTTGCGTGCCACATCCACGCCGGACAGGTCATCGCGCGGGTCTGGCTCGGTGTAGCCCATGCCGCGCGCCTGCGTCACCAACTCGGAGAACGGCACGCTGCCGTCGTATTTATTGAACAGCCACGCCAGCGTGCCGGAGAAAATGCCTTCGATCGAGGTCACCGCATCGCCGGTATCGACCAGGTCGCGCAGCGTGGTGATCACCGGCAGGCCAGCGCCGACCGTGGCCTCGTAGCGGAAGCGCGCACCGCTGGCATCGGCGGCGGCACGGATCGCTTCATAGCGCGCCAACGGGCCGGAGCCGGCCTGTTTGTTCGGCGTCACCACATGGATGCCGGCTGCCAGCCAACCTGCATAACGGTCGGCCACTTCCGCACTGCCGCTGCAATCGATGATCACCGTATGCGGCAGGTGCGCGGAGAGCAGATGCGCGGTGAAGCGCTCCAGATCGGTGGGCGTGGACGCCGCTGCAAACGCATCGCGCCAATCGCCGGTCACGCTGCGCTCTTCCAGCAACATGCGCCCTCGCGAGACCACGCCGCGCAGGCGCAGATCCAGGTTGGCCTTGCCGAGCAGTTGCGGCTGCGCAGTACGCAGCTGATCCAGCAACGCCGCACCCACGTTGCCCGGCCCGATGACACCCACCGAGAACGTCTGTGGCGACAACCAGAAACCGGCATGCGCCGCGCGCAAGGCCTTGGTGGCATGCGCCGCATCGATCGCCACCGAGATGTTGCGCTCGGACGAGCCCTGCGCAATCGCCAGGATATTGACCTGCGCGCGGCCCAGCGACTCGAACAGGCGCGCCGCCACACCAGGTTGCCCGGCCATGCCATCGCCCACCGCCGCCAGCACGCTGATGCCGGTAGTCAACTGCACGCGCTGCACCTGGCCAACCGTGAGTTCGTGCGCAAACGCCTGCAGCAGCGCATTACGCGCACGCTCGGATTCGTGCTGCTTGACCACGCAGCAGATCGAATGCTCGGACGAGCCCTGCGAGATCATCACCACCGACACCTGCGCCGTGCGCAGCGCCGCGAACACACGCTCGGCCGTCCCCGGCACACCGATCAGGCCGGTGCCTTCCAGATTCAGTACCGCCAGATCCGGGCTGAGCGTCAGCCCCTTGATCGGCCCGCTCACCGCACTGCTGGCGGTGATGCGCGTGCCCGGATGTTCGGGTTGGAACGTATTGCGGATGATGATCGGCAAACCGCGCTCGATCGCCGGCGACATGGTCTGCGGATGCACCACCTTCGCGCCGAAATAGGCCAGCTCGCAGGCTTCGTCGTAGCTCAGGGTCTCCAGCTGCACCGCCTCGGGCACCACGCGCGGATCGGCCGAGAGCACCCCATCCACATCGGTCCAGATGTGCAGCTCGTGAGCATCGAACAAGGCCGCGAAGATCGCGCCCGAATAATCGCTGCCGTTACGGCCCAGCGTGGTGATGCGGTCGCCGCGATCGCGCGCGACAAACCCGGTGACCACCACCCGCGTCTGCGGATGCGCCTGCCGCCAGGTGTCCAGCCGCTGCGCGCTCACCGCCCAGTCCACATCCACACCCAGCTCGCCGCGATTGACCACCAGCACATCGCGTGCATCCAGCACTGCGCAGTCTTCGCCCAATGCACGGAAGTGGTCGCCGAGCAGCTGCGCGGAATACACCTCACCCAGCCCCTGCACGCGATCAAGCACTTCGCGCGGCAGCTCGCCGATGACTGCGAGCGCCGCCAGGATCTGCGACAGATGCTCGAAGCGCTCGTCCAGCCACTCCACCGTGGGCCCGGAATGCTCGCCCAGCAACGCCACCGCCGCACCGCGATGGCGCGCCCGCGTTTCGTGCCAGCGCTCGCGCCACTCTGGACGATTCTGCGCGGCCAGTTCGGCCAGCTCGATCAACGCATCGGTCACGCCTTTCATCGCCGACACCACCGTCACCTGCACGGTCTCATCGCGTGCCAGCAACAGCTGCGCCACATGCCGGTAACGCTCGGCATCGGCAACCGAGGTGCCACCGAATTTATGCACCACGGTGCGGGCGGAAGGCGTTGGGACAGCGGCGGGTTCAAACGAAACGACAGGCGATGACATCGACAGACCTCGTTGGGAGGCCCCGTCCGCTTCAGGTGAGAGAGGGAGACCCCCGCATCCTGATCCGGGTGCGGGGCCGTTGTTTTCGGAAGTTACGCGAAGACGACGGACCGCACCGGGCGAATGGTGGCGGTGGTAATGGTGGTGGTAATGCCGGCCACGCCCGCACCCGGCCGCAGTAGCGGCTGGCAGAGAAGCGAAACGCTGGCGGAAGCGTTATCCATGCGTGCAAAAGACATCACAGGGCCGAGGCCTGTCAAGCATTGCGTGAATGGTAGGCGCACGCGCTCGGGGCGCGAAACAGAAAACCTTGTTGCTCAGGGATTTAAGCATCGCGCGCGCAAGCAATTGATTGCTATGGAAACTTTTGGAACGACTTTGGAGAGCCGCCCTGCGCAGGTTTCGAACCTCGATTGGTAGTGTCATGCGCTCAGATGACGCGATACAGCTGACTAGATCGCTTGCGGGCGAGGCGTTGCCTCGCTGCCGGCATCAGTTCGCATCAAGCGACAGGCCACTTCGCACCAAGCAACAGATCGTCGCTATTGCCGCGCCGGTGAGTACGAGGCACCAAGATCAACAGCGGAGATCAGCCGAGTACCTGGGGATTGAGTTGCCAGACCGAAAAGTTGAGCGCCGCCGCGAAGCTCACCCACGCCAGATAAGGCACCAAGAGCCACGCCGCCAACGCCCGCCGCTTCGCGAACACGGCAATCGTTCCTGCCAACACCAGCCACAGCGCCACGATGTCCGCGAATGCCCAAGCCCCCAACTGCCACGCAAAGAACAGCCAGCTCCACAAACCATTGAGCATCAACTGCAGCACGAACAGGCCCAGCGCCGGATGCGTCCCCGCCCGGCTGACGCGCCGCCACACCAACCAGACCGACACCGCCATCATTCCGTACAACACTGTCCACACCGGTCCGAACAACCAGCCCGGCGGCGCCCACGTCGGCCGCTGCAGCAGCGCATAAAAGCTGGCCGCCTGGATCGATGCCATTGCGCCCAGCCCAGCGACGGCATAGCAAAGCACCAGCCAACCCAGAAGGCCGAACCATTGCGATTTTTTTGAACGTGCTTGGGTCATGACTGCTTTGGCCTGTGATCCGCGCTCGTCAGCGTGGCAGAGCTTCTGTGCAAGCCGTGACTACGCGCATAAGCGAGTCCGCGCTCAGCTAACGCCGTACGGATTCGTGTCGCCATGTCCAATCTCCTCGGGATAGGGAGTTGGACTCCAAACCAATGCGCCACTCAAAATCGGGGGACGTCGCGTCCGCACAGGTCTATTCATGCATTTGCGGAGTTAGGTGTTGGCGATCAGTTGCGAGGGTCGGCGATCAGCCTGGACGGCGAACCGTACAGAACCAGCACTCGGGCCCCTGCTGCAAATGCAGGTGTTGCACCCTGCACCACTGTCATCAGTGAACCGTTTTCGGTCTGGACGACGTACTCCATGCCATCCGCACGTGATGCCGAACGCTCAGCTGCAGCACCGACAATGGCGCCGGCGACCAGGCCGCCAACTGCTCCGACGGCGTTGGCACGACCACTGCCGCCCATCGATGAGCCGGCAATGCCGCCTGCTGCCGCGCCCGCCGCGGCGCCACCGCCCTGCGTGCCATCGATCGAAACAGCGCGCGCACTGATCACCGTGCCTGCCACGGTCCGATTGACCTGGCCAACCGAACCCACTGAGTAGCTGTCGGTGCGCACGTTAGGTGCGCACCCAACCACTGCGACCGCGAGGTAGGTCGCGACGATGAGCGACTTCACGGAGTCGCCTGGCTGCTCGGGAACATCGGCTTGCTCACGTCGACCGTTTCCAACGCCTGCAGGAACAGCGCGATGTTGTTCTGGGCGGAGCGATTGACAGACTCGCGAGCGCGGATCACGCCGGCGAACGCATAGCCCGCCGGCACAGTGCCCGAAGCGCTCACATCCTGGGTGTAGACGATGCTGCCGTTCGCGCGATCGATCAGCTCGTAGCGCGCGATGGTCTTGGTGGTCATGGACGCGCCGAACGACGGTATGTCGATCGCCAGGATCTTCACCGACAAGCTGAGCTTTCGCGGTGCGTCGTCACGAAAGATCGCCATCCGGTTGAGCGCCTCAGTCAGGGCGTTCTCCCACATGTCCGGTATTTCGTGCTGCGCCTCAGGCGGCACCTTGCCCTTTGCCTCGTCCGGTCGGGCCAGCGTGACCGTCAGCGACTTCAGCTCGGCATCGAGCTTCTTGCTGCTGACTCCTACGCCCGGCACCGAGAAGTTGAGCGGCGGATTGGCCGCACAGCCAGAAAGCGCCGCGATCACGATCGCAGCGGCGAGTAGCTTTCTCATTCCATTCCCCTGTTGCTTCCATTGCGGCATGGGGCCGCACCCCTACAGCTAACACGATAGTAACAAATGACTCGAACTGCACCAGATGAACATCTCCCCCCGACTATCCATGTAGCAGACCAGCAGCCTGCCTTCCCCCACGTTCGGCTGGCGCAGGCCAAGGACTGACATACGCCAGGAAGCCACGCCCTTGCCGCCCAGCATTCCCGCGTTGACCTGCCCCCACCGGCCATACCAGTGATTACTGATAAAGCCCGGGGTTGAAGGGTACTGCGTTGTTGCCGGTTTGTGCTCGGTGGTTGGAGGCAAACTGCGCTGGCGGGATGCGACCACAGCTGCTGTGCGGACGTACCTCGTTGAAGTCACGCCGCCAATCGGCGATGACCTCGCGAGCCTGGATCAGCGACGTGAACCAGTGTTCGTTGAGACATTCGTCGCGGAACTTGCCGTTGAAGCTCTCGATGTAGCCGTTCTGCATGGGTTTGCCGGGTTCGATCAGGATGTGTTCGATGCCACGCTGCTGTGCCCAAGCGATGAAGGCGCGGCTGGTGAACTCCGGGCCGTTGTCCGTGCGCACCGCGCGGGGATACCCGCGGAAGCAGGCGATCTGCTCCAGCACACGCACCACGTAAGCCCCGCTGATGCCATGGTCCACCGCGATGTCCACGCATTCATGGGTGAAGTCGTCGGCGACGGTCAGGCATTTGATGCGGCGGCCACTGGCCAACTGATCAAAGACGAAGTCCATGCTGATTACCTCGTTGGGATGCCGCGCTGGCCGTAACGGCTGCCGCTGTGCCGCCGGGAACTTGGCCTTCTTGCGCCGGCGCACGCTCAGCTTCGCCTCGCGGTACAGACGGTAGATCTTCTAATGGTTCACCTGCGGAAACTCCGGGCGCAGCAGGTCGTGCAGGCGGCGATAGCCGAAGCGGCGACGCGCCTGCGCCAGTTCCACCAGTCTGGCCGACAGGGTTTGCGTCGCCGGCGTGGGTGTCGGCGCGTGGCGGAAAGCATCGCGGGAGATCCCCGCAAGGCGACAAGCCCGGCGCTCGCTGATCGACGTCAGCTCGCACATGCGCCGGATTGCCTCGCGCTTGCGTTGCGGGGCTAGCGTTTTACCCCGAACCCGACCTTCAGCGCCTCGATGTCCAGGTGCGCCTCGGCCAGCAACCGCTTCAGGCGGTTGTTCTCCTGCTCCAGCTCCTTCAGGCGCTTCGCGTCTTCGGCCTCCATGCCGCCGTACTTGGCCCGCCACTGGTAGAAGCTGGCCGGGCTGAAACCGTGCTGGCGGCACAGCTCAGCCACCGCCATCCCGGCATCCGCCTGCTTGATGAATCCGATGATCTGCTCGGTGGTGAAACGACTCTTCTTCATGTCCGTCCTCGTGGTTGACGGACTTTACAGCTTCACGTGGTACGGCTCAGCGGGGGCAGGTCAGAGGGAACGGCTTCATGTGGCAGCTGTGGCAGAGGCCTGTGGATATCCACAAGAATGCAGCAGGCCAGATACTTCAGGCTGCATCTAACTTGTTGATTCCTGGTGACCCCGGCCCGATTCGAACGGGCGACCTTCCCCTTAGGAGGGGGACGCTCTATCCAGCTGAGCTACGGGGCCAAGGGCGGCATTGTCGCATGTTCGTCCGGCTTGCCAAGCCGGCGGGCGGTGCGGGGAGCCTGCTAAAATCGGCGGCTACTTGCGTTGCGTCTTGCCTGGTGCGGGGCGCGGCCGTCCCGACTTTCTTGGAGATTCCATGTCCGCTGACCTGCTCAAGGCGCTCGACCTCGCCCCGTCCAATGCCGGCACCTATCTTGGCGAGGGGACCTGGTCGCAGGCCACCGGTGCCGGGGTGCTGCAGCCGCTCAATCCGACCACCAATGCGGTGATCGCCGATGTGCAGGCCACCACGCCGGAGGACTACGAACTGATCGTGGCGCGCGCGCAGGCCGCCTTCAAGGTCTGGCGCACCACCCCGGCGCCGCGTCGTGGCGAGGCCGTGCGCCTGTGCGGCGAGGCACTGCGTGCGCACAAGGACGCGCTCGGTTCGCTGGTGGCGCTGGAAATGGGCAAGAGCAAGCCCGAAGGCGATGGCGAGGTGCAGGAGATGATCGACATCGCCGACTTCGCCGTGGGCCAGAGCCGCATGCTCTATGGCTACACCATGCATTCGGAGCGCCCGGGCCACCGCATGTACGAGCAGTACCAGCCGCTGGGCTTGGTCGGCATCATCAGTGCGTTCAACTTCCCGGTGGCGGTGTGGGCGTGGAATGCGTTCCTGGCGGCCATTTGCGGCGATATCTGCATCTGGAAACCGTCCAACAAGACCCCGCTGACCGCGATCGCAACGATGAAGATCTGCAATGCCGCGCTCAAGGAGGCCGGCTTCCCGGACATCTTCTTCCTGATCAACGATGCCGGCACCTCCTTGTCGGAGAAGCTGGTCGAAGACACCCGCATCCCGCTGATCAGCTTCACCGGCTCGACCCAGATTGGCCGCGTGGTGGCCGAGAAGGTCGCACGCCGCCTGGGCCGTTGCCTGCTGGAGCTGGGCGGCAACAACGCCATCATCCTGGACGAAACCGCCGACCTGAAGCTGGCGGTGCCGGGCATCGTGTTCGGTGCGGTGGGCACCGCCGGCCAGCGCTGCACCACCACGCGCCGGCTGATCGTGCATGAATCCATCTACGACAACGTGCTGGCCACCCTGGTCAAGGCGTACAAGCAGCTCGACAGCAAGATCGGCGACCCCACCGACCCGGCCAACCTGATGGGCCCGCTCAACAGCCGCGGTGCGGTGGAACAGTTCCTGGAGTCCATCGCCAAGGCCAAGGCCGCCGGTGGCACGGTCGAAGTGGGCGGCACCGCGATCGATCGCCCCGGCAATTTCGTGCTGCCGGCGATCGTGACCGGGCTGAAGAACAGCGACACGGTGGTGCAGCACGAGACCTTCGCGCCGATCCTGTACGTGATGAAGTACAGCACGCTGGATGAGGCGATCGATCTGCAGAACGGCGTGCCGCAGGGCCTGTCGTCGTCGATCTTTACCCAGAACCTGAAGGCGGCCGAGAAGTTCCTGTCGGCGGCCGGCAGCGATTGCGGCATTGCCAACGTCAATATCGGCACTTCGGGTGCGGAAATCGGCGGTGCGTTCGGTGGCGAGAAGGAAACCGGCGGCGGTCGCGAATCCGGCTCGGATGCGTGGAAGGTCTACATGCGCCGCCAGACCAACACCATCAACTATTCCGATTCGCTGCCGCTGGCGCAGGGCATCAAGTTCGACCTTTGATCGCTCTGTGATCGCAGCGCCCCGGGCTCCGGGGCGCTGTCCGATGCTGGCCCAGGCCGCCGGCTCGCCGCGCCTGTTGGCACCGTTATCTGCAGCAACGCACGCGCTGCTTCCCGCGCGCTGCCCCGCCGGGGCCAACGTGAGCACATGCAACGCCCAGCGCTTACCCAGTGCGCAAAAGACCGCCTCACGCGTCGGCCGCGACCCGATGCACCGCAGCAGGCTACTGCACAACCGCCATTCCGCCGCAGACCGCACGCCATTTGCGTGCCCGCTCTGGGATAATTGTGCGGCGCCCTGCCCTTCGGCCGTGGCCACCCAAGGAGTTGTGATGAATCATGTCGTCCGACAGACCAGCACGCTGGCCATCGTCAGCCTGGTCTCAGGCATTCTCGGCTGGACCCTGCTGCCGTTCCTGGGCAGCGTCTGCGCCATCATCACCGGCCACCTGGCGCGCGGCGAAATCCGGCGCAATCCGCAAGGCCTGGAAGGCGATGGGCTGGCTGTTGGCGGCCTGCTCCTGGGCTGGATCTCGGTGGCGATGTGGATTGCGGGCGTGGCGATCTTCGTCCTGTTCTTCGGCGGCCTGGCCTGGTTTGCGGCGGCAAACGCGTGAGCATGGCCGCGCCATCCTCCGCGCAACGGTTCAACGACCGGGTGGCCGCGTACGTGCGCTACCGGCCCAGCTACCCGCCGCAGGTCTTGCGCTGGCTGCATGAGCAGCTCGGCGTGACGCCCGCCAACCACGTGGCCGACATCGGTGCCGGCACCGGAATTTCCAGCCGGCTGTTCCTGGAGGCCGGCTACCCGGTGACCGCAGTGGAACCGAATCCGGCCATGCGCGAAGCAGCGCAGCAATGGCTGGCCAGCTATGCCAAATTCCGGGCGGTCGACGGCACTGCCGAGGCCACCGGGCTGGCCGACGCCAGCGCGGATGTGGTCTCTGCGGCGCAGGCCTTCCATTGGTTCGACATGCTCGCGGTGCGTGCCGAATGGGCGCGCATCCTCAAACCCGGCGGCCTGGCGGTGGTGTACTGGAACAGCCGCGAGCTGGACAGCACGGCGTTCCTGCGCGGCTATGAGCAGCTGTTGCTGGACTACGGCACCGACTACACCGCCGTGGCCGAGCGTTACCAGGACGATGCCACCATGCAGGCGTGGTTCGGCGAGGGTTTCGTTGCGATGGCCAAGTTTCCCAACGTGCAGCAGCTGGACTTCGAGGCCTTGCGCGGCCGCCTGCTGTCGTCGTCGTACGCGCCCTTGGCGCACGATCCGCGGCATGCACCGATGCTTGCCGCGCTGCGCACCCTGTTCGATGCACATGCCCAGGATGGGCACATCGATTTCCATTACCAGACCCGCGTGTTTGCCGGGAGATTGAACTGACCCGCATGTATTCGCTCGCCCGCCCCTTCCTGTTCGCCTTCGACGCCGAGCGCGCCCACGCGCTGGCCCTGCGCGCCATCGACACCGCCTACCGCACCGGCACCACGGCGCTGGTGGCCACCCGGCCGGTACCCCTGCCCACGCCCGCCTTCGGGCTGATGTTCCCCAACCCGGTGGGACTGGGCGCCGGGCTGGACAAGAACGGCGAACATATCGATGCGCTGCTGGCACTGGGCTTCGGGTTTGTCGAGATCGGCACGGTGACGCCGAAGCCGCAGGAGGGTAACCCCAAGCCGCGCATGTTCCGGTTGCCCGAATACCAGGCGGTGATCAACCGCATGGGCTTCAACAACCTGGGTGTGGATGTGCTGGTGAACAACGTGCAGCGTGCGCGCCGGCGCGGTGGCCTGCTCGGCATCAACATCGGCAAGAACAAGGACACGCCCAACGAGGAAGCGACCAACGATTACCGCTACTGCATGGAGCGCGTGTATCCGCTGGCCGACTACATCACCGTCAACATTTCCTCGCCCAATACCGCCGGTTTGCGCGAGCTGCAGGAAGAACAGGCGCTGCGCCGGCTGATCGCCGATCTGCGCGAAACCCAGGAAGCTCTGGCCGCCCAACACGGCAAGCGCGTGCCGATGCTGGTGAAGGTGGCACCGGACCTCAACGACCGCGACATCGATGCGGCCGCACGCGTGTTGGCTGACCTGGCGGTGGATGGCGTGATCGCCACCAACACCACGGTGACGCGCACCCTGGTGGCCACCCATCCGATGGCCGAGCAGGCCGGCGGCCTGTCGGGCGCACCGCTGCTGGGGCAATCTACGCTGGTGCTGCGTCGCCTGCGCGCACGCCTGCCCGAGTCCATTCCGTTGATCGGCGTGGGCGGCATCACGTCCGGCGCCGATGCGGTGGCCAAGATGGCCGCCGGTGCCAGCCTGGTGCAGTGCTACAGCGGCCTGGTCTATCGCGGGCCGCGCTTGATCGGCGAGTGCGTGGATGCAATCCGGCGCCGCCGTGAGTCGCCCAGTGGCGGCGCGGTCGGGCCGCTATGAGCGCGGCATCGCCGCTGCGCTGGCAACTCACCGAACACGCCCCGCTCCGCGCACTCAACACCTTTCATGTGGATGCCACGGCGCGCTGGCTGTTGAACATCCATGCGCCCGAGGCACTGCCCGACGCACTGGCTGCGCCGCAGATCGCCGGGCAACCACTGCTGGTGCTGGGCAGCGGCAGCAATGTGTTGCTGGCCGGCGACCCGCCCGGCTGCGTGCTGTGCTTCGACAATCGCGACATCACCATCATCGCCCACCATGCCGACCACGCCATCGTGCGCGCAGGCGCCGGGGTCAATTGGCACGGGCTGGTGATGTATTCGCTGCAGCAGGGGCTTTCCGGCCTGGAAAACCTGGCGCTGATTCCCGGCACCGTGGGTGCCTGCCCGATCCAGAACATCGGCGCCTACGGCGCGCAGGTCAGCGACTTCATCCATGTGGTGGAAGCCTACGACCGCGGCAGCCAGCAGTTCGTGCGGCTGACGCCGGCCGAGTGCGCCTTTGCCTACCGCGACAGCGTGTTCAAGCAGCAGCCGGATCGGTATTTGATCGTGGCGGTGGAATTCAATCTGCCGCTGCTGCACGAATTACGGCTGGACTATGCCGGCATCCGCGAAGAACTCGCGCGCATGGGCGCCGAGCTCGCGGGCGCGGCCGATGTGGCGCAGGCAGTGATCAACATCCGCCAGCGCAAGCTGCCCGACCCGGAGGTGTTGGGTAATGCGGGCAGCTTCTTCAAGAACCCGCTGCTGCCGAGTGAGCAGATTGCCGCTTTGCAGGCGAGCTTTGCCGACATGCCGGTGTTCCCCGGCGAGCAGCCTGGCCAGGGGAAACTCTCGGCGGCGTGGCTGATCGAACAATGCGGCTGGAAAGGCAAGCGCGAGGGCGACGCCGGCATTTCCGAAGCGCATGCCTTGGTGCTGGTCAATCACGGCAATGCCAGTGGCGCGCAGTTGCTGGCGTTCGCACGCCAGGTGGCCGAATCGGTGCGGGAGCGGTATTCGGTGATCCTGGAACCGGAGCCGCGCGTAATCGGAGCGCATTGGTGACGGCGCAGCCAGCGTCGGCACGCGCCGCGCTGTGGATGCTGGTCAGCACATTTGCGTTCGGCCTGATGGCCATCACCATCCGGCTGGCGTCCAAGGACATCGCCACGACCGAGATCGCGTTTTTCCGTAACGCATTCGGCCTGCTGGCGCTGCTGCCGTTGATCGTGCGCCCTGGCAAACCGCTGCCGCGCACGCGCCAGTTACCGCAATACCTGGCGCGCACGCTGATTGGCCTGGCCTCGATGCTGTGCGGCTTCTGGGCGATCGGGCATCTGCCGCTGTCGCAGGCTATTTCGTTGTCGTATTCCACGCCGTTGTTTGTCACCGTGCTGGCAGTGATCTGGCTGCACGAACAAGTGCGCCTGCGCCGCTGGCTGGCAGTAGCAGCCGGTTTCGTAGGCGTGCTGGTGATCCTGCGGCCGGGCTCGTCCACATTCACGCCCGGGCTGCTGATTGCACTGTTGGCCGCGGTGATCAGCGCGGTGGTCGCCATCCAGATCAAGCAGCTCTCGCGTAGCGATGATTCGGACACGGTGGTGTTCTACACCTACGTGTTCTGGGTGCCGATGTCGTTGATTCCGGCGTTGTTCCAATGGACCTGGCCACACGGGATCGACTGGCTGTGGCTGGTGGCCACCGGCATCTTCGGTACCGCCGGGCAACTGTTCTGGACACGTGCGCTCAAGCTGGGCGAAGTCTCTGCGTTGCAGCCGATCAGCTTCATGCAATTGCCCCTGGTGGCCTTGCTGGGGTGGTGGCTGTTCGGCGAAGCGATCGCGCGCCACACGGTGATCGGTGCGGCGATCATCATCTCTGCCAACGTGTACATCGCGCATCGCGAAACCGTGCTGGCGCGCCGCGCGGCGACGCATGCGCCGGTGGAAGGCGCCAAACCGGGCGAGTGAGCGGGTCCACGCGGCAGCTGGATGGGCTCGCTGGCCATGCATCTCCTCGGCAATGGCAACGTAGACTTCGGTCGCCGCGTACTGCGTACCACCTGCGCCGTAAGGTTTCCGATTTACCATCCGCTGCACTGACGTGGAGTTCGCATGCCGGTCCCAACAAAAACCATTGGTTTGATCGGCGGAATGAGCTGGGAATCCACCCTGCCCTATTACCGCATCATCAACCAGCAGGTGCGCGATGCGTGCGGTGGCCTGCACTCGGCGAAGCTGCTGCTTTACAGCGTCAATTTTCATGAGATCGAGCGGCTGCAGCATGCCGGCGATTGGGAGGGGGCCGGCCAGGCGATGGCAGCAGCAGCGCGTGCACTGCAAGCCGGAGGCGCCGACTTCATCGTGCTGTGCACCAACACGATGCACTGCGTTGCTGACGCGATCACCGCCGCCACACCCCTGCCGTTGCTGCACATCGCCGATGCCACCGCCGATGCATTGGTCGCCGCGGGCATCCTCCGTGTCGGGCTGCTCGGTACGCGCTTCACCATGGAGCAACCGTTCTATCGCGAGCGCCTGGAAGCGCGGGGCTTGGACGTGCTGGTGCCGCCGGCCGAGGCACGCGCACAGCTGCATCGGGTGATCTACGACGAGTTGTGCCAGGGCGTGATCAAACCGGAATCGCGCGACTATTTCCGTCAGGTCATGGCCGAGCTCGGCCAGCACGGTGCGCAAGCGATCATCCTGGGGTGCACCGAGATTTCGCTGCTGGTGGACAGCACCGATGCGCAGCTGCCGTTGTTCGACACCACCGCGTTGCACGCCGAGGCGGCAGCGCTGGCAAGCGTGTCCGGCTGATTCGCAGTGAAGGCGCAGCAATGGCGCCCTGACCGAAGCAACAGCATATTTGCGTGAAGTCTGATAGGTGCTATCGGCATTTCATTGCCCAAACGCCGTAGCGACGGCACTGCATGGCAGCTAGCATTAGATGCTCGGCGCGTTACCAAGCTTCAATGGCAGTGCGTCGCCACCCGCGACAGGATGCAATTGCATGACCACCGACGCCCTACCAACGCAGCTCACCCGCCGCGATTACAAAACGCTGGGCTTGTCCGCGCTGGGCGGCGCGCTGGAATTCTATGACTTCATCATCTTCATCTTTTTCGCGAAGGTGCTGGGCGAGTTGTTCTTCCCGCCCGGCATTCCGGAATGGACGCGGCAATTGCAGACGTTTGGCATTTTTGCCGCCGGCTATTTGATCCGCCCGCTGGGCGGCATTGTGATGGCCCATTTCGGCGACCTGCTCGGGCGCAAGCGCATGTTCGCGCTGAGCATCGGGTTGATGGCGCTGCCCACGCTTGCCATTGGTGTGCTGCCGACCTACGCGCAGATCGGCTTGGCTGCACCGCTGTTGCTGCTGACGATGCGTCTGCTGCAGGGAGCGGCCATTGGCGGCGAGGTTCCCAGCGCGTGGGTGTTCGTCGCAGAACACGTGCCCGCGCGGCGCAGAGGGCTGGCCTGCGGCACACTGACTGCTGGCCTGGCTGCCGGCGTGCTACTTGGTTCGCTGAGCGCCGGCGCACTCAATCGCGCCTTCACCCCGCAGGAAATCGCCGAATACGCCTGGCGGCTGCCATTCCTGGCCGGCGGCATCTTCGGCCTGCTGTCGGTGTACTTGCGGCGTTGGCTGCATGAAACGCCCGTGTTCGCCGAGTTGGTGGCCATGCGTGCGCTGGCACGCGAAACGCCGCTGAAGGTGGTGCTGCGCGATCACCCGCGCAGTCTGGCGCTGTCATTGTGGCTGACCTGGGTGGTGGCCGCCGCAGTGCTGGTGGTATCGCTGATGACGCCCACGCTGCTGCAGACCGCCTATGGCTATCCGGCACCGGTCGCGCTGCAGGCCAACCTTTTGGCAGTGCTCATGCAGGCCATCGGCTCGGTGGTAGCCGGCGCGCTCTCGGACCGCTGGGGCAACGGGCGTGTTCTGCTGGCCGGCAGCGTGATCCTGGGCATCAGCGCATGGCTGTTCTATCGCCTGGCAGGCGACCCGCAACTGCTGTTCCCGCTGTATGCCATGCTCGGTGCTGCGCTGGGCGTGCTGGGTGCGATTCCCCGCGTGATGGTCGAAGCGTTTCCACCGGTGGTACGTCTGTCCGGCGTGTCGTTCGCCTATAACCTGGGCTATGCCGTGTTCGGCGGCCTGACCCCGTTGCTCGTGGTGCTGCTGCTCAAGCAACACCCGATGGGGCCGGCGTATTACGTGATTCTGCTGGCATCCATCGGAGCCATTGTTGGCGCCCGCCTGTGGCAACGTGAGCGTGTCCGCACTTCTTAGAACCGCTGCCAACCCCTAGCGAACGGTGGTCGGCGGACGTGCACGGCGCGCAAGAGCCGCAGAGTACAAAGTGGGAATGGCTCTGATGCTGAGCACCGGCCGCACCCGCCTTGCGGCTGCGCAGTCGGTTTGTGATCGCCTTAATCAGCGAACGGCACGCGCCCGGGCTGCTCCACCACCGCCCCGCTCGGCGTGCGCCACTGCGGGCGCCGCATGCCGCGGAACATCACCAGATACAGGCCTGTCACCCACACCAATGCGGCCGACCAGCCGCCGAGGATGTCGGAGGGGTAATGCACGCCCAGATAGATGCGCGAGACACCGACCAGCAGCGCGAACAGGCCGGCAACAATGGTCACCGGCCAGCGCCAACGCGTACGCCACGCCAATGCAATGACCACCGCGGCCAGGGTCATCGAGCCCATCGCGTGGCCACTGGGAAAGCTGAAAGTGCTTTCCGGGGCGATCGATTCCCACAGGCTGGGCCGGTGCCGCTGAAAGAACTGCTTGGTGCCCAGGTTGAGCAACGCCGAGCCCACAAACCCCAGCGCGGCGAAGGTGCCTTCGCGCCAGCGCCGCAGCACCAGCAACACCAGCACGATCGCGATATCCAGCGGGATCACGCCGTACTGGTAGCCAACTTTAGAGACGACGCTGAAGAACGCATCCAGCCCAGGCGAGGCAATGCTGCGCAGGCTCCACAGCAACGGTTCGTCGAAATAGAAGTTTTCCAGCTCATGCACTTCGTCGGCAAGGTCGACGAACAATCCCAGCGGCAGCAGCACGCCCGCAAACAGCAGGCCGAACCGCCACGCATTGCGCTGCAGCCAGGTCTTGAATCCGGCCGGCGACTCAGCCGGCCCGACGGGCATAGGTGCGTTCGACGTACTGATCGATCAGGTCGATGAATTCGTAGGCAATGTTCTCGCCGCGCAGGGTGACGGTCTTTTCGCCATCCACGAACACCGGTGCCGACGGCGCTTCGCCAGTGCCCGGCAGCGAGATACCGATGTTGGCGTGTCGCGATTCACCCGGCCCATTGACCACGCAGCCCATCACCGCCAGCGTCATGTTTTCTGCGCCGGGGTTGCTGATCTTCCATTCCGGCATCTTGGCGCGCACATGGTTCTGCACCACGCCGGCCAGCTCCTGGAAAAACTCCGAGGTAGTGCGGCCGCAGCCGGGGCATGCGGTGACCAGCGGCGTGAACGCGCGCTGCCCGGTGGTTTGCAGCAGCTCCTGCGCGACGATCACTTCCTGCGTGCGCGACTGCCCCGGTTCGGGCGTCAGCGAAATGCGGATGGTGTCGCCGATGCCTTCCTGCAGCAGCACGCTCAGCGCCGCGGCCGAGGCCACGATGCCCTTGCTGCCGATACCGGCCTCGGTCAGGCCCAGGTGCAGCGCGAAGTCGCAGCGCGCGGCCATGTCGCGGTACACCGCGATCAATTCCTGCACGCCGGACACCTTGGCCGACAGGATGATGCGCTCGCGCGGCAAGCCCAGTTCCACGGCGCGTTCTGCCGAATCCACCGCCGAGCGGATCAGCGCTTCGCGCAGCACCCGGCCCGCATCCCACGGCGTCTCGCGCTTGGAATTTTCGTCCATCAGCTGCGCGGCCAACGCCTGGTCCAGCGAGCCCCAGTTGGCGCCGATGCGCACCGGCTTGTCGTACTGGATGGCGAATTCGATCAACTGCGCGAACTGCAGGTCCTTCTTCTTGCCGAAGCCCACGTTGCCCGGATTGATGCGGTACTTGGCCAGCGCCTCGGCGCAGGCCGGTTCGGCCGTGAGCAGCTGGTGGCCGTTGTAGTGGAAGTCGCCGATCAACGGCACTTCGATGCCCATCATGCGCAGCTTGTCGACGATGCGCGGGATGGCCGCTGCCGACTCGGCATTGTTGACGGTCAGGCGCACCATTTCCGAGCCGGCCCGCCACAACTCGGCGACCTGCTTGACGCTGCCGGCGATGTCGGCAGTGTCGGTATTGGTCATCGACTGGACGACCACCGGATGGCCTCCGCCCACAATGACGTTACCGACCTTGACGGCCTGGGTGATGCGGCGCGGCCAGGCGCTGGCATCGGCGGGGGGACTTGGGCGGGTGACGGCGTCGTACATCGCGCTATTTTAGCCTGTCCGCCGTCCGCTCACAGCTGAAGCGCTGCACGCGGCCCCTCCCGGCCCGGATGCGACGGTTTGTCGCAGGCCACCACCCCGACGAGCGCATAGCATTGCCGAGATGAATACCTCCGACGCCTCCTTCCTGCGGACCCTGTGCAGCCTGCGCTGGCTGGCCACCGCCGGCCAGGCCGCCACCATCCTGGTCGCCAGCGGGCTCATGGGCCTCACCCTGCCGCAGGAGCCGCTCTGGGCCGGGGTGGCCGCGCTGGCGGTGTTCAACCTGTATGCGCAGCTGCGGGTGGCGCACCGCGGCGCGGTGGGCCCAGCCACCGAGTTCGGCCACATCCTGGTCGATGTGACGGTGCTGACCTGGATGGTGGGCTGGAGCGGCGGCATCGCCAACCCGTTCGGTTCGCTGTTCCTGGTGCTGATCGCGCTGGCCGCACTCGCCCTTCCGCTGAGCTGGGCGATGGCGGTGGCGGCGGCCTGCGTGGCCGGCTACGTCATCAGCGCCGCATTCGGCCTGCCACTGCCGTACGGCGGCTTCGACCCGTTGACCCTGCACATGTGGGGCATGGCGGCCAACTTCCTGCTCTCCACCGTGGTGGTGCTGGTGTTCGCCACCCGGCTGGCGTTGTCGCTGCGCGAGCGCGAACGCGAGATCTCCACGCTGCGCGAGCGCTTTGCACGCAACGAAGGCATCGTGGCGCTGGCCACGCATGCCGCCTCGGTGGCGCATGAGCTCAACACCCCGCTGGCGACGATGACCCTGCTGGCCGACGACATCGCCGACCAGTGCGATCAGGTCGAGCTGCGCGAAGACCTGGAAACCCTGCGGGAACTGCTGGTGCAATGCCACGAGCGCGTGCTGGCGCTGGCCGCACCCGCCGACAACGGCCATCTCAGCCGCGAGGTAGCGGTGCGCGATGTGCTGGAACAGTGGCGCCTGGTGCGCCCGACCATCGAGCTGCGCCGCAATGAAGACGCGCCGCTGCGGCTGATGCTGCAACCCGGCGTGAGCCACCTGTTGATGGTGCTGCTCAACAACGCCGCCGATGCCGGCGAACGCGCCGGCCGGCCGCTGATCGACCTCACCCTGCGCGTGGAAGACGACCAACTGGTCGGCGAAGTGCGCGACTACGGGCTGGGCTTCGACACCTCGCAGGCAATGTTGCCGGGCACCTTGTTCAACAGCGGCAAGCCCGACGGCATGGGCGTGGGCCTGGCCTTGTCGCATGCCACCGTCGAGCGGCTGCAGGGTGAACTGTGGATGCTTCCCGCCGAAGGCAGCGGCGCCCGCGTCGGTTTCCGCCTGCCGCTCTCCGAACACGAGGCCCTTGCATGAGCACTCCCATCCGCACCGGCCTGCTGGTCGACGACGACACCCTGTATCTGCGCACCTTGCAACGCAGCCTCGCCCGCCGCGGCGTGGAAACGCTCACCGCCACCGATGCGGCCAGCGCCTTGTCCACCGCACGCAGCGCGCTGCCGGACTTCGCCCTGATCGATCTGAAGCTGGGCCACGACTCGGGATTGAACCTGATCCAGCCGCTGCGCGAGATCCGCCCGGACATGCGCATCCTGCTGGTCACCGGGTACGCGAGCATCGCCACCGCAGTGGAGGCGATCAAG
Source organism: Xanthomonas sp. LMC-A-07 (assembly GCF_030208825.1). NCBI lineage: Bacteria > Pseudomonadati > Pseudomonadota > Gammaproteobacteria > Lysobacterales > Lysobacteraceae > Xanthomonas > Xanthomonas sp. LMC-A-07. The sequence continues at coordinate 163,954 of NZ_JARVTF010000005.1, forward strand.
CTCGGCGCCGACGACTACCTGCCCAAGCCGGCCAACATCCCCACCATCATGCGTGCGCTGGGCGAAGAGGACGACGACCTGCCCGAGCCGGACGAAGAAGAAACCGCGCAGGAAATGATGACCCCGCTCAGCCGCCTGCAGTGGGAGCACATCCAGCAGGCGCTGCACGAAACCGGCGGCAACGTGTCCGCCGCCGCACGCCTGCTGGGCATGCACCGCCGCTCGCTGCAGCGCAAGCTCACCAAGCGCCCGAGCCCGGGACCGCAGCGCGAGCCCGGGCGCTAAGCGCCTGGTGTGCCTGCTGCGGTTTCGGCAGGCTTTCGCAAACACGTTGCGCCGCTGCATCTGCATGGGTGATCGTTCGCCGCGGCTCATGGATGACAGCGCGTCAGTCATCGTCGTTGCGCTGAAGCACAACCGACGTTGCGTACACAGCGCAGTCGGCGAAAGCACGATCCAGGCTGCCAGCCGATCGCTTACGCGCTCTGCAACCGCCTAGAGCGCTGTAACCACGCTACAGCACCTCAGCGAACACACTGCCCGAAACGCGGCAGACGCGATGATCCTTGCAGGCACATCGCGCCCCGCCACAAAACCACCGATGCATCACTCCATCGCCCGCACGCGCGCACCGAACACCCGCGCACGGCGCGAGGTCGCGGCAATGCCGTCCGGGCCCTGGATCAGGCTGCGTCCCCAACTGCTGAGACGCGCAGGATCCCAACCGAGCACGATATCCAGCGACTGCGTGCTGCTGTCGTTGCCAGACCACGACCAGCCGAGATAGCCCACGCCGTACTCGCGCGCGCGGCGCATGATCGCCGCCTCGTCAACGGGTGCGCCGCGATGATCGGCGCCGAACTCGCCCACCACCAGCGCAAGATTGTTGCTGCGGAAGGTGCGTAGGTAGCTGTCCACCACCGCGTCGCTGCCGAACACCTCGTACATGTGCACGCTGAAAATCAGGTTGCGGCGGCTGTCGCGCGCCAGCAACACCGCCGCGTTGTCGCGCATGTAGAACTGCCAGTCCTGGCCCCAGTTGGGCGCATCCACCATCAGCGCATGCGTGAGCCCGGCGCCACGTAGCGTGGCGATCGCATTGGCGTGGCCGTTGACCCATTCGCTGGCACTGAGCTGGTTGCCGAACGGCTCGTTGCCGATGTTGATGATCACGTAGTCTTCCTGGCCCACCAGCGCAGTGCGCACGCTGGTCCAGTAACTGGCGGCATTGGCCAGGCTGCCGGCGGCGCCGTCTTCGCCATAGCCGGTGGTGTCGTGCACCTCCAGCACCGCGATCAAACCCCAGGGCCTTGCAGCGCGCGATGATGCGCGCCACCTCGGCCTCGGGCGTGCGGTTCCAGCGGTGGCCGGAACTGAGCACCACCCGCACGCTGTTGGCACCGGTGGCCGCGATCTGCGCCAGCGCGGCATCGGTGCGATCGGCAAACCAGGCATGCGGCAGGTTGATGCCGCGCAGGATCAAGGTATTGCCATTGGATTCCTTCAGCTGTGTGCCCGACACGGACAAGCCGGCGTGCGCGGATGAGGCCAGCACCAGGCCGGCAAGGATCAGGACCAGGCGTTGCGCCAGGCGAGGAATAGTGTTCATGCTCGGCTCCAGACAAGGTGGACGCCGCAGACCGGCGTCCGCGGACAGCGCGCATCAGGCGTGCGCCAAGACCGTGCCAACCCGCGACGCAGGCGATCGCAGCGCGGGTCACAGAACCAACAACAGGTACAGATCAGGACAGAGCGCGCAGATCCGCATTCAGCGTGCTGGTAACGTTATCTTGTGCGTGTCCATGCGCCGCGCGCTTGTCGGGAACTGCGGGGAAACCCGCGGCATCGCAGGCACAGCGCACCCGAACCCGCCTGCGCAACGCCGTGGTCGGCGCGGTGACTCGGCCGCCGGCCGCGCAGAGTGTCGAATGCAGCGTGCGGATTGCCGCGCTGCACCACCCGCACGCGCGGCCAACTGAACGGCCCCACTCGCGCGCGATCAAGTCGCCGCGCTCGAGGCCGATACGGGCACATGCATTCCACGCCCGCTCCTGTCGCCTCCCCCCTCCTGCCTGCGCTCGATGAAGCGGCACGGCTGGCGGTCCTGCACGGTCTCTGCCTGCTGGACTCGCCGCCGGACCCGGTGTTCGACACCATCGCCGCCATGGCCGCACGCATGCTGGGCACCGAGATCGCCCTGGTCTCGCTGGTGGACGAACACCGCCAATGGTTCAAAGCCCGCGTCGGCCTGGAAGCGCCTGAGACCCCGCGCGAACAGGCCTTCTGCGCGCACGCGCTGCGCTCCGATGACGTTCTGGTGATTCCCGATGCCTTGCTGGACCCGCGCTTCTGCGACAACCCGCTGGTGCTGGGTGCGCCGCATATCCGCTTTTACGCTGGCGCACCGCTCAAGCTGCGCGATGGCCACACCATCGGCACGCTGTGCGTGATCGGCACCAGCCCGCGTGCCGGGCTGGATGCGGAACAACGCATCCAACTGGAAGGCCTGCGCGACCTGGCCGTGCTGCGGGTCGAGAACCTGCGCAGCAGCACCTACCGCGATGGCCCCACCGGCCTGCCCAACCGCGCGCGCTTCAGCGAAGACCTGGACGCGGTATTGCTGCAACGCACGGCTGATTCCGCCGCCACCGCGATCGCGGTGGACCTGTGCGGCAGCGATTATTTCCGCGACATGGTCAAGGCGCTGGGCTGGGATTACGCAGACGGCTATGTGGCGCTGGCCTACAAGCGTTTGATCAGCAAATTGCCGGCCGGCACCGCCTTGTATCGGCTGGATCCGACTACCTTCGCCTTCATGGTCACCACCGCCGACCCGCTACGCCTGAGCGCGCTGTGCAGCAAGATTTCCAAAGGGTTCGTGGCGCCGCTGGAGCACCAGGGCATTCCGCACACCGCAGTCGCCTCGATCGGCGCGGTGTTGCTGGAAACCAGCTACGGCGCCGCCGACACGCTGCGCTCGCTCACCACGTCGGTGGATGTCGCCCGCGAACATTGCCTGACCTGGAGCCTGTACGAGCGCAAGCATGACGTGGTCCAGCGCAATACCTTCCGCCTGCTGGCCGCCCTGCCCGCCGCGCTGGCCAGCTCCAACCAGCTGCGCCTGCACTACCAGCCGCGCGTGGATCTGCACGATCACCGCTGCGTGGCGGTGGAAGCGCTGCTGCGCTGGCAGCACCCGATGATCGGCCCGGTGATGCCGTCGGACTTCATTCCGATGGCCGAAAAGACTGCGCTGATCAACCGCATCACCGCCTGGGTGATCGACCAGGGCATCGCCCAGGCGGCACGCTGGCAACAGCAGGGCCTGGACTTCAACCTGGCCTTGAACGTGTCGGCCGCCGATCTGGATCAACCCGGTTTCGTCGGGTTGCTGCGCCGCGGGCTGGACCGCCACAAGCTCGACCCGCGCCGGCTGGAGATCGAATTCACCGAAAGCGCGATGATCCGCCACCCCGAGCATCTGTCCGAGCAACTGGCGGCCGTTGCGGCGCTGGGCGTGCATATCGCCATCGACGACTTCGGCACCGGCTACAGCAATTTCAGCTACCTCAAACAACTGCCGGCCAGCTCGCTGAAGATCGATCAATCCTTCGTCCGCTCGCTGCCGGACAGCCACACCGACCGCACCCTGGTGCCGGCGATGATCCAGCTCGGTCACAGCCTGGGCCAGCGCGTGGTGGCCGAAGGGATCGAGTCGGCGCAGGCCTACGCACAGCTGCGCAGCTGGGGCTGCGACGAAGGCCAGGGCTACTGGATCGCCAAACCGATGCCTGCCGCCGCGCTGGAAGCCTGGTTGGAGACACCGTGGTACGAACGCGCCACCGACGCTGCCCCGCCAGCACCGCAACTGGAAGCCGTGCGCCTCTGAGTGACGGCGCCCAAACGCAACGCGGCGCAGAGAATGCTCTCCGCGCCGCGTTACTTACTGCCTGCGATGTGCGCTGGCGCTTACCAGAACACCGCGTACAGCGCGATCAGGATCGCAACCACGCCCACCGCACCGATCTTGAAGCCCAGCGTGGTGCCGTAGGCCACGTCCTTGGTGCGGATCAGATCGCGCGCCTGCGTGGCCGGTGTCAGGAGCGACACCACCACCGCCAGCACCAGCGCGGCGACGAACACCACGCCGATGCGGTCCATGAAGGGCAGTTCCGGCCACAGGATCTTGAGCGCGAACGACAGCACCACCGAGCCGATCGCCGCAGTCAATGCGCCAGCTTCGTTGGCACGCTTCCAGAACAGCCCCAGCATGAAGATCACCACCACACCGGGGGTAAAGAAGCCGGTGAATTCCTGGATGAACTGGAAGCCCTGATCGAAGTTGCCCAGCAACGGCCGTGCGGTGAGGATGCCGATCAGCACCGAGACGGCGGCAACGATGCGACCCACACGCACCAGCTGTTTCTGCTCGGTCTGCGGGCGGAACTTGGCGTAGAAATCAAGGGTAAAGATCGTCGCCACCGAATTGATCTTCGACGCCAGCGAGGCCACGATCGCGGCGACCAATGCCGCGAACACCAGGCCCAGGATGCCGGTCGGCAATAGCTGCATCATGGTGGGGTACGCCTGATCAGGCTTGGCCAGATCCGGTGCCAGCACCACTGCGGCAATGCCTGGCACCACGATCACCACCGGCATCAGCAGCTTCAGGAAGGCCGCGAACACCATGCCCTTCTGCGCTTCGCCGATGTTCTTGGCGGCCAGTGCGCGCTGGATGATGTACTGGTTGAAGCCCCAGTAGCTGATGTTCATCACCCACAGCCCGCCCAGCAGCACGCTCAGGCCCGGCAAATCCTTGTAGAACGGGTTGTCCTTGCTGAGGATCATGTGGAAGTGCTCCGGGTGCGCACTCCACAGTTGCTTGAAGCCGGCCAGCACGCCGGCGCCATCGCCGATGCGCGACAACGTCAGGCCGGTCACCAGCAGGCCGCCCAACACCAGCAAAGTGACCTGCACGATGTCGGTCAGGGCCACAGCCTTCAAACCGCCGTACAGCTGATACACCAGCGCGAATACGCCGATCAGGGTCAGCGCCAGGGTCTGGTCCATGCCGGTGACCTGGCTGACCGCGATCGAGCCCAGCCACAGGATCGAGGTGAGGTTGACGAACACGTACAGCAGCAGCCAGAACACCGCCATCAGCGTACGGATCCACTTACCGTAACGCTGCTCCAGGAACTGCGGCATGGTGTAGATGCCGTTGCGCAGGAAGATCGGCAGGAAGAACTTGCCCACGATCAGTAGCGTCAACGCCGCCATCCATTCGTAGGAGGCGATCGCCAGGCCGATCGCATAGCCGGAACCGGCCATGCCGATGATCTGCTCGGCAGAAATATTCGCTGCGATCAGCGAAGCGCCGATCGCCCACCACGGCAGCGACTTGCTGGCCAGGAAGTAGTCTTCGGCACTCTTGCTGTGCCCGGCCTTCTCGCGCGACACCCACTGCGCGAGCACGAAGATGCCGGCCAGATACACCAGCACGATCACGATATCCAACGTCGCCAAACCCACTGCACTCTCCTGTCTGGCTCTGGGGTGTGCGCCGCCGATCGGCCAAGCCTGCAGCGTGCCGCCGCCACGCACTTAGGTACGTAGCGTCAGCGCGGCGAACCGCGGCTACAGGCCCTCCCGGCCATTCGACGACACCGCTCCCCGCGGCGGCTGTTGACACCACCTGCAACGGTGGCCGCTGTCGTGCACCGCCACGTTGGCGGTGCACGTGTTGCTTCAGCGAAGCAGTAGGTGGCCCTGCGGCCAGCCACTGCGGCTGGACTTACTTGACCGGGCAGTCGACCGTGACTTCGGCTTCGTTGAGTGCGCCCAGCGCAATCTTGGACACCGCGATGTCCAGCGCCGCGGCGCTTTCAATGCTGGCGACCTGGGTCAGCTTGGTCACGTCGGCACCGGCCACTGCAAAGCACTTCAGCGGGATGCCCACCACCTTCCACTGGCCCTGCGGCAACGCGGCCAGGGTCTTCTGCGCATCGACACGGCCGCCGCACTTTTCGCCGCAGCCCACGCCCAGCCACACCGGCGCGGTCACCGCGCTGTCGCGGCGCAGGGTCAGCTGCAACTGCACGTCGCCATTGCTTTCGCGCGACACATCCACCGGCTTGCCGGACACCAGCAGCACGCTGGAGGCCTTGGCACCGGACCACTGCAGGCGGCGCGCATCTTCCTGCGCCTTGTGGTCCACCGCACTCATCTTCAGGCTGCCATCGGACAAGCCCACCGGCAGCGTGGTCGCCGGCATGTTGGCCTGGCCGGCGTTGGACAGCTGCATCGCAATGCCGAGCGCCGGCTTGCCGCGCACGAAATACACCCCGCCCACCGACTGCTCACCGGAGACGCCCGATTCTTCCGGCAGCGCAGCCAGATCGCCCTTGTCGGCGTAGGTCAGGCCGAAGCCGAACTTGAACTGCGGGTCGTAGTCCTTCTGGCCGACGTTGTTGGCGAACTGCACCGCGGTCTTGGGCCAGGAGAAGCTCAGCTTGCCCTTGAAGTCGTTCTGCACGCTGCCATCGGCCTTGCGCAACAGCACGTCGGCAATGCCCTCGCCTTCGGAGCCCGGCAACCACGCGGCGACGAACGCATCGGCCACGTTGATGTACTGGTTCATCCACAGCGGACGGCCGCTCAGGAACACCGCCACCACCGGGATGCCTTCGGCCTTGAACTTCTTCAGCAACGCCAGCTCGCTGTCGTCGCCCGGCTTGTACAGCAGCGTGGCGATGTCGCCCTGGAATTCGGCATACGGGTTCTCGCCGAACACCACCACGGCCACGTCGGGCTTGGTCTTGTAGGCGCCATCCACGGCCAGCTCGGCGCTGCCGCCGGCTGCGATGATCTGCTTGTTCAAGCCTTCCCAGATGGTGTTGCCGTTCGGGTAGTCGCTGCGCTTGGTGCCGGTGCCCTGCCAGTTCAGCGTCCAACCACCGGACTGCTTGCCCATGTCGTTGGCGCCGTCGCCGACTACCAGCACGCGCTTCTTCGGATCCAGCGGCAGGATGCCGGCCTGGTTCTTCAGCAGCACCAGCGACTCACGCACCGCCTGGCGCGCAATGGCGCGGTGCTCGGGCGCGCCGAGCAGCTCGAACTTGCCACCGAGTGGGCGCTTGGACGGCTTGCCGGCTTCGAACAGGCCCAGGCGCAGCTTGACGCGCAGGATGCGGCGCACCGCATCGTCCAGGCGCTCCATCGAAATCTGGCCGGACTTCACTGCGGCCAGCTCGGTCTCATAGATGCCCTTCCAGCTGTCGGAGGCCATCGCCATGTCGACGCCGGCAATGAACGAGGCCGGGCAGTTCTCGTTGGTGCAGCCCTTGACCTGGCCATGGCCATTCCAGTCGCCGACCACGAACCCGCCGAAGTTCATGCGGCCCTTGAGCACGTCGGTCAGCATGACCTTGTTGCCGTGCATCTTTTCGCCGTTGAAGCTGTTGAACGAGGCCATCACCGTCTGCGCACCAGCGGCAATCGCTGGCGGGTAACCGGCGGCATGGATGTCGCGCATGGTGGCTTCGGACACCTTGGTATCGCCCTGGTCCTTGCCATCGGTGGTGCCGCCGTCGCCGACGAAATGCTTCACCGACGAAATCACATGGCTGCCATCCAAGAACTGCGGCGTGCCCGGTACGCCCTGCACGCCCTCGACCATCTTGCCGGCGAAGCTGGCCACCACGTCCGGCGACTCGGAATACCCTTCGTAGCTGCGGCCCCAGCGGTCGTCCTGCGGCACCGCCACGGTGGGCGCGAAGGTCCACTCCATGCCGGTGACGCGGGTTTCGGCGGCGGTGACTTCACCGATCTTCTTGATCAGGTCCGGATTGCGCGTGGCGCCCAGGCCGATGTTGTGCGGGAACAGCGTGGCGCCGACGATGTTGCTCTGGCCGTGCACCGCATCGATACCGAAGATGATCGGAATCGCATTGCCGCCCTTGGAGGTGTCCATCGACGCTTCATAGAACGCGTCGGCCAGCTTCAGCCACTCGGCCGGCTTGGCGTCGTACTTGCCGCCCGGGTCGGAGTTGCCACCGGCCAGCACCGAACCGATGCGGTACTTGCGCACATCGTCCGGGGTCATGCTGGCGATGTCGCCCTGGATGGTCTGCGCGACCTTTTCCTCGACGCTCATCTTGGCCATCACGTCGCTGATGCGCTGCTCCAGCGCCTGGTCCTGGGCGAACGGCCACTTCGGCGACGGCCACTGGTCCGGATGGATGGTGGTGGAGGTCTCGGCCGGCGTTGCCGCCGGGGCGGTCGTGTCGGCCGCGGCGGTGGACGTGGCCTCCTTGCCTTGGCAGGCAGCCAGCATCAGCACCGCGGCAGCGGTAGCCAGGGAGAGGGCGCGGCGCGCAACGGGCGCGGCGGTACGACGAAGCAGCATGTCCAAGATCCGGGTCTCCAGGTAGTTCTCCTGCCGCAATGCAAGCGCCGCAGGCCTTTAGGCGGCGTACGCTCACGTGATTCCCCTACCCTGTCAACCGTGCTCGCCCGTATGCCAAATCACGGGGAACTTATCGGGCAGGGCTATAGCGTTGGAATACCGACAGCCGCAGTCAAACCGCGGAAAATCGCCGAATCCGGTGCCACGTCTGCGCCGACGCGCCCGCGCACTTTGCTGCATCGCACCACTGGCGCGCGCGCGCAGTGCGCAGCCGTCGACCCGTACTGCCCAGCCCGCACCACGCATCAGCTCGCTAATCTGAAACACAGCCAACGGGTGAGCCCGCCGTCAAACAAGTGTCATCTGGGCGATCTAGCGTGACCGGCTTGCCGATGCGCGCGACGCATTGCCATTGCCGTCATTGCCTGGAGTTTCGATGTCTGCCTCCCCCGATCCCCTCCGCCGCCGCGCCCTGCAATTGCTGGCGTCAGTTCCTCTGCTGCCGCTGGGCAGCGCCAGCGCCGCAGCGCTGCAGCAACTCGGCGGTGCCGCATTGGCTGCGCGCCCGCTGCGTCCCTCGGAAAACCCCGCGCGGCTGGTCTCGGCCACTTTCCACGGCATGCCGGCACCCACCCTGGCCAACCCGGCGGCAATGGCCACCACCACCGTCGGCTCGGCACTCACCGTGGCCCGGCATGACGGCAGCAGCCAGCGCTACGCCCTGGCCTATCACCCGTTCTTCGTCACCGGCGACCAGGTGCCCGATGGTCACGGCGGCACCGTGCTAGCCGGCGGCTATTACGACATCCAGCATCGCCCCATCATCGACCGCTCCAAACCCGGTGCCGAGCGGCCGTTCTTTTCCGATTGCCCGGATGGGTCGTCGCTGCTCACCCTGCCCAATGCCAAGGTCGCAGGCGTCAAAGGCAACACGGTGTTTGCGGTGGTGCAGTTCGAATACACCACCCGCGACCAGGCCGGCAACGACACCAACCGCCACCTGCCCGCACCGATCGCCGTGCTCACGCTCGACCAGGACCCGGCGACCGGCAAGCTGTCACTGGTGAAATACCACAACGTCGACACCGCCCCCGTCCACGGCCTGTGGACCACCTGCGGCGCCAGCCTGTCGCCGTGGAATACGCATCTGTCCAGCGAAGAGTACGAACCCGACGCCACCGCGCTGGCCGGCAATACCCAGTTCCGCAGCTACAGCACGCATCTGTATGGCGACCCGGAACGCGCCAACCCGTACCACTACGGCCACCTGCCGGAGATCACCGTGCATCCGGACGGAACGGGGAGCGTGCGCAAGCACTATTGCCTGGGCCGCATCTCGCACGAGCTGGTGCAGGTGATGCCGGACAAGCGCACCGTGCTGATGGGCGACGACGCCACCAATGGCGGGCTTTTCATGTTCATCGCCGATCGCGAGGCCGACCTGTCGGCCGGCACGCTCTACGTCGGCAAGTGGCACCAGACCTCCGGCGTCGGCCCGGGCGCGGCCACCTTGAGCTGGATCAAACTGGGCCATGCCACCAGCGCCGAGATCGAAGCCCTCGCCAACCGCCTCACCGCCGCCGACATTCTCGACGTGCACCTGAGCGACCCGGGCGATGCCACGTTCACCAAGATCCCCTTCAACGGCACCTACAACTGGATCCGCATCAAGCCGGGCATGGAGAAGGCGGCCACCTATCTGGAAACGCATCGCTATGCCGCATTGGCCGGCGGCAGCCTGGGCTTCACCAAGCTCGAAGGCACCACCGTCAACGCGCGCGACAAGATCGCCTACATGGCGATGTCCTACATCGTCACCAGCATGCTCAACGGCTCGGGCGACGTGAAGGTGGAGGGCCCGCAGTCCGGCGCGGTGTATGCGCTCAACCTGCGTGGCGGGCGCCGCGACACCAAGGGCATGCCGATTCACAGCGAATGGGTGCCGATCGACATGGCCGCGCCTGCCGCGCTGACCGGCCACGACCTCGCGCAGGCCGACGGGCTGGGCAACCTGGCCGACCCGAACCGGCTGGCGAATCCGGACAACCTCAAGTTCTCCGAGTCGCTGCGCACGCTGTTCATTGGCGAAGACAGCAGCCTGCACGTCAACAATTTCCTGTGGGCCTACAACGTCGACAGCGGCACGCTGACGCGCCTGCTCTCGGTGCCGGCCGGCGCCGAATCCACCGGCCTGCACGCGGTTGACCAGATCCATGGCTGGACCTATGTCATGAGCAATTTCCAGCATCCCGGCGACTGGGAAAGCCCGCTGCACGACACCGTCAAGGCCACGCTGGATCCGCTGGTGCGCGCCAACTACAAGGATCGCTTCGGCGCTGCAGTTGGCTATCTCACCGGTGACCCGGTGGCGGTGCAGTTGAGCAAGGCGTAAGCCCGTCTGGCGTGCCGCTCGCAGCGACCGAAAGGCGTTGCGAGCGGACATGCCATCACGACACGCCGCACGCCTCCAGTGCCGTCATCACAATGGGTTTTGCCCAGTCCGGCACCTGCGCCAGTTGCTCGGCGGTGGTCGGGTAATGCAGCCCGGCGTGATCCAGCTCCAGTACCAGCAGCGGTTCCACCTGCCCGGCCGCATCGGTCGGCGCGCTGTTGTCGTACACATGCAGCACCGCCAGATGCGGCAACAACGTAATCAGGTTGGCGCGCGATGCATCGAAGCGCTCGCGGATCTTGTGCTCGGCAATGGCATGACCACCTGCGGCCACCCGCGCCGCGACGCGTTGCAAATGCAGCTCCACGCTCGACAAGCCGCAAAACCACACGGCGACGCGGTGCTGCGCACAGGCGTCGAGCAACAGACGCGGGATCGTCTGCGCGCCCCAGCGTGGTTTCGAAGACATAGTCGTGGCCCTCGTCCATTGCACGGCGCAGCCGCCGCACGCCTTCCTGCCAAGCCTGCGCATTGGCCTCGTCCAGCGCCCAACCCTGCTCCACCCATTGCCGGGTGAAGGCGTCCGGGTTGAACCAGGTGGCGCCATCCTCCTGCAGCAGGCTGCCCAGCAGCGAATGGCTTAAACGCAACGGGGCCCGAAGGCCCCGTCACTCAACACACCGACGATTGCTGCCGCGCTTAGCCGCGCAGCTTGGCTAACAGCTCGCGCGTGACCGGGTCGGCCACATCGGCGGCCTCGCCCTTCAGGGCTGGCAGCAATTGGCTGGCCAATTGCTTGCCCAACTCGACACCGAACTGGTCGAACGCGTTGATGCCCCACATCACCGACTGTACGTATACGCTGTGCTCGTACATCGAGATCAGCGCACCCAGCGCCTGCGGAGTGAGTGCATCGAGCAGGATCACCGTGCTTGGGCGACCGCCGGGATAACTGCGGTGCGGGTCGCTGCTGTCCTGGCCATTGGCCAGGGCCTCGGTCTGCGCCAGCACGTTGGCCATCAGCGCGACATGGTTTTCTGCGTACGGGTCGTCGTTGTGCACGGTGCCGATGAAATCGGCCGGCACCACGCTGGTGCCCTGGTGCAGCGCCTGGAAGAAGCTGTGCTGTACGTCGGTGCCGGCACCGCCCCACCACACCGCCACGGTGTCACTGTCCACGGCCGAGCCATCCAGCTTGACGCGCTTGCCCAGGCTCTCCATCACCAGCTGCTGCAGGTAGGCCGGCAGCAAGGCCAGGCGCTGGTCGTAGGTCATCACTGCATGCGTGGCGCTACCGAGCAGGTTGCGGTTCCACACCGCGGTCAGCCCGTGCAGCACTGCCACGTTTTCTTCCAGCGGCGTGTTGAGCGCATGCGCGTCGAACTGCGCAGCACCGTCGAGCAGTTGTTCAAAACGCTCGAAACCGATCGCCAGGGCAATCGGGAAACCGACCGCCGACCACAGCGAATAGCGGCCGCCCACCCAGTCCCACATCGGCAGCACGCGGCTTGGCGCAATGTCGAACGCCTTGGCGGCACGTTCGGGATTTGCGCTGACTGCGTACAGGCGCTCACTGCCACCCAGCCACGCATGCAGGATGCTGCCGTTGAGCAGGGTTTCCTGGGTGCCGAAAGTCTTGGAAATCAGGATGCCGGCGGTCCGTGCCGGGTCCAGCGTTGCCAGGGTGCGCTGCATCGCCGCGCCATCGACATTGGAAACGAAATGCACCCGGAAACGCGCACCGGACGGTGCACGCAATGCATCGGCCACCAGACGCGGGCCCAGATCCGAACCACCGATGCCGACGCTGACAATGTCGGTGACGTCGGTACCTTCCAGCTGCTGGATCAGCGCGCCCATGCGCTGCCGGACTTCGGCGGCGGTGGCGTATGCATCGGATGCGACCGGTGCATCGGTGAGATCACCACGCAGCGCGGTGTGCAGGGCGGCGCGCTGTTCGGTGACATTGACCTGCTCGCCACGGAACAGCCGCTGGAACGCGCCTGCCAGGTCGCGCTCGCGTGCGATTGCAAACAGCGCATCGAGCGCGGCGCGGTCGTATTTCTGCCGCGCGAAGTTGAAATACAACGGACCGACTTGCCGGGCGTACTGCGTGGGCCGCTGGGGCTCTGCGGCAAGCAATGCGGGGATGGCAGCGCCGCGCAGGCGCTGGGCGTGGGCGTGAAGCGCGTCGAATCCGTTGGTATGTGTCATGCGGCCTGAGTGGGGATGCTGTGGTTGGTGTGGGAGATCGCGTTGTGCGCGTCCACATATACCAGATTGGGCTTGAAGGTCTTGGCTTCGTCTTCGCTCATGCTGGCGAACGCGGCCACGATGATCAGATCGCCCACCTGCACGTGACGCGCTGCGCCGCCGTTGAGCGAGATGATGCCGCTGCCTTCTTCGGCACGGATGGCATAGGTGCTGAAACGCGCACCATTGGTGACGTCCCAGATGTGGACCTGTTCGAATTCGCGGATGCCGGTCGCTTCCAGCAGCAGGCCGTCGATGGCGATCGAGCCCTCGTAGTTGAGCTCGGAGTGGGTGACGGTGGCGCGGTGGATCTTGGCTTTCAGCAGGGACAGGTGCATGTGGCTACAACGCAAAGGAAAGCCGGCATTTTAGCGGAAAGCGCAGGCATCGACCGGCCAGCAGCGCAGCCGGTCGTGAGGGCTTCAGCCCGGCCGCGCGCGCGGCCTCAGAATTCCAGGTTGTCGATCAGCCGGGTGCTGCCGATCCGGGCAGCGATCAGCGCCACGCGTGGGCCGGCTGCCGGGGCGCCCAAACCGTCGTCGGGCTCGCTCAGATCAGGCAGGCGTAGCGCGGTGTAGTCGACACGGAAACCCACCGCTTCCAGTGCCTGGGTTGCCGCCGCCTCGACCTGCAGGCGCGGCACGCCGGCGGCATGGCTGTCGCGCATCTGCAGCAGCACCTTGCGGATCTGTGCCGAGATCGGGCGATCGTCGGCCGACAGATACTGATTGCGCGAGCTCATCGCCAGGCCATCGGCCTCGCGCACGATGCTGCCGCCCAGGATTTCGATCGGAAACGCCAGGTCGGCCACCATCTGCCGGATCACCGCCAGCTGCTGATAATCCTTCTTGCCGAAGGCAGCCACGTCCGGCTGCACCTGATTGAACAGACGTGCCACCACCGTGCAGACGCCATCGAAGTGGCCCGGCCGGCAGACGCCTTCGAGCACGTCGCTGACACCGGGTGCGTGAATCGGTGTGGCCAGCGCGGTCCCGAGCGGATACATGGTGTCCACGTCCGGCAACCACAGCGCGTCGCACCCGGCATCCTCCAGCCCACGCATGTCGGCTTCGGGCGTACGCGGGTAGCGTGCGAAATCTTCATTGGGGCCGAACTGGGTCGGATTGACGAACACGCTGGAGACCACGCGGTCGGCGTACTGGCGCGCCAGCATCACCAGCGAATAGTGCCCGGCGTGCAGGTTGCCCATGGTGGGCACCAGCGCCACGCGCAGCCCCTCGCGCTTCCAGCCGGTGACCAGTGCGCGCAGCGCCGACAGATCGGTAAGGGTCTGGATCATGCGGCGTACGCGTGCTCGGCGTCGGGAAAGCTGCCATCGCGCACGGCCTGCGCGTAGGCCTGCACGGCGCCCGCCACCGAGCCGCCTTCGGCGAGGAAATCCTTGACGAACTTGGGACGGCGATGGCCGCTGTCCAGGCCTAGCATGTCGTGCATCACCAGCACCTGGCCATCGCAGCCGGGGCCGGCACCGATGCCGATCGTGGGCACGCGCAACTCGGCGCTGATCTGCGCTGCGATCGGCGTCGGCACGCATTCGAGCACGATCAGGCTGGCACCGGCATCGACCGCGGCCTGGGCGTCGCGACGCAGCTGTTCGCCGGCTTCGCCACGGCCTTGCACCTTGTAGCCGCCGAAGCGCAGCACCGATTGCGGCGTGAGCCCCAGGTGCGAACACACCGGGATTTCGCGCTCAACCAGGTAGCGGATCACGTCGAGCTTGTGCCCGGCGCCTTCGATCTTGACCATCTCCGCACCCGCCTGCAGCAGCTGGGTGGCGGCATCGAGCGCACGTTCCGGCGTGGCATCGGCCTGGAACGACAAGTCGGCCACCAGCAACGCGCGTTCCAGCACGCGGGCCACCGCGGCGGTGTGATAGACCATGTCGGCCGTGGTCACTGGCAGCGTGGAATCGTGCCCCTGCACCACCATGCCCAGCGAGTCGCCCACCAGGATCAGGTCCACGCCATTGGCGTCGAAGGTGCGCGCAAACCCGGCGTCGTAGGCGGTCAACATGACCAGTTTTCGACCGTCGCGCTTGGCCTGCGCCAAGGCGGGCACGGTCCAGGGCTTGCTGTCGGCGTGGCTGCTCATGAACTCATTACGTGGGGTGATAAGCCGGCCATTATCTACCCAATCGGCTCCAGCCCACAGCCATCGACGCCTTGGAGGGCGTGTCGCACTGTTCCATGACCTGGAATGATCGCCTCCGGGGCGAGCTCGGCCAACGGCACCAGCGCGAACGCGCGGGCATGCAGGTGCGGGTGCGGCACCTGCAGACGCGGCAGGTCGATCACCTGCTCGGCATACAGCAACACATCCAGATCCAGGGTGCGCGGGCCCCAGCGCTCGCCGTCGCGACGGTCGCGGCCGAATGTCTGTTCGATCGCCAGCAGCCCGTCCAGCAGCGCCAGCGGCGCCAGCGCAGTGCGCACGGCGGCCACGGCATTGATGAAGTCGGGCTGGTCCTCGCGGCCCCAGGCCGGCGTGCGGTACAGCCGCGAGGCGGCGGTGACCGACGACTGCGGCAGCGTGCCCAGCGCGACGATGGCCGCGCGCACGGTGGCCTCGGCCTGGCCCAGGTTGGCGCCCAGGCCGACAAAGGCGGTCAGCACGCCCTACTCGCCTGCGGCGGCGCCGGTACGACGGCGGCGGCGGCGGCGCTTGCGCGGTGCCGACTCATCCCCATCGTGATCGGCCTGCGCGTTCTCGATCGCGTCCACCAGCTCCTGGCCGGAAGACTGCTGCGCATCGCGCCAGAACTCGACATCGGCGGCATGGTCGGCCGAGGCGAACTGGCGCAGCACCAGGAAGTCGAACGCGGCCCGGAAGCGCGGGTGCGACAAGGTGCGGAATACGCGCTTGCGCTGGCGCGAGGAGAACCGGGTCTGCAGCAGCCAGATCTCCTGCATCGGCAGCGAGAAGCGACGCGGCAAGGCCACCCGCTCCAGCTGGTGCAAGGTCACCCGATCGGCGGCGCGACGCTGTGCGTCTTCCGGCTGCACGCCCTGCGCCTGCAGCCCCATCAGGGTGCGGCAGAACGCCGGCCACAGCAGCAGCGCGAACAGGAACGCTGGCGAGACCGGCTCATCGTTGGCCACGCGTGCATCGGTGTTGCGCAGGCCTTCCAGCACCATCGCGCGCAATGCACCGCTCCGGTTGGACTTGAGCGCCGCTGCACTTTCGGGGAACAGCGCGCCGAGCAGGCCGTAACGCTCCAGGCCCTCGAAACTGGCCACGCCGTGCCCGGACAGGAACAGCTTGAGAATTTCCTCGAACAGACGCGCGGGCGCTGCTTCGGACAACAGCCCGGCCAGGCGTGGGATCGGCTCGGCGGTGCCGGCTTGGATGTCGAAGTTCAACTTGGCCGCCAGCCGCACCGCGCGCAGCATGCGCACCGGATCTTCCTGGTAGCGCAGCTCCGGGTCGCCGATCAACTTCATCAAGCGCGCCTGCACGTCTTCGAAGCCTCCGCAGTAATCGCGCACCGAGAAATCCTCGATCGCGTAATACAGCGCGTTGCAGGTGAAGTCGCGGCGGATCGCATCGTCTTCGATGGTGCCGTAGACGTTGTCGCGCACCAGGCGGCCGTTATCCAACTCGCGGTCACCGCTGCCGTCATCGATATTGGCGCGGAAGGTGGCGACCTCGATGATCTCGCGGCCGAACACCACATGCGCCAGGCGGAAGCGGCGGCCGATCAGGCGGCAATTGCGGAACAGCGCCTTGACTTCCTCCGGCGTGGCGCTGGTGGCCACGTCGAAGTCCTTGGGGTGGCCGCCGACCAGCAGGTCGCGCACCGCACCACCAACCAGATAGGCGCCAAAGCCGGATTCGCGCAGGCGGTACAGCACGCGCAACGCGTTGGGGCTGATGTCCTTGCGCGAGATGGTGTGCTGGTCGCGTGGGATGACGCGCAGCGTGAACGGGGATGTAACTGAAGGTTCGATGGTGGCGCTTCCGTTTCGTGTTTCAGGATTGCCCAACGGCTTTTACCTCACTATACTAGCGCGCTGCACAGCTCGCACCAAACGCTCCCTTCGTCTAGCGGTTAGGACGTGGCCCTCTCAAGGCTAAAACAGGGGTTCGAGCCCCCTAGGGAGCGCCAACTTCGTCCTCTGCAGACACGCCAAGGCCCCGCGATTGCGGGGCTTTTGCGTTGTGGGCCCGGAATGCAGGCGATTGAATCCGGGGCAGCGTGTGGGCCGCGCAGGTGTGGTCGCGGCCGTTATGCAGCAACCGCTGCGATGGCGGCCGCTGCGCCGATTGCCGAGGCCGCCTGCGCAGCACACGCCACACCGTACTGCGTGAGAGGTGTTCAACCGCGCTGAGCAAGGACCACGCCGCTCCAGCGCAGCCAACGCCGATCACCGCGTGCGGACCGGTGCGCGCGCAGGTCATTCCGCCTCAGTCAGATGCAATGCGGTGTGCCTGACCAAGCGCGTAGACAACACGCGCCTGGCAAGAATTGCCGTCGATGCCTGCAGCGCACGTCAGTGGTCCTTCGACTCGGCAATCATGTGGAAGACGTCTGCATCACTGCCAGTTTCGGCAACCGCATCGTGGGCGTGCAGGCTTTCGAAATGGCGGACCGCTACATGAAATGAGGCATAGCGCTCCGCCAACTCCTTGCGGAGCCGGCGCGCGGCATCTTCCACGTACATCAGGTTGGCACCGTTCAAGCGTGCAAATGCCTGCTCATCAATCCGCCGCACCGCTGCCTGTACCGGCGTGGCCAATGCGCTCTCGCACAAGACCACCAACTCGCGGATGTCGAAACGCTGCACGCGCGCGACCAAGTCAACGCGCACTTGCGCCACGCTGCGCTGGCTATGTGGCGTGGCATACGAGCCGTTGCGTTGCAGCCACTGCGCGACATCTTCGACCTGCACTGCAGTCTGTCCGGCGTGCTGTTGCGCGAAGGCCTCGCTCAACAACTGACGCGATAGCGCGGCCGAACACGGACAAGTCGAGGCATACAGCACATCGATCTGCAGACGCATCTCACTGCGCCCCGCCCTGCTCTGTGCGTCGATGCGCACTGGATAGGCACGCCAACCGGCCAATCCCTCACTGCGCAGTGCCGGCATCCGCAACATCACTTCGAAGGCCAGACCCACCCGCGCCGCACGGCTGCCGCAATCGGCATGGCTGTCGATCATTGCCTGCAGCAACTGCGAGAGCATTGCCGGTGATAACGGTTGCTCCAGATGCCGATCCAGCAAGCGATACAGCCGTGACATGTGGATACCCTTGAGTTCGGGCCGCGGCAAATCGACCTGCACCTGCGCGCGTGCAACCACCGTGCCACTCGGCTCGGCCTCGTCCAGGCGCACGGGAATCGCAATGTCTTGCATGCCAACCCAGCGTAAGGGCGCATGCAGCGCGGAAGGTTCGGTGACGGCGATATCGGGAAGCGTGGCGGACATGAAAACCCATGAAAGAAGAAAGGGACGGCCGCACTCAGGCGCGACCGGAAAATGCTAGGAAGTAATCGTCGATGCCGGCGTGCAGCGTCTGCGCCAGTTCATCCTGATGCGCGTCGCCACAGAGCCGGTTGCAATCGTCGCGATTGCTCATGAAGCCGGTTTCCACCAGCAATGAAGGGATATCAGGCGATTTCAGCACTGCAAACCCGGCCTGACCCACCTGGTCCTGATGCAGTCGTGTGACGTGCTGCAGGCGATCGAGCATCAGCTTGCCGAACTGCAGGCTACTGGCAATGGTGCCGCTGAGCGACAGGTCGGCCAGCACCTGTGACAACACCGGATTACTCGGCACCCGCAGGCGGCGCGCGCTATCGCCCATGTCATCGGCCGCGTTCTCACTATCGGCAATCCAGCGCGCCAATGCCGAGCTGGCGCCACCTTGGGACAAGGCGAACACCGAGGCGCCACGTGCGGCACTGCTGGGCGCGGCATCGGCATGGATCGACACGAACAGATCGGCGTTGTGTCGGTGCGCGATCATGACGCGCTCGTGCAAGGGCACGAAGCGATCGTCACTGCGGATCATCGTCGGCCGATACCGCAGGTCGGCCGCCAAGCGTTGATGGAGCCGCCCGGCGACGGCCATCGCGACATGTTTTTCATAGCGTGCATCGGCACTCACCGCACCCGGGTCCTTGCCGCCGTGCCCGGCATCGATGGCGATCACGTAGGGACGCAGGCGTGAGCGTGTCGCGGCGATCGGTGCAGCGGCGACCTCCGCCCCTGGCGGCGATGCGCCATTGGATGCAGCGGCCAGATCGACCAGAAGCGCGGTGCCGTCCCAGCGGGTGTTGGCCGCATCGACGGGCCGGGCCAGGTCGACAACAACGCGCAAGCCATCGGCATGCGGCCCGCTGCGAATGGCGGTCACCACTGTGCCGTCCGGCAGCGGCCCGATCCGTGGCGCTTGCGTCGACACGCCCGCAAGATCGATCACCAGCCGCGCAGGATCGGCCAACGTAAAGCGGCGGTAGGTAACCTGCGTACTGATCTGGAGACGCAGCCGCAGCAGCGCACCTTCCTGTTGCAGGTCGCACGCCTGCACAACGGGCAGGCTCTGCGCATAGCCGAGGACCGGCGAGAGCAGCAACGAGGCGCCTGCGGTGCACAACAGATCGCGCCGCTTCATTGCGACCGCTCCGTTATGTGCAGCCCAATAAGGTGCCGCGCGGCCTGGAATCCAGGGCCAGCGACACGATTTGGACGACACAGACAATGCGAGGGAAGGAGCAGCACTTAGATGATAACTACGCACCGGAATAAGTGTTATAAAGTAACATTTAACAGCCAGACGCAAGCCCTGCCCCGCGCTGCCGCGAACCTTCATTCATGTTCCCCCGTTTCCGGAGCTCCCGATGTCCGCCCTTCTCCCCGACAGCTATACCGCCTGGAGGCATTGCATCGAAGTCGACTGCAACCAGTTATTGACCCGTGATTTCATCGCCCAACGCCTGACCAATCTCCGTGATCCGCACGATCACCACACGCAGCAGTTCCTGCGCCGTTGGGGTCAACCGCACCATCAACAGGTGATTCATTGGTTTGAATGCGCACGGATGGAGTCGGTGCCGCAGTGAAGAGGCGCTGGATGCACTCGGGCAAGACATGCTCAAGAACGGCGCTGCGCAGCTGCGTGTCTCACGCAACCCGATAGCCACGCGCGTGCGATGCAAGCGCTGCTCTGCCTGCCGGCCTCGTATGGATGTCAGCGTAGATGCACATGCAGGACGTCCGCAGTAGGCCCCAAGAGCGGGCCGATGTCAGCCATACGGCGCACCGCCCGTGAAAAGACGCAGCTAGCCTAGCCACCTTCGTAGGAACGGGCTTGGGGTCTAGATCGCTGCGCGCAGGATTACTGGTCTGGCTGGACCTCCGTAGAAACGATCTGGAGCGCCAGCATTCTCTAAGCAGGCAGCAAATCAGCAGATCCTTGACTTGGTCACTCACGAAAGTACCAAGAAGGATTTACCTTAGACGGGCCTGAATCGCAGGCGAAATGTTTCCCACTTTGGGATAAGGCGAAGTCATGGAAGTGAAGGCAAAACTCGCAGTCAAGGCTCTGGGTGCCCTCGCCGGCGCGTTGCTGCTCGGCATCGGGACGGCGAATGCCTGTTGCCCAGGAGACGGAACCGTCTCCACGATGGCAGCGACAGGCCTGGGTGAATCTGCTCCGAAGGCAACCAATCTTGCCGTGGATCCCACGTGGCGGATTTATGAGTTCGAGCGTGAGGGCATGCTCTACCTGCAGATCAACGACGCCACAGGGGTGGTTCGCGGCGCCGTCGGTCGCGCAGGTGAGATCCTGTGGGTCCTGCCGATGGGCAAAGATGTCGGCAGGATGGTGGTGACCTCGCTGACCGTTCCGACGAATGCGCAACTGATTTATCAGACGCCCCGCTTCACCGTGCACCTGGTGAGCGAAGCGGCCGGTGATCGCTGGGTTGTTACACGGACGAAGTAACCGACGTCTGCTCTGCAACCAGGAAGCTGAGGACAGACGCATGGCGGCGGCGCAATCTACCGCCATGCGCTTTGAGACGGGTGCGCAGCTCGGCTTCGGCATCAGGAGAATCGTGGCGCGACGACTCCAGCACTGAGACATCCGCAAAGATCCTGATCACCACGCCCTGCATCTCCCCGCTTCGCCACGCACGCGCCTGGACCAGATGTCTTTTCGCCGTAGGCAACATTTCAATCGCATTGAGTGCTGAGCGGTAGGCCGCCAATTGCAGCCCCAGCGACAGGCGGCTGCAGTTTCCGCGCAGCGCGTGGTGAATCTCGGTCGCGTAGAACCGTGACAGTGCCGGCGAGCGCAACGCCTGGTAGAGGCCGTGTGTCTCGATCTCCAGCGGATACAGTCCAGCAACGTATTCATGCAGCAATTGCGACTCGATCACGCCCGCCCTGGTGATCTCCATCGCCGCCGCATGGTGGCCACGCTCGCGCAGCTGGGCCACGCAGTCCTTGCGCAGGCGGTTGATGTGGACATTGATATCGGAATAGTCGACCACCCGATTGCGAAGCGTGCGCTCCGCAGCGAGATACCCCGCCTGCGCGAACTGCAACGCCTCCGACGGCGTTTGCGCAAGATTGCTGGACTGCGCATAGGCAAGCGCTAGACGCGACCCCAGCACGAACAGGCCGGTCGCAATCACCGCCAGCAGCAATTGCACACTAAACAATTCGGCGTCGTACGCCGCGCGGCCATACACCGAGCGCGACAAGGCCGCGATCACGTTCGCCATGAGCGCGCCGGTGGCGGCACCCCGCCAGCCGTGACGCAGGGTCAGGACAATCGCCGGCGCGATCAGGGCCGCCATCAAGACCTGACGCAATAAGGGCTCCGGCACCACGTTGGCCGTGCAGAACAGGGCCGCCATGGTCAGCCCGGCAAATGCACTGTCACGCACCAGGTCATCGCGCAGGTAGGTCTCTGTACGCCGCTGCCACAGCAGGGCCGGCAGCAGGAACATCAGGATGCCCAGATACGAGCCCATCCAGGTACGCAGCAAAATCTCGATTGGCGAGCTGACTGTCGGGCCACCGAGCGCAGCGTTCAGTGCCATACCGCACAACGTATTCCACAGAGCCAAGACCAACATCATCGGCAGCAGCGACGCATTGCGGTAGATCAGGTCAGGTGTATGCCGGCGCACGGCTGAGACAGCCAGGGCCAATCCGGGCGCGAGCAAAAATGGGCTGAGGTAGGCCCAGATCGGTGCGTAATCGCGGGTGTCGAGCATCGGCACACGCAACAGCAGCACTGCGGCGGCATCGCCGGCCAGCAAGAAGGGCCATCGCCGGTACGGCATCATCAAAAGTGTCACCGCCCTTAATCCCGCGGGCAGATACCACTGGTCGACAGACAGATGCCACACGAGCAGAAAGACGATGCAATAACACAGGCTCAGCAGCAGACCTTCTCCGAGCTCCTTAGCAACTGCCATACAACCACTCCCTGGTTCGTCGACGAATTTGGCCTAGTGTGGATCGAACTGAGGTGCGGAGTATAGCTGGAGTGCACAGATTGCAAGACTGCGTACCACACGCACGCATCCGCCGCGCGACAAGCGTGGAGCAGCTCACAGACTGCCGCATGTCATCCTTAAGTGCCGCGATTGGGGATTCCTCGCTGCTAGCGCTAGGTTGCAGTGCGCATGAGAACGGCACTAGCCGTGTGGCTCGCGCAGTTCGATTCACATACGCAAAAGGCCGCCTATGCGGCGGCCTTTTGCGTTTCTCACGCTGATATCAGCACAACGCCGTGATCAGCCCTCCATCTGCTCCAGCTCCTTGCCCTTCGTCTCGTAGACATACTTGAGCACGAAGAACACCGAGATGAAGGCGGCAACGGTGTAGATGCCGTAGGCGCCGGCAAGACCGATGCTGCCGAGCAGGATCGGGAAGCTGACGGTGATGGCGAAGTTGGAGGTCCACTGCGCGGCACCGGCAATCGCCAGGCCCGAACCGCGGATCTGATTGGGGAACATCTCGCCCAGCATCACCCACATCACCGGGCCCCACGAGGCATTGAAGAACACCACGTAGACGTTGGCGGCGACCAGCGCGAGCATGCCCATGGCATCGGACATGGCGAGCTTGCCGTTGGGATCCAGCGAGGCCGTGGCGAAGGCGTAGGTCACCAGGGCCAGCGATACCGCCATACCGGCCGAGCCGATCCACAGCAACGGCTTGCGGCCGATCTTGTCGACCAGCATCACCGTGACCAGACAGGCACCGATGCTGAGGCCGCCGGAGAGCACGTTGATCAGCAGTGCGTCCTGCTCGGAGAAGCCCACCGCCTGCCACAACACCGCGCCGTAGTAGAACACCACGTTGATGCCGACCAGCTGCTGGAACACCGCCAGGCCGACGCCGATCCACACGATCGGGCGGATCTTGCCGGTGGTCTTGCTGATCAGGTCGGAGAACTTGGGCTTGTGCTGGTCGGCCGACATCGAGGCGGAGATTTCGCCCAGCTTGGTCTGCGCGGCCGCGTTACCGTACAGCCGCTTGAGCACCACCAGCGCCTGCTCGCGACGGCCCTTGACCACCAGGTAGCGCGGGCTTTCGGGGATGACCAGCAACAGCAGCAGGAACAACAGCGACGGGATGGCCTGCATCCAGAACATCCAGCGCCAGGCCGCCTGCCCTGCCCACAACGGCTCGGTCGACGCACCGGCGGCATTGGCCAGCAGGTAGTTGCTCAAAAACGCGCAGAACAGCCCGCTGATGATGGCGATCTGCTGCATGGTGGCGAGCCGGCCGCGATAGCGTGCGGAGGCAACCTCGGCGATGTAGGCCGGCGAAATGACGCTGGCTGCGCCTACCGCAAAGCCGCCCATCACGCGGGCGAAGATAAAGAAGCCGGAGCTGTGCGAGGCACCGGCACCGATGGCCGAGAGCAGGAACAGCGCCGCGGAAATGATCAGGACCGCACGGCGGCCCCAGCGGTCGGCCAGGCGGCCGGCAAAGAAGGCGCCGATGGCGCACCCCAGCAGCATCGAGGCGACTTCGAAGCCGGTCTCGGCGGCACTGGACTGGAAGGTCTGCTTGAGCCCGTCGACGGTGCCATTGATCACGCCACTGTCGAAGCCGAACAGAAAGCCGCCGATCGTGGCTACGCAGCTGATCAGGATGATGAAACGGGTGTTCTCGCCGGCATCGGGGGCGCCGTCAATGGAGACACTGGACATGGGTTCACCTGGAAACATGCAAGGGAGCGGTCACGGGGGTGACCGCCATCGGCCGGCGACGCAGTGCGCCGCCGGCCACGGGACATCAACGCGTCAGGTACTGATTGATCAGGTTCTCGTAGGCTTCCTGGCGGCCGCTGACTTGCGTCGGCTCGCCCTTGCCGGCGGCGTACCTGGCAAGATCCGCCAGCGTGCTGGTGCCGTTGGCAAAGTCCGCGCCCGCGCCGCTGTCGAAGCTGGCATAACGCTGCGCGCGCCAGGTTTCCAGCGGCGAGGAGGTCAGCAGCGCATCGGCCACTTCCAGACCGCGTGCGAACGCGTCCATGCCGCCGATGTGGGCCAGGAACAGGTCCTGCGGGTCGGACGATTCACGCCGCACCTTAGCATCGAAGTTCAGCCCGCCCGGGGCCAGCCCGCCCTGACGCAGCACCACCAGCATCGCGCCGACGGTGTCGTACAGGTCGGTCGGGAACTGGTCGGTATCCCAGCCGTTCTGCGGGTTGCCGCGGTTGGCATCGATGCTGCCAAGCAGGCCGGCGTCGCTGGCCACCTGCAGGTCGTGCTCGAAGCTGTGGCCCGACAGCGTGGCGTGGTTGGCTTCGATATTGAGCTTGAAATCCTGGTCCAGGCCGTGCTGGCGCAGGAAGCCGATCACCGTGGCGCTGTCGAAGTCGTACTGGTGCTTCATCGGCTCCATGGGCTTGGGCTCGATCAGGAAGTTGCCGGTGAAGCCGATCGCGCGGCCGTAGTCGCGCGCCAGGGTGAGGAAGCGCGCCATGTTGTCCTGCTCGCGCTTCATCTGCGTGTTGTGCAGGCAGGCATAACCTTCGCGGCCGCCCCAGAACACGTAGTTTTCCCCGCCCAACTCCACCGTGGCATCGATCGCGGCCTTGACCTGCACTGCAGCGCGCGCCACGACGTTGAAGTCCGGATTGGTGGAGGCACCATTCATGTAGCGCGGGTGCGAGAACAGGTTGGCGGTGCCCCACAGCAGCTTGACGCCGGTGTCGGCCTGGCGCTGCTTGGCGATGCCCACCATGTGCTTGAGGTTGTTTTCGTACTCGCCGATGTCGTCCGCATCCGGCGCCAGATCGATGTCGTGGAAGCAGTAGTACGGCACGCCGAGCTTGGTGAAGAATTCGAACGCGGCATCGGACTTGGCTTCGGCACGCGCCAGCGCGGTGTTGCCTACATCCCACGGATACGCGCGCGTGCCCGGGCCGAACGGATCGGCGCCATTGCCGCAGAAGCTGTGCCAGTAGGCAACCGCAAAGCGCAGATGCTCGGCCATGCTCTTGCCGGCGACCTGCTTGTTGGCGTCGTACACCTTGAACGCGAGCGGGTTGTCCGAATCACGGCCTTCGAAGCCGATCTTGCCGATGCCGGGGAAATATTCTTTCGCGCCGATGAAAACGGTGTTGCTCATGGGGTGAGAGGTCCTTGGTACTGGGGGAGTGATGAATCAGCCGGCGTAGAGCGGGCTGACGACGTGCAGGTGCTTGAGGAAGTTCTGGTAGTGCTGCTGGTAGGCGGCCACGCGTTGCGGATCCGGGCGCGCCGACAATGCATCGTCGATCTGCAGGTGCTCCAGCACCACTTCCGACAACGCGGCTTGGCCGCCATCGTCGCGGTCGCAGGCCCACACCGCCTGCAGTGCTGCACCAAACGCCGCGCCTTCTGGCTGGGTCGGCACGACCACCTGCAGGTTGAACACGTCGGCGACCATCTGCCGCCACTGCGCGCTCTTGCTGCCGCCGCCGGTGAGCAGGATGGTATCGAACTGCAGGCCGGCGGCGACAAAGGCATCGAAGCCATTACGCAGGCTGTAGGTGGCCCCTTCCATCGCCGCGCGATAGAAATGCGCCGGCGTGGTGTTGTGCAGATCCATGCCGAACAGGCAGCCACGCGCATCCGGCAGATTGGGTGTGCGCTCGCCATTGAAGAACGGCAACAGCACCAGCCCGTCGGCACCGGGCGCGGTGTCGGCGATCATGGCCTCGGTCTGCGCGCGGGTGATGGAGAACATGCGCATCACCGCTTCGGTGGCGACGGTGCAGTTCATGGTGCAGATCAGCGGCAGCCAGCCACCGCTGGACGAGCAAAACGCGGCCCAGCGTGCGTCGTCGTCCACCACCGGATGATCGGCGTAGGCGAACAAGGTGCCGGAGGTGCCCAGGCTCATGGTCAGGCGGCCAGGCACGACATTGCCGGTGCCGATCGCCGCCATCATGTTGTCGCCACCACCGGTGGTGACGCGCACGCCGGCCGGCAAGGCAAGCGCCTCAGCCGCCGCATCGGACAGGGCGAACACCGCGCCGGTCTCCACCAGCGGCGGCAAGGCATCGCGCAGATCGCGTTGCGCATCCATCGCGCCAAGCATGCGCTCGGACCACTGGCGGGTGCGCACATCCAGCCAACCGGTCCCGGAGGCATCACCCACTTCGGTGAAGCGCTCGCCGGTGAGCCAGAAGTTCACGTAGTCATGCGGCAACATCACCGTGGTCATCGCCGCATAGGCCTCGGGGCGATGCTTGCGCGTCCACGGCAATTTGGATGCCGTGTAGCCGGCCATGATCGGGTTGCCGGCGGTGGCCACGCTGCCTGCCGCACCGCCCACCGCATCCATGATCTCGTCGCATTCCAGCGCGGTGCTGGTGTCGCACCACAGCTTCACCGGCGCGGTGACGCTGCCATCGGCGGCCACCGGCACGAAGCCATGCTGCTGCCCGGACACCGAGATGCCGCGCACGCGCGCACGCAGCTCGGCATCGAGCTGCGCGAAGCAATGCACGATACCGTCGATCCACCACTGCGCCTGCTGCTCGCGGGTGCCATCGTCGCGGCTGATCAATTCCATCGGCGCGCCGATGGTGGCGACCACAGCGCGCTCCTGCGGATCGTAGGCCACCAGCTTGACGCTCTGTGTGCCGACATCCAGTCCTACGTACACGCTCATTGCTTCACCAATCGGTTGTTGTTGAGGCCCACCTGCTGGGTGCGCCCGGCGCCCAGTTGCAGGTCCAGGGTCTGCCCTGCATAGGACAGTTGATAGCGCCCGCCACGATCGCTGTGCACACGGGCCTGCTGCAAGCGACCTGCATCCCATTCCAGATCCACGCTGGCGCCGCCGCGCACACGCAGGCCGCGCACGCTGCCGCGCGGCCAGGCCTTGGGCAAGGCCGGCAGCAGGAACACACTGCCACCCCAGCTTTGCAGCAGCATCTCGGTAATGCCGGCGGTGCCGCCGAAGTTGCCATCGATCTGGAACGGCGGGTGTGCGTCGAACAGGTTTGGATAGGTGCGCTCGGGCGAGAGCAGCAGTTGCAGGATGCGGTACGCATGCTCGCCGTCGGCCAGCCGCGCCCACAGGTTCAGGCGCCAGCCGATGCCCCAGCCGGTGGCGTTGTCGCCGCGAATCTCCAGCGAACGCCGCGCGGCAGCCGCCAGCTCGGGCGTGTCGCGCAGGTTGATCTGGCTGGAGGGATGCAAGGCATACAGATGCGAGACGTGGCGGTGATGGATCTCCGGCGCCTGCATGTCCCAGTCCTGCTGCCACTCCTGCAACTGCCCCGCCTTGCCGATGCGGTTGGGCGGCAATTGCTCGCGCAGCGTGGCCAGCTGCTGTGCCAACGCGGCATCGACGTCAAGCAACTTGCTCATCGCGATGCACTGCGCGAACAGGTCGCGCAACAGCTGCGCATCCATGGTCGGGCCGGCGCAGACCGCCGCCCCGAATGGGTGCTGGTTTTCCGGCGACATCGATGGATTGGTCACCATCGCGCCGGTGCCGGGGTCGCGCACCAGGGTGGCGACGAAGAACTCTGCCGCCCCCTTGAACAAGGGATAGATCTTGGCCAGATACGCACGGTCGCGGCCGTAGTCCCAGCGGTCCCACAACTGCTGCAGCAACCACACCCCGCCCATCGGCCACAGGCTCCACTGCGCACCGTCGATCGGCCCGGCCTGGCGCCATAGATCGGTGTTGTTGTGGACCACCCAGCCGGGCGCGTCGTACAGCGCACGGGCGGTGTGTGCACCGGTGCGGGCGAGATCGAACAGCATGGCTTCCAGCGGTTCCACGCACTCGTGCAGTGCATTGGCTTCGCTGGGCCAGTAGTTCATCTCGGTGTTGATGTTGATGGTGTACTTGCTCTCCCACGGCGGCTGCATCAGGTCATTCCAGATGCCCTGCAGGTTGGCCGGTTGAGTGCCGGGCCGCGAGCTGCAGATCAGCAGATAGCGGCCGTACTGGTGATACAGCGCTGCCAGTGCCGGGTCGTTGCCCTCGGCAAAGCGCTGCACGCGCTCGTCGGTGGGAAGCCTGGCCGCTTCGCTGCTGCCCAGGTCGATCGCCACGCGCCGGAACAGGCGCTGATGATCGGCCAGATGCGCGCGCAACAACGCGGCGTAGCTGAGCTTGCCGGCTTTTTGCAGGCTTGCCGCGGTGAGCGCGAGCGGGTCGCCTTCCACCGCATCGAAACGTTGGTAGCTGGTGGCCGCGGTCAGCAGCAACACCACTTCATCGGCACCCTGGATACGCAGACGGTCGCGCACCGCGCTGACGCTGCCACCCTTGACCTGCGGCAGCATGCGCAATGCAAAGCGCAGCTTGCCGTCGATGCCGGCGAAGCTGCCATTGCGGCCACTGAACAGCAGGCTGCCCTGCTCCACCGTGACCTCGCCGCTCTGCGGGCTGTCGATGCCCACCCGCAACGAAATGCCACCCGGCCGATCGCAGGACAGACGCACCACGATGCACTGCGACTGCGCGGACACGAACACCTCGCGCCGGTGCACCGCGCCGCCGGAGCGGAACGTGGTGGTGGCCACTGCGGTATCCAGATCGAGCTGGCGACGGTACTCGCTGATGCCGTCGGCACGGTCGAAATCCAGTAACAGATCGCCCAACGGCTGGTACGGCATCTGCTTGAGCGGACGCGACAACAGCTTGGCATCGGCCAGCTGCTCGGCTTCCGCATAGCGGCCGGCAAAGATCAGCGCGCGCACCTGCGGCAACGCCGCCAGCGCCTGCGGATTGGTGGCGTCGTACGGGCCACCGGCATACAGCGTGTCTTCGTTGAGTTGCAGACGCTCGTGGGCGATGCCGCCCCACACCATCGCGCCCAGCCGGCCGTTGCCGACCGGCAAGGCCTGCACCCATTCATTGGCAGGCTCGCGATACCACAGGTGCAAGGCATCGTCAGGGGCGACCGCAGGCAGTGGTGCAACGCCAGCTGCCTGCGACAACGCCGGAGC
Source organism: Xanthomonas sp. LMC-A-07 (assembly GCF_030208825.1). Taxonomy (NCBI): domain Bacteria; kingdom Pseudomonadati; phylum Pseudomonadota; class Gammaproteobacteria; order Lysobacterales; family Lysobacteraceae; genus Xanthomonas; species Xanthomonas sp. LMC-A-07. Next base: position 193,465 of record NZ_JARVTF010000005.1, read on the forward strand.
GGCACCCAGGACCGCGACTGCGGCCCCGGTTGCCTTGCAGAGTTCTCTGCGTGTCAGCACGGTGACCACCGCGCGGCTTCACCGGAACTGCGCGCGTGTGCCTTGCGGCGCTCCGGCATCTGCACACTCATCGTGGAAAGACAGCCTGCAATCATCGACGACGCGCTTTGCCGGACGCAATCTTGCGCTGCAACACGCTGACCGGCTTGCCGTCGTACTGGATGCTGGTGTCCACCTTGGGCTCCAGCGCACCGGCGTCCTCACGCGGGCCGTCGACAAAACGCACATTGATGGTGCGCTTGGCCTGCATGCCGGTCCAACTGCCTTCGCGCTGGCCGATGCGCAGCTCGCCCTTGGCCTGGTCCCAGCTCAGCGGAATGCGGCTGAACTCGCCCTTCTCGTAGCCATAGCCCTTGCCGTCGTCCTCATACAACGAGAACTGGCCATTGGCACCGGTGTAGACCACCACAGTGAGCGGCGCATCCGGCTTCTGGTCCACGTACTCCTGCACCGGGCCGGTGGGCACGATGGAGCCGGCACGCACGAACAGCGGCATGCGTTCGATCGGCGCGGCGGCCTCGATGGTCTGGCCACCCTCGTAGCGCTTGCCGGTGGCGAAATCCAGCCAGCTGCTGCCGGCCGGCAGATACACCTGCCGCGAGGTCGCGCCGAAGCGGGTCACCGGTGCGACCAGGAATGCCGGGCCGAACAGGTACTGGTCGTTGATGTCGCGTGCCTTCGCGTCATCCGGGAAGTCCATCATCATGCCGCGCATGATCACGCCGTCACGCTGGTAGGTATCGCCGGCCAGGCTGTAGATGTACGGCAGCAGGGCGTAACGCAGGCGGTTGTAGTAGGCCATGCTCTCGTAGAACGGCGTGCCTTCCGGGGCGATGTTCCAGATCTCGCGGTACGGGAACTGGCCATGCGAGCGGAAGATCGGCACGAACGCACCGAACTGGAACCACCGCGTGTTGAGCTCGCGCCATTCCGGCAGATGCGCCGGGTCCTGGTTTTCGTAACGCTTCTCCACCGCAAAGCCGCCGATGTCGAAGGTCCAGTTCGGCAGGCCCGACAGCGCCATGTTCACGCCGGCGGAAATCTGGTCGTGCATGTCGTCCCAACGCGAGACGATGTCGCCGCTCCATACCGCCACTGCATTGCGCTGCGTGCCGGCATAGCCCTTGCGCGAGAGGATGAACACGCGCTTGTCGTCGGCCGCGCGGTCACCCACGTACACGCCGTGCGTGTGCGGCAACGGATACGAATTGAAGAACTCGGTTGAAGGGCCCAACGCGGTCGGCGTGGTGCGTGCCTTGCGCTCACCGATATCCAGGTTGGAATGCACGTCCGGCTCGTCGGCGTCCATCCACCACGCATCGAAACCCTTGCTGTTGAGCTTTTCGTTGATCTGGCGCCAGTAGATGGCCTGGGCCTTTTCGGAGTACGGGTCGTAGAACGAGTTCTTGTAGCCCTTGCCGATCCAGTCCAGCTCGCCGACTTCGACGTTGCGCTTGAACATGAAACCCGCCGCGTCCAGTTCCTTGTAGTTGGCGGTGGTGGGATAGAACTTGGGCCAGATCGAAATCATGATCTGCGCGTGCATGTCGTGCACGGCCTTGACCATGCCGTCCGGGTCCGGGAAATGCTGCGGATCGAAATCATGCGAGCCCCAGGCGTTTTCCGGCCAGTACGACCAGTCGAGCACGATGTTGTCCAGCGACAGCTTGCGCTTGCGGTATTCGGCCACTGCGCCCACCAGTTCGTCCTGGCTCTTGTAGCGCTCGCGGCTCTGCCAGAAGCCATACGCCCACTTCGGCAGCATCACCGACTTGCCGGTGAGTTCGCGGTAACCGGCCACGGCCTGGTCGTAGGAGTCAGCCGAGACGAAGTAGTAGTCGATCATCTGTCCGGCTTCGGACCACAGCGAGAGATCCTTCGCTTCGGTGGCGGGCAGCGGGTCGCGGTGCAGCAGCGCGATGTAGCTGGGGTCGATCAGATCCCATTCGATCTTGACGGTGTGGCGCGTGCCGGGCTCCAGATCCAGCTTGAACTCGTGATTCCACGGGTTCCAGTTCTGGCGCCAGCGATCGATCACCAGCTTGCCGTCCACGTACAGCTTGGCGTACTCGCTCGAGTACAGCGAGAAGGTGTGCTCGCCACCGGTGAGCGCTTCGATCTCGCCCTCCCAGGTGACCTGCATGCGGCTGTCCTTGTCCTTGGTGATCGCCTTCTTCGGGAACTTGGTCAGGTCGCTGAGGTACTGGTAATTCACTTCGCTCTCGCGGCGTTCCAGCACCTGCTTGCCATTGATGGCGTAGCGCGCGGTCAGTGCACCGGACTTGCCCTTGGCGTCGTACAACTTGAGCGACTTGGGCAGCGGCTGCAGGCCGCGCGGATCGCCCAGGCGGGTGATCGAGTTGTTGTCCCACAGCAGGCCGTAGTTGCGGCTGGACACCAGGTACGGCACCGCCATGTCGATGTTGTTCTGCTGCAGCTCGACGTTGCGGCCCTTCTGGTTCATCCAGCCCTGCTGGTGCTGGCCGAAGCCGTACAAGCCTTCGTCATCGGGCGACTGGAAGCGCTGACGCACGCTCAGGTACTGCTTGCCTTCCACTTTCAGCGGCGCAAAGCTGCGCCCGCCGGCCACTTCGGACAACACCGGCTTGCCATTGGCATCGGCGAAGCTCACATGGCCATCGATGGTGGAAACGGTGGCGGTGACCTTGCCGGTCTTCAGCTGCACGCTGTCGCCCTGCTCGGCCACTTGGAAGGCGGTATCGCCCTGCACCGGCACGCGCATCAGGCTAGGCGTGCGCGCGAAGTCGCCATCGGGATCGGCACTGACGCGGATGATGCCGGCATCGACCACCTGCAGACGCACCGCTGCGGCACCCTTGGCGCTCGGCATCACGGTGACGCCGTCGGCGGCCTTGCGCACTTCCTGCGCATGCGCGGCATTGGCCAACAAGGCCAACGACAGCGCCACGCATTGCGCGAGCGGCCGACGTCGGGATGCGGGCGCACGGCCGGCGGAATGGTGGGTGGTTTGCATGTTTACTCCCTTTGAATGGCGAAACACTGCCGCGGGGGCGGCAGCACTGGGTTCGATGGATGTGCGGTGCACCGCACGCCACGCACTGCGCGGCGTGCGGGACTTAGTTGTAGGTGGCCAGCTTGATCTTGAGCAGCTGCGGTGCGCTGGAGAAATTGACGCCGTAGTCGGTCTGGTCGCCATTCCAGTTGCGCTGGAACTGCCAGGTGTCACCGTCGTACTGGCCCTCTTCCACGCGGTCGTAGAGCATGTTGGCGGTGGCTTCGCTGGCCGGGTGCAGGGTCACGCGCACGTGGTAGCCGGTGACCAGGAATTCGTCCGGGCCCAGCTCGGCAATCAGTGCCGCGCCGATCGGCTCGGGGTTGCCCGGCGGCTCGCCCTTGAACCAGAACTGCGGCACACCGTAGGTGATGGTGGCGCTCCAGCGGTCGTTGAGCTTGAGCTCCTGCACGGCCTGGCCGGGTTCTTCGGCGGTGCCGTGCAGCTTGCCTTCGGATGCAGCCTTCGCGAACGGGCGCATGCCTAGGCTTACCAGCTTGAAGCCCAGCGCAAACGGCGCCAGGGTTTCTTCGTTGACGTGCTTGGCGCCCAGCGGATAGTTGGAATAGCGCGTGTAATCCATGCCGAACGCCGACCAGCCGATGCCGTCATGCCCCAGGGTGGGGAACAGGTAACGCGCGTATTCCGGGCGGTTGCCGGTTTCGGCCACGAACAAGGCATTGTCCGGGCGCGCGTAGCGCTCCAGCACCGTGGTGTACATGCGGTACTCGGGCATGTAGATGTCCGGTGCCAGCAGGTCGATATGCGGGCCGGCGGCCTTCCACACGTCGAGCACGTTATCGGTGGGGCCACCGCTGGCGTACTGGCCGGGCTGGCCCGGATTGAACGGCCCGCGCAACGCTGCATTGACGTACATCGGCAACGGATAGGCTTGCTTGCCGGCTTCGGCCACCTGATCGATGTAACGGCCGATCGACCATGCGTGGAAGATCTCGTCGGCATCGGCGCCAAACACCTGCGCCCAGCTGCCCGGCTGCTTGTTCAAGCGCTTGAGCAGTTCGTCCGGCACCGGGCCGTCGAACAACTTCTGCGCCATCGGCGAGAAGTCGCGCACGCTGCCGTAGGTGCCCGGTTCGTTTTCCGGCTGGATCATGATCACCGTGTGCTGCGGGTCGACCTGCTTGAGATGCTGCATGAAGGCGACGAACGCCTTGCGGTCGGCATCCAGCGTGGCCTGCGCATGCGGCGACAGCGACCCGATTGCCTTGCCCTCACGCGTCACCACGCGCGGGAAGCGCTGGTTGTCGGTCTTCACCCAATGCGGCGCATACGCCGGGCCATTGTTCTTCCAGGTGGCAAACCACAGCAGCACCAGCCGCACCTTGTGCTCGCGCGCCTGCGCCAGCAACGTGTCGACGAAGGAGAAATCGAACTTGCCTTCTTCCGGCTCTACCTGCTCCCAGGCGATCGGCACCTGCACGGTGTTCGGGCCCAGCACCTGCATCGCCGGCCACACCTTGTCCATCACGCCGGGATAGTTGCTGGAATTGTTGACCTGCGCGCCGAGGATAAGGAACGGCGCGCCGTCCACCATCAGGGCGTGCTTGCCGTCCTTGCTGACGAACTGCGGCATCGGTGTCTGCGTCGCCGGTGCGGCGGCAGGCGCCGTGGCCGGTGCCGTGGTGCCTGGCGTTGCGGCGGCCTGCGGCTTGGCGGCGCTGTCCGGCTCGCCGGACTGGCAGGCGGCCAGCGCCACCGCCAGGGAAGACAACAGCAATGGCCGCAGGCAACGGCCGGCCAGCGAACGGGGAATCACGCGTGCAACAGGGGAATGCATGGACATAGGACTCCGTGTCACCAGGTATCGGTTCGGAAGGGGGAAACGGGCAATTGCTCGCGATTGACCAGGTTGGCGTCGGCGGGGTTTTCGCTCCAGCCGTAGCGCACTGCCACCGGCGCGGCCACCGCATCGCTGCGCACGATCACCCGGTCGCCAGCGATGCGCGCCTGCGCCGGATGGAACCGCTTGTCCGCACCGGCCACCGCAAAGCCCTGCAACGTACCGCCGCCGCGCACCTGCAAGGCACTGCCCTGCAGATCGAACTGCACGCTGGCCTGGCCATCGGCATAGCTGGCGCGGGCGAACACCGGCGCGCTGTACACCAGCGTTTCGCCGTAGGCCACATGCCGCGCAGCGAGCGCCAGGCGATGGCCTACATCGCGCTTGTTGGTGGGGTGGATGTCGGTGGGATTGCCGATGTCGATGATCACCGCCTGCCCGGTCGCCGGCAGCGCCAGCGTCTTGGACTGCGATTCGCGCAGCAGCGCCCACGGACTCAGATCGCCGGTGTCGCCGCCGGCCTTGAAGTTGGCCAGCTGCACCCACAGGAACGGCAACCGCTTGGCACCGCGCTCGGCGCGCCACTGCTGGATCATCGCGGCGAACTGGTCGCGGTATTTCACCGCACCGGTGTCGGTGGCGTTGGTTTCGCCCTGGTACCAGATCACGCCCTTGACCGGGAATGGCTGCAGCGGGTGGATCATCTGGTTGTAGAGCAGCGTGGGGAGCTGGTTCTTGTTGTCGGTCAGCGACACGCGCACCTGCGCCGGGCGGAATTTCCAGCCCGCCAGGGCGCGCTGGGTGCTGCCGATCTGCACGAAGCGCTGTTCGTCCGGGCCGTGCATGCCGCCACCGCCACTGAGGTCTTCCACGCGCACCGCGATCTGGTTGACGCCGGCCCGCAGCGCCGCCGCCGGCACTGCATACACGCGCGGCAGGTTCCACTGTTTCTCGGTCTGGCCCACCTGCTGGCCATTGACGTAGGTGATGTCCGAATCGTCGATCTGGCCAACCCCCAGCTGCACGCCGGCCTTGGCTTCGGCGGCGGTCAGGGTAAAGGTGGTGCGGTACCAGGCAATACCGTCCATGCCCTCATAGCCGCTGAGTTCCCATTGCTGGGTCACCGGGATGCTGTCCCAGTCGCGGTCATCGAATTCGGGCGTGCGCCACTGCGGGATGTCGCCTTCCACCTTGGGCCAGCGCCCGATGCGCTTGCTGGTGGCGGCCTGGGCGGCCGCATCGCGCTGCTTGATCGCCTCGATCGCGCCCTGGTTTTGCTCGGCCTTCAGGCCCAGCGAGGCGGCGTCCATCCACGCCTCGATCGCGCTGCCGCCCCAGGTGCTGTCGACAATGCCGATCGGCACGCCGGTACTGGCGCGCAACTCTTTCGCAAAGAAATAGCCCACCGCCGAAAACGCACCTGCGTTCTCCGGCGTGGCTGCTTTCCAGTCGCCACCGGTGAGCTTGGCCTCCGGCTGCACCGACCACGACTTGGGCACCTTGAAGTGGCGCAGCTGCGCATCGTTGGCCGCCGCCACCGCCTGCGGGCCATCGCTGGCTTGGGCCAGTGGCCATTCCATGTTCGATTGCCCACTGGCCAGCCAGACATCGCCGACCAGCACATCGCGCACCTGCAGCGCGCCGCCGTCGCCACGCACGCTCAGCACGTACGGGCCACCGGCAGTGTGTGCAGGCAAGCGAACCTTCCACTGCCCCTGCGCGTCGGTCTTGGCGGTGGCCTGCTTGCCATCGAAACTCACCGTGATTGCGGCGCCGGGCGTGGCCCAGCCCCATACCGGCATTGCCTCATCGCGCTGCAGCACTGCGCCATCGGCAAACAGCAACGGCAGGCTCGGTTGCGCGGCGGCGCTGCCGCTGGCCAACAACATACCCAGCAGGCAGGCGCGGGAAATGTGGGACGGGGTCATGCGGTGATCTCCAGGGTCGGCGGTGTCACGGCGCCCGCAGCGGCCAGGCCGGCGGCGCCGTACACGGTAAAGCAGCAGGACGTCGCGGACAGGCATGCACTGCTCATCTCGGATCGCCGTAGAAAATGCCGCGGCCGCCGGTGGCGAAGTACACACGCCCGGCAATGCGCGGATCACCGGTCACGCTGTACGGGCGCCCGAAGCGGTGCGCGTCATCGTTGATGCGTTGCCACTGCACGCCGCCATCGTCGGAGCGGAACACGCCATCCACGCCCTGCACGCGCCCGGCCAGATACAGCGCCGGCGGCGCACCGGCACGCAACGCCTTGCCGATGCCGAGCGAGCGCGCTTCGTCTGGCTGTGAGAGCACCTGCAGCGCGCCGCCCTGCCAGCGCATTACACCCTTGCCGGGGCTGGCCAGATACACCACGCCTGCGCGCCACGGGTCCGGACGCAGCTGCGGGCGGGTGCGCTCATCGCGCGCCGGGCTGCCCACCTGCACACCGGTCGCACGGAAACTGCGCGCGGCATCAGTGCTCTCGTACAGCTGCCCGCTGGCGACATCCACCGCATACCAGCGCCGTGCATCCACCCGATCGGCCACCACCAGCGCGGTGTCCGGCAGGCCGTCCACACGCTGCCACTGCGCGCCGAAGTCGGACGTACGCCAATTGCCGCCGCGCGCCGGTGCCCACACCACCTGCGCCGCATCGGCCCCAATGGCAATGCTGCCGGCGCCCTGCCCGGCTGGCGGCTCACTCGCAAACGCCGTCCACTGCTTGCCGCCATCACGCGAATACAGCGCGCGGATTTCGTTGCTGCGGCGATCGCGCACGGTGCCGCTGCGCACCACCCACTGCGGCGCCTGGCCGGCGGCATCGATGCTTTCGCCATTGGTCAGCCGTGGGCCGGCGTACTGCAACTGCGCGCGGTCCAGGTCGTCATGCCGGAAGCCATCGATATCGCCAAGTGCGCTGAGCAAATGCGCGCCGGCCATCGGGCTGAGCAGGTCCAGCGGCACGGTTTCTTCCAGCCCACGGTCCTGGAACCACCACTGCAGCGGGCGCTGCGGTGCGGCGAAATCCTGCAGATTGCGCGAGGCCCAGATGCCGTAGCCGGTCACGAACAGCGCGTGGTTGCCGTCGAACGGATCGATCGCCAGCGCCCCCATCCAGTGCGGCGTGGCATGTGCGGTCCACGGCGCGGCGCTGTGGTCGAACACCGCATCGGCCAACAACGGCGTCCAGTGCTTGCCACCATCCACGCTGCGATACAGCTCGTCGCGCGGCGTGCGACGGCGAAAGGTACTGGCCAGCAGCACCTGCGGATGTTGCGGATCCACCGCCACCGCGCCCCAGCCGAATCCATCGCCACTGGCCGGCTGCGGAATCGGGCTGATCTCGCGCCAGCGCCCCTGTGCCGGCGTGAATTTCCACAGAGCCCCCCCGGCCATCAGGTCCGGCCCGGGCTGGTCGCCATAGCTCAGATACCAGTGCCCATCGCTGCCGCCGGCCATGTGGCTCGGGCGCAGGCCGCGTGGTTGCCCGGCCACCGGCGCCCAACTGCGGCCGGCATCTTCGGACACATACAGGCTGGTCTGTTCGGTGGACACGCCCACGTAGATGCGCGGTGTTGGCGTGCCGGTGTTGCCACTGGCTGCGTCGAACACGACAAAGGCGATCCCCACCGCCTGCTCGCGCCCAACATGATTGCGTGCGGTGGCACCGGCCAGCGCGGCGTCCGGAAACGACGCCACCTTCGCCCAGTGCGCGCCGCGATCGTCGCTACGCCACAGGCCGGCATCGCGCGAGCCCAGCAGCAGCACGCGGCCATCGTGCGGGTCCACCGCCAGCCGCTCGCCATTGGCGCGGCCCAGCTGGTTACCACCCAGTTTGAACGGCAGATCGGCGCGCTCGAACGTGCGGCCGCGGTTGAACGAGCGCAGCACTGCGGCAGTGCCGGCGCGTTCGTGCATGTAGGTGCCGGCCGCCAGATACAGCGCATCGGCATCGGCGGGGTCGACGGCGAATGCGTCGATGCCCATCAGGTTCCAGTCGTCAGCGCCCAACCAGTCGGTCAGCGCGGTCCACTGCTGCGCCTGCGCATCCCACCGGTACGCGCCACCCACATCGGTGCGCGCATAGGCCAGACCACGTTCGGCGGGATGAAACAACACACCGGTGACAAAGCCGCCACCGCCAATGGCAACACTGCGCCACTGGTAGGGCCCGGACGTGGCGGGCTCGGCCGCACGCACGCTGGGCGTCGAAAAGAGCAACAGCAGCAGGCTCAAGACAGCCAGCCATGCTCCTGTTGTGGTGGTGCGGCGCTTAGTAGGCGGATCGATCATTGCGATCATTCCTCCGGCTCCCCTCGCGATCGACGGCAACGCCGTCGATAGGAAAAACACCAGTCCAACGAGCTGCCTGCACAGCTCGCCGGACCGGCGACGCACTTCCTACGGCGCGTTCTACAGGCTGGCCCGCAACGTCAGGCCATACCGACGATCGTTGATCACAAAGTCGCGGTAGCGCGACTCGGTCCCCAGATAGCTTTCGCGACGGGTATCGAGCAGATTCACGCCGTCCAGCGAAATCGACCACACATCATTGATGTTGAAACGCAGCGAGGCATCCAACTGGCCGAAGCCCTTGTTGTAGACCGGCAGGTTGCCGGTGCCGTTGCCCGCGGTGGTCACCAGCCAGTCGCTGCGCCAGTTGTAGGCCACACGGCCCTGGAAGCGCGCCGTTTCGTAGCTGAGGATCGCGTTGTAGCTGTTCTTGGACAGGCCTTCCAGCGGCACCGTCAGCGACTGGCCGTTGGTGTCGGTGGCCGTCGGGCTCGGCGCCTCGCTGTCGACGTAGGTGTAGTTGGTCTGCAGGCCGAAGCCGCTCAGCCAGCCCGGCAGGAAGTCGAAGAACTGCGTGTAGCCCAGTTCCGCGCCGCGGATCTTGCCGGCATCGCCGTTGACCGGACGGGTGATCTGCCACACCTGGCCGTCGTACACCTCGTTGAAGACGGCGTTGGCAATGAAGCCTTCAACCTTCTTGTAGAACAAGGTGCCGTACATCATCGAGCCCTGGCCGAAATACCACTCCAGCGCGGTGTCGAACTGGTCAGCCTTAACCGCTTCCAGGCTCGGGTTACCCGCGGTGCCGGTGAAGGTCGAAGCGCCGTTCGAGGTGCCGGTGCTCAGGCTCAGGTTCGGGTTGAGACGGTCGAAGGTTGGACGCGAAATACCGCGCGAGGCCGCAAAACGCCACTGCAGCTGGTCGCTCAGCATCCAGCGCAGGTTCAAGCTCGGCAGCACGTCGGTGTAGGTCTGCTGCGCAGCCACCGGAATCAGGCCACCGCCCTCGGCATCGGTACCGGTCCGCACGCCGTTGGAGCCGACTTCGGTGCGCACCACGCGCACGCCGATGTTGCCATCGAACGGAATCGAATCGCTGTCCACGCCAAAGCGCAACACACCGTAGGCCGCGTAGGTCTTTTCGGTCTGGGTGTTGATGTTGTTCGGTGCAAATTCCAGCGGGGTGCCGCCGAAGGTCGCCAGGGTCTGCTCGTAGTTCGCCACTGCCGCATCCGATGCAGTCAGCGTGCGCCCGAAGGTGCTGCTTTCACCGCGGAAGAAATCGGTGATCGGATTGGTCACCACGCCGATGCTAGGAAACTGCGAGAACGGTGTGCCCGAGCAATCGTTGATGCACATGAAGCGGTACACGTTGCCCTTGGTTTCGGCATCGCGATCGGTGTAGCGCACGCCGGCCTTGAAGCTGCGCACGAAGTCGCTGTCGAACGCCAGGTCCATGTCGGCGCGCCAGGCGAACTCGGTGCCCTTGTTGTCGTCCTTGTTGTCCAGGTGCCAGCGCCAGCCGTCATAGTTGTTGACGTCGGCCAGGTAGCCTTCCGCGCCACTGGCGTCGGTGACCGACAGGCGCGGCAGATCGCCACGGAAGTCGACGTTGAACTGCGGGCTGCTGTCCTGCCCGGTCGCCACGATGTAGCGCGTGCCGGTGGTGGTGGCATCGACATACTGGAAGTCGGTGCTCAGGGTCAGCTTCTCGTTGACCGTCCACTTGGCGCCCAGCGAGTAATCGGTGGTCACCGAGTGACGCTCGGTCAGGCTGGTGTTGGATTCGGTCGGCACGTTCTGGAACGAGCCGTTGACGAACTCGTTGCGGTCGTTGACCTGGATGCCGGGCAAGCCCTGCATCGGGTTGGCGCCGGTCAGCGCAAAGAACGAGTAATCGTGCCAGCTGAAGTCGTAGTCCGAACGCAGCACCTGCGTGTAGACCTCGACCGAATCGTTCGGACGCCATTGCATCGCAAACGCGCCGGTCTTGCGCTCGCGCTCACCGATGGTGGTGTTGATACCGGCACCGTGCGGCACCGACACGCCCTGGCCTTCGTAGCCTGGCAGGTCGGTCTGGGTGTACCACGGCTCGATCGAGATGGTGTCCTGGCGGAACGGGCTCTTTTGCTGCGAGTAGTTCACCAGGATGCCGATCTCGCCGATGCCGGTCTGCCAGCGATCGCTGAACAGGCCCGAGAACGCCGGCTTGCCGTCGTCGGCCAGGTCGTAATAGTTGTACTGGACGCTGCCGGCGATCTTGCGGCCTTCGTAGTCGAACGGCAGGCGCGTACGCAGGTCGACGGTGCCGCCCAGCCCACCTTCGATCATGTCGGCCGACGGGTTCTTGTACACGTTGACGCCGCCGAGCAGTTCGGCCGACACGTCTTCGAAGCTCAGGCCACGGCCGTCATTGGCGGTGAAGATGTCACGGCCATTGAGCTCGGTGCGCACCTGGGTCAGGCCGCGGATGGCGATCGAGCTGCCTTCGCCGTAGTTGCGCGAAATCTGGATGCCGGAGATGCGCTGCAGCGCCTCGGCGACGTTGTTGTCGGGCAGCTTGCCGATGTCTTCGGCGACGATGGAGTCGACGATCTGCTCGGCGTTCTGCTTGACCAGCTGCGCCTTGGTGACGCTGCTGCGCGTGCCGGTGACCTGCACGGTGTCCAGCTGCTGGGTGGTCGCATCCGATGCCGGTGCGGCAGTGGTGGTCGCATCCTGCGCATAGGCCTGGGCGCTCAGCAGCGTAGCCACACTGATGGCCATCACGGAGCGGCGGAATTCACGGATCGAACGCTGACCCACAGCCCGGCCTGCCGGAATGTGGCGATGTTGCACTGACATGGTGCTCCCTCCCAGGACGCATGTACTGCTTATTTTTTGGCGGGCAGGTGCGCGAACGCCCTGCCCTGTCGTCGTTGCTGCCACATCCGGCCGCGGCAAGGGCCTTGGGCTGGTGGATGCGCGGTAATCCCAACAAGGCTTACCTAGCGGCTGCGGCGGGAGCATAGGGCGGGCCTGTCATGCCACACCAATGAAATATTCCTGGAAAGGTATTCAAAACGACTATAGCAAGCCGGAGAAACCCGCTGTCTCTGGCATTGCGGACTTCACGCCGTGGCAGTCAGAACGCGGGCCTGCACCTGTAGGCCCGCGCACACTTGCCGCGTGACGCGGCGCACTACCAATTCATGCGCAGCACCAGCGAGTAACGGCGGTCGTTGACGAACGAAGAACGCGTGTACAGCCGCGGATCCACTTCGCCGCCCTCGTACGAGGTCGGCCCCATCAGCACCTTGGTCACGGTGTTGGTCAGGTTGTTGGCCTGCAGGCCCAGCTGCAGATGGTCGTTGAAGCGGTAGAAGAACGAGCCATCGAGCTGGCCGTAGTCATCGGCCCAGGTCGGCAACCGGGTGGCCGCGTCGCTGGTGGTCAGCAGGTAGCGCGAGCGCCAGTTGTAGGCTAGGCGCAGCGACAGCGGCCCCTTCTCATAAATGCCCGCCAGGTTATAGCTGCGCCGCGACAAACCCTCCAGCGGCAGCTCCACACCGGTGACCGTGGTGTTGGTGTACGGGTCGGTGGCGGTGTTGGCGCCGCCCTTGCTGTCGACGAAGGTGAAATTGGCATTGATGCCAAACCCGTTCAGCCAGCCCGGCAGGCTGTCGAAGAACTGGGTGTAGCCGAACTCGGCGCCGCGGATGGTGCCTTCATCCATGTTGTATGGGCGGGTCACCAGCCACGGGCGGTTGTCGTAGACCTCGCTGCGGGTCTGGGTGGAGAAGTAGTCCTTGACCTTCTTGTAGAACAGCGTGGTGTAGAGCATGTCGCTGGTGTCGAAATACCACTCAAGCGCGGTGTCGAACTGGTTGGCCACCATCGGCTTGAGGTTCGGGTTGCCGGCGGTGCCAACGAAGTCGGTCGCCTGGCCGGCGTCGTTGGTTTCCACATTGAGCAACACGTACGGCTGCAGCTGGGTGTAGTCCGGGCGCGCCATTGCCTTGGAGGCGGCAAAACGCCATTGCAGGCTGTCGCTGAAACGCAGGCGCAGATTCAGGCTGGGCAACACGTTGGTGTAGCTGCCTTGCGAATTATTGTCGAAGTACTGCCCGGTGTAGCGCGCCTGCAACTCCGGCGAGACGTTCAGGCCTGCCAGGTTCTGGAACTGGCCAAAACCTTCGGCCTGGGTCTTGGTCTGCACTACGCGCACGCCGACATTGCCGTCCACCGGAATGCCCCATGCTTCGTCGTTGCCGAAATACAGCGCCGCATACGCTGCCTGGGTGCGCTCGTACTGGCGATTGGTGTCCTGCGGCTGATAGGTGTCCGGTGCCCAGCCATAACCGCGCAGCGCCACGATCTGCTGGATCATCTGCGAGGCGGAGCCGTAGTTGTTGACCAGGCTACTGTTGGGCACCACCAGCGTGGTCGGCACATTCACCCCGCCCCGGAAGAAGTTGGAAAAGGTGAACAACGACGACTGGTCGGTCATGAAGTCCGACATGTTGGCCAGCCCGTTGCTGGTGCCCGGAATGGCGGCCCAGTTGTCGGAGATCACGCCCCAGTTGTAGCCGGAGTTCTTGTTGATCTGGTTGCGGTCGGTGGCGCGCATGCCGAAGCGCGCAAAGCGCAGCCAGCTGCTGTCATCGAAGGTGTATTCCAGATCCACGCGCGTGGACAGCTGGCGCCCGCGGTTCTTGCCCAGGTGGTCCATCGCCGCCGCCCAGAAGTAGTTGGACGGGTCCTGGGTGAACGCCGGGTTGGCGATCTGCACGCTGGGATACTTGCCGGAGACATCGTAGGTCAGCCCCGGCAGATAGGTGGCGCTGAACACGGTGAAATCCAGCTGTTCGTTCTCCGACTGCACCAGCTGCATGTCGCCCTTGATCTGCAGGTTGTCGTTGAAGAAGTGGCTGAAGCCCACCGACAGATCGGTGGTGGTGGTGCGTTGTTCGGAATAGCGGTTGTCGGTGTTGAAGCGCACGCCGTCGCCGGTGAGCGCGCCGCGCCACGAGCTGGACACCGGCGAGCCGCGCAGGAAGGCGCCGCGATCGTCGTAGTCGAAGGTAGTACCCGGCGCCGGGGTGATGCTGTTGTTGCTGTCGTTGAAGAACGCCGCGCGCTCCTGCCAGTTCATCTCATACCGTGAGCGCAGGAACTGGGCATAGATCTCGGTGGCATCGCTGGGCTTCCACTGGAAGGCCGCGGCAATGCCGTCGCGCTTGCGCTCGAAATCCAGCTGGCGCCAGTTCACCCCGCCCGGCACATAGACCTCGCTGCGACCACTACCGGCCAGCACCGCGTCGTCGGTGCGGCGCACATAGGGCTCGACCTGGATGCCGTCCGAGCGCGTGGCCAGCTCCGAATGGGCGATGTCGATCATGAAGCCCATTTCGCCGATGCCGGTGTTCCAGCGATCACTGAACAGGAACGAGGCCGACGGCTTGTACTTCTTGCTCATGTCGCCGTAGTTGTAATCGACATTGCCACCGACGATGCGGCCTGGATTATCGAACGGCATGCGCGTGCGCAGATTGACCGTGCCGCCCAGCCCGCCTTCGATGATCTCGGCCGAGGGATTCTTGTACACGTCCACGCCGGCCATCAGTTCGGCCGGCACGTCTTCAAAGCTCAGGCCACGGCCACTGGCGGCGCTGAAGATGTCGCGCCCGTTGAGCTCACCGCGCACCTGGGTCAGGCCACGGATCATCACGCCGCTGCCTTCGGCGGAGAAATGGTCCGGGTCGCTGCGGGCGGCAAAGTGGTCGATGGTCACGCCACTGACGCGCTGCAGGGTTTCGGTGACGCTGCGGTCGGGCAAGGCACCGATGTCTTCGGCACTGACCGAATCCACGATCTGGGTGGCGTCGCGCTTGATCACCTGCGACTTGATCAGGCTGGCGCGCACACCGCGCACTTCCACCGTGTCCAGGTCCACCGCGCTGCCGCCAGCGTTGGTGAGTGGCGCCTGCTGAGCATAGGCCGGTGCCGCGAGCAGCACGCCGATGCTGATGGCCATGGCCGAGTGACGCAGGCGAACCAAACGACGCGCACGCGCGCCCGTGCCTGCCGAAGCATGGCTGGAAAATGTGTACATCCGAATCCCTCCCAGGACGCAAGACGACTGAAGACTGGTTGTCGCGACCAATGGGTCGCGTGATCGTTGGGACCTGGGCACTGGGGCCCGGTTCCGCTTCCCACTACATGGCGGCTTGGCCGCCGATCACTTGCCCGACTTCACGTGCGCTTCAGCGTGCGATCTGACACACAGGTATAGGCGTCCGGTCTAGCGCCAGCCAATGAAAAATTCACAGGCTGGTATGCTGAAAAGGAATGGAAATGGAAGAGCCTGCTTAGACAGGCGATTCCGGGCTGCGCAGGCCCGGGTACAGGCGACGCGCGGTGCTGCGCAGGGCCTGCAAAATGCGCTCGGCGCCGGGCGGCAGGATGTAATCGCGCCGACGGATGATGCCGAACGACTCCATCCGCACACCCAATTCGATCGGCAGCACGGTGAGCAACTTGGCCTGGATCAGCGGCGCCACCGACTCCACCGGCAACGCGGTCAGCATGTCGCTGCCGCGCAGCAACGTGGAGGTGACCGGCAGCGACGAGGTCTCGATCGCATTGGTCGGGGTCTGCACGCCGTGCTCCATGAACATCGAATCCAGTCGCGCGCGCAGCACGCTGTCGGCCGGCGGCAGGATCCAGCCGTGGCGGACCAGATCGGCGTGCTGCAGGTTGGCGCGGCTGGCCAGCGGGTGGCCGGCGCGGGCGATCACCGAATGCGGCTCGTCGGCCAACGGCTCGAATTCCAGCTCGCCCACCCCTTCCGGCCCCAGGATGCGGCCGATCACGATGTCCAGCTGCCCATCCAGCAGCTTGGCCACCAGCGGCCGGCTGTAGTCCATCTCCACCCGCACCAGGATGTCGGGGAACTCGCGTTTCACCTCGGCGATGGCCTGCGGCACCAGGTTGGTGCCCGGGTTGACCACCGTGCCGATCGAGGCCTGGCCCATGCGGCCGGCGCGCAACGCGGCGATCTCTTCCTGCGCCCGGCCGATCTCCGACATTGCCGCGCGGGCGCGGCGGATCAGCACGTGCCCGTACCAGGTGGGCTCCACGCCGCGCGCGTGGCGCTCGAACAGCTTCACCCCGAGCATGTCTTCCATTTCCGCCAGCAGTTTGGAGGCGGCCGGCTGGGTCATGCTGGCGGCCTCGGCCGCACGCAGGACCGAGCGCTGTTCGTGCAGATGCAACAACAACAACAGCTGGCGGGTCTTGAGCCGGGCTGCGTTGAACCAGGGAGTACCGGAATTTGCCATGGGGTGCCGTCGCGGACGTGTATTCGTCGGAGGAATAGAATATGCCGAAAATTTCATTTGCAGCACATATCTCCCCGCGCGAGGCTATCGAGCGCCGCAGCAGGAGCCCCTACCTCCCGGGCGCGGCCAGAACAGTCGTGGTTGCCCGCCAGATGGCGGCAACACGCGGATGCCATGACCGCCGAGGAGGAAGACGATGACGCCATCTTGCCGGCCAACCGCAGGCAGCCGGCCTGCGCCCGTGCTTGCGGCAATTGCCGCGCCGGGCAGCCGTAGTGTGCGCCGTGCCGCCGCCTCCGTGCCCGGGTCTGCAACGCGCACCGCCTGCCCTGCCCGATCGCGCAGCCGCACCCCTTCCCCCGACATCGAGGGCCGTCTGGCCGTCGATGGCTGTATTCCGCTCTAGTGCGAGTAACCCGATGACTGCATCCACCACCCCCGTGTTCAACCCGTTCGCCCTGCCGCTGGTCGCCATCCTGCGTGGCATCACCCCGGAAGACACGCTGGCGCATGTCGGTGCCTTGATCGAAGCCGGATTCGACGCGATCGAGATCCCGCTCAACTCGCCGCGCTGGGCCGAGAGCATTGCCCTGGCGCAGCAGCGCTACGGCGCGCGCGCCTGGATCGGCGCCGGCACCGTGCTGCGCAACGAAGACGTCGACACGCTGGCCGAGATCGGCGCGCGTTTCATCGTCACCCCCAATACCAAGCCCTCGCTGATCCGCCATGCGGTGTCGCGCGGGCTGACCGTGGTGGCCGGCTTTGCCACCGCCAGCGAAGCCTTCGATGCAATCGACGCCGGCGCGCAGATCCTCAAGCTGTTCCCCGCGGCCACCTATGGCGCGGCGCATGTGCGCGCCTTGCGCTCGGTGCTGCCGACCCACGTGCCGGTTTACGTGGTCGGCGGGGTGAGCCCGCAGACCCTGGCCGGCTTCATGGCGCAGGGCGCGGCCGGCGCCGGCATCGGCGGCGAACTGTACAAACCCGGCCAATCCCTCGAAACAACCCAGACGCATGCACGCGCCTTTGTGCAGGCTTACCAGGAACTGCAAGGATGAAGATCACCCGCCTCACCACCTACCACGCCGCACCGCGCTGGTTGTTCCTCAAGGTCGAAACCGACGAGGGCATCACCGGCTGGGGCGAGCCGGTCATCGAAGGCCGTGCGCGCAGCGTGGAAGCCGCCGTGCACGAGCTGGCCGGCTACGTGGTCGGCAAGGATCCGGCCCGCATCAATGACCTGTGGCAGACCATGTACCGCGCCGGCTTTTACCGAGGCGGCGCTATTTTGATGAGCGCCATCGCCGGCATCGACCAGGCGCTGTGGGACATCAAGGGCAAGGCGCTTGGCGTGCCGGTGTACGAACTGCTGGGCGGGCTGGTGCGTGATCGCATGAAGACCTACCGCTGGGTCGGCGGCGACCGCCCGGGCGCAATCATCGCGCAGATCAACGATTACCGTGCGCTGGGCTTTGACACCTTCAAGTTCAACGGCACCGAGGAAATGAAGCTGATCGACAGCGCGCGTGCGGTCGATGCGGCGGTAGTCAAGGTGGCCGAAATCCGCGAGACCTTCGGCAATAGCATCGATTTCGGCATCGACTTCCACGGCCGCGTTGGCGCGCCGATGGCCAAGGCACTGCTGCGCGAGCTCGAACCGTTCAAGCCCTTGTTCGTCGAAGAACCGGTGCTGGCCGAACAGGCCGAGTACTACCCGCGCCTGGCCGCGAGCACCTGCATTCCGCTGGCTGCCGGCGAACGCATGTTCTCGCGCTTCGAGTTCAAGAACGTGCTGTGTGCCGGCGGCATCGGCATGGTGCAGCCGGACCTGTCGCATGCCGGTGGCATCACCGAGTGCGTCAAGATCGCGGCCATGGCCGAAGCCTACGATGTGGGCTTCGCACCGCACTGCCCGCTCGGCCCGATCGCGCTGGCCGCCTGCCTGCACGTGGACTTCGTCTCGCACAACGCGGTGCTGCAGGAACAGAGCATCGGCATCCACTACAACGAAGGCGCCGACCTGCTCGATTACGTCATCAACAAAGAAGATTTTCACTGTGTGGATGGCAGCATTGCCGCACTGCCCAAGCCCGGGCTCGGTGTGGAGATCAACGAAGACATGCTCAAGCGCGCAAACGAAAATCCGCCGGACTGGCGCAACCCGGTGTGGCGTCACGCCGACGGCAGCATCGCCGAATGGTGAGCACCGCCGACCACACCGCCGTCCTGGCCGTCGACAGCCGCTGCACACATGGCGAAGGCGTGCTGTGGTGCGAGCAGCGCGAAGCGCTGTACTGGGTGGACATCAGCGAAAAACGCCTGTGGCGGCATCACCCCGGCAGCGCGCAGACGCGCTTCTGGACGCTTCCCGACCGCCCGGGCTGCATCGGCCTGATGGACGATGGCCGCGTGCTGATCGCGCTGGCCAAGGCCATCTGCATCGCCGACCCGGACAACGCCGACGGCGACACGCTGCCGCTCGACCATCTGGCCGATGTCGAAGCCGACAACCCGCTCACGCGCAGCAATGACGGCCGCGCCGATCGCCATGGCAACTTCGTGTTCGGCACCATGGACGAGCACGACGACAAGGCCGCGCGCGGGGCGATGTACCAGTTCTCGCTGCGCCACGGGCTGCGTCGTCTGCCGTTGCCGGGCGTGTCCATTCCCAACTCGATCTGCTTCAGCCCGGACGGCCGCACGCTGTACTACTGCGATTCGGTGCGCCCGCAGATCCTGCGCTGCGATTACGACCCGGACACCGCGCAAACCAGCAACACGCGCGTGTTCACTAACCTGGACCGCGACGACGCCGAGCCGGATGGCTCCATCATCGACAACGCCGGCCACCTGTGGAATGCGCAATGGCGCGCCTGGCGCGTGGTGCGGTATCGCCCGGACGGCAGCGTGGAGCGCATCGTGCAGATGCCGGTCAAGCACCCCACCTGCAGTGCCTTCGGCGGCGCCGCACTGGACCGTCTGCACGTGATCAGCTCGCGCCTGGACCATAGCGATGCCGAGCTGGCACAAACCCCGCAGGCCGGCGGTCTGTACGTCTGCGACCTGCCGGTGCGCGGCCTGCCCGAAAGCCGGGTGGCCAGCGCATGATCGCGATTGATTGGGGCACCAGCAGCCTGCGCGGTTATCTGCTCGGGCCCGATGGCCAGGTGCGCGACCACCGCCGCGGCGCCGACGGCATCCTGGCCTGCCAGGGCCGCTTCAACGCCGTGCTGGAAGCGCTCATCACCGGCTGGGACGGCCCGGTACTGCTGTCGGGCATGATCGGCAGCCGCAATGGCTGGGTCGAACAGGCCTACCTGCCCTGCCCGGCCGACACCGCGGCGCTGGCCCAGGCAATGCAGCGCTACGACGACCTGCTCCCCGGCCGCACGCTGTGGTTCGTCCCCGGCGTCAGCGTCGGCGAACACGACGGCACTCCGGATGTGATGCGCGGCGAAGAAACCCAATTGGTGGGCCTGCTCGCCGCGCTTGGCGACGGCGAGCACATTGCCTGCCTGCCCGGCACCCACAGCAAATGGGCCCGCCTGGCGCACGGCCAGCTCACCGGCTTTGCTACCGTCATGACCGGCGAGCTGTATGCCCTGCTCCGCCAGCACAGCATCCTGGGCAAGCTGATGCAGGACGACGGCGGCAGCCTGGATGAGGGCGCCTTCCTGCAGGGGGTGACACGCAGCGCCGAGCCCGGCGGGCTCAGCCATCACCTGTTCGGCACCCGCACCTTGGGGCTGTTCGAGCGTCTGCCCGCGCAGGCACTGCCGTCCTACCTCTCGGGCCTGCTGATTGGCCACGAACTGCGCGACCACTGCGGCGACCACCGCGCAGTGCACCTGGTCGGCAGCCCCGCCCTGGCCCAGCGCTACGCACTGGCGTTACAGCACCTGGGCGTGACTTCCCAGCTGCACCCGGAGGACCTCGCCGCCGCCGGCCTGTTCGCGCTCGCGCAACAGCGCGGCCTTGCCTGACCTGAGCAACGCCTCCTCGCGTGAGGCGAGAAGGCACCGGCCGCGCGCCCCCAGCGCGCGTTCGCCCTAATGCCCGCGCCCCGAGCGCCGGCAAAGCGCGAGGCGGCAGCACCGCCAACCGCCCCCGCACCGCCAAATCACTGCAAGATCACGCCTCACCCGCACACCCACCACGCGACTGCTTTAGAATTGCGCGGCTTAACGCCGGAAGTTGCCATGCCTTTTGTTGTCACCGAAAACTGCATCAAGTGCAAATACACCGACTGCGTCGAAGTCTGTCCGGTGGATTGTTTCCACGCAGGCCCGAACTTTCTGGTCATCGACCCGGATGAGTGCATCGATTGCACCCTGTGCGAGCCCGAATGCCCGGCCAACGCGATCTATCCCGAGGACGACGTGCCGGCGGGACAGGAAGCCTTCGTTGCCCTCAACGCCGAGCTGGCCAAGGCCTGGCCGGTGTTGACCGTGCGCCAGGAGCCGCTGCCCGACGCCGCCGAGTGGGACGGCAAGCCGGACAAATTGCCGCTGCTGCAGCGCTGATCCGTAGCGCCGCCGGCCGCAAATACAAAACGGGCGCCCTGAGCGCCCGTTTTGCTGTCTGCACTGCCAACCGGCCTCAGCCGCCCAACTTGCCCTTCAGCGAGGCGATCAACGCCACCGGCGCCGCCGCGGTGGCAGGCATGCCGCGCGGATCAACCGCCGAGACGTAGCTGCCGGCTTCGACCTTGACCACGCGCACCAGGAAGCTGGCGCCCTCGTAGGTGACGTCGTAGGAGCCCAGCATCTGCGCCTTGCTGGCGATGGTCAGGCCCGGGATATCGGCCAGCGCGTCGCCCACCTTGGCAAACACCGCATCGCGTTCGCCCGGCACGGTAAAGCCGCTGTTGGCGCTGGCCGACGGCGGGGTGTTGGCGTTCTGCTGGGTGGTGGACGCGAGCGTCGGCACCTTCATGGCACCGGAGGTGTCGGGCAGGTTCAGATCCGGCGGCACTTCCAGCGGACGTGCCTCCGGGGCCAGCGCATAGTCGCCGCGCGCGCCCTTGTGAAACCAGCTGCAGCCGCTCGTGGCGGCGACAGTGGCGGTCGCCAGCAACGCGAGCGAGAGCACGCGGACGGGGGAAACGGAATGACGCATCGATAGATCTCCTGGGTCAGGCCGCGAGCATTTCGCGGCTGGAAAGCGCTTCCAACGCAATTGCGTTGGCGGCAAGGCGGTCGGCGGCCGGCTGATGGGCCGCGGAAAGTGGCAGCAACGGCAAGCGCAGGCCGTGGCCGATCCCGGCGCGCTGCAGCAGCGCCTTGACGGGGATGGGATTGGATTCGATGCCGCAAAAGCTGTGGTACTCGCTCAGACGCGTGTCCCAGGCATTGG
Source organism: Xanthomonas sp. LMC-A-07 (assembly GCF_030208825.1). Taxonomy (NCBI): domain Bacteria; kingdom Pseudomonadati; phylum Pseudomonadota; class Gammaproteobacteria; order Lysobacterales; family Lysobacteraceae; genus Xanthomonas; species Xanthomonas sp. LMC-A-07. Next base: position 215,315 of record NZ_JARVTF010000005.1, read on the forward strand.
CGGCCTCGTGCTGACCGGTACGGGCCAGATCGCAGAGCCGGCGGTAGGCCGACGGCAGCGCGTTGGACGCCACCGACACCAGGCCGTCCGCGCCGGCCAGCATTGACTGCGCGGCGCTGCCGTCGTCACCGCTGAGCACCACGAAGCTGTCGCTGCGCAAGGCCACCAGCGCGGCAATCCGCTCCGGTTCGCTGCGCGCTTCCTTGATGCCAACGATGTTCGGGTGGCTCACCAGCGCGGCGACCGTTTCCGGCAGCAGGTCGCAGCCGGTACGGCCCGGCACGTTGTACAGCACCACCGGCAGGCCGCCGTTGTCGGCAACCGCCTGGAAGTGCGCCAGCAGGCCGGCCTGAGTGGGCCGCACGTAAGGCGGCGTCACCACCAGCGCGTACTGCGCGCCCAGCGCGGCGGCACGGCGGGTCTGCGCAATGGTCTTTGCGGTACCGGAGAGCCCGGTGCCAGCCAGCACCGGCACACGGCCGGCCACCTGCGCCACGGCCGCACGCACGAGCGTGTCGTACTCGTCGTCGCTCAGTGCCGCCGCTTCGCCGGTCGAGCCGGCAACCACGATTCCCTGGACACCGCCGTGCAGCTGCTGCTCCAGCAGCCGCCGCCAGGCATCCAGGTCGAGTGCGCCGTCCGGCCCGAAAGGGGTCGCCAGCGCGGTGATGATGCCGGAAAGGGACAAGATTCTGCTGCTCTTACGTGACAGGAAAGGCCCGCGCGCACGCGGGTTGTGGCCGCCTGCATGTTACTTGCGGCGCGAAAGCACGGGCAAGTATGCTGGTCACCGCCAGGGCGCCTGCCCGGGCGGCCATTCAGCCTGATGCAATGCCGGAAGCCCCTTTGACTGACTCGACTCCCCGGCCTTCGCCGACCGAAAACCACCTCCTGATCAACGCCTACACGACGCATCCGGAGTCCCCCCTGTTGCCCGTCACCCGCCGCATCGCCGACAGCGGCTGCAATCTCGTGGACGCCCGCCTGGCCACCGTCGGGCGCGATGTCTCGGTCACCGCGCTGGCCACCGGCTCCTGGGACTCGGTTGCCAAGCTCGAAGCCATGCTGACGCGGCTCGAACGCGAAGAAGGCCTGAAGCTGGTGTGGTACCGCACCGGCCCCAAGCAGGCGCAATCCAATCTGCTGCCGTATATCGTCGAGGTGATCGCCGCAGACAAGCCCGGCATCCTGTTCCAGCTGGCCGATTTCTTCGACCGCCAGGGCATCACCATCGAGAACCTGCAGAGCACCCGCTACCGCGCGATGCAGACCGGTGCGGAGATGTTCTCTGCGCAGGTGACCATCGGCGTGCCGGCCAACATGCACATCGCAGCCTTGCGCGATGATTTCCTGGAATTCTGTGATCACCTCAATCTCGACGCGATCATGGACCCGATGAAGTTTTAAGACAGGAGTTCGCATGGCCATCGCGATGTCCGCGCTGAAACAGATGTTCGACCACATCCGCTCGGAAACCGACTGGAACCTGGACGGCCCGTTGCGTTGGGAATACTTCTTTGCCGATCCGGCGCAGCAACCGCTGCAGCAGCTGGCCGAGCAACTGACCAAGGACGGCTACCGCGTCATCGATATCTTTCTCGGCGAACGCGACGAGGACGATGGTGACGACGAAGAGTCGTACTTCCTGCATGTGGACAAACTAGAACACCACACCCTGGAAACGCTGAATCAGCGCAATGCCGCGTTCGACGCACTCGCCAAACGTTTCCATGTGGCTGCTTATGATGGGATGGACGTCGGGCCGGCCTGATCGGTACCGACCGCCTCTCCCCTTCAGGCTGAGCAACGATGACCGACGCTGTACTGGAACTGCCCGCTGCAACCTTCGATCTGCCGCTGTCGCTGTCCGGCGGCACCCAGACCACCTTGCGTGCCCATGCCGGCCACTGGCTGGTGATCTACTTCTACCCCAAGGACAGCACGCCCGGCTGCACCACCGAAGGCCTGGACTTCAACGCGCTGCTGCCGGAATTCGACAAGGCCGGCGCCAAGATCCTGGGCGTCTCGCGCGACTCGGTGAAGTCGCACGACAACTTCTGCGCCAAGCAAGGCTTTACGTTTCCGTTGATCAGCGACAGCGATGAAGCGCTGTGCCGCGCCTTCGACGTGATCAAGGAAAAGAACATGTACGGCAAGCAGGTGCTCGGCATCGAGCGCAGCACCTTTCTGCTGTCGCCCGAGGGGCAGGTCGTGCAGGAATGGCGCAAGGTCAAGGTGGCCGGCCATGCCGACGCCGTGCTGGCTGCAGTAAAGGCGCACGCCAAACAGTGACACCCCTCGTTTCCCGCGTCCTCCATCACCCTGCCTGCGCAGGCGTGATGGCTCGCCCCTGCTCCATCACTTGGAAGACCCAATGACCCGAGGCAAGCGCATCTACGTGCTGGACACCAACGTGCTGATGCACGATCCCACCGCGCTGTTCAAATTCGAAGAACACGATGTCTTCCTGCCGATGCAGGTGATCGAAGAACTCGACAACGCCAAGAAAGGCACCTCCGAAGTCAGCCGCAACGCGCGCCAGGTCAGCCGCTTCCTGGACGAATTGCTGGAGAACACCAACGCCGAGCAGATCCAGGCCGGCATCCTGCTGAGTCATCCGCAGGGCATCCAGCTCAAGGGCCAGGCCGCGATCGGCCGGCTGTATTTCCAGATCCACCCGATCGAGCCGGGTCGCACCTTCGGCGCGATGCTGCCGGACAACAAGATCCTCGCCTCGGTGCTGGCGCTGCGCGAAGAAAACCCCGATGTGCCGGTGATCCTGGTGTCCAAGGACATCAACCTGCGCATCAAGGCCTACATCAGCGGCCTGGTTGCCGAGGACTACCAGAACGATCGCGCGCTGGACGATTTCAGCCTGCTGTTCACCGGCGCGATCGAGCTGCCGGAAGACTTCTGGCAAAAGCACAACGAGGACCTGCGCAGCTGGAACGAGCGCGGACGCACCCATTACGAGATCGTGCTGGCCGACGACGAAGACTGGTATCCCAATCAGTACCTGTATCTGCCGGGCGAAGACGAAGTGGAACTGCGCGTGGCCAAGGTCGGCGGCGGCAAGGCCACGCTGTGCCTGGTGGATGACTTCCGCCACACCCAGCATGCGGTCTGGGGCATTGCCGCGCGCAACCGCGAGCAGAACTTCGCACTCAATGCGCTGATGGACCCGGAGATCGATTTCGTCACCCTGCTCGGCACCGCCGGCACCGGCAAGACGCTGCTCGCGCTGGCCGCGGGCCTGGCGCAGACGATGGACCAGCAGCGTTACCGCGAGATCATCATGACCCGCGCGACGGTGAGCGTGGGCGAAGACATCGGCTTCCTGCCAGGCACCGAAGAAGAAAAGATGACCCCGTGGATGGGCGCGCTCACCGACAACCTGGAAGTGCTCACCCACAACCAGGACGGCGGCTCATGGGGCCGCGCGGCCACCAACGACCTGCTCGCCAGCCGCATCAAGATCCGCTCGATGAACTTCATGCGTGGGCGCACGTTCCTGTCGCGTTATCTGATCCTGGATGAGGCGCAAAACCTCACGCCCAAGCAGATGAAGACGCTGATCACCCGTGCCGGCCCCGGCACCAAGATCGTGTGCCTGGGCAACGTCGAACAGATCGACACGCCCTACCTCACCGAAACCACCTCGGGCCTCACCTACGCGGTGGATCGCTTCAAGGCCTGGCCGCATAGCGCGCACATCACGCTGCGGCGCGGCGAGCGTTCGCGGCTGGCCGACTTCGCTTCGGAGGTGCTGTGATGCCCACGCTGCGCAGCGCTGCGGCGCTGACGTTGCTCACCCTGGCTGGCTGCGCAACCACGCAGCCGGCCAGCGTGCCGACCAACCTGAAAAGCGGCCAGTCGTGGGTGATCACACGTCAGACCATCGCCGATCAGGTGCTGGACACCTGCTCGCGCGACAGCCCGGCACGCCAACCGGGCAGGATCACCGGCTACTGGGCGCCGACGCATCAGCAGATCGAACTGCTGGAATCGCGCCAGGACGCACTCACCCCCACCATCGCCGAGCCGCGTGACTTCGACCGGCAATACGTGGGCGTGGTCGTCGATGGGCGTGAGCTGATCTACATCAACGCGTTCAAGCTGCCCGACAGCCCATCACTGAAACCGGCCACGACCGCAGTGGGTGCCTGTGATGGCGGCGCTGCCTTCTGGGGCGCGTTGTACGACCCGCAAACCGGCGCGTTTTCGGAAATCGCCATCAACGGCGACGCCTGATCGATCACTGCGCAACGCGTTGAAGGGAGTCTGCACAGTCGCGCCGCGGCAGTGCAGAATCGCCGCATGACCACGCCCAGCACGCTGTCCGCATTGACCATCGCCGGTTCGGATTCCGGCGGTGGTGCCGGCATCCAGGCCGACCTGAAGACCTTCGCCGCGCATCGCGTGCACGGCCTGTCCGCCATTACCGCGCTGACCGCGCAACACACCCGTGGTGTCACCGCCGTGCACGTGCCGCCCCTGGCATTCCTGCGCGCCCAGGTCGATGCCTGCTTTGCCGATTTCCAGATCCAGGCGGTCAAGCTCGGCATGCTGGCCAATGCCGAGGTCATCCACTGCGTGGCCGACCTGCTCGAACAGTACCGTCCGCCATTTGTGGTGCTCGACCCGGTGATGGTGGCCACCAGCGGTGCGCGTTTGCTCGAAGACGCCGCATTGGACGCACTGCGCACTCGCCTGTTGCCGCTGGCGAGCTTGATCACGCCCAATACGCCCGAGGCCGAATTGCTCACCGGCCGCCGTATCGACACCCCCGATGCCGCCGACCATGCGACCGCTACGTTGCTGGAGCTGGGCGCCAACGCCGTGCTACTCAAGGGCGGGCATTTGCGCGAAGGCACGCGCGTGATCGATCGGTTCGACGACGGCGTTGCGCAGGAAATCTTCATGCATCCGCGCCTGGAACTGGACGCACACGGCACCGGCTGCACCCTCTCTGCCGCCATTGCCGCGCAGTTGTGTCAGGGCCTGTCGTTGCTCAACGCCTGCGAGGCCGCGATCGATTATGTGGCCCGTGCAATTGCCAACGGCCAGCGTCCGGGCCAGAGCGATGTAGTGGTGCTGGATCACTTCGGTGCCGCGCCGCACGCATGGGACTGATCAACGCCGCACATACGGCCACCGCGGCGGATGGGCACGGCTGGCAGCTGCTGCACTACGCGCCTGCGCAGCCGATCGCCAGCCTGTTGTGGTTACCTGCATTGGGCGTGGCGGCCCGGCATTACGCGCCCTTCGCGCAGGCATTGGCCGAGCGCGGCATTGCGGTCTTCGTGCACGAATGGCGTGGCAACGGCAGCAGCACCTTGCGTGCATCGCGTCACCACGATTGGGGGTTTCGCACCCTGCTTGAACATGATCTGCCGGCCAGCCAGGCCATTGTCGCTGCGCAGTCACCGCCGCTGCCACGGCTGCTGGGCGGCCACAGCCTGGGTGGGCAACTGGCCTGCTGCCATGCCGCGTTGCATCCGGGCAATGCGACGCGCCTGTGGCTGGTCGCCAGCGGCTCGCCGTACTGGCGCAACTTTCCGTCACCGCTGCGTTATGGGCTGCCATTGGCGTACCGGTTCCTGCCATGGCTGGCACGTGTGCAAGGCGTGCTGCACGGGCGGCGGCTCCGCTTTGCGGGGACCGAAGCGCGCAGCCTGATCGCCGACTGGGCGCGCGTCGGCCGCAGCAATCGCTACCGCGCTGCGGGCGCACCGTGGGATCTGGAGCAGGCACTGGCCAGTGTCACCTGCCCGGTCGACGGTGTGGTGTTCGCACACGATCGCTTCGGCCCCGCTACAGCGCTGCACGCGCTTTGCGCCAAGATGCCGCAGGCGCCCGCGACGCTGCGCCTGCTCGACAACGCAACGCTGGGCGTGCGCAGCGATCATTTCGCGTGGATGCGCGCACCCATCGCGGTCGCCGCTGCATTACGCACGTCGCTGCACGATCGATAGCGCCACAGGATCGTCACAAAGGGATTGACGCACGCGCCAGGCATCCGCATAATTCCGCTCCTGACGAGGCGCCCGTAGCTCAGTTGGATAGAGTACCTGGCTACGAACCAGGCGGTCGGGAGTTCGAATCTCTCCGGGCGCACCATCTTCAGAACAACATAAGACAGCCTTCAACCGCTGTCTTTTTAGTTACAAAGGTTCGATCGCATTGCGGCGGATCTGCACCACTCAAACAAGACATGCGCCCGTAGCTCAGTTGGATAGAGTACCTGGCTACGAACCAGGCGGTCGGGAGTTCGAATCTCTCCGGGCGCACCATTCTTGGAAAAACGACCAGCTTGCTGGTCGTTTTTTTTGCCCATCAGATCCAGTGGACCGTGCGTCAGGCCAGTGCGCCTGCTTCGCCGGTCGGCGCAAGCGCGGCCAATGGCACCAGTGACACCACCGGATGCCCCGCATCGCGCCAGGCATCCAGCCCACCCAGTAGCGGACGCACATCGCGATACCCGCGCTCGCGCAAGCGCCCAGCCAACCAGGCGGCGGACACTTCATCCGGGCAGGCGCAATAGATCACCACGCTGCGATCGCGCGGCACCGTTGCCAGGATCTGCGCCAGCTCGCGCTCATCGGCGAACACCGCACCGGGAATCGTGTACGGCTGCAGATCGCGAAAGCCCTGCGCGCGGATATCCAGCACCGCCGGCCGCATCGCTTCGTCGGCGGCGAGCATCGGCACCAACTCTTCGACCGCAATGCGCGCGGTCTCCAGCGAGCGCAGCAGCGTATGGCGGCGCCACCAGCGCCAGCCGACATAACCGGCCAACAGCAACGCCACCACCAGCACGGCGCCCGAGCCCAGGGTGGAGAGAAAGTGCAGCACGTCCTGCACCTGATCGGCGAACAGCGCGCCCAACCCAAGCCCCACCGCGGCCCACAGCAACGCGCCAAACGCGTCGTAGCGCAGGAATGCTCCTGGCCGCACCTGCATCGCGCCCGCCATCGGCACCGACACCATTGACAGGCCAGGCACGAACTTGGCCACCGCCAGCACGCGTACGCCCCAGCGCCCGAAGAAACGCTCGGTCTTCTTCATGCAGGTATCGCGCGACAGCGACAGCCGGCACAGCGACTGCAAGGTGCGATTGCCGAACCGGCGCCCGGCCAGATACCAGACCAGATCGCCCAGCACGCTGGCGAATACGGAAACAGCCAGTGCTGCCAGCGCGGCACTCCACGCGGCGCTGCCGCCGTGCAAGGCATAGCCGGCGCCCACCAGTACCAGGGTCGGCATGGCCGGCACCGGCAGACCGAGCGACAACGCCAGCACGTTGGCGAACACCAGCGCCAATCCGTACTGTTCGATCAAGCCTTGCATGCGACACCCTGGCGCGACGGCGAGCGGCCATTATCCGCCTATCGCTACGCTACTGGCTGCCCGGTGGGGACGGAACGATACGTTTCGGCCAGCTGCTCCAGCCAGCGCGCAAATAACCCCTCGCTGCGCAGCGCCTGCCGCCACCAACTTAGCGCCTCGCCCTCCTCGCCCGGACGCCACGCCAGGTAGAACGTCTCGTCCGGCTTGTGCGTTTCCACCGCAAGCGCGCGCAGGGCGCCGGCCTGCAATGCGCCGCGCGCGTACGGCTCGGGCAGGAAACCATAGCCGGCCCCGGCCAACTGCAGCTGCAATTTGGTTTGCATGTCAGGCACGGTGAGCACGTCGCGGCCGGAGAGCAGCCCCACCGTGCGTGGCAGCAGCCGGCGCGCAGAGTCCGCTGCCGCGATCGCGCGATGCTCGGCCAGCTCCGCCACGCCCAGCACTCCGGCGTCCACCAGCGGGTGCGTAGCGGCCACTGCAAACACGAACCGCAGCGAGCCGATCGGCTCGGCCACATAACCGCCACCGCTCGGCCCCTCGCCAGCAGCAACCACCAGATCCACGCGTCGATCCAGCAACGCCTCCCAGCTGCCGGAGAGCGACTCGCTCACCACGCGCAACCGGGTGCTGTCGGCGATGCAATAGAAGTCCAGCAGTTGCGGCAGCAGCAATGACGCCGGCAGGACCGCGTCCAGGCCAATGGCGAACTCCGACTCCCAGCCGGAGGCGACCCGCCGCACCCGCACTTCCAGCTCCTGCGCCGCGCGCAGCAATTGCCGCCCCTCACGTAACAGCTCGCGGCCGGCCTGCGTTGGCGTGGCCTTGGGGCCAACGCGCTCGAACAACTGCACGCCCAGATCCTCCTCCAGCTTGGCGACCGTGTAGGAAATCGTTGACGGCACCTTGAACAACACCTTCGCCGCAGCGGTGAAGGAGCCACGGCGGTCGATCGCGTCCAGGATCTGCAACGCATCCAGGCTGATTTTCATTGTTCGATTTTTTCGATGGTAGCAGTCAAATCTACTCGCTTTTTTTACCCGGGGCACCTCTCCAAACTACGCATCAACGGGACGGGCAAGCAAAACGCACCTTCCGCCTCATTCGAATCTTTCCAAGGAGAAGTACCATGTTGACTGTCCGCAAGAGCGAAACCCGTGGCCGCGCCGAGCACGGCTGGCTGTCCTCGCGCCATACCTTCTCCTTCGCCAGCTACCACGATCCCCGCCACATGGGCATCGGCCCGCTGCGCGTGATCAACGAAGACAAGGTAAAGGCGGGCGAAGGTTTCGGTACGCATGCCCACCGCGACATGGAGATCATTTCCTACGTGCTGGACGGCGCACTGGAGCACAAGGACAGCATGGGCACCGGATCGGTCCTGCATTACGGCGATGTGCAGCGCATGAGCGCCGGCAGCGGCGTCACCCACAGCGAGTTCAACCACTCGGCCAGCGACCCGGTGCACTTCCTGCAGATCTGGGTGATGCCCGAGCGCAACGGCATCGAGCCCAGCTACGAAGAAAAGCATTTCGACGCCGACAGCAAGCGCAACACCTTGCGCCTGATCGCCTCGCCCGACGGCGACGGTGGCTCGCTGAAGCTGCACCAGGATGCGCGCCTGTACGCCACCATCCTGGACGGCGAAGGCCGCCTGCAGCACCCGCTGGCCCAGGGCCGCCTCGGCTACGTGCAAGTGGCGCGCGGCAGCCTGACCGTCAACGGCCAGGTGCTGTCGGCCGGTGATGCCTTGCAGGTAACGGGCGAGCCGGAGATCGTGCTGGCCGATGCCCGTGATGCCGAAGTGCTGGTGTTCGACCTGCCGCAGTGAGTGGTTGGCAGTGCGTGGCCTTGATGCATCGGAGTCACGTGCACGGCGATTGCGCACCAGTAATGCAAAAACCCGCCGACTGGCGGGTTTTTGTTGTGGCATCGGCTGCCTCGACTGCAGCAGGCGTTAGAACATGCCTGCTTGATTGAATGACAGGTGGCGTAGGCACCGTGTCATGCCGCGGAGCCGCACCTTTGCGCTGCAGCCTTGCCTGCCTGGCGGCGATAGCGGCGATAGAACCGCCGGGAATGCGCTTCTTGCAGTAATCAGCCGCGCGACGACACGGCAAAGCGCAGTGAAATTGCCGCGATTTGATGCGATACAAGCAATCCGAATCAACGCACGGCTATTCGAGAATCATTCCGCGGCACGCCGCGAACGGCAGCAGATACATGCGTGCACTTCGCGCAGGCTTGCCCTGCAATTTGGGCGCTTCAGGTCTGCACCACTAGGACAAATCGCACCACACGCGCCACACGGCGACGAGCACAGCGCACTGCCGCGGCGCTGCACACACGGCGCGTTGCATCACTCGCTAGCCAAGCACTGAGCACACCGGTCGATCAGCAGAACGAGCGCACTTGCAACTGCTCCAGCACACGCGCTTCATCCAACCACCGGCACGCAAGCCTATGCGCAAGCAAACCCGTCAGCGCCCACAAGCAACGCCCGCCACGCATCACGCACGCCGTGCCAGCACCTCCACCGCGGGCGTATCCTGCGGCGGCTGACCGACCTCGTCGCCATTGACCAGCGCGAACAGCGCGTCCGCATCGGCCTCCAGCACACGCGCAGAGCGCGCCAGATCGTCGACCATCTGCGCTTGATCACGCGCCTGCACACCGATCGACTGCAGCGCCTGATTGGCAGTGGAAATATCCTGCGCCTGCACCTGGCTGGCTGCGGCGATCTGCTCCACGGTCGCGGTCACCTTTAACACCGAGGTGACCATGTCCTGCATCACCTTGCCGGCCTGCTCGGCCAGGCGTGAGCCATCGCCCACCTGATTGGTGGCGTCTTCGATCAGTGAGCGAATTTCGCGCGCAGACACGCTGCAGCGCTGCGCCAGGCTGCGCACCTCGGTCGCCACCACGGCAAAGCCCCTGCCCTGCTCGCCTGCACGCGCAGCTTCCACCGCCGCGTTGAGCGCCAGGATGTTGGTCTGGAAGGCAATGCCGTCGATCACCTCGATGATCTGGCCGATGCGGTCGGTCGCCTTGCGAATGCTGGAAGTGGTTTGCACGACCTCGGCAATGACGTGCGCGCCCTTGCGCGCCACAGTGGCTGACTCTTCGGCCATGTGTTGCGCAGCGCCGGCGTTTTCCGAATTGGCGCGCACCGTCTCGGCCAGTTGCTCGATGCTGGTGGAGGTCTGCTGCACGGCATCGGACTGGCTGGCCGCACGGCTCACCAATTCCTGATTGCTTGCCGAAATATGGTGCGCCTCGCGCTGCACGTTCTGCGCGATGCCCATGGTTTGCCGCACCAGATCGCGCATACGCTCGGCCGAGCGCACCTGGTCGGTGACGTCGGTGGCGTACTTCACCACTTTGTATGGGCGCCCGGATACATCCAGGATCGGGTTGTAGGAGGCCTGGATCCAGGCCGTGCTGCCATCCTTGCGCAGGCGCCGATACCGGCCCGCATCGAACTGCCCGCGCGCCAGCTTGGCCCAGAACTGACGGTAGTCTTCCGAGGCGCTGTAGGCAGCATCGACGAACACGCTGTGATGCTTGCCGATCGCCTCGTCGGCGCGGTAACCGAGAATCGCCAGAAAGTTGTCATTGGCGCTCAGTACCCGGCCATCCAGGTCGAACTCGATCACGCCCATCACCTTGGCAATCGCCTGGATCCGGCCGTCCGCATCGGCGGATTCCACCACCTGGCGCGTGATGTCGGTGGCGTACTTGATGACCTTGTAAGGGCGCCCACGCTCGTCCAGCACCGGGTTGTAGGAGGCCTGGATCCAGACCTCACGCCCGTCCCTGCCCACGCGCTTGTAGCGCCCGGCATCGAATTCGCCACGCCCGAGCTTTTCCCAGAACACGCGGTATTCGGCCGACTGCCGCTGCGCCGGTTCGACAAACAGGCGGTGGTGCTGGCCACGGATTTCGTCCAGCCGGTAGCCCATGACCTCAAGAAAATTGGCATTGGCATCGAGCACCGTGCCATCCAGCGAAAACTCGATCACCGCCATCACCTTGTCGATCGCATCGATGCGGCCTTCGAAATCGGCGGTCTGGCGCACCTGCGCGGTGATGTCGGTGGCGTACTTCACCACACGATACGGCTTACCGGAGCGATCCAGCAGCGGGTTATAGGAGGCGTTGATCCACACCTCGCGCTCACCGTTGCCCAGGCGGCAATAGCGGCCGGCATGGAAGTCGCCGCGCCGCAGCGTGTCCCAGAACTGCCGGTACCCATCGCTGTCGCGCTCGCTCGGGTGCACGAACATGCGGTGGTGCTTGCCGACCACATCTTCCAGCCGATAGCCCATCAAGGCGAGGAAGTTGTGGTTCGCATCCAGGATGCGGCCCTCCAGATCGAACTCGATGACGGCCATGACCCGATCCATCGCGGTGGCCTTGTGCTGCAGCCCTCGGGTCCAAAGAGAGGTAAGACGTCCAACAAGCGGCTGCAAGCGCATTCCAACGTTCCGTGGTGTGGGTCACATCTTTAGCGGCTTACCGATCGAATCCTTGACCGTTTCCGAGCGCGCACGAAGGCAGGTTTATGCATGATTTAAGGCGAAAACCGGGCTCTTCTGGACCGATCACATCACTGAAGAAGCTTAGGTAGCGCTATCTCGCGACCGCCTATCGATCAGTTGTTTCTATCCATCGACGGCCTGCATGGCTGGCGCGCATGCAAAGGCCGCCCTGGCGTTGTGAGTTCACTCTTCGCAACGCGATGAAATCGCTCCAAGGACGAAGCACCCACATCAGCCGGCAATCGCACTATCGTTGTGTGGGCGCCAAGGAAATAGATCGCGTGATCATCGGACGCGGTGATGTGCCACGGATGCGGTTGAGACACCATCGGCACCCTGTGATGCGACCACCATGCAACGCATCCAATCGGTGCCAGCTGCGCTGGAAGCCTCAATCTGCGGGCAGAGACTGTTGCGCCGAAATTCCGAAGCGACCTTCGCTAAAAACCGAAACCATCATCAATTGGAGGCATCTCAGCCATATCAGCCGGCGAGCAAGTGCAGCAGAAGCAACGCCTGACGATGCTGCGTTTGCTGTTTAGCTGATCGAGCACCGGATGTAGCCAAAAGGAACGGCCCTGCGCTCAAGGCCAGGCGATGCGTGGTCATACCCAGGGCCCAGCGAACAGCCGCATTGCACGCCGGCACGCGCTGATGCCGTTCGACACCGGCACAGCAATGCATGGCAACAGCAGCCGACACCACGCCATCCGCAACTCCAAGATGCCTGCATAGACCTGAAAGTAGCGCCGAGGCGACTTCAGACACTGCATGCGGGTGGATAAGGTCATCACCTGCAAGTGATCGCACTGCACGTGTGATGTTGGGTAGCGCCGCCCGCCTGGACAATCACCTTGACCACTGCAACCATACGGAGCATCCGAGCGCGCGGAGCAGGTGGGGCAGTATCTTCTACTTGGCGAACGCACAAAAGAAAACACCCGCAAATCAGGGATTTGCGGGTGTTTTTGAACTGGCGGAGCGAGAGGGATTCGAACCCTCGATAGAGTTTTTGACCCTATACTCCCTTAGCAGGGGAGCCCCTTCAGCCGCTCGGGCATCGCTCCAGTTTTTGCATCCTGCCGCAGTGTCTCGTGGCAGGCCGCGAAGAATACCGGGTAAGAGGGGCTAACGTAAACCCTTTTGAATCGATCAGTCCGAAGAATCGTCGTTGTGATGCGCACCGGACGCAACCGGCTCGTCACCGCGCTGGATGCGCTGATAGATTTCTTCGCGATGCACGGCAACATCCTTAGGCGCGGTAATGCCAATGCGCACCTGATTTCCCTTGACGCCGAGCACGGTCACGGTGACCGAGTCGCCGATCATCAGGGTTTCGCCTACTCGGCGAGTGAGGATCAACATTTTGCAAATCTCCTGGAACTGGCGGGTATCCCACCAGCATCGACGGCCTCCTGAATGAGACGCGCCCTAGGTAAAGGGGATAAAGACCAGAAATGGTAGCGGGACATCCTGCCAGCCAGCAAGGCTTGGCAGGACAAGTGTTCAGCCCAAGTGTTGCTTGACCCAGGAGGGCACGCCTTGGAGCGCAGTCGCAAGGGCGGGCCCGTCCTCGCCACCACCCTGGGCGAGATCCGGACGGCCACCGCCCTTGCCCCCGATCTGACTGGCGATATGGCCGAGGAGTTCCCCTGCCTTCACCTTGCCAGTTGGGCTACCGTTCACGCCGGCCACCAGGGCGACCTTGCCGCCTGCAGCGCCGGCCAGCACGATCACCGAGTCGCCCAATTGTTGTTTCAGGCGATCCATGGCCTCGCGCAACGCCTTGGCGTCGAATCCCTCCAGGCGCACCGCAATCACCTTGACGCCTGCCACGTCCACCGCGCTGGCGCCGAGGTCGGCGGTCGCGCCGGATGCAAGCTTGGCTTTGAGCGACTCCAGCTCGCGCTCCAGGCGCTTCTGGCGATCGGTCAGCGCCCGCACCTTGTCGACGATCTCGGTGCTGTTACCGCCGAGCAGGCTTGCGGCCTCACCCAGACGACGCTCCTCTTCAGCAACGTAGTCCAGTGCGCCCTGCCCTGTCACCGCTTCGATGCGGCGCACGCCGGAAGAGACGCCGCCTTCAGAGGTGATCTTGAACAAGCCGATGTCACCGGTGCGGCTGACATGGGTGCCGCCGCACAGTTCGGTCGAATAGCCGCCCATCTTGAGCACGCGCACGCGCTCGCCATACTTTTCGCCAAACAGCGCCATCGCACCGAAGTCCAGGGCCTCCTGCATGGCCATGTTGTGCACTTCAACGCTGTGGTTGGTGCGCACTTCCGCATTGACCTTGCGCTCTATCACTGCGAGTTCTTCCGCAGTGATCGGCTGGAAATGCGAGAAGTCGAAGCGCAGGCGATCCGGCGCCACCAGCGAGCCCTTTTGCTGCACGTGGGTCCCCAGCACCTCGCGCAACGCGGCATGCAGCAGATGCGTGGCCGAGTGGTTGAGGATGGTCTTGCCACGACGCTGCACATCGATACCACCGGACAGCACGTCGCCAAGTTTCAGCGCGCCCTCCGCGATACGTCCGACATGCCCATGGAATTGGCCGGCGAACTTTTGTGTGTCGGCGACCTCAATGCTGACGTCCGTGCCGCTGAGCTGACCGCTGTCGCCGACCTGGCCGCCAGATTCGGCGTAGAACGGCGTGCGATCGGTGAACACGATGACCTCATCACCGGCCTCGGCATGGTCCACCGGCCGCCCCTGCTTGAGCAGCGCGACGACCTTCAGCGCATCCGCGTCCTGGGCTTCATAGCCGAGGAACATGGTCGGCGCCATGGTGGCCACCAGATCCGCAGGCAGCGCCACGCCGCCACCGAACTTGCCTGCCGCGCGCGCGGTTTCGCGCTGACGCTCCATGGCGAACTCGAAGCCCTCCATGTCCACGCGCATTCCGCGCTCACGTGCGATGTCGGCGGTGAGATCGACCGGGAAGCCGTAGGTGTCGTAAAGACGGAACGCATCCGCGCCCGGAATGATCTCCTGCGAGCGCGACGCGACGTCATCGAAGATCTTCATGCCGGCGTCGAGCGTCTCGGCAAACCGTTCTTCCTCGGCCAGCAACGCACGCGCCACGGTCTCCTGCGCGACCACCAGCTCGGGATAGGCCTCGCCCATCAGCCCGACCAGCGTGGGCACCATCTTGCTGAAGAACGGCTGGCGGACGCCCAGCATCCAGCCATGCCGCAACGCGCGACGGATGATCCGGCGCAGCACATAGCCACGCCCTTCGTTGGACGGCAACACGCCATCCACGATCAGGAACGAACAGGCGCGGATGTGATCGGCGATCACCCGCAGCGACTTGTTTTCCAGATCCGCAATGCCGGTCAGCGCGCTGGCCTTACCGATCAGCGCCTGGAAGACGTCGATTTCGTAATTGGTGTGCACGTGCTGCAGGATGGCGGCCAGCCGCTCCAGACCCATGCCGGTATCCACGCACGGGGCCGGCAACGGCACCAAGGTGCCGTCTGGCTGGCGATCGAACTGCATGAACACCAGGTTCCAGATTTCGATGAAGCGGTCGCCATCTTCATCGGGCGAACCCGGCGGGCCACCGGCGATGTGATCGCCATGATCGAAGAAAATTTCGGTACACGGACCGCAGGGACCGGTGTCGGCCATCTGCCAGAAGTTGTCCGAGGCATACGGCGCGCCCTTATTGTCGCCGATGCGCACGATGCGGCTTTCCGGGATGCCGATCATGTCGCGCCAGAGTTCAAAGGCTTCTTCGTCGGTGTGGTACACCGTGACCAGCAAGCGATCAGCCGGAAGCTTCCAGACCTGCGTCAGCAGCTCCCACGCCCAGGCAATGGCATCTTTCTTGAAATAGTCACCGAACGACCAGTTGCCCAGCATCTCGAAGAAGGTGTGGTGGCGCGCGGTGTAGCCCACCGAATCCAGATCGTTGTGCTTGCCACCGGCACGCAGGCAGCGCTGCACGTCCGCGGCACGCACGTAGCTGCGCTTTTCCGCACCAAGGAAGACATCCTTGAACTGGACCATGCCGGAATTGGTGAACAGCAAGGTCGGGTCGTTGCCCGGCACCAGCGGCGCGGATGGCACGATGGTGTGGCCCTTCCCCTCGAAGAACGCGAGGAAGTCACTACGGATCTGGGAAGTGCTGAATTTGGCAGGTGCGTTCATGGGCTGGCATTGGGCGGGCGGTGGTCCCGGTCACCCCATGAGATGTGGGCGCAGAGGGGCGGAACAACCTGAAACCACGAAGGGTAGCAGGCCTGACGCCCTCAGTCCTCAAGGTCGAAGCGTGTTGCCAGCCGAATGCTGTTGCCATCGAAGCCGCGCCGCGCCAGCAGGTCGGCGGCCTTGAGCCGCTGTGCCAGGTCAACCGGCCCATCCTCACCGAAACGGCGGCGGATCAGATCGCGTGCGTTCTCGGCCCAGTCCCCTTCGAACGTCGCCATCGCCGCACTGACCGCGTCGCTATCCAGGCCATGGGTTCCGAGTTCTGCGCGGATATGCAACGGCCCATACCCCGAACTGGCCCGGTTACGGACCACCGAGGCAGCAAAGCGCACGTCGTCCTGCCAGCCCTCGCCTGCGAGCCGCTCAACGGCCGCCTGTGCGGCCTCGGGCTCGATGCCACGCGCCTGCAACTTGCGGCTCAACTCTTTTTTGGAATGTTCACGGCGCACCAGTAATCCCAGTGCACGTTGGACCGGCGTCTGTTCCTTGAACCGACGTCCCCGCTTCGGTGCGGGCGCTTGCTCACTCATCGTGACGTGTCCCGAAGATAAATGCGCCGTCCGTGGCGCCCGCCCTCCTGGCTTTCGATAGGACTACCGCGAGGAGCGACGGCACTGACTCCGCCGTCCCCGCGATAGGGAAAACTCACTCGTTCTCGGTCTCGCCGGCTTCCCGCGGCGCCTCGGCGGGCTGGAACTTCTCGCGCAGCTCGGCTTCGAGCTTGATCGCCACCTGCGGGTTGTCGCGCAGATACCCGCGGGCGTTGTCCTTGCCTTGGCCGATACGCTCATCACCGTAGCTGTACCAGGCGCCTGCCTTGTCGACCAGCTTGGCTTCCACACCCATATCGATCAGCTCACCCTCGCGGCTGATGCCTTCGCCGTACAGGATCTCGGTGATGACCTGCTTGAACGGGGGCGCCAGCTTGTTCTTGACCACCTTGATCTTGGTCTGGTTGCCGATGATCTCGTCACCCTTCTTGATCGCACCGATGCGGCGGATATCCAGGCGCACCGAGGCGTAGAACTTCAGCGCATTGCCGCCGGTGGTCACTTCCGGGCTCTGGCCCGGCATCATCACGCCGATCTTCATGCGCAGCTGGTTGATGAAGACCACCAGCGTGTTGGAGCGCTTGATGTTGCCGGTGAGCTTGCGCAGCGCCTGGCTCATCAAACGGGCCTGCAGGCCGGGCAGCTGATCGCCCATCTCGCCTTCGATTTCGGCCTTCGGGGTCAGCGCGGCAACCGAGTCGATCACCACGATGTCCACCGAGCTCGAACGCACCAGCATGTCGGCGATTTCCAGCGCCTGCTCACCGGTATCCGGCTGCGACAGCAGCAGGTCATCGACATTAACGCCCAGCTTGGCGGCATAGATCGGGTCCAGCGCATGCTCGGCGTCGATGAAGGCCGCAGTGCCGCCCAGCTTCTGGCATTCGGCAATGGCCTGCAGGGTCAGGGTGGTCTTGCCCGAGGATTCCGGCCCGTAGATCTCGACCACGCGGCCCTTCGGCAGGCCGCCGATCCCCAGTGCGATGTCCAGCATCAGCGAACCGGTCGGGATGACCTCGACGGCCTCGATGACCCGGTCGCCCATGCGCATCACCGAGCCTTTGCCGAATTGCTTTTCGATCTGGCTCAGGGCGGCGGAAAGGGCGCGCTTCTTGTTCTCATCCATCTGGGTGATCCTCGTCAGTGATTTCGGTATGGGGCTAATGTAGCGGCGGTGTATCGCACGGACTGAGACTGCCTGCGACACACTTAGATTAGGGAGGCCAACCTGGTGGCGGCAGCAGGAAATTCTGCGCTACCGGCTCGGGAAACGGCCAGCGCATGCATCGGCGCAGTGCTCAACGGTTGGGCCGCAACAGGCCGCAATACAGGCCCTCGATGGCGAAATCCTGATCCGGCAGCACTTCGATCGGCGCGTAGTCCGGATTGCGCGGCAGCAGCCGGATGCGATCCTTACCGATCTTGAGCAACTTGACCGTGATCTCTTCGTCGATCCGGGCCACCACGATCTGCCCCGAGCGGGCGTCGCGGGTGCGATGCACACCGATCAGGTCGCCGTTGAAGATGCCTTCGTCGCGCATCGAATCGCCCTGCACCTTGAGCAGGTAATCCGGCGATGGCGAGAAGAACACCCGGTCCAGCACCACGAAATCGTCCGACCCGATGTCGGCGCCGATCGGCAACCCGGCCGCCACGCGCCCCAGCACTGGTAAGCGCAGCACATCATCACGAACCTGCTCCTCTGCAGGGGCGGCCCTGGCGTGCGCAGCGGCGCCGGCCAGCCGGATACCACGCGCCTGGCCCGGCACGCGGCGGATGGCGCCGGCCTGCTCCAGCGCTTCCAGATGGTATTGCGCGGCGCGCACGCCCTTGAAGCCGAATGCCCGCGCGATCTCGGTCTGCGAGGGCGGTACGCCATCGGTCTCGATCCGCTCGGCGATGAGGGCGAGGATTGCTTGCTGGGTATCGGTCAGGTCCATGATTAGTAGTATTACTACTAACGACCGTGCGCGCAAGCGATTGCTTGCCCCGCCGCAGGGACCGCGTCAGCGGCGGCTGCGCCAGATCGAAAACAGGATCCAGACCCCGCACAAGGCCGCGCCAATGAACCCGCTGACGCCCAGCGCCAGCAGCCAGCGGCTGGCAATGCCGCCAACGCTGTTCATCACGATCGACGAGCCAATCACCAGCGCGGCGGTGACGATTCCCATGGTGAGGCGGTTGGCGGCGCGGTCGACCTGCTCGCCGAATTCGCGCAAGGCTCGCGTTTCCACGTGCAGCTGCAGCTTGCCGCGACGCGCGGCCTGGATCAGCCGCTTGAGATCACGCGGCAGATCGCCGATCAGGTCGATCGCCCCGGTCACCGTGCGCCGGCCACGCCGCAGCATCGCGCTGGGCGCATACCGCTGCAGCACCACGCGTTCGAGATACGGGCGCGCTTCGCTGGCCATGTCGAAATCCGGATCGAGCTGGCGCCCCATGCCTTCCAGGGTGAGGAAGGCCTTGATCATCAGCGCCAGGTCCGATGGCAACGTCAGCCCATGATCGCGCAGGATCGCGGTGACATCGCCCAGCATCGCGCCGATGCGCAGTTCCTTGAGCGGTACGCCACGATAGGCGTCGACGAAGGCGCCGATGTCCTGTTGCAGGCGCGGCTCGTCGATGTCCAGGCTGGTGCCGGCCCATTCCAGCAACACGTCGATCACCGACTCGGCGTCGTAGCTCACCATGCCGTGCAACAGCTGCGCGACCTGGAAACGGCGCTGTTCGGAAATGCGCCCGACCATGCCGAAGTCGATGACCGCGATGCGCCCGTCGCGCAGATAGAAAATATTGCCGGGATGCGGATCGGCATGAAAACAGCCGTCCTGCAGCACCATCTTCAACACGATGCCGGCGCCGGTGCGTGCCAGCGCCTTGCGGTCCAGGCCGGCGGCATCCACTGCGACCAGATCGCGCCCGGGAATGCCGTCGACGAAGTCCTGCACGTTGAGCGACTCGCAGGTCCATTCCCAATGCACGGCGGGAATGAGGATCTGTGGATCGTTGGCGAAATTGGTGGCGATGCGCTCGGCATTGCGGCACTCGGCGGCGAAATCGAGCTCGCGGCGCAGCGACAGCGTGAACTGCTGTACCACTTCGGCGGGGCGATACCGCTTCAGATCCGGCGCGCGGGTTTCGACGATTTCGGCCAGCCGTGCGAGCAGACGCAGGTCGGCATCGATGGTGTCGCCGATGCCGGGGCGCCGGATCTTGAGCACCACCGCGGTGCCGTCGGCCAGCCAGGCGCGATGCGTCTGCGCCAGCGATGCGGCCGCCAGCGGTTCTTCATCCAACCGGGCGAAGACCTGCTCCGGCTCCATTCCCAGCGCAGCCACCAACTGCGGGCGAATGTGTTCGAACGGCAGCGCCGGCACCGCGTTCTGCAGCTCGCCGAGTTCCTCGATCCAGTCTGGCGGCAACAGATCCACGCGCGTGGCCAGCACCTGCCCCAGCTTGACGAAGGTTGGACCGAGCTCTTCCAGCGCGCGACGCACGCGGGTGGCCGCGGACATGCGCAGACGGCCTTCGGCATTGGTCCAGTGCAACAGCCGGCCCGCACGCTCCAGCACGTCGGCCAGGCCGATCCGCCGCACCACATCGCCGAAGCCATAGCGGATCAGGACGGATGCAATTTCCTGCAGGCGCCCAAGGTCACGGACGGTGCCAAGTGCTTCCCACATCAGCGCGCTCCTTGCGACGCAGCGATCGCGCAACGCAGCGACGCAGATGCCTGGACACTGCCCTGCACGTTGACTCGCCATAACGCAGCGGCCGCGCGCGTACGCGGAGCGATCAGCAGCGCGGACCCCACAGCATCAGCACGCAGTGCCATCCACACAGACTGTTGAAAGCGAGGCGCATGCTGCGGCACACGCGTGCGCGCACTGGGACGCAGCAGGCCCGTGGCGAGCGACTGCGCGACGAGCGCGCGCAAGGAGAAAGCAGGAGACAAACGCATGGGTCATGCACACAGGAACGATGTACGTTTGTAGCCGATCCGCCCGCATCTGTCGCCTGCGCACCTGAAGCAGACGCCGCACCCAGCCCCTGGATTCACCCAGGCCATGCAGCGCGGAAGCGCGCGCAGGCGGGCGCTGCACCTATCTCAGTAACGCAAGCGCAGCGTCATACCGAAGGTGCGCGGCGCACCCAAAAATGCATTCCACGAGCCGGCCTGCAGCGGCGCATCGATGGCCACTTGCCGATAGGTCACATTGCCAAGATTCTCCGCCCAGGCTTCCAGTTGCCAGCGTTTATCGCTGGCGCCGATGCCCAATCGCGCGTTCACGATGGTGTAGGACGGCTGCAGCTTCTGCGGATCCAGGTCGGTGCCGACGTTGTAATCGGAGCTGTACTTGGCGCCCAGATTGGCACGACCGATCAGCTGGCTGCCGATGGCGTGTTCGTAGGTCAGCGCCAGGTTGCCAGACCAGCGCGGCGCAAAACTCGTGCGGCTGCCGGGCAGCAATGCCAGGTCCGCATCGGGCAGGCGGTCCTGACCGTAGGCGGTATCCGTATAGCTGAGGCCACCTTGCAGCATCAGGCCGGGCAACCCGGTCTGCCACAGCACTTCCGCGTCCACGCCTTGCGAGATCACCGTGGGAATGGCGCGCACCACGAAGCTGGTGCCCAGAAAATTATTGAGCTGGAAGTCGCTGAAATCCTGGTAGAACAACGCGGCGTTCAGTAGCAGGTTGCCACCCAGCCAGGTGGTCTTGGCGCCAAGCTCGTAACTGTCGACGAACTCGCCCGGGAAGGCGGTGTCGTCCACCGGCACGATGCCTTGCACGCCCGTGGACAAACCGTCGGCAGATTGCACGCGGTCCAGGTTGAAGCCGCCAGCCTTGTAACCGCGCGCCGCCGACACATACGTCATCAGCGCGTCGTTCCAGCGGTACGCCAGCTTGGCAGTGCCGGACCATTCGCGCTCGGTCAGTTGTTGCTGGGTCCTGCGGCCGTCATGCGCCACGTTGCTCCACGGCAGGCAGGTAAAGCCCACCACTTGCGGAGCGATGCTCGGAACGGCTGCTGCCGGTACGCCACGCGCAGTCAGCGCCGCACCAATGCGTCGCGCCGCAGCCGGATCCAGCTGCCCGTTCGCGGCGAAGTAGCTCGCGCAGGCCGGGCTGCCGTCCGGATTCTCGAACGAGGAAGCCAGCGCTTTGTGTTCGTAGGTGTAGCGCAGCCCAACCACCACATCCAGCGCATCGGTGGCATGCCAGGTGTTGTTGGTGAACACCGCAACGCTCCGGCCATCCTGGCGGAAGCGGTCCTGGCTGCCTTGGCCGCGAAACAGCGAACCGGTAGGCAGGCCGGTGGCATCGGCGAGAAAGCGCGGTGCATCCGCACGTGCGGCCAGCGCCGGATTGATGCGTCCCAGCAGCGCCGTGGAGAGGTACGGCTCGTAGGCAGCCCCAAAGCGGTACGACTCGTTGCGATGCACGGTTTCGTCGGCGTAAAACGCGCCCACCATCCAGTCCAGCTGCTCACTCGAACCGGCCAGCCGCAGCTCCTGGCTGAAGGTTCTGAAGCCGGTGAGCATTTCATCCTGCTGCGGTGCGCGGTACAGCACGTCTGCGGCGCTGAAATCGAAATCCAGGCCGTTGACCGAGGTCCAGTCGCGTAACGCGGTGATGGACGTCAGCACCGGCGCGCCCAGCCAGGGCGTGGTCCAGTCCACCTGCGCCGACACCCCACGGTCGCGAATGTCCTGCGCGGTGCTGCGATTACTGTAGGCCAGCCGCCGGGATGGATCCCCCTGCCCGATGGTGCCCTGCCCGCCCGGCGTCAGTGCGTTGAGGATCGCAGCGGTCGACCCACGCTCGGTGGTGACGGTGACACAGCAGTTCTCGTCGCGATTGGTGGCATCGGCCGCGATATTGATGGCCAGATCATGCGACGGCTCCCACAGCACCTGGATGCGGCCGGTCTCCAGATTCTGGTCGCCGTCGTCGGTCGCCGTGCGCGGGCCGGCACCAGTCACGACATTTTCAAACCCGTCGCGGCGGCGCTTGGCGGCATAGACACGCAGTGCGCTGGTCTCGCCCAATGCATCGTTGAATGCCGCAGCCAGACCGAACGCTCCGTAGTTGCCGGCCGTCAGTTCCGCTTCCGCGCTGCGCGTGAAGCTGGGGCGGCGCGTCACCACATTGATGACGCCGGCCGAGGTGTTCTTGCCGAATACAGTGCCCTGTGGACCCTTCAGCACCTCGATGCGTTCCAGCTCGCCCAGGTCCGAGAACCCCACACCGTTACGCGCACGCGGCACCCCGTCGATCACCACGCCCACCGAAGATTCCAGGCCTGCGTTGTCGCCCACCGTGCCGATGCCGCGGATACGTGCAGTGGTTTGCGCGGCGCTTTGGGTACTGGTGACGATCAATCCCGGCACCAGCACCTGCAAATCCTTGATGTCGTGGACGCCGTTGTCCAGCAGCAGTTGCTCGGGCAGCACCGAAACGATGATCGGCACGTCCTGCAATGCTTCTTCGCGTTTCTGCGCAGTGACCGTCAAGGCGGCCAAGGTCGCTGGTTCCGTGCGTTCGGCAGGCGCGTCACTCTGCGCTTGTGCGTACAGCCAGGGCGCGTGCGTCGCTACGAAGATGGCAAGCGCAAGCCTGCCACCGCGTCGATGGTCGATATGCATTGGGTTCCCCGGCGGTGAGACGCTGCGACTGCATCATGCGGCGACGGCCGCGAGATGTGTCGCAAGCGACGCTACCGTTCGCGCATCTACGCAGTGGGCGCATGACCGAATCCATCGCTCGCGCGACGAACGCCAGGCGACTCCGTGCTCGCTTGTGTGAGCACGGCCGCGGTTTACAGCAGCGATCAACACGACTACTCGGCCGACAGGTGAGCGTGGCCGGCGCTTGGAATTCTCATGTGCAGCCTTACACTCCGGATCCTATGCGCCGTCCGAGCTCGCCTGCCAATTGCTTGCTACGTTTTGTCAGCCACTCTTAGATCGGTCGTGACCTCGCAGGATGCGGTACTGCCGCTGCTTACATGCAACGCGAACGGCCTCTCGCGCTGAGGCGCGGCCTTACAACTGCAGGGTATTCAACACTTCCGGGATGACGGCGTCGCAGCGCGTGCCTGCAGCACCTACAAAGCAGCGCGCCGTGCAGCAGTGTGCATGCGCGTGCTAAAGCAGGGCGCTCAGGCCACGTAGCGCAGCGGCCACCGTCTGCCGACGTACCGCGTCGCGGTCGCCGCTGAAATGGAACAACTGCGCAGTGGCGTAGCCGCCGCGCCGCTTCCAGCCGATCCAGACCGTCCCGACTGGCTTGTCGTCGCTTCCGCCACCGGGCCCGGCAATGCCCGTCACCGCGACGGCGATGCTGGCACCGGAATTGACCAGCGCGCCGGAAACCATCTCGATCACTGTCTCGCGACTCACCGCACCATGTACTTCCAGCGTCTGCGGCCGCACGCCGAGCAAGGCCTGCTTGGCCTCATAGCTGTACGCGGCCATGCCGCACTCGAACCAGTGCGAGGAGCCGGCCACATCGGTCACCGCCTTGGCGATCCAGCCGCCGGTGCAGCTCTCGGCGGTGACCAGGCGCTCGCGCGCGGCAAGCAACTGCTGTCCCAACACCTCGGACAGCTGCTGCAATTCGGAATCGGTGGACATGGACATAGGCACGGCGTGTGGGGAATCGACGTTTTAGCCCAATTCATCGCCAATGTCTGCGGTGAGACCAGCACAGGACAGGTTACTGGGCGGTCGCGGTTCAGTGGCTAGATGCGCACAGCGCGTCGCTACTGCCCCCGCGCGGGCTGCACCAGATAAGGAATAGCTACCGAGTCACTCGACCAAGCACGTTGCCTGCTAGCCGCAGACACGCTCATAGCTCTATTGCGAGATTCTCCGCCGCGTGTGCTCGATGCGCATTGCCAGGCCGCAAGCGACCACAGGAAGGTGGATCTGCCGCTAACAGACTCCCTCGGTCGCCAGCATGCAGTACACGCGCGTTACGCGATGCCGCGGGAACAACGGATGACATGCAATGCCGGAGCGGCCGCATTGCAGCGGCCGCACCGTCATGCATCAGGTCTCCCAGTCCTCACGGCGATCGGGCAGCAACGCGCGCAGCGGTGCACCGTCTTCGCCGGCGGCCAGACGTTCGGCTTCGACATAGGGCAAGTCGACTTCCAGCAACCAGCCCTCCTCGTCCACCTGCTCGCTACGGATCACTTCTAGCTGATGCAGCTTGGAGCGCAGGCGCCCGGCAGAGGCCGGCAAGCGGAGCGAACCGGTGATGTGGCGCAGGTCCAGCCGATGGCCCAACGCACGCTGCAGTTCTTCCAGGCCACGTCCATCACGCGCAGAAATCCAGACGCGCTCACGACGTGCCTGGTCGGGGATGCCGTCCTGCGCGTCATGGCGCACCTCGGCGCCCTCGATCTTGTCGATCTTGTTGAACACCAGCAGCTGCGGCAGATCGCCTGCACCGACGGCCTGCAAGACCTCATCGACCTGATGGATACGTTCTTCGCGCAACGGGTCCGCCGCATCGACGATATGCAACAGCAGATCCGCATCGCGCGCTTCGGACAAGGTCGACCGGAATGCAGCCACCAGTTCGTGCGGCAGATCCCGCACGAAGCCCACCGTGTCGGCCAGCACCGCGCTGCCGCCTGGCAAGGCAATGCGCCGCACCGTGGGGTCGAGCGTGGCGAACAGCTGGTCGGCCGCGTAGGCATCGGCGCCGGTCAACGCATTGAACAGCGTGGACTTGCCGGCATTGGTGTAGCCCACCAGCGCAATCCGCGGCAATTCGCTGCGCATGCGCGCACGACGCATCTGGGTACGCTGCACTTCGACTTTTTCCAGCCGCTTCTGCAACTGTTCCACACGCTTCTGCAGCAGGCGGCGGTCGGTTTCCAGCTGGGTTTCGCCTGGGCCGCGCAGACCGATCGCACCGCCGCGCTGACGTTCCAAGTGAGTCCAACCGCGCACCAGGCGCGTGGCCATGTGGCGCAGCTGCGCCAGTTCCACCTGCAACTTGCCTTCGTGGCTGCGCGCGCGTTGCGCGAAGATATCCAGGATGAGCCCGGTGCGGTCGATCACGCGCCGCTCCAGATACCGCTCGAGGTTGCGCTCCTGGCCCGGCGACAAGGTGTGGTTGACCAGCACCAGATCCGCGCCGGTGGCCTCGGCCGCAGCCTTGACCTCTTCCAGCTTGCCGCTGCCGATCAATGTCGACGGGCTGGGTTTATCGATGCGCGCGGTGAGCGTGGCCGCTACCGTGGCGCCCGCCGACTTGGCAAGCTCGGCGAACTCCTCCAGCACATCCTCTTCGGCAGGCCCACCGGAGTGGGTCTGAATCAACAACGCGTGTTCACCCTTGCGTGAGCGATCAAACACGCACTACTCCATCATTGCTCGACGTCGTCATCTTCCGCCTGGTTGTTTTCATTGGATTGCACATAGCCGCCACCCGGGCCCACGCGCACGTTGCGCGCCGGAACAACGGTGGAAATGGCGTGCTTGTAGACCATCTGGCTCACGGTATTGCGCAGCAGCACCACGAACTGGTCGAACGATTCGATCGTACCCTGCAACTTGATGCCGTTGACCAGATACACAGAGACCGGCACCCGCTCGCGACGCAGCGCGTTAAGGAATGGATCCTGTAAAGATTGCCCCTTGGCCATCGAAAAATCCTCTTCATTATTGTTCTTATGATTCCGGTCGACCCTGCTTTCCCCAGCCGGTCCCGGAAACGGGATGTTACACGGCTGAAGGCTGCTGCATAGTGCGCCGTTGGCCGAGGAAGCCGGCAACCGCCTGTTCCAATTGACCGCGATCACGCTCCGGGTCGAACCAGCGTGCGTCGAGCTCGCCACGCAGCCAGGTCAGTTGCCGCTTGGCCAGCTGCCGGGTGGCCTGCACTGCCTTGTCGCGGAACTCGGCCAGGCTGCCGGCCCCATCCAGATACTCCCAGGCCTGCCGGTAGCCCACTGCCCGCACCGCCGGCAAATCCAGTGGCGCCGCCACCGCGCGCATCTGCGGCAACGCGCGCAGCTGCTCGACCTCGGTCAGAAAGCCGTCCGCCAACATCGCATCCAGGCGCATGGCAATGCGTGCATGCAGCACCGCGCGTTGCCGGGGCGCAAGCACCAGTTTGAGCACCCGCACCGGCGCTCGCGGCCCCGGTGGTCGCGTCTGCCAGTAGCTGATCGGCTTGCCGCTGATGCGGTAGACCTCCAGCGCACGCTGGATGCGTTGCGGGTCGGTGGCATGGATGCGCGCGGCAGCAACCGGATCAATCCGTGCCAGCTGCGCATGCAGTGCCCCCCACCCCACCTGCTCGGCTTCAGCAGCGATCGCCAGCCGCACCGCGGGGTCGGCTTCTGGCATCTGCGCCAGCCCTTCCAATGCCGCACGGAAATACAGGCCCGTCCCACCCGCCAGGATCGGGATCTTGCCGCGCGCCACGATCTGCGCCATGGCGGTGCGCGCGTCAGCGGCAAATTCCGCCGCCGAGTAGACCTGCCAGGGATCGCGCAGGTCGAGCAGATGGTGAGGAACAGCCGCACGCATCGCCGCGTCCGGCTTGGCTGCACCGATGTCCAGACCGCGGTAGACCAGCGCGGAGTCGACACTGACGATCTCGCCGCCCCAGCGCTGCGCCGCCTCGATCGCCAGTGCCGTCTTGCCGCTGGCGGTCGGCCCCATCACGGCGATCGCCAGCGGGCGCTGGTCGACTGCCATCAGTCCTCGTCCGGCCAGCGAATCGTCGGCGCCGCAGGTGCTGCCACGCGCGGGGTGGGAATTGCGGCCACCGCACGCCATACCTTCAATGCATCCACGGTCGCCGCCACGTCATGCACGCGCAGCAGTTGCGCGCCCTGTTGGGCGGCGATCAGATGCGCGGCTACCGAGCCATGCACGCGGTCGGCCGCAACCTGACGACCGGTCAATTCACCGATCGTGCGCTTGCGCGAGAATCCCGCCAGCACCGGCAGGCCAAATTCCTGCAGCCGCTGCAGTTGCGCCAGCACGGTGAGGTTGTGCACGGTACTTTTGTCGAAGCCGAATCCGGGGTCGAGGATCAGCCGCCGCTTGTCGATGCCAGCCATTTCCGCAGCAAAAATGCGCTCGGCCAGAAAGCGATGCACCTCGGCCACCACATCGTCGTAATGCGGCTCGGCCTGCATCGCGTGCGGTGCGCTCAGCGCATGCATCAGCACCACCGGCACTGCGAGTTCCGCAGCGGCCTCCAGCGCGCCCGGCGACCGCAACGCGTGTACATCGTTGATCATGCCCGCGCCCGCGCCGACTGCGGCGCGCATGACCTCGGGCTTGTAGGTGTCCACGCTGATCGGCACATCGGTCTGCGCGCTCAGGGCCTGGATCACCGGGATCACGCGCTGCAGTTCCTCTTCCAGCGATACCGCACTGGCGCCAGGCCGGGTGGATTCACCGCCCACATCCAGCACCGCCGCACCTTCTGCGACCAGTCGCAGCCCATGGGCCACTGCCGCGTCCACCGTCGTGTGCTGGCCGCCATCGGAGAACGAGTCCGGCGTGACATTGACGATGCCCATCACCTGCGGGCCATCCAGGCGCAGCAGGCGGCCGGCGCAGTTCAATTGCGGTGTGGTGTCGAACATCGGCAATTCTCGATCAGGAAGAAGGATCCGCATGCGCACTTGGCATGCAGCAGTGCGCGCATTTCGCCTCGCAGCATCTTGTCGCGGAACGCGGTGACGCGTGGTTGAGACAGCGGCAACCTCAGCCCCGCTTAGTCACTGGCGTGGGGCGGGCATTGTCGCGCAGCGCATCGGCCTCTGCACATCATCCCGGCACTTGCCATCGGTGGCGCAGGAGCCACTGACATTGGACTGGCAATTCAATCCACCACAATGCAACAAGGCCAGGATCGCTCCTGGCCTTGCGCGTTTCATGCAGCTGACCACCAGGCGTTACAGCTGCTCGGCAGGACCTGCGATCGGCGGCAACGGACGCGGGCTACCCTTGTCGTTGTTGTTGCCACCGTCCTTGTCGGACTTGCCCCAGCCAGCTGGCGGCGGCGGGTCGCGGCCTTCCATGATGGCGTCGATCTGCGGCACGTCGATGGTCTCGTACTGCAACAGCAGCTGCGACATCGCATGCAGCTTGTCCAGATTCTCCGTGAGGATGGTCTTGGTCTTGCTGTACGCCTTGTCCAGGATCGACCGCACCACTTCGTCGATCTTGCGTGCGGTCTCATCCGAGACGTTCTTGTGCTGGGTCACCGAACGGCCCAGGAACACCTCGTCCTCTTCCTCGCCGTAGGCCACCGGGCCGAGTTCATCGGACAGGCCCCACTTGGTGACCATGTTGCGGGCCATCTTGGTGGCGCGCTCGATGTCGTTGGACGCACCGGTGGTGACCTTGTCGCCACCGAAGATCAATTCTTCGGCAACGCGGCCGCCATACAGCGAGCACAGCTGCGATTCGATCGCCACGCGATTCATCGAGTAGCGGTCACCTTCCGGCAGGTACATCGTCACGCCCAGGGCGCGACCACGCGGAATGATCGTGACCTTGTAGACCGGGTCATGCTCAGGCACCAGGCGGCCGACAATGGCATGACCAGCCTCGTGATATGCAGTCAGGGTCTTCTCGTCCTCGCTCATGGCCATCGAGCGGCGCTCGGCACCCATCAGGATCTTGTCGCGTGCACGGTCGAAGTGGTCCATGCGGACTTCCTTCTCGTTGCCACGTGCGGCAAACAACGCAGCCTCATTGGCCAAGTTGGCTAGATCGGCACCGGAGAAGCCCGGGGTACCACGTGCAATCACCAGCGGCACGACGTCGTCGGCCAGCGGCAGCTTACGCATGTGCACGCGCAAGATCTGCTCACGGCCCTTGACGTCCGGCAGGCCGACCACGACCTGGCGGTCGAAGCGACCCGGACGCAGCAGCGCGGGATCCAGCACGTCGGGGCGGTTGGTCGCAGCAATCACGATCACGCCTTCGCCGCCTTCAAAGCCATCCATCTCGACCAGCAACTGGTTGAGGGTCTGCTCGCGCTCGTCATGACCGCCGCCCAGACCGGCACCGCGATGACGACCCACCGCATCGATTTCGTCGATGAAGATGATGCACGGCGCATGCTTCTTGGCCTGCTCGAACATGTCGCGCACGCGGCTGGCGCCGACGCCCACGAACATTTCGACGAAGTCCGAACCGGAGATGCTGAAGAACGGCACCTTGGCTTCGCCAGCGATCGCCTTGGCGAGCAAGGTCTTACCGGTACCCGGCGGGCCCACCATCAACACGCCGCGCGGAATCTTGCCGCCCAGCTTGGTGAACTTGGTGGGATCGCGCAGGAAGTCGACCAGCTCGCCCACTTCTTCCTTGGCTTCGTCGCAGCCCGCCACGTCGGCGAAGGTGACCTTGACCTGGTCTTCGCCCTGCAGCTTGGCGCGCGACTTGCCGAAGCTCATCGCCCCCTTGGCGCCGCCGCCACCGCCCTGCATCTGGCGCATGATGAACAGCCAGAAGCCGATGATCAGGATGACCGGCAGGAAGTTGAGCACCAGCGACCAGAAGCCCGGCCCGGTGGACGGCTTCTGGCGGGTCATTTCGATGTTCTTGCTGTACAGCACGTCGACCAGCTTGTCGTCGCGCGGACCGTAGACGGTGGCTTCGCTGCCGTCGGTGCGCTTGAAGCGGATCGCGTTGACGGCCAAGTTGGTCTCATCGGTGTAATCCACCGACTTCACCCGGCCCGAATCCACTTCCTTCAGGAACTGGGTATAGGTGATCGAGTCAGGGCCCACTCCGCCGGCCATGCGCGGCGAGAAGCTCTGGAAGACGACCATCAGCACAACCGCGACGACCACCCATAGCAGCAGATTCTTGGTCAAGTCGTTCATCCTCATTGGCTCCGGTGCCCTCTACTCTTCTATTCTTGAAAAAACAATCATCGTAGGCAGCTTACTTGATCTGGGCACGCTTGCCCTGACCAAGCACATAAACTTCCGCGGAGCGCTTTCGCGAGGCCGCCGGCTTGCGAATCGTCACCTTCTCATAGCGGCGGCGAAGCTCACGAATGTAGTCGTCGGACCCTACACCCTGGAACAGCTTGATCAGGAATGCCCCGCCCACCTTGAGGTGGGTGTCGGCAAATTCCATGGCAAGTTCCGCCAGGTGCATCATCCGCGGTTGGTCGACCGCATCCATACCGCTCTTATTGGGGGCCATATCCGACAGAACAAGGTCTACCGGCACATCGCCCAGCATGGCCTCGAACTCCGATAGGACGGCCTGCTCCCTGAAGTCGCCGTGAAGGAACTCCACCCCGGCCAGCGGCGGCATCTCCAGGATGTCCAGCGCCACCACCCGGCCGCTCGCACCCATCGACTTGCGCACTTGCTGAGACCATCCGCCCGGCGCCGCGCCCAGGTCGACCACCACCATGCCGGGCTTGAGCAGGCGGTCGCGCTGCAGCAGCTCTTCCAACTTGTAGGCGGCACGCGAGCGCATGCCTTCGGCCTGGGCCTTTTTGACGAAGGGGTCGGCGAAGTGTTCCTTGAGCCAGCGCTGGCTGCTTTTACTACGGGAAGGCATTGGCAAAGGGGTCCGAACGGGCCGCCATGATACCCTGAACACCCTTTGCTTCCTTTCGATCCTGCATGTCCATCGTTCTAACCTCCGCCCAGAACCGTTTCCTGCGCGGCCAGGCCCATGATCTCAAAGCACTGCTGCAGACCGGCGGCAAGGGCGTCACGCCGGCATTCGTGGCCGAGCTGGAAGACGTGCTCGAACGCCACGAGCTGATCAAGGTGAAGGTGGCAGCGGAAGACCGTGAAACCCGCGACGCGTTGATCGCCGAGATCATCGAACACACTGGCTGCGCGCTGGTGCAGCGCATCGGCCATGTCGCCATCCTGTACCGCCCCAGCAAGGAAAAGCGCCAGATCGTGCTGCCGCGCGGCTGACCCGACGAGTTCTGCCATGCCTTTGAACCAGGAACACCCCGACTACACCTACGCGCTACGCGCGGCCGATGGCCGCCACGCCAAGGTGAACGAGCAGATTCTGCAGCAGAGTTTCATCCTGATGCCCGACGAGCTGGTGGAACACTGGCCCGTCTCCTCGCTCGACCAGCTGCAGCCTGCCCACATGGACGCCGTGCTGGCGTTGAGCCCGGCAGTGATCCTGCTGGGGACCGGCGAGCGCCAGCGGTTCCCGTCTACGGATGTCCTGGCCGCCTGCCTGACCCGCGGCATCGGCCTGGAAGCCATGACCAACGCGGCGGCGGCACGCACCTACAACGTGCTGGCCAGCGAAGGCCGCCGGGTGGCGCTGGCGATGATCGTAGGCGGGTGAGTTGGGGATTCGGGATTCGGGATTCGGGATTCGGGATTCGGGATTCGGGATTCGGGATTCGGGCAAAGCCTGCCGAAGCACTGGTCGCTGTCAAGCAAGCCATGCCACTTCGCTGGATAACGCACCCTTGGTGAAACGCAGAATTCGCGCCTTACCGTAGCGCCTCAGCCAAGGCCGTTACGATTCCCGATTCCCAATTCCCAGCTTCACTTCTTAGGCAAATACAGCAGCGGGTCAACCGGCTTGCCGTTGTAGCGGATCTCAAAGTGCAGCATGTCGCGGGCGGCGCCGCTGCGGCCCATCTCGGCGATCTGCTGCCCGGCCTTTACGTTCTGGCCTTCGTTGAGCAGGCGCTTGCGGTTGTGGCCGTAGGCCGACAGCCACTGGTCGTTGTGCTTGATGATGATCAGCTCGCCGTAGCCGACCAGGCCGGCGCCGGAGTAGACCACCACGCCATCGGCTGCGGCGCGCACGGCTTGCCCGCTGGCACCGGCAATGTCGACGCCTTGCTTGGTGGTCTCGCCGGTGACGAAGGTCCCCACCACCACGCCGTCGGCCGGCCAGCGCCAGCTGAAGCCGCTACTGACCGGGGCCGCAATCGGTGCGGCCGGGCGCGGCGGAACCACGGTGCCGCCACTGGCCACCGGTGCACTTGCACCAGGCTTGCTCGCGCCGGGCGGATACAGCTTGAGCGTCTGCCCGGGGTAGATCGTGTTCGGCGAAGACAGCCCGTTCCAGGCAGCCAGGTCCGGCGCGGTGATATTGGTACGGCGCGAGATCGCATATAGCGTGTCGCCGCGCTGCACGGTCACGGTGGCACCGGGACGCGGTACCGACGGACGCGGCGCGGCACTGGGCCGTGAAGCGCCACCACCACTGCCCGAGTTGGGCGAGCGCACCACTGTCGCGCTGCTGCAGGCCGTCAGCCCTGCCGCCACCACCAGCATCACCGCTGTCTTGCGTACCGATTTCATCTGCGCCCTGCTCATCCGTTCGTTGCCTTCCACACCAGCCAGCCGGCCACCATCGCCAGGACCGCCATCGCCACCCAGCCCAGGGGTTCGATCCAGCGGTGCAGCGCGGCTTCCGCACGCGCGCCGCCAAGGCGGATCGCGCCGGCCACCAGGTACACGCGCTTGCCGCGCCCCACCAGCATGCTGGCGATGAACGGCAGGATCGGCACGCCGACCACGCCCGAGGCCCAGGTAAAGATCTTCAAGGGAATGGGCGTAAAGCCCACGATCACCAGCAACCAGAACGCCTTCCACGGCGATTCGGCCACCACCTGCCGCAGGTTCTGCACCTGCTCGTCGATGCGCGCGCTCCAGCCCAGCCACTCGATCAGCGGCTGCAAGGCAGCGAACGCGAAGTGACCAAGTAGATAGCCCACCAGCGCACCGCTGAGCGATCCGATCAGGCTCAGCGTGGCGAACCACAGCGCGCGTCGCGGTTCTGCCAGCGACATCGGCGCCAGCATCACTTCCGGCGGGACCGGAAAGATGAAGCCCTCGACGAAACTGAGGCCGGTCAGCAGCGCTGGTGCGCGGCGGTGGCGGGACCAACGGATGGCCACGTCGTACAACGGCCCGAATATCTTCATCGAGAAACTCTCATGGGTTCAATCCAGCATGCCCGACAACAGCGGGACGAACGTGACCGGCGCCAGAACCTCTTGCGCGATCTCGCCATCGGCGCCGCGCGTCAGCTGCACCAGCGATTGCGACGAGGCGCCACCGACCGGGGCCACCAACCGGCCACCGACCGCCAGCTGATCGACCAAGGCGTCGACCAGCGCCGGCGCGGCCGCGGTGACCACGATCGCATCATAGGGGCCGTGTTCCGGCCAGCCGATCCGGCCATCGTCGTGCTTGCTGCGCACGTTCATGCCCAGATGGCGAAAGCGCTTGCGCGCTTGGCGCAGCAGATCGCCGATGCGCTCGACGGTATAGACCTCCAGGCCCAGTGCCGCCAGGATCGCGCCCTGGTAGCCAGAGCCGGTGCCCACTTCGAGCACTTTCTTCGGCGCCACCTGCAGCACTGCCTCGGTCATGCGCGCGACCACCCATGGCTGGGAAATGGTCTGACCATGGCCGATCGGCAGCGCGGTGTCTTCATAGGCGCGCGAGGCCAGCGCTTCATCGATGAACAGATGACGCGGCACGGTGCGCACGGCGTTGAGCGTGGCCTCGTCCTGGATGCCGGACTCGCGCAAACGCTCGACCAGACGGTCGCGCACCCGCTGCGAGGTCATGCCAATCCCCACCGATTCCGGTTGCAGGCGCAGCCGCGGGGTCATGCCGGCGCGTCCAGCGCAGCGGTCAGGCCGCCGACCCAGCCGGCGACGGTGTCCAGCGCCTGGTAGCGGGTGAGGTCGACGTGGATCGGCGTGATCGAGATATGCCCGGTGCGCACGGCGTGGAAGTCGGTGCCGGCGCCGGCATCCTGCTCGGGACCGGCCGGGCCGATCCAGTAGACGGTACGGCCACGCGGATCGCTCTGCGGCACGCACGGCTCGGACCGATGCCGGTTACCAAGACGCGTCACTTCGAAACCGAGCACATCCGCCCAGGCCAGATCCGGCACGTTGACATTGAGGATGGTGTCGGCGGGCAATGGGTCGGCCTTCAACCGCGCCACGATTTCCACCGCGGCACGTGCGGCGGTCTCGAAATGATGGACTTCGTGATTCTGCGTCACCAGCGAGACCGCTACTGCAGGCAGGCCGAGAAAACGCCCTTCCATCGCAGCAGACACCGTGCCCGAATAGATCACGTCATCGCCGAGATTGGCGGAATTATTGATGCCCGAGACCACGATATCCGGGTCGTAATCGAGCATGCCGGTGAGCGCCAGATGCACGCAGTCGGTGGGTGTGCCGGCAACCGCGCAGGTCTGCGCGTCGATGCGGCGGGTGCGGATCGGCACATCCAGGGTCAGCGAATTGCTGGCACCGGAGCGATCGCGATCGGGCGCGACTACCATCACTTCATGACCGGCGCGTCGCAGCGCCTCGGCCAGGATCTGGATGCCGGGGGCGTCGACACCGTCGTCGTTGCTAACCAGTACGCGCATGGGACTCCTCGGAAAACCCGGCCATGATACCGGATGCGTCCGTCCGCTTCTCGCTTGATCTTCGCTTGCGCCTGAGGTTGGGCAGGGTACGCTGTGACGATGTCGCATCCTGAAGACGAAGACGACGGCGCGCTGTTCCGTGCAGCCATTGGCGAAGTGAAGCCGATCCGCGCCGTCGCGCCGCCCGCCAACACCAAGCCGCGTCCCAAGCCGCGTGCGCGTATGGCCGAGCGCGACGAAGCCGAGGCGCAGAGCGAATTCGCGCGGCTGCTGCGTGATTCTTCGCCGCTGGAAGCTGGTGACACCGCCAGCTACCGCCGCGATACCCTGCCCGCGCGGCTGTTCCAGCGACTCAAGCGCGGGCAGTTTTCGGTGCAGGACGAACTGGACCTGCACGGCGCCACTGCCGCGCAAGCCGACGCCTTGCTACGCCAGTTCCTGTTGGAAGCGCATGCACACGAGCACGGCTGCGTGCGCATCATCCACGGCAAGGGCCTGCAATCGGACAGTGGCGCACCGGTGCTGAAGAATCTGGTGGACCGTGTGCTACGCCAGCGCAACGATGTGCTGGCCTTCCATTCCGCACCGCCCACGCAAGGCGGAACCGGTGCTCTGCTGGTGTTGTTGGCACGGCGTTAGAGCAGCTAGCAACACCACGGCGCAGCCGCCAGGCGGGCGCGGCCGGTGCTCGAAATCGGCGTGTACCACTCCTGCACACCGGTTCTTCCGCGCCCTCCGCACCCACCTCACGGCTGCTCGCTACGTTTTTATAGCCGCTCTCAGTGGCACCGGTCATCCATCATAGGAGCGGGCCCGGCCGCGATGAGGCGTTGTCGTAACGCCTCATCGCGGCCAAGGCCTCTCCTGCGGGAATGCTAGTGCTGGCGTACCACTCAGCCCTCGGAACGCGACTGCGGTGCAACGCGCGCTGCATCGACGACCTCGCCCAGTTCCCACAACACCGCGGTTGCATAGCACCCAGGTGGCAAGGCGAAGGTGAGCTGCAGCGTCTGCGCGTCCAACCAGGCATGTGCCAACGCCTGCGGACGCAGCCGCAACGCGCGGCGCTCCTGCTTGAGGCCGGCCGCCTCCAAACCCGTGCGTAACGCGAGCGATTGCGGATCCGACACTGCCGCCTGCTCAATCGCCGCTGCATCAGCGCTGCAGCGTAATTCGCCAGCGCCCCACAACGGGCCGCTGGGATGAATGTCGAAACGCGCCAGACGCTCGGCCAACACCTCGCTCCAGGGTTCGGGACCGAACACGCTGCGTGAGCCGTCCAGCATCCAGGCCTCGCCGTCCAGTGGCGCATCCCAATTGCCCTGCTCCACGCGCGCAGTCAGCACCTGGTTGAACAGTGCCGAGCGTGCTGCCGACAACAGCAGCGAACGTTGATCGTTGCGCAGGCGCCGTTTGGGTGCCGGCGCGAGCGTGCCATCCAGCTGCCGCGTGTAACCGAACATCGCCAATGCCGCAGCGACATTGCCGCCATCGCGGCCGAAGCGCTGCTCGCCAAACCAGTTGGGGATGCCGCGCGCAGCGATCGCGTGCAGGCGCGCATCGATGGCCACCTGATCGCCCACCACCTCACGCAGCGTCAGCATGAAGCGATTGCCATGCAAGGCGCCGCGCTGCAGCTTGCGGTTGTGCCAGGTGTGCTCCACCACCTGCATGTCGTCATCGTCCAGCGCACGCAAATCCGGGGCGATACGCTTGGGCAGATGCACACTGAAGCGCTGCGTGGTCACCGCATGGCGGTCCTTCAGACCCGCGTAGCCAATGCCCATCTCCGCAATGCCGGCCCACTGCGCCAAACGCTTGGCCACGTAAGCGGTGTTCTGACCACGCTTGCGCACGGTCAGCAGCAGATGCTCGCCCTCACCCGATGCATCGAACGCGGGCAACTCATCAACCTGGAAATCCTCGGCAATGCTGCGCATTGCCGCAGTGAGCACCGCGGCGCCATGCGCGCGCGGCAAAACGGGTGAATCGCTCATGGGAAAGTCCAGTGAGATGCGACAGGTGACGTACGCATGCTGCCGGCACCGCCGGCGTCAGAATGCAATCGCACGCCTCGCGCGTGCGACGCCAGTTAGGCGGCGATCTTGCCGAGCAGCACCGCGGCCTGTGCGGCAATGCCTTCGCTACGCCCAGTGAATCCCAGTTTCTCGCTGGTGGTCGCCTTGACGCTCACCGCATCCAGTTCGATGGCCAGCAGCCCGGCAATGCGCTCGCGCATCGCCAACGCATGCGGGCCTACCTTGGGTCGTTCGCAGATCACCGTGATGTCGGCATTGCCCACCCGCCAGCCGCGATCACGCAGCAACTGGTCGCAGTGCTGCAGGAACTGCGCACTGTCAGCGCCCTTCCAACGCGCATCGGAGGGCGGAAAATGCACGCCAATATCGCCCAGCGCCAAACCACCGAGCATCGCATCGCACAACGCATGCAGCACCACGTCGCCATCGCTGTGTGCCAGTACGCCGTGACTGTGCGCCACGCGCACGCCACCCAGCATCAGATGATCGCCCGGGCCGAACGCATGCACGTCGTAACCCTGGCCGATGCGGAAATTGAAGGACATGTTGCTTACACCTCTTCGGAACCGGACGCCGCAGAACGCGCATCGGAAAAAACGGACGTTGCAGCAGAGGGCATAGCGCTGCGCTCAGCCTCCCGGCTTGCGCCACCGCGGTCGCGGTTCGCCAGCTCGAATTCAAAACGCGCCAGGTCCGCAGGCGTGGTCACCTTGAAGTTGTCTTCGGCACCTTCCACCAGCAAGGGACGCAAGCCAAGCCGCTCGATCGCCATCGCCTCGTCGGTCACGTCCACGCCGGCAGCCGATGCCTCGGTGAGGCCGCGGATCAACTGATGGCGCCGGAACAACTGTGGCGTCAATGCGCGCCACAACCGCTCGCGCGGCTCGGTGCCATCGATCCCGCCATCGTCGCCTGCGCGTTTGAGCGTATCGCGCACCGGCGCGGCCAAAATGGCACCGACCGGATCGCCGCGACCGATCTCCAGCAACCGGTCCAGATCGGCCAGCGCCAGATTGGGCCGGGCCGCATCGTGCACCAGCACAAAGTCATCGGCGCGCACGCCGTCGGGTAACGCCAGCAACCCGGCCAGCACCGACGCCGCACGCGTGGCGCCGCCCACGCAGGTGAGCACGGGCTTGGCGTGCACGGCTGTCCAGCCCGGCCAATCGGCATCGTCGGGGGCAATCGCCACCACGATCCCGGCCACCGCCGGATGTGCTGCCAGGGCCGCCAACGTGTAGGCCATCAGCGGCTGGCCCGCCGCGTGCAAATACTGCTTTGGCACCGCACCGCCGAAGCGCGTGCCACGCCCGGCCGCCGGGACAATCGCCCACACCGAACCGGTCATGGGTGATCTACCGGGTCGGCAGACGCCGCGGGCGGTTGTGCAGGCGGTGCTGCTTCCTGCGCTGCCGGTGGCAACAGCGGCGCATCTTCGACCACGCGATAGAACGTTTCGCCGGGCTTGATCATGCCCAGCTCGCTGCGCGCGCGTTCCTCGATTGCTGCCTCGCCGTCCTTCAAATCCTTGACCTCTGCCGCCAATGCCTGATTGCGTTGGCGCAGGCCTTCATTATCCCGTGTCTGATGGGCAACCTGGGCTTCCAGCATCATCACTTCACCGGAATTCCCAGGCCCGAACCAGAAGCGGTACTGCAGCCACGCCAGCAGTACCGCCAGCACCAGCAGGAGCCAGCGCCAGTTGCGCACGGCTTATCGCTTGAGCGAAACGAACGCGTCGCGGCCGGCGTAACGCGCGCCGGACCCCAGTGCCTGCTCGATGCGCAGCAACTGGTTGTACTTGGCGACGCGGTCGCTGCGGCACAGCGAGCCAGTCTTGATCTGGGTGGCGGTGGTGGCCACGGCGATATCGGCGATGGTGGTGTCTTCGGTCTCGCCCGAACGGTGCGACACGATCGAGGCGTAGTTGGCCGCATGCGCCATGGCAATGGCTTCCAGCGTCTCGGTCAGCGTGCCGATCTGGTTGACCTTGATCAGGATCGCGTTGGCGGTGCCGCTGTCGATGCCTTCCTTGAAGATCTTCGGGTTGGTGACGAACAGATCGTCGCCCACCAGCTGCACCTTCTTGCCGACGCGATCGGTCAGCAGCTTCCAGCCGGCCCAGTCGTCTTCGGCCAGGCCGTCTTCGATGCTGATGATCGGGTACTGCGCCACCCAGTCGGCCAGGAAGTCGACGAACTGCTCGCTGGTCAGGCGCTTGTTTTCGCCCACCAGGTTGTACTTGCCGTTGTCGTAGAACTCCGACGAGGCCACGTCCAGGCCCAGCAGGATGTCTTCGCCAGCGGTGTAACCGGCCTTGCCGATCGCTTCGAGAATGGTGTCCAGCGCTTCGACATTGCTGCGGAAGTCCGGGGCGAAGCCGCCCTCGTCACCCACCGCCGTGCTGAGGCCGTGGCCCTTGAGCACCGACTTGAGCGAATGGAAGATCTCGGTGCCTGCGCGCAGCGCTTCGGAAAACGAGCTGCAGCCCACGGGCAGCACCATGAATTCCTGGAAGTCGACATTGTTGTCGGCATGCGCGCCGCCGTTGATGATGTTCATCATCGGCACCGGCAGGGCGACATCGGATTCGGTGATGGTGGACAGGTACTGCCACAGCGGCTGCTTGCGCGAGGCGGCGACCGCATGCGCGGCGGCCAGCGACACACCCAGCAACGCGTTGGCGCCCAGGCGGCCCTTGTTCTCGGTGCCGTCGAGGTCGATCAGGCGACGGTCCAGACCCTGCTGGTCGGCGGCATCGAAGTCCTTGAGCGTCTCGGCGATGGTGCCGTTGACGTTTTCCACGGCCTTGCGCACGCCCTTGCCCAGGTAGCGGGTCTTGTCGCCGTCGCGCAGTTCCACCGCTTCCTTGGTGCCGGTCGAGGCGCCCGAGGGCACGGCGGCGCGGCCGAACGAGCCGTCTGCCAGCGTGACTTCCGCCTCCAGCGTGGGATTGCCGCGGGAGTCGAGGATTTCACGGGCGAGAATCTTGGCAATAGTGGTCATAGGTCCGATCGGTTACCAGTAAGGGGGGAAGTACACCGGAAACAAGCTGCCGGATTATCGCCGCACACTGCCCCGTTGCCAAATCGCATGGGCAGCGAACGCACGGCAAGCCAGCCGGCGCGCCACTAGGCCATCACGCCCAGCAGCGACAAGCCAAACAACAAGAGCAAGAACAGCAGCGACGCCAGCCCCATCGCCGCGGCGACAGGCTGGCGACCCAGCCGAAGCGCGATGGGGCCGGCCACCAGGCCGCCCAACGTCACCAGCGCGCCCACCACCAGCGTGGCCAGCATCGGGGTGCGCGTGGCCTGCATGGCATGGCTGCCGTCGCCCGGCATGCCGAAGCTGGCGGCCGCCAGGAAGGCCATTACCGCAAAACAGGCCCACGCGGACAGCGACAGGCCCAGCGCCATCCAGCCCCAGGGCCAGTGACGCCACTGCCGGCGCTGGCGGCGCACTGCCGCCTGCGCCCATGGATCAGGACTCATGCGAAGCGCGCGAACCCGTGCTTCTTGGTCACTGCATCCAGTTCCATCAGCGTCTCGAGCAGCTCTTCCATGCGGTCCAGCGGCCAGGCATTGGGGCCATCGGACAACGCCTTGGACGGGTCCGGATGGGTTTCGGCAAACAGGCCGGAAATGCCCACTGCGACCGCGGCACGTGCCAGCACCGGCACGAATTCGCGCTGGCCACCGGAACTGCTGCCCTGCCCGCCCGGCAACTGCACCGAATGGGTGGCATCGAACACCACCGGGCAGCCGGTGTCGCGCATGACGCTGAGCGAGCGCATGTCGCTGACCAGGTTGTTGTAGCCGAACGAGGCGCCACGTTCGCAGACCATGATCTGCTCGTTGCCGGTCGACTTGGCCTTGTCCACCACTGGCTTCATGTCCCACGGCGCCAGAAACTGGCCCTTCTTGATGTTCACCGGCTTGCCGGCGGCGCAGACGTTCTTGATGAAGTCGGTCTGGCGCACCAGAAAGGCCGGGGTCTGCAGCACGTCGACGACGGCGGCGACCTCATTCATCGGGGTGTATTCGTGCACGTCGGTGAGCACCGGCACGCCGATCTGCTTTTTCACCGCGTCCAGCACCTTCAGGCCTTCTTCCAGGCCGGGGCCGCGGAAGCTGGTGCCGGAGGTGCGGTTGGCCTTGTCGAAACTCGACTTGAAGATGAAGTTGATCCCGAGCTTGCCGGTGATCTCCTTGAGCTTGCCGGCCACGTCGAGCTGCAGCTGCATCGACTCGATCACGCAGGGGCCGGCAATCAGGAACAACGGCTGATCCAGGCCAACTTCGAAGTCACACAGTTTCATCAGGTCACCTTGTTGATTGAAGCCCCTCTCCCACCGGGAGAGGGGTTGGGGTGAGGGTACGAATAAGGGCACCAAGCGCTTATGAAGCCGGGTGGTTTGCGTTGGTTGGCGCGTGGCGACGCGTTCATCAGGGCCGCCATCTTCCGGTGTGTTGCGGCGCCCCTCATCCGGCGCTTCGCGCCCCCTCTCCCGATGGGAGAAGGGAGCTGCTGCGCGCTTTTTGATTTGAGCCCCTCTCCCACCGGGAGAGGGGTTGGGGTGAGGGTATGGTTGCGAAGCATTGCTAAAGCAACTTGGTTTGCCTTGGCTTCCGCGTCGACACATTCGTCATGGCTGCCACCTTCCAGTGCGTTGCGGCGCCCCACCATCCACATCTACGGACCACATTCTCCCAACGGGAGAAGGAACGGCTCACGCACGCGCTTCCTTCAACAGCTTGCCGCCGGCCTTCTTCTCGCGCGCGGCGCGCACGAAGCCAATGAACAGCGGATGCCCGTCGCGCGGGGTGGACAAGAATTCCGGATGCGCCTGGCAAGCCAGGAACCACGGATGCGCATCGCGCGGCAGCTCCACCATTTCCACCAGCGTGTCGTCCATCGACTTGCCGGAAATCACCAGGCCGGCATCTTCCAGCTGGGTGCGGTAGCGGTTGTTGAACTCGTAGCGATGGCGATGCCGCTCGGCCACCACGTCCTTGCCGTACACCTCGCGCGCCAGAGTGCCCGGCTTCAGGCGCTGCTCCTGCAGGCCCAGACGCATGGTGCCGCCCAGGTCGGATTTTTCATCGCGCTTTTCGACCTCGCCGGTGGCGGTGCGCCACTCGGTGATCAGGCCGATCACCGGGTGCGGCGACTGGCGATCGTTTTCGGTGCTGTTGGCAGCGTCCAGGTCGGCCACGTGGCGGGCATAGTCCACCACCGCCGCCTGCATGCCGTAGCAGATGCCGAAATACGGCACCTTGTGCTCGCGGGCGTACTTGGAGGTCTGTACCTTGCCTTCGAAGCCGCGATCGCCGAAGCCGCCGGGCACCAGAATGCCGTCGATGCCCTGCAATGCGGCCATGTCGCTGCCTTCCAGATCCTGCGCTTCCAGCCAGGTCAGGTTGACCTTGGTGCGCTGACGCAGGCCACCGTGCTTGAGCGCCTCGGCCACCGACTTGTAGGCGTCCTGGTGATCGACATACTTGCCAACCACCGCGATGGTCACCTCATCAAGCGGATGCTTGACCGCATCGACCACCGCTTCCCACTCGGATAGGTCGGCCGTGGCGACTTTGTCGCGCAGCTTGAATTGATCGATGACCAGTTCGTCCAGACCCTGGCGGCGCAGCTCCAGCGGCATGCCGTACAGCACATCGATGTCGGGGCAGCTGATCACCGCACGCTCGGAGACATTGGTGAACAGCGCGATCTTGCGGCGTTCCGAATCCGGCACCGCCTGTTCGGAGCGGCACAGCAGCACGTCCGGCTGGATACCGATCGAGCGCAGCTCCTTGACCGAGTGCTGGGTCGGCTTGGTCTTCAACTCACCGGCCGCAGCGATGTACGGCACCAGGGTGAGGTGCATGAACATGGCCT
Organism: Xanthomonas sp. LMC-A-07; assembly: GCF_030208825.1. NCBI lineage: Bacteria > Pseudomonadati > Pseudomonadota > Gammaproteobacteria > Lysobacterales > Lysobacteraceae > Xanthomonas > Xanthomonas sp. LMC-A-07. Next base: position 258,315 of record NZ_JARVTF010000005.1, read on the forward strand.
TCTCGGCGCCGCGTTCGGTGCGCACCTGGCGGATGGCCTCCAGGAACGGCAACGACTCGATATCGCCCACGGTGCCACCGATCTCGATCAACGCCACATCGAAGCCGGCCGTAGCCTCGTCGATGCAGCGACGGATTTCATCGGTGATATGCGGAATGACCTGCACGGTCGCGCCCAGGTAGTCGCCGCGGCGCTCCTTGCGGATCACGTTTTCGTAGATGCGGCCGGTCGTGACCGAGTTCTTGCGCGACAACCGCGTGCGCACGTAGCGCTCGTAGTGGCCCAGGTCCAGATCGGTTTCGGCGCCGTCATCGGTGACGTAGACTTCACCATGCTGGAACGGGCTCATCGTGCCCGGGTCCACATTGATGTACGGGTCCAGCTTCATCATCGTGACCTTGAGGCCACGCGCTTCAAGAATGGACGCAAGCGAAGCAGCGGCGATGCCCTTGCCTAGCGAGGACACTACACCGCCTGTTACAAAAATCAGGGGAGTCATGGGGCTCAAGGCCTCCCGGAAAGCCATAGTTTAACGGGTGACGGGCGAATGCCCAAGGGTTGCGTGCACTCCAGGCGTCCGTGACGCCACTGGATGCACGCACACCGTGCAAATGCAGACGCCCCGGCCGGAGCCGGGGCGTCTGCGGGCGAAACCTGCGCTGTCCTCAGCGCGACGGCTTCTCTTCTTCCTCTTCTTCGCGCGGGGCCTGGCCGGCTTCCGGCTTAGCCTTGGCAGCAGCGGCGCGCCGCTCGGCCTTGCGCTCGGCCTCGGTCTTGGCCTTGTCGTCATTGGCCTTCTGCGCGCTGGCGCCCTGCCCCTGTGGCGGAGCGGTCTGCGCAATGGCCGGCAGTGCTGCAACCGCGGCGGCGCCCAGGGTGAGCATCAGAATGTGCTTGAACTTCATGGGTCTGCTCCTGGTTCGGTGACATCCTAAGGTGGGGACGTTTGGTTCCGAATCCAACGCCAGCATAGTCAGCGGCGCCCGGCCGGGCACTGAACGCCTGTCGCGTGCAAAAAATCGCCCCAGACCCCACACTTGCGCGTCGTTTCACGTGCCAACGAGATGCATGAACACCCGTTATAACGCCGCCGATATTGAAGTCCTGTCGGGCCTTGACCCGGTCAAGCGCCGCCCTGGCATGTATACCGACACCGCGCGCCCGAACCATTTGGCGCAGGAAGTCATCGACAACTCGGTGGACGAGGCGCTGGCCGGTCACGCCAAGCAGGTCGAAGTGACCCTGTACAAGGATGGCAGCTGCGAGGTCTCCGACGATGGCCGCGGGATGCCCGTGGACATGCACCCGGAGGAGAAGATCCCCGGCGTGGAGCTGATCCTCACCCGTCTGCATGCCGGCGGCAAGTTCAGCAATCGCAACTACACCTTCTCTGGCGGCCTGCATGGCGTGGGCGTGAGCGTGGTCAATGCACTCTCGACCAAGGTCGAGCTGTTCATCAAGCGCGAAGGCAACGAGCACCGCATGGAGTTCCGCGACGGCAACGCCGCCTCCAAGCTGGAAGTGGTGGGCACGGTCGGCAAGAAGAACACCGGCACGCGGCTGCGTTTCTGGGCCGACCCCAAGTATTTCGACACCCCCAAGTTCAATGTGCGGGCGCTGCGCCATCTGCTGCGCGCCAAGGCGGTGCTATGCCCCGGCCTGACCGTGAAGCTGCACGACGAGGCCACCGGAGAGCAGGACAGCTGGTACTTCGAGGACGGCCTGCGCGACTACCTCAAGGGCGAAATGGCCGACCGCGAGCTGCTGCCTGCGGATCTGTTCGCCGGCGGCCTCAAGAAGGACACCGAGATTGTCGACTGGGCGGCTGCGTGGGTGCCGGAAGGCGAGCTGACCCAGGAAAGCTACGTCAACCTGATCCCCACCGCGCAGCACGGCACCCACGTCAACGGCCTGCGCTCGGGCCTGACCGATGCGTTGCGCGAGTTCTGCGACTTCCGCAACTTGCTGCCGCGCGGCGTGAAGCTGGCGCCGGAAGACGTGTGGGACCGGGTCACCTTCGTGCTCAGCCTGAAGATGACCGACCCGCAATTCTCCGGGCAGACCAAGGAACGGCTGTCGTCGCGCCAGGCCGCCGGTTTCATTGAAGGCGCAGCGCACGATGCCTTCAGCCTGTATCTCAATCAGAACGTGGAGATCGGCGAGAAGATCGCGCAGATCGCCATCGACCGCGCCAGTGCGCGCTTGAAGACCGAAAAGCAGATCGTCCGCAAGAAGGTCACCCAGGGCCCTGCCCTGCCCGGCAAGCTGGCCGACTGCATCAGCCAGGACCTGTCGCGGACCGAGTTGTTCCTGGTGGAGGGCGACTCCGCCGGCGGCTCGGCCAAGCAGGCGCGCGACAAGGATTTCCAGGCGATCCTGCCGCTGCGCGGCAAGATCCTCAACACCTGGGAAGTGGCGTCCGGCAGCGTGCTGGCGTCCGAGGAAGTGCATAACCTGGCGATCGCGATCGGCTGCGACCCGGGCAAGGACGACATCACCGGGCTGCGCTACGGCAAGGTGGTGATCCTGGCCGACGCCGACTCCGACGGCCTGCATATCGCCACCCTGCTCACCGCGCTGTTCCTGCAGCATTTCCCCGCACTGGTGGCCGCCGGCCACGTGTTCGTGGCGATGCCGCCACTGTTCCGCGTGGACGTGGGCAAGCAGGTGTTCTATGCGCTGGACGAGGAAGAAAAGACCACGCTGCTGGACAAGATTGCGCGCGAAAAGATGAAGGGCCAGATCAGCGTCACCCGCTTCAAGGGCCTGGGCGAAATGAATCCGCAGCAGTTGCGCGAGTCGACCATCCACCCCGACACGCGCCGCCTGGTGCAGCTGACGATCGACGACGGCGAACAGACCCGCTCGTTGATGGACATGCTGCTGGCCAAAAAGCGCGCGGGCGACCGCAAGCAGTGGCTGGAAACCAAGGGCGACCTGGCGTCGCTGGAAGTCTAGGACGCGGCGATTCGGAACTGCTTCTCGCTGCTCGTTGCAGCGGCGAGAAGGCATCTCTTCGCGCGGAAGTGAGCGTGTTCTGGAATGACCTCACCGCATACAGGGGCCGAGCAGAGCTCGGATCGCAGCAGCGTGTAACGGCGGCGCATATGCGTGTAGAACGTTCAAACACCTGACGCTTCACTGGATCCCGATGCGCGCGTCATCAAACAGCGCGCAGCAGCAATCGCTTCAGCACGCATCGCGAGCCACGCGCTCCCGTATCACTCAGCGCACACCCGGCAACACCTCGCGCGCGCCGGTGACCAGGCCACAGGCGTGGTCCTGCAATTCTTCGCCACTGGCCCGATTGCCGGTGGCCGCATCCTGCCGCGTCGCCAGCAACACGAAGCCCGGCTGCCCGTCGTCCAACTGCGCGCCCGCCACCACCAGCGAGTAATCGCGCAGGCTCGCATCGGCAGGAATGGCGCTGGCGAGCAGGCGAATCGGATCGTCGTTGAGCATATCGCCCGGCAGCGTCCTGGCCAGATACACATGGCCCAGTAAGGGCTCGGCCAACGCACGCCATTGCGGGCCGATCTGATCGTGCTCACGCCGCAGAGCGGCGTAGACATCCGGGCGCAGGCAATCGATGTGGATGTGCAGTTGCTCCTGCGAGCGCCCGTGCGGCGAGTTGAGCGCCAGGCTCACATAGGCGCGCGGCAACGGCTGCGCCAGCGCGGATGCAACGAAGCTGCGCGCCGACCATGCGCTGGCGAAATAGTTCGGCGCATCGGCCTGCAAGAGCGAGGGATCTTCGATCCCGCTGACGCGCACGCTGGGCACCAGCAGGTATTGGAAGCGGCCGTGGTTGTCCTTCAGTACCACCGCCTGCCGCTGCGGATCAGGCCACACCGCGGCGCAATCGTCCGGCACCGGCCCGGCCTGCAGGCAGTGCGTGGTGACGATGCGCCATAGTGCATCCGGATCGCTGGCATGCCGCACCGGCGGCGGTGCCGGCGGCGGCGAGGCGCAGCCGGCCACCAACAGCGTGGCAGCAAGGAGTTGGGCAACACGGCAATGCACGTTCGTCTTCAACCAGTGCCTGCGGCGCGCCATCATAACCAGCCGCGCTGCTTCGGTCAGCGCGTCCTGCCATGCCTTTGGGCACATCCAACAGCGATCGCAGGCGCCTAGGATCGTCACTCCCCCATCGCTGTTGACCACCATGCCTTCTTTCTTGCGCGCCAGCGTGCTGACGCTTCTTCTGTTGGGCGGGCCGGCCCTGGCGGCCGCGCCGGCAGATAAAAAGACCGACCCCGCCGCCGATGCACCCGCTACCAAACCGGCGCCCTTGCCTGCCGATGCCAGCGTACGCCAGAGCACCCGCGTGGCCGGGCGCGCACTGAGCTACACCGCCACTGTGGGCACCCTGCCGGTCCGCGATGCGCAGGGCAAGACCACCGGCGAGGTGGTCTTCACCGCCTACACCGTCGACGGCAAGGACCGCCCGGTCACCTTTGCGTTGAATGGTGGCCCGGGCGCTTCATCGGTGTATCTCAACATGGGCGCGATCGGCCCGAAGGTGGTGGCGTTTGGCGCCGAAGGCGACAGCGCCTCGGCACCGGCCGCGCTGCGCGACAATCCCGGCACCTGGCTGGACTTCACCGACCTGGTGTTCATCGACCCGATCGGCACCGGCTTCAGCCGCTCTTTGATCAGTGACGACGAGGCCAAGAAGCAGTTCTACAACCCGCAGGCTGACGTCGAATATCTTTCCCGCGTGGTCTACGACTGGCTGCTCAAGAATCGCCGCCTGCAGGCACGCAAATACCTAGTGGGCGAAAGCTACGGCGGCTTCCGCGGCCCACGCATCACCCACTACCTGCAGACCCGCCTGGGCGTGGCGATGAATGGCGTGGTGCTGGTGTCGCCGTACCTCAACCCGACCCTGGACGACAACAGCGATGTGTCGCCGCTTGCCTGGATGATGACGCTGCCCTCCATCGCCGCCGCGCACCTGGAACGCCAGGGCCAGCTCACCGACGCGGCGATGCGCCGTGTCATCGACTACACGCGCGGCGACTACGCGGTGGCACTGATGAAAGGACGCACCGACCCGCAGGCCAGCGAGGCGATGCTGCAGCAGGTCACGCGCATGACCGGACTGGATCCGGCCTATGTGCGGCGCTCCGGCGGGCGCCTGGAAACCCAGGCGTATCTGCGCGAAGTCTTCCGCGATAAAGGCGAGTTGGGCAGCCGTTACGATTCCAACGTGACCGCGTTCGACCCGTTCCCCAACGACCCCGAGCAACGCGCCAACGACCCACTGCTGGACAGCATCATCGCGCCCACCACCACCGCGATGGTGGACTTCGTGACCCGCGTGGTGGGCTGGAAGATCGATGCGCGCTACCAGGCGCTCAATTACGACGTCAACAAGCTCTGGGACTGGGACGATGAGCTGCGCAAGGGCGCGGTGACGCAATTGCGCCAGGCGGTGGCGATCGACCCGAAGTTGCGCGTACTGATCGCGCACGGCTGGAACGACCTCTCCTGCCCCTTCATGGGTTCGGTGCTCACCGTGGACCAGATGCCGGCGATGGGCAGCGACCCGAAGCGCGTGCAGGTACGCGAGTACCCAGGCGGCCACATGTTCTACAACCGCGCCGACAGCCAGGCCGCGTTCCGCAGCGACGTCAAGGCGATGTACGAGACACGCTGAGGTTGGTCCTGCCGGCGGCAGCAGTCGCCGACAGTGCGCAATGCCTTGCAGCGATCACAGCGCACCGGGCAGCGTGGCCTCCACGTTCCAGCCCAGCCATTCGTAGACACGGTAACGCGCGATGCCCAGGTATTCGTGCAGCGCCACATCGGCCAGGGTGAAGTTGTAGCTCTGCGGCAGCAGCGACCACGAGGCCCGCAACCAGTCCGAGCGGACCGGCGTGGTGCGCATGCCGAAGTGCAGGAAATACAGCTCGGCGCGATGCAGATGCGTGGCCGAGGACACCAAGACGATGCGCTGCGGCCGGTACGCGCGCAGCAGCGGCTGGCTGAACTGCGCGTTCTGCCAGGTGGTCATGCTGGCCGGCTCCAGAATCAGATCGCCGGCCTCCACGCCCAAGCCCAGCAATACCCGCCGGTACACCACCGCTTCGCTCAGCCCGAGCCCGCGCGCATCGCCGCCGCTGATCTCGATCTTGCAGTCGTTGCCGGTGGCGGCGCAAGCGCGGTACAGGCGCGCCGCCTCGACGATGCGGCCATAGGCAAACACGTTCGCTTCGGCCGGCGCACCCGCACGGTCGGAGCGCACCGTGCCCGCGCCAAGCAGCACGATGGCGTTGCGCGCGCCCCAGTCAGTGAAATCGTTGGCGCCAGTGCGTTGCAGGTCGCGCAGCATCCACGACGGCAGCGGGCCGCAGCCTACGGCCAGCACCAGCAGCAGGCTCAGCGCGCCGACCAGGCGCGAGAAGCGCCGCATGCCCAGCCGATCGATCAGCCAGGCAAAGCCGAACAGCACACAGACCAGCGACAGCATCATCTTGCGTCTCCGTCAGCCAAGAGCGGGACTTCAGGCGTTGGCGTCGCGCAACGCTGGCGCGTGACGCATGAAAGCGGCGCGCGTCTCGCATCCATCCCCCGGCCAGCATGCCTCATGCGTGGACTACTGACCGCATCCGCGCAAGCGTCGGACATTGCCGCGCGGGGCGGCGCATCGTCGACGATGCAGATGACCGCCGCGCGACAGACCTCAGGTCCAGCCGAACAGTTCGAACCCGCGCAGGATCAGATACGCCACGCCACCGGCAGCCGGGATGGTGAGGATCCAGGCCCAGACGATGCGTTCGATCACGCCCAGCCGCAGCGAGCGCGGATTCTTGGCAAAGCCCACGCCCATGATCGCGGTGGAAATGCTGTGCGTGGTGGACACCGGCATGCCGAAGTGCGCGGCCACGGTGAGCACGGTGGCCGAACTGGTTTCCGCCGCAAAGCCGTGGATGGGGTGCAACTTGACCATCTTGTGGCCGAGCGTCTTGATGATCTTCCAGCCGCCCGAGGCAGTACCGGCAGCCATCACCACTGCGCAGGTCAGCACGATCCACATCGGAATGCCGGCACCTGCGGCCAGCCCGGTGCCCGGATGCAGAAACGACAGCCAGCTCGGCAGATCGTCCAGTGCACCGGCCGACTGCGCGCCGATCAGGGTCATCGCGATGATGCCCATGGTCTTTTGCGCATCGTTATGGCCGTGCGCGTAGCCCATGTAGGCCGCCGAGGCGATCTGCGCCTTGCCGAAGAACGCGTTGACCCAGCGCGGACGCGCCAGCCGGCCGATCGGCCCGCCCAGCTTGGCCATGCCGGCGATCAACGCCCACAGCAGCAGCATCACCACGATGCCGAGCAGGAAGCCGGCGATCGGCGAGGTGATCATCGGCACGAACACTTTCCACAACAGGCCCTTGTTCTTCGCCCAGTTGCCGATGTTTTCCGACCAGATCAGCGCATCCCAGTTGTTGTGCGCGGCGGCCAGGCCTGCACCGCACAGCCCACCGATCAAGGCGTGCGAGGACGACGACGGCAGCCCCTTCCACCAAGTGATCAGGTTCCAGATGATGCCGCCCAGCAGCGCGCACAGGATCACCTGCGGGGTGACATCCACCACGTTGGTATTGAGCAGGCCCGAGGCGATGGTGAGCGCCACGGCGGTGCCGGTGAGCGCGCCGATGAGGTTCATGCCGGCCGCCAGCATCACCGCCCAGCCTGGCGACAACACCTTGGTGGCCACCACGGTGGCAATGGAGTTGGCGGTGTCGTGGAAGCCGTTGATGAACTCGAACACCAGCGCCGCCAGGATCACCACCAGAACAAGGGTAAGCACGCGGCGACCTCAGCTGTTCTTCAGCACGATCTGGTACACCACCACACCGGCCTCGCGGCAACGGTCGATGGCCTTTTCCAGGATCTCGAAGAACTCCTTGAGCAGGAACATCTGCAGGGTATCCAGGCGGCCGGAATAGATGTCGCGGTACAGCTCGAGCATCAGACGGTCGGCTTCGTTTTCCAGCATGCGCAGCTTGTCGTTGAGCGCGGTCATGCGGTCGATGTTCATGCGCGGCAGGTCGGTGACCATTTCCACTACCACCGCGGCGGCCTGCTCCAGCATCGAGGCGCGCGGGGCGAAATCGATGTGTTCCAGGTGCTGGGTGGCTAGCGAATAGCGGTCGGCGAACTTCTCGACCTGCTTGGGAATCTTGTACAACGCCGAGCCCAGCGCTTCGATGTCTTCGCGCTCGATCGGGGTCATGAAGCTGTCCACCAGCGCCTGGCCGATCTTGTCGGAGGCAGCGCGTTCGCGCAGGCGGGCCAGCTTGAAAGCGTCCAACGCGGGTTGCCGGTCGGACTCGCGCATCATGGCGTGCAAGGCCTTGGTGCTGTCGTAGGCGGCCTCGGCCGCTTCGTTCAGAAGCGCGTAGAACTGCTTGCCGGAACCGAAGATGGTCTGCAACGAGAACATGGGTGGAGGACTTCCTGCCGTCGAGGGAGAGACGGCACCAAGGGCGAATTATGACCGTTCCATGACCTGTCTGGGTATATCGGTGCTGCGCGGTCCCTTCACATGGGCATTTCCCGGCTCGAACCACCCTGTGATTTGCTAACATGCCACCGCGCCTTCGGGCGCATCCTATGGAAGACGACCCTAGCCCCCCCTGTTGCCGCTCCGCCCTTGAGGCCGCCGGCGACCCGCGTCCCACCCCGCCCTCCCCTTCACTGACCGGGGAATGCGCCCGTGGTTGAGTTCCTGATCGTCATCGCCCTGATTCTGTTGAACGGCTTCTTCGCCATGTCGGAGATGTCGCTGATGACCTCGCGCAAGAGCCGCCTGAAGCAGATGGCAGGCTCGAGCAAGCGCGCCGCGCGGGCGCTGGCCCTGGCCGAGAGCCCGGAAAACTTCCTGTCCACGGTCCAGATCGGCATCACCCTGATCGGCATCCTGACCGGCGTGTTCGGCGGCGAGGCGATCGGCATCGCCATCGGCACCTGGCTGCAGGGCATCGTGCCGGCGCTGGACCCGTACGCGCCGGTGATCGGCAAGACCCTGGCGGTGGCGCTGATCACCTTCCTGACGCTGATCTTCGGCGAGCTAGTGCCCAAGCGCCTGGCCCTGCGCAATTCCGAAGACATTGCCGGCGTGGTGGCCGTGCCGATGGCCTGGCTGGCGAAGATCGCCGCGCCCGGCGTGTGGGTGCTGGCGCGCTCCACCCGGCTGGTGCTGCGCATGTTGGGCATGGGCAAGGACGAATCGGCGTCTGTCAGCGAAGAAGAGATCCGCATGCTGGTGGCCGAAAGCCACGAAGCCGGCGTGATCGACGCGCACGAGCGCGACATGATGAACCGGGTGATGCGCCTGGGCGACCGCACCGCCGACAGCTTGATGACGCCACGCAACCGCATCGCCTGGCTGGATGCCAACGCCGAACCCGAACGCAACCTGCATGTGATGCGCGAACACGAGTTCTCGCGGTACCCGGTGTACCGCGGCAGCGATCAGGACATTGCCGGCGTGCTGGAGGTCAAATCGCTGGTGACGCGCATGGATGGCCACGGCGCGCACTTGTTCCAGAACCTGCGCGACACCTTGTTCGTCTCCGAATCCACGCATGCGATGAAGCTGCTGGAAATCTTCCGCGAAGAACAGCAGTCGATGGCGCTGGTGGTGGACGAATACGGCGAGATCCGCGGGCTGGTCACCATCAGCGACCTGATGGGCGCCGTGGTCGGCCGCCTGCAGGCGGTGGAAAACACCGACGACGATGCTCTCGTGGTCACGCGCGCAGACGGCTCGCTGCTGATCGATGGCTCGCTGCCGGTGGAAGAACTGCGCGAAGTGTTGGGCGCCGAGCTCCCGGAAGCCGATGAGGGCGATTACCACACGCTCGCGGGCCTGTGCATCTACTACTTCGGCCGCATTCCGCAGGCCGGCGAATTCTTCGACTGGGCCGGCTGGCGCATCGAGATCGTCGACCTGGACGGTGCACGCGTAGACAAACTGCTGTTGCGCCGCGTTGGCGACGAGGACAGCGATGACATCGTCGGGTGATGCCGCGCCGCCGCCCGATGCGGCGGCAGACCGCGAGCAGATGCGCTACCGCAACGAAGGGATCCGCAGCCTGCTGGCTGCCTTCAGCGACGGCGACCCGCAGCAGGTGCTGCGCGTGCGCGAGATTCTGGCCGATCTGCAGCAAAGCGCGTTCGGCGTGTTTTTGTTTCTGGCGATCCTGCCATCTTTCATTCCCATTCCAGGCGTGGCCGGGGGCATCAGCGGCCCGCTGACGGTACTCATTGGCGTGCAGATGATGTGCTGCCTGCGCAAGCCCTGGGTGCCGCGCTTCATCGGCGAACGCGGGCCGCGCCGCAGTACCGGCCAACGCTTCATGACGCGGCTGGCGCCGACACTGCGACGCCTGGACCGGCTGCTCAAGCCGCGCCTGCACGGCTTGGTCGATCGCCGGCCGGCGCAGGTATTCACCGGCTTGCTGCTGGTGCTGGTCGGCATTCTGCTGACCCTGCCGATCCCATTTACCAACTACATCTTCGGGCTGATCCTGCTGCTGTTCGCGCTGGCATTGCTCGAACGCGATGGCGCCTTGCTGCTGGTTGGCTGGAGCGCGGCGTTGCTGTCGGTGGCGGCCTTTGGCGTGACCTCCGACCAATTGGTGGACCTGATCCGTGGCTGGTGGCCCGCCGCCTGGCGCTGAGCGCAGACGGCAGGCACCTGCATTACCCGGTTTACTTGAGGTCCACGACGCAGTTGTCCGACAGGCTGCCCGGATCGTCGGTCACTGCAGTCATCACGAAGTACAGCGCCTTGCCGAGCAGCCCGCCGGGGCCGTCCCAATACTCGGCCGATTCGGCGCGCACGTGGATCAGGCGCAGGTTCGGGTCGTCCTTTCCGCCGGGGAAGAACACCTTCATTGCCGGCGACCACAGTTGCTCGATCTTGGCGCGGTCATCGATCACCCGCGCAGTGCCAGCCACCGAGACGTAGCTGTTCTTCGATGCCGAGGCATAGGCGACATTGACGCGCGGATCGGCGGCGATTTCTGCCACCTTGGGGCTGTCGGCGGCGGTGGCAAACCACAGGTCGCCATCGAACTCCACTTCCTGCGTTCCGAGCGGCCGACTGACCAGCCGGCCGTCGGCCGACACGGTGGTGAACATTGCCACGTTCACCCCGCGGATCAATTCCGCCAGTTGCTTGATGCTCTCGCCACGTTCCTGGATCTGCATGCAGTCACTCCCAATAGATGTGGCTGCATCTGAGCGGATCGGTGCGCAAAGCAACGTGAATCACGCGGTGGTCACGTCCAGCTCGCGGCACGCCGCCGCAGCGATCTCGAACGAGCGCAGACGCGCGGCGTGCTCGTAGATATTGGCGGTGAACAACAGCTCGTCCGGTGCGTGCCGTTCGATGAAGGCGGCAACGCCCTGCGCCACCTGATCCGCATCGCCGAGCACCGTGCAGGCCAATGCACGCTCCACGCCGGCTTTTTCATGCGGCTGCCAGAACGTTTCGATGTCGTCCACCGGCGGCGGAATCTTGCCCGGCCGGCCGCGACGCAGGTTGACGAAGCTCTGCTGCTGGGTGGTGAACAACTTGCGTGCCTGCGCATGCGTTTCGGCAGCCACCACGTTCAGCGCCAGCATCACGTACGGCTTGGACAGCTGCGCGGAGGGACGGAATTCGCGGCGGTAAATTGCCACTGCTTCATCCATTGCATCGGGTGCGAAGTGCGAGGCGAAGGCAAACGACAGCCCCATCGCCGCAGCCAGCCGCGCACTGAACAGGCTGGAGCCGAGCAGCCACACCGGCACGTCCAGGCCCGCACCGGGCACGGCCTGCACCAACTGGCCCGGCACGGCCGGGGCGAAATAGCGCAGCAGCTCGGCCACGTCCTGCGGAAAGTGGTCGGCACTGTCGAAGTACCGGCGCAGAGCGCGGGCAGTGGGCTGGTCGGTGCCGGGCGCGCGGCCCAGGCCCAGGTCGATCCGCTGCGGATACAGCGAGGCCAGCGTGCCGAACTGCTCGGCCACCTGCAGGGGGGCGTGGTTGGGCAGCATGATGCCCCCGGCGCCCACGCGGATGGTCTTGGTGCCGCCGGCGACATGGCCAATCAACACCGCGGTGGCGGCGCTGGCGATGCCCGGCATGTTGTGGTGCTCGGCAAGCCAATAGCGCTGGTAACCCCAGCGTTCGGCGTGCTGCGCGAGATCGAGCATGTTGGCGAAGGCGTGGGTGGTGTCGCTGCCTTCGCAGACCGGTGCCAGGTCCAGCACGGAAATGGGCGTCATTGGATGACTCCGGGAAGAATGATGGGACAGAGATGGGGCTGCGCTGCGCGCATTGCCAGCGGTACAAGGGCTGGCTGGGGGATTACAGCGTCCCAGCAGGTGAACACCGGTGGGCGCGTCTGTGGCGGTCGGGCAGACGGCAGCGAAGCGTGTGGTGCCGCGGGAATGGTCGTGCTTGCTTGAGCGGATTGATGGCCAGCGAACGGCAGCCGCGAGGCATGCGTGCGCATGTGGGGCACGGCATTGCGCGCCCGGCCCGCAGTGGTAAGTCCACGCAAAGTCGCGCTGCAGCCGCCGCCTGCGGGCAGGTCTAGAGAGCAGTCACCCCCTTGCGAACACGCAGCGCAGGTGGCGAAGCCGCACTGCGCAATGCCGCAGCTGGCTTGGCTATGCTCAGCCACCCTGCCCCTTGGCGCCTGCAATGACGTCTTCTTCCACCTCCGCTGCCGCGACGGCGAGCAGTGCGCAGATCGCCGCGCGCATCGACCGCCTGCCCGCCAGCGCCACGCTGTGGCGGCTGGTCGGGCTGCTGGCGCTGGGCGGGTTCTTCGAGCTGTACGACCTGTTCCAGACCGCCTATATCAGCCCGGGGCTCATTCGCGACGGCATCTTTTCCAGCGGCAACGACGGCGCCTTCGGCATGTCCGATCAAGCCGCGTTTGCCGCGGCGACCTTTCTCGGCCTGTTCGTTGGGGCCGCCCTGCTCAGCCCCTTTGCCGATCGCTTCGGCCGCCGCCTGGTGTTCACGGTGGCGTTGGTCTGGTACACCGCCGCCACGGTGGCCATGGGCCTGCAAAGCACTGCCACCGCAGTGATCGTGCTGCGCTTTGTGGTGGGGATCGGGCTGGGCATCGAACTGGTGACCATCGATACCTACCTGTCCGAACTGGTACCGCGTCACATGCGCGGGGCCGCATTTGCGTTCGCGTTTTTCCTGCAGTTCCTGGCGGTGCCCAGCGTGGCGCTGACCGCCTGGCTGCTGGTGCCGCATGCGCCATTGGGTGTCAGTGGCTGGCGCTGGGTGGTGTTGCTAAGCGGTGTGTTTGCGCTGGCGATCTGGTGGCTGCGCAGCCGGCTACCGGAGTCCGCACGCTGGCTGGCGGCGCAAGGGCGGCATGCCGAGGCCGAGGCGGTGATGGCGCAGCTCGAAGCTGCCTGCAGCCGCGATCCTGGCCAGGCGTTGCCGCCGCCGGAACCGGTGCACCGGGTTGCCGCACCCGATAGCCGTCTATCCGCATTGTGGCGGCCGCCCTACCGCGGGCGTATCGGCATGCTGGTGGTGTTCCAGATCTTCCAGGCCATTGGCTTCTTCGGTTTCGGCAACTGGCTGCCTGCGCTCATCAATGCGCAAGGCGCCGGGGTGACCAAGAGCCTGGCGTATGCGTTTGCGATTTCGCTCGCGTACCCGTTGGCGCCGCTGTTGCTGCTGCGTGTTGTGCATCGCTGGGAGAACAAATGGCAGATCAGTGCATCGGCACTGGGCGCAGTGGTATTTGGCGTGCTCTTCGCGCTACAGCACGCGCCGCTGGGCATGATTGCCTGCGGGGCGATGATTGCCTTCTGCAATGCGTGGATGAGCTTTGCCTACCACGGCTACCAGGCCGAACTGTTCCCCACGGCACTGCGCGCACGTGCGGTGGGTTTTTGCTATTCCTTCAGCCGGTTGTCCACGGCCGGCAGCAGCGTATTGATCGGCTGGCTGCTGGCGCAGACCGGCAGCCACGGCGTGCTGGCCTTCATCGTGATCAGCATGACGATCGTGGCCAGCGTGATTGCTGCGTTCGGCCCACGCACGCGCAATCGTGCGCTGGAAGAGATCGCCGGGTGATTGCCGTGTAGTGCCGTGTAGCGGAAAGCCGTGCGGAGTCGCACGCGTGTCGTGCGTTGATGGTGATGCGGGCCGCTGCGCTACGGCACGGTTTCAGCGGGGGTAGTCGTCGCAGCACCCAGGGGCACTGTGTGGTCGGCGATGCTGGCCAGGCTGGTGCGATGCGAGACCACCACCAGAGCGGTCTGCGGTAACCGCTGGCGCAACATGCACAGCACCTGCTGCTCGGACTGCGCATCCAGTGCGCTGGTTGCTTCGTCCAGCAAGGCCAGCGCTGGGGCGCGCAACAACACTTGTGCCAGCAACAGCCGTTGCAGTTCACCGCCGGAGAGCCGGCCATCACTGCCATTGATCGGCGCATCCAGCCCGAGCGGATCGCGTTGCAGCCGTGCACCCAGGCCGACATCGGCAAGCGCCGCCCACATGTGTGCCTCCGACGCGCCGGGCAGCGCCCACTCCAGGCAATCGCGCACGCATCGCTGCCATGGCCGTACGCCCTGCCCCACATACGCACTGTGGCGGATCAGTGCGCGGTACTCGGGAAACCCCAGCATGCGGCCCGCTATGCGTGCTTGCAGGTGCAACGGCGCGGTCTGGCCCGACAGCACATCCATCAGGCTGCTCTTGCCGATGCCCGATGGCCCCACCACCAGGGTGATCTGACCGGGCACCAGCGCCAGGGGGGGAATCTGCAGCGCGGACAGTGGCTGCAGCAGGGTGACGCGATCGATCTGCACCGGCGCCGGCAATGTCGAAGCATCCGCGCGTGTCGATTCACTACGCGGGGCGGCGAGCGCCACGTAGCGGCGCCACAGTTGCAAGGCCGGCCACGCCGAGCGCAACTGCTGCACGCTCTGCCGAGTGGACACCAGATACGGCAACAAGCGACCCAGCAACAGGCTGACGGTGATCAACGCGGCGCGATCGGCGCCCTGCCAGAGGTTGGCCACCACCAGAATGCCGGCGATGGCGGCCACTGCGGTGAGCTCCAGCAGCAGGCGGCTGTTGGCCACCAGTGCCTGCTGCTGCGCGTAGCCCTGCCCCAGACGATCGGAAATGCGCGTGTAGTGACCGGTTTCGACATCCTCGCGCTGGAACGAGCGCACGTGGCGCAGCCGCCGCGGGAAGTCCTCGCTCAGCCAGAACAGCCGGGTCATGTCGGCCACGTAGTCGCGACTGATGCGGGCCTGCTGCGCACTGCCCGAGGCCCTCAGCCCGCACCAGGCCAGCACCAGCAACACCGGCGCGGCGGCAACCACACCCGGCACGATCAACAGCGCCAGACACACACTCACCACTGCGGTGATGCCGGCCACCAGCAACTGCAGCACCGCACTGAACCCCTGCGTGGCGATCTCGATGTTGTAGGTCAGCACGTTGGCGATTTCCGCCGAGCTGGCATCGGCCAAGGCCGGCAATGGCGCCTCGAGCAAGGAGGCATGCACGCGCTGGCGCAGGCCGCTGGCATAGCGGCTGGTCAAGCGGGCCGCCAACCGCGCGCTCTGCCAGCGCAACACGGCAAACAGCAGGCTTACCAGGACGAACAGGCTCGCCTGCAATGGCAGGCCGCCGGGCAGGGCCAGTACCTGCCCGGCCACGCGCAGGCCCTGGCCGGGCTGCACCAGCGGCACCAGGCACACGGCCACCGCGCTGCCCGCCAAGGCGGCGGCGAGCGACAACAGCACGTAGAGCGCAATGCGGCTGCGATCGGCACGCACCAGCGTGGCGGCAAAGCTGCGCACCACCACGCGGACCGATGCACGCGATGTGGCGGCGTCCATTTCAGCGCTCGTCATGGGCTCACGTCTTGCGCCATGCGCTCACGCGCCCGGCAGTGAGGGTGCGGCGCGGTGCAGCAGCTGCAGCAGCGCATCCACTGCGGCATCCGGATGCGCGCCGCGTTGCATGCGGTACACGCCACGCTGCTGCACCTGCGCGATGAAATGCGACCAGCCGGGCTGGCCGGCCGCATATGGCTGATCCGCCGCCAGGCACGCAGCGATCTCCTCGTGCGCCATCGGCGTCAGCAGGTGGGCCGGATCGGTGGCCGGTACATCGCTCAGCAACACCACCGCCGCCAACGGTAGCGGTGCCGGCGCGAGCACGGCGCGGCTATCGCGCAGATCGACCTCGAACTTTTCCACCCCGCTGCGCCGCCGGATGGTCGGCGCCGCACTGATCCAGGCGCGGGTGGGTGCGTCCAGCAGGCCCAGCGATGCCGGCCGCAGATGCAGGAAGTTGGCCACGCCGGTTGCAACCAGATGGTGCGGCTCCACAAAGACACCGTCTTCGGCCACGAACTGCAGCCCACGCAACAGGCTGTGCAAGGCCAGGGTCGACTTGCCGGCGCCACTGGCCCCGAGCAACAGCGCACCACGGCCTTGCCAGCCAACGCAGGCGCCGTGCAGCGGCACCAGCGATATGCCACGCGCTGCCAACAGGAACACCGCGAATTCGATCAACTCGTAGCGCAGGTGATAGGCATGCACCAGCATGTCGTCCGACACCACCACCATGGCGCGCCGCTCGGCGACCGACACCATCAGGTAGTTGCACTCGTCCATCACCCCGCACAGCAGGCCGGCAGCGGCATGCGTGCGAACCGGCGGCGGCTCGGCCACCGGCAGCCGCGGCGCACGCGCCACCACATCAAGGGTGATATGGAACTGCGGCGCGCCATCGAAGCGATGCTCAGGCAGCCCGGCATACGCCGCCTCGACCAGCGCAAGCAGCGCCGGGCTGTCGCTTTCGAAGTGGAACGACGCGCCAAGTACCTGCTTGCGCACGCCATGCCGGCGTGGCCGTTGCTCGTCAAACGGATCCAGCGGGGCCGGCATTGCAGCGTGCGCGCGCTCCGCCCACAACGCGCTGATTGGCGCCAATTCCGCCACTGCGGCCGACTGCGGCATGCCGTTCCATCCGTGCACAAATTCAGCCGGTGTGTGCGGCTCGGCCGCCGAAAGGTTGCGTCGCATTGCCAGCTGCGCGCATGAACGGCGCGCAGCGCACGGCTTGTGCATCGGCACAACCAAAGTGGCTTGCATGCGCACCTACTGCCGAGCCGAATGCCGGTGTCTTGCGCGCGCCGCTGCTGCGCCCACCTGGCGACAGAACGAGAACCTTGCGCAGATGCTAAAGATCCAGGTCAGTCATTCGTACTTCCTGCGTTACGACCCCAAACAATGGGAACGCGGCAAGCCCTATCCGCCGCTTGCCACGTTGCAGGTGGCCGCCTTGCTGCGCGAACACGGCCATCGTTTGAGCCTGTTCGATGCCATGCTCGCCGATGACGTGCAGGACTACCCCGGCGCGCTGCAGGCTGCGCAGCCGGACCTGGTGGTGTTCTACGAAGACAACTTCAATTTCCTCACCAAGATGTGCCTGAGCCGCATGCGCGAGGCGGCGTGCACGATGATCGCCGCCGCACGCGCGCAGGGCTGCCGCGTGCTGGTGGCCGGCTCCGATGCCTCCGACAATCCGGACGTGTTTCTGGCCGCCGGTGCCGATGCGGTGTTGATCGGCGAAGGTATCGCGCCGTTGCTGGAACTGGTGGCACGGTTGGACGCGAACCCACAGTGCGCACCCGACACCTGGCTGGACGGCGTGGCACGCATCGCCACCGCGCATCCGGCCGCCGCTCGCGAACACGTGGGCGCGCAGCCGCCGGATGCGCGGCTGAGCGGTTTGCCCGCGTGGGACCTGGTGGACATCCCGCGTTATCGCACCTTCTGGCAACAACGCCACGGCTATTTCAGCCTCAACATGGCCGCATCGCGCGGCTGCCCGTTCCGCTGCAACTGGTGCGCCAAGCCGATCTGGGGCAACCACTACAAGCGCCGCAGCGCCGAAGACGTGGCCGCAGAGATGATCCACCTCAAGCGCACATTTGGGCCCGATCACATCTGGATGGCCGATGACATCTTCGGTTTCCATATCGACTGGGTGGAAACCTTCGCCGAGCAGCTCAGCGATGCCGATGGTGCGATCCCCTTCATGATCCAGACGCGCGCCGATCTTGCCAGCGACCGCATGGCCACCGCCCTGGCGCGTGCCGGTTGCGCCGAGGCGTGGTTGGGCGCGGAGAGCGGGAGCCAGCGCATCCTGGACAAGATGACCAAGGGCACGCAGGTGGCCGATGTCATCGCCGCACGCCGCCGTCTGGGTACGCGCGGGATCCGCGTGGGCTTCTTCATCCAGCTGGGCTATCTGGGCGAAGAACTCGCCGACATCCTGGCCACCCGCGCCTTGGTGCGCGAGGCCGCACCGGATCTCATCGGTGTCAGCGTGTCGTATCCGCTGCCCGGCACCAAGTTCTACGAGGAAGTGAAAAATCAGCTGGGTGGCAAGACGCATTGGCAGGACAGCGACGACCTGGCAATGATGTTCCGCGGTGCCTACGACTCGGAGTTCTACCGCAGCGTGCGCAATCTGTTGCACACCGAGGTGGACCTGCAGCAGGCGCGCACCACGATGGGCGATGTGGCGTATGCGCAGGCGTGGCAAGCGCTGGAGCAGCGCTGGGACAGCTTGATCGCCTCCGAGCACGCACATCGCACCGAACCGTTGACGGCGGCAGCGCGACCAGTGCGTCAGCTGGCCAGCGTGCTGGTCGGCTGAAACTCGCCAGCGCCCTGCACCACCGTTGTTACCTCTTTTCCGGATTGCCTCGATGCAGCCTTCGCTTCGCACGATCAAACATGGCCTGCGCACGGCCACCGAACGGCTCGCCCGGGAGCTTGCGCAGCCCAGCGAGGCGCCGCCACGCTGGGACCGCCTGCAATGGCAGCTGGCCGCCGCCGCCGCCGCCGCACATGGTGTTTCGCCGCTGCTGCAACGCCAATCGCTGTGGCAGACAGCCGAATGGACACGTTTCCTGGATGAGCAGCGTACGCACGTAGCGCATCGCCATGGCCGTATCGCCTTGCTGTTGACCCAGATCGATGCCGCCGCAAGAAGTGCCGGCATTGCAGTGACTGGACTCAAGGGCACTGCCCTGCATCGGCTGGGCGTGTATCTGCCCGGCGACCGGCCCATGGCCGACATCGATCTATTGGTGGAGCCAGAGGATGCACCGCATGCGGCCGAGCTGCTGTGTGCGCTGGGCTATGTGGCCTCGTTCGACCAGTGGAAGCACCAGGTGTTCAAGCCGGTGCACGGCGAGGCCGTGGCCGGGCTGGGCGAGCACCGCGATGCACCGATCAGTATCGAGCTGCACACGCGCATCCAGGAACGCTTGCCGGTGGCGTGTGTGGACATCACCGCGCGTGTACTGCCGGAGCGGCCGCAGCCGGGTCTGAATGCCTATCCGTCGATTGGCGCGTTGATGTGCCATTTGCTGCTGCACGCCGCCGGCGGTATTTGCCACCGCAGCATCCGCCTGATGCACCTGCACGATTTGGCGCTGCTGGTCACACGCATGGGCCCGCGCGATTGGGAGGTGCTGTGGGAAGACAGCGCTGCGCCGCCGTGGTGGGCGTTGCCGCCGCTGCTGTTGCTGCAGCGCTACTACGGCGGTGTGGTGCCGGCCGCGGTGCTCGCACGCCTGCGTGCGCAGTGTGCGCCGCTGTTGCGGATGCGCGCCGCGCGCCTGACCTTGACGACCGCGTCCTGCTCCAACCTGTGGCTGCCGGCGTTGCCCGGCATCGAATGGTCACGCTCGCTGGGCGAGGCACGCCAGTACCTGCGCCAGCGCATCGCGCCGTCGGCAGAGAGCCGCAAGGAGCGCGCCGACATGCTGCGCACGCAGCTGTGGCTGCAAGACCAGCCATGGGTGCGCCAGTCACAGACGCGGCGACTGATGACGCGCCTCACCCGGCCGGTGCCACGCACCGACATGTTGTACGTGGTGCGCGCGGCGCTGGATGGGTATCTGCAGCCGGCCTGAGTCCAACCTGCAGTTGATCAGCGCAGCGGTCGCTGCGCGCAGAGTTCGCGGTACAGCGTTTCGAACAGCCGGGTGGTGAGCCCGGCATCTTCGCGGGTGGCGCGGCATTGCGCGGCCCAGGCGAGCCGCAGGCGCAGTTCGTCATCGGCCAGCACCTGGCGGATCGCTTCGGCCAGGCCGGCCCAATCGCCCGGTGGTACCGCCAGTGCGGCGCTCGGCGCCCACTCGGCCAGATGACCCACCGCCGTACCCACCGTGGGCACGCCCACCAGCGCGGCTTCCAGCAACACCATCGGCCCGGCTTCGTGTAGCGAGGACATCAGCAGCAGATCAGCGGACTGCATGATCGGGCGCAATTCGCGCTGCGTCTTGAAGCCCACAAAGCGCACCTGCGCGCTGAGATCCAGCTGTTCGGCCAATGCGTGGATCCTGCCGTCGAGCGTGTCGACACCGACGATGTCCACCACGAACGCCACGCCGGCACGCTTGAGGGCAGCCAGGGCGCGCAGCAAGGTGGTCTGATCCTTGACCGGGTTGAGGCTGGCCACGTGCAGCAGCCGCGCCACACCGCCGCTGCGTGCCCGCGGCGGCGCCGGTGGCCAGGCGCGCAGGTCCACGCCCAGCGGCACACGCTGCGCCGTCACGCCCAGCGCATGCAACGAAGCAATGATGGGCAGGCTGGCCGCGGTGACACGGTCTGCCAGGCGCAGGATCACCGCCTCGCGCAGGCGCCCGCGCCAACGCCGGCGGCCGCCGTAGCCGATGCCGTGCAGCGCGACCAGCTCGCCGCCGGCGATATGCACCACGCTGGGCCGCCGCAGCAGCTTGGCCGCCACCACCGCAATCAAGCTGCAATAGCCTGAAAACAGGGCCTGCACCACGTCGAATGGCGCGCGCCGATGCTCCTCGCGGATCGCGGCGATCGCACGCAGGCGGGTGCGGTGTTGGCCGATGTTGTGCACGGTGGCGCCGCGCAGCATCCAGGTCGCCGGCTCCGGCTCCTGGTGCAGCACGAACACATGCACCTCGTGGTTGCGCGCCAACCAGTCGATCAAGGTCAGAAACACCGGAATCACGCGCACTTCGCCGCTGCGATCCACGCCACCGGGCACCACTACCGCCAGTTTCATTGCCGTTGCCCCGCTGCCGTGCGCAGCACCTGTGTGTAGGCGTCGCGCCATTGCCGGCCCACTGCGGCAAACGACAACCGCGCATCAAAATACGCACGCACCTGCGCCCGGCTGGGGCGCTGGCGTGCGTGCGCCACCAGCAGATCGGACAGGCGCGCGGCATCGCCCACCGGAAACAGCGCGCCCATGGCCGCGTTGTCGCTGAGCGCGCGGAAGGCGGGAATGTCGCTCAGCAGCGGCAGCGTTCCGCAGGCATAGGCTTCCAGCGCGGCATAGCCGCAACTCTCCGCATGGCTGGCAGAGACGAACACATCCGCCGCCCGCTGCAGCTGCTGAATCTGCGCATGCGTGACCTTGCCCAGCAAGTGCACGCGTGATGCAAGCCGTGGGTCGTCATGGATGCGCTGGCGCAGCGCCTCCAGCAGCGGCGCCTCATGGAAGGCGCACCACAGCCGCAGGCCAGGCAAGCGCGCTGCCGCCATGGCCACGGCATCCAGCACGCACAGCGGGTCCTTGCCCTCGCTCAAATGGCCAACCCACAGCACGCATGGGTCGCCGGCCAGGCCGGTGACCGCGCGCGCCTGGATGCGGTCGCCCGGCGTGAAGCGGCTGCTCGATTCGGGGATCGCAAACAGCTGCGTGCGCGGCCCAAACAGCCTGGCACGGACGAAGGGCTGCGCCAGCGCCAGCGAGGTGAACGCGATGCCGGCCGCCGCCGCGTAGCGCGCGCGCCACACCGGCCTGCGCCACCAGCGCGGCGGCCGATTGGCATGGTCCTGCAGCACGATCGGCACCTGCGGCAACAACCTTGCAAGGCGCCGCGCATCGCCGGCAAATTCCAGCCCGTGCACATGGATCACCGCAACGTCGAGCTGCTGCAACAGATCAGCCAGCCGCCGCGCACGTGCGGCGCTGCCGCGCTTGCCAGGGTCGAGAAAGTGATACGCCACGCCCTGCCGCGTCAGCTGCTCGGTGGGCGCAGACACCTGCACTACCGTCACCTGGGTGCCGGTGCTGGCAACTGCTTCGGCAATATCGGCCAGCGATGGCCACTGCGCGAATACCTGCGCGGCATCCCAGCCGCTTGGCGCGGGCAGCAGACTGAGATGGGCCACGTGCACGTCAGTCCCCGGAGCGCAGGTGACGTGCGGCGCGCGCGATGTGAGCACGACTGCCCGCGTTCTGCACGACCCGTTGCACGGCGCGGCGCCAAGACGCCACCTGCACACCGCTCACCATGCCGCTCATGCGAGCCGTCGCAGGCGTAGCACCAGCGCCACCGGCACTTGCAGCGCGGCGGTGTCGAAGCGCGCGCCGGGCGGAATGTCGGCAGGATCGAGCATCGGCTCGGCCACCGCCTCGATCGCCAGATCCAGCGCCGCGCATGCCGAATGCCAATGGCTGTAGAGATGTTGGGTATGGCGGATGGCGTAGTGCTGGCCGTCGGCCTTGAAGTCGCGTCGCCAGCCCAGCGCATGGCCGATCGGATGCACGTCGCTGCACAGCACGCTGCCGCCGATGCGGGTGACGCGCCGCAGTTGCTCCAGCGCCGTCCACAGCCGTGGCAGATGCCCGACCACCAAACCGCACACGGTGATGTCGGCCATGGCATCGCCCACCGGCAACTGTTCCAGGCTGCCCTGCTGCAGGGAGAAGCACGTGGTGGGCCAGCGTTGCGCCAGTTCGTGCGCAGCGCGTTGCAGCATTTCCGGCGAGAGGTCTACGCCAGTGACCTGCGCAGCGCCGCGTTGCAGCGCCTGCAGCATGTAGCGCCCGCTGCCACAGCCGGCATCGAGCACATGCTGGCTGCGCAGGTCGGTGGGCAACAGCGCCAGCATGGCGCGCTGCTCGGCGAGCATCACCGGGTTGTGCGCGTGCGGCGGATACGCCTGCGCCCACAACGCATACGCTGCGGCCGGTTCCAGGATGGGCACACTGCTCATTGCACTGTTCATTGCGCGGCTCCAAATGCCACGCGCGTTGCGACATGCGTGTGCGGCGACAGCAGCTGCACGCCGGGTTCAAGTGCCAGCACCTGTGGATCGGCCAACGTGGCGTCCAGCAATTTGGGGCAGCCATCCAGCAACACCGGCACGGTTGCGATGCCGGCCGCATCGAACCAGTGAGCGAAATCGGGGTCGGCAATCCGCGGTTTGCCATCGCGGATCACCGCGCGCAGCTGGCTGCGGCTGCAGCCCACCACACTCGCCGCAGGCTCACCGCCGCGGTCGCGCACGATCACCAGGTCGGCCACCGCGCCCGGTGCCAGGCTGCCGCGCGCGGGCAGGCGCAGGATGCGCGCCGCTTGATGCGTGGCCAGGCCCAGCAGCAGGTCCGGGGCCAACCCGCTGTCGGTGGCCAGGCGCAGATCGTCGAGCAGGTCGCGCCCGCCGCTGACGCGCGCATCGCTACCCAGCGCCAGCCGCCCGGCCATGCACAGACGCCAGGGGTCCAGGGTCTGGCCGAGCAGCGCCAGATTGCTCGACGGGCACCACACCACGGCCGCACCGCAGGCGATGATGCGGTCGATATCCTGCTCGCCCAGCCCCACGCCATGGATCAACACGCTGTTGCCGGCCAGGCAACCGAGACGGTCCAAGGCGTCCAGCTCCGCGCGTGCAACCGCGTCGGTGCCTTCGGCCAGATGGATCATCCAGGGCTGCTCGGCCGGGGTCGCGGCGAAACTCTCCTGCACCGGAGGACCATAAGCTGGCCCGCCCAACGCATAGCTCCAGCCGAATGCACGCAGGAGCGCCACCGGGAAATCGGCCGCATCCAGTGCGGCGTGCCAGGGATCGTGCTGGGCCACGCAGGTAACCCCGGCGAGCAGATTCTTCAGCCCGCCCTGGCGCAGGCGTATGTCCTTGGGCACCTGCAGCGCAACGGCCACGTCGCGACGCTGGAAATGCGCCTGAAAGGCATCGATCCACGCATAGCTGTTGGCGAACGGTGCGCTCTGCGGCAGCGGCGGCACGGCGTTGATCTGCAGATGCTCATGCGCGTTGATCAGGCCCGGGGCCAGCACATGCCCCTGCAGATCCAGCCGCAGCGTGCCGGTGCCCAGCGTGCCACCGAAGTGGCCGGCACGCAGGGTCACCGGCGCGCGCGATGGCCCGGCCAGGGTGATCGCGCGCGCGCCGTGCAGGCACACATCGGCCATGGCCATCGCGGTCTCCACTCAGCGCTTGCGCATCACGATCAGGAAGTGATCGCCCATGTCGCGCAGCAACGGCCAGCCGCCCATGCGGTCGTCCAACTGCCCCAGACGCGCGGACAGGCGCGGATGGCGCTCATAGAAGTCCACCAGATACGGCGGCGGCAGGAACAGGCTGAGCGCCTGGTAGCGATCGAGCACGAAGTGCTGGCTGAAGGCGCGGTAGAACTCGCGCGGCAGGTGGTACCAGGTCCAGATGGTGTGGCCGTTCATGCCCACCGCGGTCGCACCCTGCGCCGCACGCACCGCCGCGCGCTTGAAGCGGCCGCGCAATGCGTAGTGGCCGACTTCCCACGGGCAGATCCGCCCGATCACCGAAAACACCAGGCAGCCATCCGGGCGCAGCAGGCGTGCGCACTCGGCAGCGACGGCCGGCAGGTCCGGCGCGCAGTTGAGCGGGCCGAAGTTGGAATACATGCCATCGAACTCGCCTTCCAGCCGCTCCAGCTGCTGGATGCCGACATGCGCGGCAGTGAGGCGCTCCTCAAGGCCTTGTCGGGCAGCACGCTCGCGGGTGCGCGCCACCATGGCCGGCGACCAGTCGGTGGCCAGCACGCTATAGCCACGGCTGGCGAACTCGCCTGCATCCAGCCCGGTGCCGCAGCCCAGGTCCACCAGCCGCGAACCGACCGGCAGTTCGGTGGCCACGGTGTCCCATAGCGTGGTGCGCATGCGCTGGATCAGCGCATTATTGCCGCGCGGCCCATCGTAGTCGGCGGCCACGCTGTCGAAGGCACGCTGGGTTTCCAGCAACTGCGACGCATCCACACCGCGGCCACGCCGCGCCAGTGGCTCATTGGTTGCCGACATGCGCACGCTCTCCCACCGGTCCTGCTGTTGTCACGACACTCTCCAGACGCGGCGCCGCACTCACGGCATCGCTTGATTGAACCGTGAGTGCCGGCTGCCGCCACTTTGGTTGCGGCACTGCGTGGGTGCGATCTGGATCGAACGAATGCACTTCGCAGCGCTTACACCACCGCGTGCGGTGGCTGCCCGCGTCCGCCGCGGCGCACGGCATTGCGCAACACCGCGGCCAGTACGCCAAGCGCACCGCCGCCGAGAATGCCGGCAGCCCAGGCCATGATCGCGTTCGGGAACGCCTGGTGGTCCGGCACATACAGTGGCCACGCCAGCGAGGTCTGGTAGGTGTAGCGCTCGGTGAGCCGTGCGACCAGATCGTCACGCTCGGTCTTCAAGGCGCGGATGGTGGTGTTGCTGTCGGTGAGCAGGACGCCGGCCAGCACCTGCGCAGGCGTGGCCTGGCTATTGGCTTGCGGGTTGCCCAGCTGCTGCTGCAGCTGCGTGCGGCTGGCCGTCGCAACGCGCAGGTCTTCGTCCAGGCCGCGCAGGCGCGTCTTCGCGAGCGCCAACGCCGCGGTGTTGGTCTGGCCATGCAATGCCTGCAGCTGCGCCACGGTGGCCATTGCGAGCGTGCGCGCCTGTGTTGCGGAGTCGGCACGGATGGTGATGCCGATCAGGTTGGCATACGGGTCCGGATCGGGTTTGAGACTGCCGCGGTACAGCTGCGCGGCACGGCTCTTCAGCGGCACGCCGGCCTGCGTCAGCACCGCGTCCTGGAACAGCCGCGTCTTCATCCGGTCGATCACCCGCTGGAACGGCTCCACCTTGGGATCACGCCCGGCCGGGGTCGGCCCGATTTCGCCGACCTGGATCCAGGCCGTGGCCTCCCACTGCGGCTTGGCCACACGGGTAAAGGCGAACGTGATTGCCAGCACCACCAGCAGCGCGGCGAGCGCCCAGCGCCACTCGCGCAGCAGGATGCGCCACAGGTCGATCAGGTAGATCTCGTCTTCATCTTTCATCAGGCTTGGCTCGGTAATCGAAAACAAACGGGGGCGGCTACGCGGAGGCAACCGGCACGGCGCGGCGGTTCGGCAACAGCAGCGTGCAGGCGTGCAAGCCCAGGCACAGGCCGATGAAGGCGAAGTTGGTCCAGGTGAATGCCTGCGGGGCGAACGGCGACATCAGGCAGGCGTAGGCGATCCGCAAAAAAATCAGCACTTGGAAGATCGACAGCGACGCATTGAGCCGGCG
The DNA here is from genome assembly GCF_030208825.1 of Xanthomonas sp. LMC-A-07. NCBI lineage: Bacteria > Pseudomonadati > Pseudomonadota > Gammaproteobacteria > Lysobacterales > Lysobacteraceae > Xanthomonas > Xanthomonas sp. LMC-A-07. Next base: position 284,717 of record NZ_JARVTF010000005.1, read on the forward strand.
CACGCTCCACAGCAAGGCGGCATACAGCGCCAGCAGTGCGATCACCGCGCCGGGTGCGCCCCAGGCCATCAGGAACGGGAAGAACTCGGTGCCGACGTTGATGTTGGGCGCATCCAGCGGAATGCTGGTGCCGGCAGTGGCAATGGAGCCGCTCAGCGGCACCAGCTGATTGACCAGAAAACTAGCATTGACGTAGCCCTTGGCCAGGATCGCGCCGAAGTTGTACGGGCCCGCGCTGATGTACAGCAGCAGCCATTGCACGCCTTGCGGCATGGCGCGGTAGAACGCGCTGAAGGGCAGCGCCACGGTGGCCAGCGAGCCCGAACGCAGCGCGCCGAGCACCGAGAACACCGCGCCACCCGCCATCACCAGCAAGGCAATGCGCTTCCAGGGCAGCTGCCGCGCGGGGTCGCGGCGCAGCAACAGCACCACCACGAACGAGAACAGCCCGGCAAAGATGCGGTTGCGGTCGATCACCACGATCGGAAATACAAACCCCACCAGCACCATCACGGTGCGCAGCCCGCGGTGGCGCACGCACAGCAGCGCAACCGGCGGCAGGATCCAGCACATGTTGGAGATGTGCCGCACATGTGCCCGCAGCGGACTCAAGGTGGCATACGAAGACGGATCACTGAACAGCGGAATCGGAAACAACGCCACGTCCAGCAGGCAGAACACCGCCACCCCGGCCGCCAGCGCCATTACCAGGAACGACTCGCGCGTGCCGGCATACCGCTGCAGGCGGAACTGCTGCACGCTTGGCAAGCGGGTGCCCAGCACGCCATCCAGCAACAGGACGACCAAGGCGGCGGCCGCCAGCAGTGCGATCCCGTCCAGATACCCGTCCGGCAACGTGTAGGTCAGTAGCGTCAGCGCACAGCTGAGCAACAGCGGCAGTGCCAAATACGTGGCCGGGCGGCGCAACAGACTCATGCAACACCCCGCTGTGGGCGCAGGCGGCCACTGCGCATCTGCGCAGGCAGCGACAACCACGCATAACGCAACAGGTGGCCCAGCGTTCTGATCGGCTGCCGCCGCAGGAAGGCGACCTTCGCGGCGATATAGTGGGCCTGCGCGCGTAGCAAGCCTTGTTCGGGCGCGTCGAACAGCTCCACGCAGCGCAGCGCCACCTCGCGTGACTCGCTCAGGTTGGCAATACGTGCACGCACATCGGCAGTCTTGCTGAGATTGCTGCCGTGCAAGCGGTAGGCACACACCGGCAGATCGACGAATCCCAATGCATCGCGTGCTGCCAGGCGCAGGAAAAAATCCCAGTCTTCGATCCGCAGCGATTCATCCCAGCCGGTGCGCGCGTCGAAGGCACTGCGTCGCAGCAGCGCCACCGCGCCACTCACCGCCCAATGCCGGATCACCGCGCGGCGCAGGCCGGCGTCCGACCCATAGAGGGCGGTATCCACCCTATGCAGGTCGCGCATGGCGCTGGCATGCAGCAGCTGCCCGTGCTGATCCACCACCCGCGCATCGCCGATCACCGCAAGTTTTTGCGGATGCGCGCGCAGATAGCGCACTTGCGCATCCAGCCCACCTGGCAGCAGGTAATCGTCGCTGGCGCCCAGCCGCAGATACTCCCCCCGCGCGCGCAATGCCAGCTCGTTGAGCGTGGCCGCCACACCGCGGTTGCTGCGCTGGACGAATTGCACCGGCACACGATGGCCATGCAGCGCGATCCATGCGGCGATCCGCTCGCCGGTGTCATCGCTGGAGCCATCATCGATGATGACGATCTCCTTGGACGGGTACGGGTCCTCCAGCACGCTGTCCAGGCAGCGCTGCACGAAACGCGCGTGGTTGAACGCGGGAATCAGCACCGACACCAGCGGCCAGCGCGCAGGTCCGCTCGGGCGTTCCAGCACGCTCATGCCGTCGCCCTCAGATAGCGGCGCACCACCACGATGTTGAACAGCAGATACAGCACGTAGTTGACGAGGAACGCATACATGGCGCCGATCAGGCCGAACTGCGCAGTGAACAGGTACACCAGCCCCAGATAGCTGGCGGCAAACACGCATTCGGACATCACGAACAGCCGCGTCATCGCCTTGGCCAGCATCACGTAGGAGAGCACGAACGCGGCGATCTTGATCACGTCGCCGAGCAGCTGCGGGCCATACAACGGAGCGGCCGCGGCGAAGCGGGCATCGAACAACAACCAGGTCACCCAGTCACGCAACAGGTAGACGCCCGCGGCCATCGCCACCACCGCGGGCATCACGTAACGATAGGCGGTACGCAGCTCGCGCTGCAGCGCCTGGCGGTCCTGCAGCGAGGCCAGTTTGGGCAGGTAATAGACGTTGATCGCGGTGGTAAAGAACAACAGGTAGGCATCGGAGACCCGGCTCACCGCCTGCCAGTAGCCGACCTGCTGCCAGCCAAACTGCAGCGCCAGATGATCACGCACCAGCATGCCCACCAGCTGCGGCACCAGGGTGGCGGTGAGGGTCATCACCGAAAACGCCGCAAGCTGGCGGGTCATCTGCGCATCCAGCCGCATGCGCAGCATCTCGCGCTGGAAATACGGGCTGCGCAGCAAGGCCGGCACGGCGGCGATCAACCACAGCACCTGGCCCAGCACCAATGCCAGCAAGGCACCTTGCAACTGCCACCCGCTGCCCAGCCAGGCGACCAGGGAAACGCTCAGCACCGCCCCGCTCACCTGCACGATGGCGAGCCGGCGCACGTCCATGAAGCCGTTGATGATCGCCAGGATGTAGTTGACCAGCGCGATGCCGATCTGCGCCACCGCCAGCACACAGATAAGCCAACGCGCCTGTGCATCGCCCAACAACCGTTCGGCAAGCACGTCGCTGAAGACCAGCGCCAGCACCGCCATCACGCACGCCGCACCACAGGCGTAGCCGAGCGCCGCGCTCAATAGCCGTTGCAGCGCGAGTGCATCGCTGCGGTACTGCGCCACGTACTTGACGATCCCGGCGCTGATGCCACCACCGGCCAGCACCGCCAGCACCGACATCAGGGCCAGGAACTGCCCCAGCCGGCCAACTCCCTGCGGGCCGGCAAACACCGCCACCAACTTGATCACCACCAGCGCCGCCAGCAGCTTGGCCAGCGTTGCAACGCCGGTGTAAGCGCTGCTGCGCAGCAGATTCACGGTGCGCTACCGAATACTTGGCAGGCGGTGATGACGCGGCTGACGGCCGCATCGTCCAGCGCCGGGCTCATCGGCAGGCTCAACACTTCGCGATGCAGCTGCTCGCTGATCGGCAGGCAGGTATCGCCCAGCGTTGCATAGGCCGGCTGCAGGTGTGGCGGCACCGGGTAATGGATCTGGGTCTGGATGCCGAGGTGCTGCAGATGGCTTTGCAAGGCATCGCGGCGCGGGCTACGCACCACGAACAGATGCCAGACGTGCTGCTCGGCATGCGCCACCGGGGGCAACGTGATCCAGGGGTGATCGATCTCTCGCAGGTAGCGCTGGGCCACTGCGCGGCGCTGAGCGATCTCCTCATCCAGATAGCCCAGCTTGACGCGCAAAAAGGCCGCCTGCAGCTCATCCAGGCGCGAATTGACCCCCTGGAACAGGTGCTGGTATTTCACCTCCGAGCCATAGTTGCGCAGCGCGCGCACGCGCTCGGCCAGGCGCGGGTCGGAGGTCACCACCGCACCGCCGTCGCCCAGCGCACCAAGGTTCTTGGTGGGAAAAAAACTGAACGCCGCCGCATCTCCAAACGCGCCGGCACGCACGCCATCACGGCTTGCGCCGTGCGCTTGCGCGGCGTCTTCGATGAGCAGCAAGCCATAGCGGTGCGCCAACGTTTGCAGTGCCGGCATGTCGGCAAGCTGTCCGTACAGATGCACGGCCAGAATGGCGCGCGTGCGCGGCCCGATGGCACGCTCCACCTTGCACGGATCCACGTTGAAGGTGTGCGGATCCGGCTCCACCGGCACCAGCACCAGATGGTTGTGGCTGATCGCCAGGAACGTCGCAATGAACGTATTGGCCGGCACGATCACCTCATCGCCCTCGCGCAACACGCCCAGCTCGCGGTAGGCGCGCAGGATCAGCGACAACGCATCCAGCCCGTTCCCCACCCCCACCGCCTGCTGCACGCCGCAGTAGCTGGCGAACTCCTCTTCGAACGCCGCCAGCTCCTGGCCAAGCACATACCAGCCCGAATCGATCACCCGCGCAGCGGCGGCCTTGAGCGCATCCGCGTAGCGCGCGTTGACGGCACGCAAATCCAGAAACGGCACATCCATCACAGCGTCCACAAATAGAAATCCTGCACCACGGCGCGCGCGCCGAAACGTTCCTTCTGGGTGACCAGCCCGTCGTTGAGCACCTGCCCGCCCTGCTCGGTCGAAATGCCAAAACTGAAAGCATGTCGCTGCGCGTACACCGTGCCGATCAGCTCGCCCAACAGCAGACTCAAGGCATCCAGCTGGCGTCCGCGCTCGGAGGCGGCCAGATACTGGGTGTGGACGGTGCGGCCAAAATCGAACACCAGCGCGGCGGCCAGCAATTCGCCTTCCAGGCGCGCTTCGTGCAGCAAGATCTCGTTCGGAAAGCGCCCCTGCAGCAGTTGCAGTTCGTCCAGCCGATGGGTTGGCGTGGCGTCATGGCGGTGCAACACATCGCTCAGCAAGGCATGGAAGGCAACCAGATCCGTACTGGTGTGGATCTGGATGCCGGCCTTGCGCGCTTTGGCAATGGCGCGGCGACGTTCGGCACTGAAGGCAAATGGCTCGCGCAGCGCAATCGCCGAGGACAGGTCGCGCCGGCACAGCTGCGCGCCCAGGCGATGCAACGCATACAGGTCTTCTTCGGCCGGAAAGGCATGAAACAGATGCGGCACCGGCTTGTACGCCACCTCCTGCACGCCCTGCGCCCGGTAGTGCGCGCCAATCAGGCCGAATACCTCCAGCGTGCCGGTCGCACGCAGCGCACTGGACGAAAGCAAACCAGCGTAGGTCAGCCCGGCATGACTGCTCACCCGCGCGCCCTCCCGGTTGGCTGGCAACACCGCCACGATTGCTCCCTCGCGCTCGATCAGCAGCGACGCGTCGGTAAAGCGCTCGGCGTGATAGTCCATGTAGCCGCGCCGATGCAGCAGGTTGCCGTTGCGCGAGCTGGCCACCAAGTCATCCCAAGCCTGCGCATCATCAGCGTGGTATGGCCTAACCGAAAACATGGCGCCCCTGCAGCTGCATCGGCAAGGGGGCCTCGGCCAGACCGAAGCCATCGCGCCCCATCGCGTTGCCGTTGTAGAACATCAACACGCGATCGTCCTGCTGGATCAGTGCCGGGTAGCACAGCGTGTGCGCATCCCATCCGTCCTGCGACAAGGCCAGACCCAACTGGCTGTCGTCCCGCGCCCAATGCACACCGTCATGGCTGTCGGCAAAACCGGGGACATAGCCGCCATGGATATCGCCACGGGTGAAATACATCAGGTAGCGCTCGCCCAAGCGATACACCCGCGGGCGTCCGATGCGGTATTCGTCGCCAACAGGCGCCAGGCACACCACGTCATCGCGTGGAATCTGCTGAAGATCCTCGGTCTGCGCATAGCGGATGTGGTAGCGCGGAAAGGGCGTACCGCCAATGACTTCCCACGCGTCGCCCACCGCATACCAGAGCCGCCAGACGCCATCTTCGAAGCGTGCCGAATGCACCGCGGCAATCGTGCTGCGCCCTGGCGCGCGATCCAGCAATGGCGTCTCCTGGCGACGCTGGAAGCTGTCGCCACCATCGGTGGACACGGCCAACCCGGTGAAGGCGAGAAACTTTGCCTTGGCCACCTGCTGAAAGCCGACGTAGAACATGTACAGGCCATCGGGCCCGTCCACCACATCGCCCAGAATGATGCCGTTGTCGTCGAAACATCCGTCGCGGCCGATATCCAGCACCGGCTGCGCACTGACACCGACGACCTGCGTGGGTGCGTCCGCGCGCACATCGACATAACCGATGCGGCTGACGCCCTGCGCATCGCGAAATCCCGCGTACACGCGCAACACCTCGGCCGAACGCCGGTACGGCGTGGGTGTCAGCGCCGCATGTTGCATCCAGCCGCCCACGCCATCGCGCGCGACGTCGAAGACCAGGCCCCGTTTTTCCCAGGCGAACATCGGCTCAGAGCACCACGTCGAGACTGGACTTACCGGCCACCGCGCGCGCGGGCGCACCGACATAGACGCGTTGCGCTTCGGTATGCCGCGTCACCAAGGCACCGGCGCCGATGATGTTGTCCTCGGCAATGCGCACCTTGTCGCTGAGCGTGGCATTGACGCCGAGGAAACTGCGCGCCCCGATCTCGCAATAGCCGGACACCACCACATGCGATGCAAGAAACACGTGGTCATGCACCACGGTGCGGTGACCGATGTGGTTGCCGCTCCACAGGATGCAGTTGTCGCCAATGCGCGTGAACGGCTGGATGACATTGCCTTCGAAGATGAAACAGTTGGCGCCAATCTGCGCATTGCGCCAGACGAAGGCGCGCGAGCTCACATAGCTGGCACAGCGGTAACCCCGCTGCAGCATGTCTGCATAGAAGCGCGTGCGCAGCCGGTTGAGCTGCGTGGCGGGAATCGCCACAAACACCTCCACTGCCTCCGGCGGGTAATGCAGCTCCAGGTCTTCGTACGGCAGTACCGGCAACTCGGCCAGGGTGGGCCGCAGCAGGAAATCGCGTTCCACGCTGAAGGCCACCACGTCGTAGTCGCTGTCGTGCTGAAAATACTCGCAGGCGATCTGCGCAAACTCGCCCGCTCCAATGATGACCAACGGCTTGCGCATGCTCATGCCTCCAGCCGGCTGACGCCGCGGGCTTCGGTGAGGAATTCGTCGTAGTCCAGGATGTAGTCGCCCGGGTCGTAGTACTGGTCGGCCAGCACCATCAGTACGCAGTCGTCGCTGAAATGATGCAGGTCGCGCCACACCATGCGCCCGAGCAGTACGCCCTGCGACGGGTCGTCCAGCACCACTTCTTCCGGGCCTTGGCCCTGGCCTTCATCCAGCAGCAGCGTCACCGACCCATGCAGGGCAACTGCCAGCTGATTGAGCTGGCGGTGCGCATGCTGGCCGCGATGCACGCCCTGGCGCGTACCGAAGATGTAGTACACGCGACGGATCTCGAACGGGACGTTGCGCTGCTGCTCCAACGAAATGAGCAGCCCGCGGTCGTCGCCGTGCGTATGCAACTGGATGCGTTCGATGGCCATGTTTCGGGGGCGTAACCGCTGACTGCACGTAGTGCGACATGCCTGAGTGCGTCCGGATGTGCGAAAGGTTGCGGCCCGTCACGCCATGCGCACACGCCAGACAGGCACGCCCATCTCGGTGCGCACACGCCCATACACGACGCACCGGCGGTGCGATTTCACGGCGATGCAACCTTTCGTCGGCATCGCCGCACATATCCGTGCACGTTCACCTGGCTGTCATGGCCGGCGTGGGGAGCGCAGGCCCGGCGACGCATCGCATTGCCGGATCCAACGACCACCTCCGAAGAGGACCCCAACCCGATGAATGCCCCACGGCATGCCCCTGACATGTCCGCCAGTAACGGCGCCGACGCACTGCCGCCGCCGTCGGCGACCACCGCGCCGCGCGTGGTTCCCCTGCCCCGCTCCATGCGTGTCCTGCACTGGCTGACGGTGCTGTGCCTGGTAATGGCCGCCAGCCTGATCCTGCTGCGCGCCGAACTGGAGGGCCGCGCCCTGCGGCAGTGGTTGCTGGAAGGCCACCGCCACTTCGGCCTGATGGTGCTGTTGCTCTTTGTCTTACGCGTCAGCCTGCGTCTGCGCTTGCGCGCCTTGCCGCCCGGGCCGCCCTCGCCGCTGATCATGCGCCTGGCTGCCGGTGGCACGCATGTGGCGATGTACGCGCTGATGCTCGCGCTGCCGCTGATCGGCTGGTCGCTGAGCAATGCCTACGGCAAGACGGTCTACCTGTTCGGGATAACGCTGCCAAACCTGGTCGCCGCGGATGAGGACCTGGCCGACACCCTCGGCACCTGGCACTTGAATGCGGCCTGGGCACTGCTCGCATTAGTCACGGTGCATATCGTTGCCGCACTCGTGCATCACCTGGTGTTGCGCGATGGCCTGCTGCATCGCGTGCTGCCCGGCAAACACCACCGATGACCCGCTTCCTGCTGCCCGCCCTCGCCCGCTCCCGTACCGCCGAACAAGGACTTCCCATGCCTTCCACACTGCCCGCCCCCCGCCGCACCCATGCCGCACGCACGGCGTCGCTGACCTCCATGTTGTGCGTGTCCGGCCCGTTGCTGCTGCTTGCCAGCACCCAGGCCCAGGCCATTCCCTCGTTCGCGCGGCAAACCGGTTCGTCGTGCGCAGACTGCCACATCGGTTCCTACGGTCCCTCGCTCACGCCCTACGGCATGCGCTTCAAGCTGGGCGGCTTCACCGACACCGACGGCAACGGCACCAAAATCCCGGCGTCCGGCCAGCTCACCTGGGCCCGCACCAACCCCAGCCGCGGCGACAGCACCGCGCGCCTCACCCAGGCCGACCTGTATCTGGCCGGCCGGGTCAACGACAACATCGGCGGCTATTCGAAGATCCGCTCCAACAACAGCGGCAATGCCACCTTCGACACGCGCCTGGACGATGTGGATCTGCGCTTTGTCAGCAAGCCGTTCCAGATGGCGGGCAAGGACGCGATGCTCGGCGTCAGCGTCAATAACAACCCCGGCATTTCCGACCCGATCCACGTACTGCCGAATGCCTCGACGCTGACACCGGCCTCCAATGGCGGCGCCTCCACGATGCTCAGCTCCTCGGCACTGTCCAACCGCGTGATCGGCGCCAGCGTGTACGGCCTGTACGACCGCAACTGGTATGGCGAAGTGGGCACCTACAAGGCGCTCTCCACCGATACGCAGGACCGCCTGGGCTGGCCCATCAACGGCGACCCGGGCAGGCTCAGCGACACCAGCTATGCACGCGTGGCCTACATGAAGGACATGAAGCGGCAGTTCTTCTCGATCGGCATGACCGCGTTGAACACGCGCCGCCAGCGGCCGCGCAACGGGCCCAGCGACGACCTCACCGACCTGGGTTACGACCTGACCTATCAGTTCCTCGGCACCCGCGAACACACCATGTCGCTGGCCTACGTCAATGTCTACGAGCGCCGCAAGTACGGCAGCCCGCTGGTGTCCTCGGACCCGAGCATGGGCCCGCTGGATCGCGGCAGCGTGCGTGACCAGACCCTCAGCATGAACTACGCGTTCAAGCAGACCTACGGCGTGCTGGCCGCGCACATGATCAACACCGGCTCATTCGATGCGGCGCGCTATTCGCCGGTCGGCATTCCCGACACCACCAGCAATCTGATCCTGGTGTATTGGAGCCCGTTCGGCCGCGAAGGCACCTACACCACCAACGCCAACCTGCGCGTATCGGCCGGCTGGTTCCGCTTCGACAAGTTCAACGGCAGCACCTCCAACGTGTTCCGTGGCCCCCCGATCACCAACCCGCGCGATCTGGACAGCTTCTCGCTGTCGGTGAACCTGGCGTTCTGATCCCCATCGCTGCACGTACTCCCACGGACCCCCATGCATCCATTCCACAAGACCCTGTTGTGCGCCCCGCTCGCCGGCCTGCTATTGGCCGGCGCCACCTTGGCACCGTCGGCACGTGCCGCCGACGGTGCGGGCAAGGACACCTTCATGGCCGAATGCGCCGAGTGCCACAGCGCGGCGCAAGGCAAGAACAAGAAAGGCCCGTCCATGTTCGGCATTGGCAACCGCCAGGCGGCCAGCCTGCCGGACTACAGCAACTACTCGGACGCGCTCAAGAACAGCAAGTGGCAGTGGACGCCGGCACAGCTGAAGACCTACCTGTCGCAGTCTTCGTCCAAGGCGCTCCCCGGCACCAAGATGAAGTACGAAGGCCTGGATGATCCCAAGGAGCTGGACGCACTCATCGTCTATCTCAACAGCCTCAAATGAGGCTGGGCATGACCGGCAGCGGGCGGTCAGGCGCGGTGCACGGCGCCTGACTGCCCTGGGCCAGCCGCGTTGTCGGCAGTGATTTGTTCGCGTATACGAACGGAACTGCTGTTGCCGACGCGGCTGCACCTGGCCCGACCGGGCAGTATCGCCCACCGTTCATCGTAGACACCCACCGTTGCCGCACGCCTTCATCGCCAGCGCCGATTGCCCGCCCTGCTATGCCCAATTGAGCATGGCAGCGGGCAGCTGTGGGCCATGCTGACCCCGCCTGCCCGCCTGCGCCGCGGCGCTTTGGCCTCCTTTCGAAACGCAGGCTACCCGTGGCCCGGCCGCCACCGCGTCCGCAGCCACGGCCTATGGCTCGCCCTGGCGCTCACGCTGGGGCCGTGCAGCCACGCCCTGGCTGACAACGTAGGCGGCGCTGTTTCGCTGTCCTCCAGCCTGATCGACCGCGGCATCTCGATCGCGCCGGACAAGGCCACCCTGCAGATGGCCGGCTATTGGCTGCCCTCACCCGGGTGGTCGGTCTCGGTGTCCGGCGCGCTGCAGTCGCCGTCATTGAGCGACCCGGTGGCGGTCACCGCCCAGATCGGGCGTGCCTGGATGCTGGGCGACCGCTGGCAGATGCAGGCCAGCGCGCTGTACTACGGCTACCCGACCAATCAGGCCACGCGCACCTTCGACCGTCAGGAAGGCAGCCTGGCCTGGTCCTACCGCGATGTGCTCACCTTCTCGGTCTCGGTCTTCAACTTCCCGCGCGCCGAGCAGTCGCCGTGGAATGTGGCGGTCGACGTCACCGCCAATGTGCCGCTGCGTCACGATGTCAGCCTGGTGCTGGGCGCGGGGTCGTCGCGATTTCCGGCAATGGCCTACGGCGCCAGCGAAGCCGGCCGCTATCAATACGGACAGGTGGGCCTGCGCTGGAGCCGTGCCGGCTGGGCGTTGAAGCTGGAGCGCGTGATCACCAGCAGCAACACCCCGCGCATGCAGGGCGGGCCGGGCGAAACCCCCTGGCTGAGCAGCGTCTCCAAGTCGTTCTGATCCAGACGCAACCTTTTGCCCGGTGATGGGCACTGACCGATAACCTTTGCAGCGCCTCTTCGATGACTGACACCGATACCCTGGGTGACGCGACCGACCGCATGCTGCTGCGCCGCATGGCTGCGGGCGACCGTGACGCCCTGGCGACCATGTACACCGCCTATCACGGGCGGCTCTGTCGCTTCCTGTCGCGTCTGACCCGGCGCCCGGACATCATCGAAGAAGCGATCAACGACTGTTTCTGGATCGCCTGGCAAAAAGCCGGCGACTTCCGCGGCGATTCGCAGGTGTCGACCTGGATCATGGGCATCGCCTACCGCTGCGGCTTGAAATGCCTGCGCCAGCATGACGGCGAGGCCATCGACGACACCGCCACGGTCGAAGACCATGCCCCCAGTACCGACGACAACGACGACCGCGAACTGCGCGACTGGCTCGACAAAGGCATGGAACGGCTGTCGCCGGACCAGCGGCTGGTGATCGAACTGGTTTACGGCGTCGGCCACAAGCTGGAAGAAGTCGCCGAAATCATGCAGTGCCCGGTGGGCACGATCAAAGCCCGGCTGTTCCATGCGCGGGTCAAATTACGCAATGTGCTGCCCGGCCTGGCCGGCAGCGCGCCATCTACGGAGACCATGCAATGAAGACGTTCTTCATCGCGCCGGGCAAGGAATGCTCGCACGCCTGGGAGTTGATGCCCGCCGTCCTGCTGGACAGCGCCAGCGAAGAAGAGAACACCTGGCTGATCGCACACGTGGCCAAGTGCCCGTCGTGCAGCGCCGAGTTCGCCCAGCAGAGCCGCCTGCGCCAAGCGCTGGCCCTGCCCTGCGCGGTCAAGCTGGATGCCAATGCCGGCCTGCTGCGGCTGCTCGGCAAGATCGATGCGCCCGAACAGGTGCCGGTCCCGGCACGCGCACCGCCGGCCCGCCGCTCAGGCAGCTGGACGGTCCGCGCGCTGGCCGCCGCCGCCCTGGTGCAGGCAGTCGGCCTGGGCGTCATGGGCGTCAAGCTGGCTGCGCCGGCGCCCGTGCACGACTACCGCACGCTCAGCAGCGCCACTGCCTTGCCGGTACCGAAGGGCGCGATCCGGGTGGTACCGGATGCCGCCCTCACCGTCGCCGACTGGGATCGCCTGCTGCATGCACAGCAGTTGCAGGTGGTGGGTGGCCCCAACGAAATGGGCGCCTACACCGTGGTGCCGGCCGCACAGCCGCCGGCGCCGTCGCAACAGACCGTGCAGCAGCTGCGCGCCACCCCGGGCATCCGGCTGGCCGAGATCGTGTCCGCGCCATGACCACGCCCTGGGCCATCGGTCTGCTGGCGGCGCTGCTGAGCCTCACCGCCCCAGTGTGCGCGCAGGCGGCCGATCCGCAGGCCATCGCCGCGGCTGCCGAGGCAGAGAAAGCGGACGCCGACGCGAAGGTGCCCGACAGCAGCCGCGACATCCTGCTGGCGGTGGCCAACCCGCTCACCGCGCCGCCGGCGCGTGCCGGCTCCAGCCTGATCGGGTACGCCTCCAGCTACTACGGCGCCGGCCAGCATGCGGCCGCCCGCATGGAAGCGTTGAAGCAGCGCTACCAGTTGCGCGAAGTCTCGGCCTGGCCGATCACCTCGCTGGGCCTGTATTGCGCGGTGCTGCACCCGCCGGCCGGTGTCTCGCGCGACGAATTGATCAAGGCGCTGTCCGACGACGACGGTGTGGAGCTGGTGCAACCGGTGCAGGAATTTTCGGTGTTTTCCACCGATGCCTCGGAAAAGACCGGCGCCCTGACCAGCTACAACGACCCGTACGTGGACCTGCAACGCGGCTTCATCGCCACCGACGCGGCAAGTGCGCAGGCCGTCACCCAGGGCCGCGGTGTGACGGTGGCCGTGGTCGACACCGGCGTGGACACCAGCCACCCGGATCTGAAGTCACGCATCCGCGAGGTGCACGACCTGGTGGACGACACCCCGGTCACCACCAGCACCGATTCGCACGGCACCGAAGTGGCCGGCATCATCGCCGCCGGCAGCAACAACCATCAGGGCATCGTCGGCATGGCGCCGCGGGCCATGCTGAGCATCTACAAGGCCTGCTGGTATGCCCCCAGCGCCGGCAGCACCGGCAGCACCGGCAGCACCGCCCGCTGCAATTCGTTCACCCTGGCCAAGGCGCTGGCGGCGATCAACAACAGCTCCGCGCGCGTGGTCAATCTGAGCCTGGGCGGCCCGGCCGACCCGTTGCTGCGCAAGATGCTCACCCACCTGGTCGACCAGGGCCGCATCGTGGTCGCGGCCATGCCGCCGAACGGGCGCCTGGATGGCTTTCCGAACGATGTGCCGGGCGTGCTGGTAGTGCGCAGCAGCAGCGCCACGGCTGCACTGCCCGGCGTGCTCAGCGCACCGGGCAAGGACATCCTGACCACCCAGCCCAACGGCCGTTACGACTTCACCTCCGGCTCGTCGATGGCCACCGCGCATGTCAGCGGCATGGCCGCGTTGCTGTTGTCGCTGTCGCCATCGATGGACGCCAACGCCTTGCGTGCGCTCATGCAGCGCACCAGCAAGGTCTCCGATGGCCAGTTGCAGGTCAACGCCGGCGCCGCGGTCGACGCGCTGGCGCTTTCCAAACACTCCAACTGACGACGCGCATGGCCAAGTGGATTCCCCTGTGGCTGCACAAGCTCAGCTCGCCGCCCACCTTCTACCGGTTCGCCGGTGTGGTGCGCCCGTGGGCGCTGGGCCTGGCACTGCTGCTGGCTGCGGTGGCCGCCTACGGCGGGCTGGTGCTGGCGCCGCCGGATTATCAGCAGCACGACGCCTACCGCATCATCTTCATCCACGTGCCCAGCGCCTGGATGAGTCTTTTCATCTACGCGGCGATGGGCGTATCGGCGTTCATTGCGCTGATCTGGCGGATCAAGCTGGCCGAAGTGGTCACCATGGCCTCGGCACCGATCGGTGCCGCCTTCACCTTGATCACCCTGTGCACCGGCTCGCTGTGGGGCAAGCCGATGTGGGGCACCTGGTGGACCTGGGATGCCCGGCTCACCTCCGAGCTGTTGCTGCTGTTTCTGTACCTGGGCGTGCTGGGCCTGTACCACGCGGTGGAAGACCGCCGCCAGGCGATGCGTGCGGCCGGGCTGCTGGCGCTGGTCGGCCTGGTGAACCTGCCGATCGTGCATTACTCGGTGGTGTGGTGGAACACGCTGCACCAGGGCTCCACGGTGCGCCTGCTCGGCCCCTCCAAGATGGGCGCTGACATGCTGTGGCCGCTGCTGCTGATGCTGGTGGCGACCAAGCTGTATTACGTGGCCAGCCTGTTCGGCCGCGTGCGGGTGGACCTGCTTGCGCTGGAAAGCGGCAAGGACTGGGCACGCCGCATCGTATTGACCGAGCGCACCGCATGAGCGCCTTTCTCGCCATGGGCGGCTACGGCGCCTACGTGTGGACCGCGTATGCCTTGTTCGTGCTGGTGCTGCTGGCCGACCTGATCGCCCCGTGGCTGCGCCGGCGGCGCTTGCCCGCGCAACTGCGCGGACAGCTGCAACGGCAGGCACCGCGCCGGCCGCGCGAGCAGCCGGTGCCGGTGCTGGAGCGCGACGCATGAACGCCACCCGCAAACAACGCCTTTGGCTGGTGATCGGCGTGCTGGCGGCGGCGGCGCTGGCGGTGACACTGATCGTGCTCGCCCTGCAGCGGAACATGAGCTACCTGTTCACGCCCAGCCAGGTGGATGCGGGCGCGGCGGCCGGCTACCAGCAGTTCCGCCTTGGCGGCATGGTCAAGGCCGGCTCGATCCAGCGCGCCACCGACAGCCTCACCGTCACCTTCACCGTGATCGACAAGCACGCCGCCACGCAGGTGGAATACACCGGCATCCTGCCGGACCTGTTCCGTGACAACCAGTCGGTGATCGCCAACGGCCGCATGCAGGCGGGGCGCTTTGTCGCCAACGAAGTGCTGGCCAAACACGACGAAACCTACATGCCGAAGGAACTCAAGGACGCGATGGCCGAAGGCCACGTCGGCAAGCCGATCCCAGCGGCCGCGGCCCCGTTGAGCGGTGTGCGCTGACCCGCGCCACCGCTCCATCACTCCGGATCCAGATGACCCTCTCCCGTTGCCCGCAGCGCCACGCCCATGACGCCTGAACTTGGCCAGATCGCGCTGATCCTGGCGTTGCTGTTGTCGCTGGCGCAGGGCGTGTTGCCGCTGATCGGTGCCTGGCGCGGCAACACCGCGCTGATGGCGGTTGCGCGGCCTGCCGCCGCCGGCCAGGCGGTGTTCGTGTGGCTGGCCTTCGGCCTGCTGGCCTGGTCGCTGCTGTCGCTGGATTTTTCGGTGCGCTATGTCGCCGACAACGCCAACATCGCCCTGCCCTGGTATTACCGCATCGCCGCGGTGTGGGGCGCGCACGAAGGTTCGCTGCTGCTGTGGATCGCGATCCTGTCCACCTGGACGGTGCTGCTGGCCGCCTGCAGCCGGCACCTGCCGCAGCACTTCGCCGCACGCGTGCTGGCGGTGCTGGGGCTGGTATCGGTGGGCTTTCTGGCCTTCATCCTGCTGACCTCCAATCCGTTCGGGCGGCTGTCGCCGATTCCGCTCGACGGCAGGGAACTCAATCCCGTGCTGCAGGACCCGGGCATGACTTTCCACCCACCGGTGCTCTACACCGGTTATGTCGGCTTCTCGGTGGCGTTCGCGTTCGCGGTAGCCGCACTGCTGGGCGGCGAACTCGAACAGGCCTGGGTGCGCTGGGCGCGGCCATGGACCAACGTCGCCTGGGCCTGCCTCACCGCCGGCATCGTGGCCGGCAGCTGGTGGGCGTATGCGGAACTGGGCTGGGGCGGCTGGTGGTTCTGGGACCCGGTGGAAAACGCCAGTTTCATGCCGTGGCTGGTGGGCACCGCGCTGATCCACACCCAGGCGGTGACCGAAAAACGCGGCAGCCTGCGTGCCTGGACCATCCTGCTGTCGATCCTGGCATTTTCGTTGTCGTTGCTGGGCACCTTCCTGGTGCGCTCGGGCGTGCTCACCTCGGTGCATGCGTTTGCCGCCGACCCACGGCGCGGGCTGTACATCCTGATTTTCCTGGTGGCGGTGGTGGGCGGCTCGCTGCTGCTGTATGCGCTGCGCGCGCCCAAGATCGCTACCGGCAAACCGTTCGCAGCGGCCTCGCGCGAGACCGCGATCCTGGTTGGCAACCTGCTGCTCACCGTGGCCGCGGCGATGGTGTTGCTGGGCACCTTGTTCCCGCTGGTGGCCGATGCGTTCGGCCTGGGCAAAGTGTCAGTGGGCCCGCCCTATTTCGGCCTGCTGTTTCCGTTGCTGATGGCGCCGGTGGTGCTGTTAATGCCATTCGGCCCGTACCTGCGCTGGGGCAAGGCTGAGATGGCACCGCTGCTGTCGCTGGGCGCGCGTGCGGGCATTGCCGCCATCGCCTGCGCACTGGTCGCCAGCGTGTTTGCCGAGGGCCAGGCGAAGGCCATAGCCGGCATCGGTGCGGCCGCCTGGGTGGCTGCCGGCACCGCGTTGTACATGCACAAGCGCTGGCGCGAGATGCCGCGCGGGCGTCGCTTTCCTGCCGAGATGGCCGGCATGTTGTTGGCGCACGCCGGTGTGGCGGTATTCGTGGCCGGCGTGCTGGTGTCGGACAGCCTGTCGGTGGAACGCGACGTGCGGCTGGCGCCCGGCCAGAGCGCGGAGATCGCCGGCTACAGCTTCCGCTTCGATGGCGTGCAGCTGGTGGATGGGCCCAACTGGAAAGCCGAACAAGGCAGCGTGCAGGTCAGCCGTGATGGCGCGCCGGTGGCCACCTTGCATCCGCAAAAACGCCTGTACAGCAGTGAGCGCATCCAGACCGAATCGGCGATCGACGCCGGCGCCACCCGCGACCTCTACGTGGCACTGGGCGAGCCGCTGGACGACCAGCACATCGAAAACGACTGGACGCTGCGGCTCTACTACAAGCCGTTGATCCGCTGGATCTGGGCCGGCGGGCTGTTGATGATGCTGGGCGGATTCGTCAGCGCCTGCGCACGGCGCTTCCGCGCACCGGCGCCTGCGGTTGCCGCGGTGTCGTCGCCTGCTCCCATCGCCCCCACTCCCCTCGCCGTTGCCGGAGAGTCGCACCTGTGAACCGCCTCCTGCCCCTGTTGGGCTTTCTGGCGCTGGCCGCGCTGTTCGGCTTCGGCATCTACTGGACGATGCAGCACAACCCGCGCGATGTGCCCTCGCCACTGATCGGCAAGCCGGCGCCGGCGTTCTCGCTGCCGCTGCTGGATCAACCGCAGCAGCAGGTCACCCGCGATCAATTGCTGGGCAAGCCCTACGTGCTGAATGTCTTCGGCAGCTGGTGCGCCGCCTGCGCGCAGGAGCATCCGGTGCTGATGGCGCACGGCCACACGCTCGGCGTGGCGTTGATCGGCTACAACTACAAGGACGTGCCGGCCGATGCCAACGCCTGGCTCGCGCAGCACGGCAATCCCTATGGCATGGTGATTGCCGATGAGCCCGGCCAGACCGCGATCGATTTCGGCGTGTATGGCGCGCCGGAAAGTTTCCTGATCGATGCGCACGGAATGATCCGCTACAAGCACATCGGCGTGCTGACGCCAGAGGTCATTCGCAACGAGTTGATGCCGGCGATTGCGGGCTTGTCCCAAGGCGCACCGTGAGCCTGCGGCAACGCATCGCGCGCCTGCTGCTGGCGCTGCTGCTGGGCATGCTGCTGGCCCCACCGCTGGCCGCCCAGGCGGTGGACCCGTTGCCGTTCAAGGACCGCAACGAAGAAACACGCTTCCAGCGATTGACTGCGCAGCTGCGCTGCCTGGTCTGCCAGAACGAGAACCTGGCCGACTCCAATGCAGACCTGGCCCGCGACCTGCGCCACCAGGTGTTCGCGCAACTTCAGGCCGGCCGTAGCGATGCGCAGATCAAGCAGTACATGGTGGAGCGCTATTCGGATTTCGTGTTGTACGACCCACCGGTCAAGCGCGGCACCTGGCTGCTGTGGTTCGGGCCGTTGCTGATGTTGGGCGCAGGCGCGGCCGTGGTCCTGCACACCGTGCGCAAACGGGCGCGTGCCGGCACACCGGTGGCGCCACAGACCGAGGAAGACTGGTGATGATGGGCTTTTATCTCGCAAGCGCCGCGATGGTGGTGGGCGCCACGGCGCTGCTGGTGATGCCGGTACGCCAGCATGCGCAGCGCAACGGCAGCGCGCGGCATGCGCTGCCGTTGCTGCTGATGCTGGGCCTGCCACTGGGCACGGCGGGGCTGTATCGCCTGGTCGGCACGCCCGATGCAATTGCGAACGTGCAACCACAGCGTGCGGCTGCAAGCGCCCTCGCGCAGCCTGGTAGTGCAGCGTCTGCATCAGGCATGACTGCTGCGGTGGAGGCAACGCCAACTCCGGACGCGCAACAGGCCGCCGCGCTACAGGCGCTCACCAGCTGGATGCAGCAGGCCAAGGCGCACGAGCAGGAAAACCGCCCTGCCGAGGCACGCGATGCGTATGCGCAGGCGTTGCAGCTGGCACCGTACAACAGCGCGGCCATCGTGGGCTGGGTGGCCTCGGACATGGCCACGCGTGCAGACTTCGCCATCGACGCGTCCTCGCGGGCACGCTTGCAGCGGGTGGTTGCCGCCGAGCCGGACAACCAGCGCGGCCTGTGGCTGCTGGGCATCAGTGATTTCCAGCAACACGATTACGCCGCGGCCACCGACCACTGGCAGCATCTGCATGGGTTGCTGGACACCGGCTCGCCGATGCAACAGGCCGTTGCCGACAAGATCGCGGTGGCGCAATCGCTGGCCAGCGCGCGGCAATCGAAGGCAGCCACGCGTTGATCCCTGCAGCGCGTGGCGCAGCGACGCACGCGCAGCGTTACGCGGAAGGCCCCAGCACTTCGTGCAACTTGCCGCTGAACTCGCCCAGCGTAAATGGCTTGGCGATCATGCTCATGCCCTCGCCCAGGAATTCGCCGCGATCGCGCGCGGTTTCCGCATAGCCGGTCATGAAGATCACCGGCAGATCGCGACGCGACTGGCGTGCGATCTCTGCCAGCTGGCGGCCGTTGAGGCCAGGCAAGCCGACATCGGTGACCAGCAGATCGATGCGCTGCGGTGAGGCCAGGATCGGCAATGCCGCATCGGCATCGGCCACCACTTCGGCCTGGTAGCCGAGCTCCTGTAGTAATTCGGTGACCAGCAGCCGCACCTGTGCATCGTCTTCGACCACCAGCACCTGCTGGCCCTGCCCGGCGACCACGCTGCTGGGCAGCACGGCCGGGCGCGCATCGTGCACGTTGACGCCGGAGGGCAGATACAGGCTGACGGTGGTCCCCGCGCCCGGTTCCGATTCCACCCACACCTGGCCGTTGGACTGCTGCATGAAGCCGTAGATCATCGACATGCCAAGGCCGGTGCCCTGGCCGATCGGCTTGGTGGTGTAGAACGGTTCGAACACCCGCTCCAGCACGTCCGGGGTCATGCCGGTGCCACTGTCGGTGACCGACACCACCGCATAGCCGCCCACTGCCAGCGTGATGCCGCGGCCGAGCAGCAACGGCGCGTCGGTGACAGTCAGATGCCGGGTGGCGATGCGCAGCTGGCCGCCATCGGGCATGGCGTCGCGCGCATTGATCGCCAGATTGAGCAAGGCGCTTTCCAGCTGGTTTTCATCCACGTACGCCGCCGGCATGTCCGCCTGCAGGTCGGTCACCAGCTGTACCGATTCGCCCAGCGTGCGCGCCAGCAATTCCTGCAGCGACACCACCAGGTCATTGACGTGCAGATGCCGGGCCTCCAGCGATTGCCGGCGCGAAAACGCCAGCAGCCGCTGGGTCAACGCCGCAGCGCGCAGCGCCGAGGCCGAGGCCACATCCAGGAACCGGCCCAGCCCTTCGCTGCGGCCCTGGTCGATGCGCAGCCGCGCCAGATCCAGTGCCGAGAGAATGCCGGTGAGCATGTTGTTGAAATCGTGCGCGATGCCGCCGGTGAGCTGGCCCACCGCTTCCATCTTCTGTGCCTGGCGCAGCGCCGCTTCGCTGCTTTCGCGCGCCTGCATCTGCTGCTCCAGCTCGGCGGTGCGTTCGGCCACCTTGGCTTCGAGCAGCGTGGCCTGCTGCTGGATCGACTCCATCGCCACGGTGCGCGCGGTCACGTCGGTGGCGAACACATGAAAGCCGTCCACCTCGCCATGTGCATCGAAGCGTGGCAGGTAGCGGATCTCCGCATCGCGGCGGCGGCCATCTGCATGCGGCCAGCTCACCTCCACGGTGAGCGCCTTCCCGGCAAGGGCGGCATCGATCCAGCCGCGCCGCTGGCGCACCAGCGCCGGCCCCATCACCTCGTCCAGCGACCGCCCCACCACAGCGGCGGGCGACTGCCCGATCCACACTTCATAGGCCTGGTTGGCGAAGCGGTAGATCAGGTGTTTGTCGATAAAGGCGATCAGCACCGGCAACGCATCGGTGACGCGGCGCAGCTCGGCTTCGCTCAGCGCCAGCGCCGCCTGGCTTTCGGCCAGCTGCGCCATCTGGTCGCGGATGACGAATTGCTTCTGACGCGAGCGCAGCGCCGTGGAAATGGCACTCTGCAACGACACCGCACCCAACGGGCGTTCCAGCTCGATGACGTTGATCGCCGCCGCCGGCAGCGTGGTGTGCCGGTTGTAATAGGCCCCGCGCGAGGAGCGCAGCAGCACGAACGGAATGTCCGACCATGGCGGCTGCGCCTGCAGCGCGGCGGTCAAGGCCTCCACATCACCGGCCACCGCTTCTTCGGTCAGCACCACCACGCCGGCGGAGTCGTCCAGCTGCCGCGCCATCTGCGCGAGCGAATCATGGATGCACACCGACAGGTCCTGACGATCCAGGATGACCGCAATGCTCTCCGCATCACGGCCAAATGGCGCCACGATGTGGACCGTGCAGCCGGGGGCCTCAACGCCGCGCAAGATCGTTGCCCAGCAGCGGCGCCTCGTCACCGATGAAATGCGGCGTCCCGGTCAGCACGCCGTGGAAGTCGTTGAGCGGCGCGCTCAGGCGAATGCCCGAATTGCCGATGCGCAGCTCGCGGATGGCATCTTCGTGCGCACCGCTGCGGTTCTTGATCACCGACAGCGCCTTGCGGATGCGGCCCTGTGCTTCGAAAAAGCGGAACAGGATGACGGTGTCGGCCATGTAGGAGATGTTGAGGTTGCCGGTGGACATCGTGCCCACCAGACCATGCTGCGGATTGATCAGGAACGTGGTCACGCCGCTCTGGTTGAGATACGACAGCAGCTCGTGCATCTGCAGCATCAGCTGTTTTTCCTGCGGCATCGACGACAGATAACCGTTGAGGCTGTCGATCACCAGCAGGCGGCAGTTGCGCTGCTCCACGCTGGCGCGCACCTGCCAGGCGAACTCGCCCGGCGACAGTTCGGCCGGATCCATCTGGCGCAGCTCGAGCAACCCCGACTCCAGATGCCGGCGCAGATCCAGCCCCAGCGATTCGGCACGGGCCAGCAAGGTGCCGGTGCGCTCGTCGAATTCGAAGATGCAGCAGTGCTCGCCACGCGCACACGCCGCAGCGACGTATTGCAGGGCGACGTTGGTCTTGCCACTGCCGGCCGGGCCGGTGAGCAAGGTGCTAGTGCCACGCAACGGCCCGCCGTGCAGCAGATCGTCGACTTCCTGCACCCCGCTCGACACGGCATCGCCGATGAAGGTGACATGGTGGTCGGAGGCGATCAGGCGCGGATAGATCCGCATGCCGCCACGCAGGATCGACAGATCGTGATAGCCGGCAATGAAATCCACGCCGCGTAATTTCTGCACCTGCATGCGCCGACGTGCGGCGCCGAAATCCAGCGTCAACCGCTCCAGCGATACCACGCCATGACACAGGCTATGCAGATGCGAATCGCGGCCCTCGCTGGTGCCGGTCAGATCGTCCACCAGCAGCACGGTGATGTTGCGCGGTGCAAAGAACTGCTTGAGCGCCAGCACCTGGCGACGGTAGCGCAGCGAGTCCTGCGCCAGCAGGCGCAATTCGGACAACGAGTCGAACACCACGCGCTGCGGCTTGACCCGGTCCACCTCGGCCTGGATGAGCTTGACGGTGCCATCCAGTTCCAGTTCCCACGGGTGCAGGATGGATTGCTGCCGCCCGTCGCCCAGAAACGCTTCGGCCGATGCCAGCTCGAAGATATGCAGCGCATCCAGCGACCAGCCATGCGACTGCGCAACTTCCTGCAGCTCATCCAGCGTTTCGGACAAGGTGATGTACAGGCAACTCTCGCCCTTGGCCGCGCCTTCCAGCAGGAACTGCAGCGCCAGCGTGGTCTTGCCCGAGCCTGGCTGGCCTTCGAGCAGGTACAGCCGGTTGGACGGCAACCCACCACGCAGGATGGTGTCGAGTCCGCTTGTTCCCGTGGCGATACGCGTTGAGGTCATTGGATGAAGTGTCCCTAGGCCATTCAGGTTAACACGCGCATTCACTCCTTCACCGAAGCCGGCTGAAGTGCTCAGCTTGCTGCCAGGCCTGCCGCTGGACACCGTCACACCTGCCCCAACGCAACCCTCACGGCCCCTGCCCTAGCGTTGCACGCAGATCGCTGCACCGCGACAGATGGTTTTGAGGCTCTTGGTGAATCACGCAACTGCACACGCACGCATCCTGCTGGTGGAAGACAACGACGCTATCCGCCTGATGACCACCGACATCCTGAGTGACGAAGGCTATACGGTGGTCGCTGCAGAAGATGCGGAAGTTGCATTGCAGCAGCTGCAGAACCTGCCGGTCTTCGATTTGCTGTTGTCCGATATCTGCCTGCCCGGCATGAACGGGCGCGACCTGGCCGACAGCGCCCGTGTGTTGTACCCGAGCTTGCCCATCGTGTTCATGACCGGGTTCGCAGGTGCGGCATCGGCGCGCAAGGACTTTCTGGCCAGCGGCATGCGTCTGCTCACCAAGCCGTTCACGCTGCGCGATCTGCTGGACACCGTCCGCACTTCGCTGTAACCGGCCGCACCGTCAGTGGCAGTCAGCCTGCACCGCCGCCAGAGCGTGCGAGCAGTTGGCCGACCCTGCGCTCCAGGTCGGCTGCCAGGAATGGCTTGGTCAGCACTTCCATGCCTGTTTCCAGTTGCCCGGCGCCTACGGCCGCGCTCGCTGCGTAGCCGGTCACGAACAACACCGGCAGCGCTGGGCGCTGCAGACGGCCGGCATCGGCCACCTGGCGCCCATTGAGCGCGCCGGTGAGGCCGACGTCAGTCACCAGCAGGTCGATCACTTCCGCCGATTGCAGGCGCTCCACCGCCGTACTGCCGTCCGCGACGTCGATGACCCGGTAGCCGGCATCGGTCAGCACTTCGCAGATCAGGATGCGGATCGGCGCTTCATCTTCCACCAGCAACACGGTCTTGCTGTCGCCGGCCGTTGGCAGCGTGGGCGCGTCGATGGCGGCCTGGTCGGCGGGCAACGGTTCGCCGGTAAAGCGCGGCAGATACAGCGACATGGTGGTGCCGACCTCGGCTTCGGAATGCATACGCACCTGCCCGCCGGACTGCCGGGTAAACCCGTAGATCATCGACAGACCGAGGCCGGTGCCCTGCCCGATCGGCTTGGTGGTGAAGAACGGCTCGAACACCTTCTCCATCACCTCTTCGCTCATGCCGGTGCCGGTGTCCTGCACGCTCAGGCACACGTATTGCCCTTCCGGCAGCTCCAACTGCTGCGCGGCGCTGCCACGCAGCTCGGCATTGGTAATGGCGATGGTCAGGGCACCGCCATCGGGCATGGCGTCACGCGCATTGATGCACAGGTTGAGCAAGGCGTTTTCCAGCTGCGGCGCATCGACGAGCACCTGCCAGGCCTGTGCATCGGCACGCAGTTGCAGCGCGATCGATGGCCCCAGCGTGCGCGCAATGATCTCGCGCATGCCGCGCACTAGCGCTTCCACTTCCAGCGGGGTGGGCGCCAGCGTTTGCCGCCGTGAAAACGCCAGCAGGCGTTGGGTTAGCGCCGCCGCACGCGCCGCGCTGGATTGCGCCATCTCCACATAGCGCTCCAGCCGGTCGTAACGGCCTTGCGCAATGCGTGTCTGCAGCAGCTCCAGCCCCACGCTGATGGCAGTCAACAGATTATTGAAGTCATGCGCCAGCCCGCCGGTGAGCTGCCCCACCGCTTCCATCTTCTGGCTCTGGCGCAATTTTTCTTCGGCCAGCAACAGCTCGGCGGTGCGCTCGCGCACGCGCTCTTCCAGGGTATCGGTGAGCTGGCGCAACTGCGCCTCGGCCTGCCGCTTGTCGGTGATGTCGGTGGCGGTGCCGAACCACTCGATGATGCGTCCGTGCGCATCCAGCAGCGGCACCGCACGCATCTGCGTCCAGCCGGTTTGCTGGTCGGGAAGATTGACGCGGTACTCCACATCCAGGCTGGCCGTGTTTGCGATGGCGGTGGCAATGGCTTGTGCCAGCTGCGCGCGATCGTCCGGATGCACCAGCTCCTGCTGCCAACGTGGATTAGCCGGCAGGTCGTCGCTGAGCACGCCATTGCCCACGCGGTGGCGCAAGGCGCTCCAATCGGCACTGGCCGAAAAGATCGCATGCGACGACGCGCGCACCAGTGCATCCAGGCGGCGCTCGCTCTTGAGCAGCGCTTCGCCGGCCAGGCGCTCGGCGGTGCGGTCGCGCAACACCTTCACGAACCCGATGGCTGCGCCGGTTTCCTCGCGCAGCACCATCATCGAGCCGTTGGCCCAGAAGCGCTCGCCGGAGCTGCGCACATGCCAGCGCTCATCCGTGCCGCTGCCTGTCTCCAACGCGCTCGCCATTTCGATCAGCAACTGCTTGCGTGCGATGTCCTCGGGGGTGAAGGTGCGCTCCAGCGTCTGGCCCAGCATGTCGGCCTCGGACCAGCCCAGGATGCGCCGCGCACCCTCATTCCATGACGTCACCCGGCCCTGCAGATCGGTGGCGATGATGGCGTAATCCATCACGCTGTCCAGGATCTGCCGGTTGCGCACCTCCGCTTCGCGCACGGCGCGTTCCAGGCTGAGGCGGTCGGTGATATCCAGGCCCTGGATGAACACGCCGGAGATCGCGCCATCGCTGCCGGTGATCGGCTGATACACCAGATCCAGCAGGCGCCGCTCCACTGCACCGTCCGGTTCGGCCTGCATGGTGTAGGCAAGCGCATTGGCCGTGTACGCACGGCCGGAGCGGTACACCTCGTCCAGCGGCTGCAAGTAGCCCTGCTCGGCCGCGTCCGGCAATGCCTCGGCCAGCGGCTTGCCGATCACATCGCGGTGCCCGATCAGCTTCGAATAGCCATCGTTGACGAACTCCACCCGATGTTGCGGCCCGGTGAGGAACGCCATGAACATCGGCGCCTGCTCGAACAACCGGATCAGGCGTTCGTGTTCGTCGGCCAAGTGCTGCTGCGCCAGCTTGCGATCGGTGACCTCGTTGGTGACGCAGAACGCACCGCCGACGCGGCCATCGTCCAGATAGATCGGCGAAAACGAAAACGTCCACCAGGTCTGCTCCGGGCTGCCGTGCCGATTCATGCCGATGGGCATTTCCTCGAAGCGCGACGCGTGGCCGGCAAACGCGGCCTCGATCGGCCCACGCACGGCGTCCCACGCATCGGCCCACAACGCGCGCAACGGCGCGCCCAACGCACGCCGTTGGCGCGGGCCCAGGATCGGGGTGTAGGCGTCGTTGTAGAAGAATGTCAGCGCCTCGCCCCACACCAGATACATGCTTTCGGGCGAGCTGAGGATGAGGTTGACCGCGCTGCGCAGCGGTGCCGGCCATTGTGTTAGCGGCCCAAGCGGCGTCAGCGCCCAATCGTGCTCGCGCACCGCTTGCGCCATGGTGCTGGCACCGTGCGGAAATTCCGCCGTCACGCGCGCGCCCGCCGCACATGCAGGGCCATCATCGCGCACGGCAGCGACACCTCGCCGATAAAAACTTCTACGGCGTTGACGCTGGCGAGCAACGCCGTGGCATCCGTGGTCACGCGTGCATACATGTGTCTGAACACCAGAAAGCAAAGGGAATGCGACATCGCAGCTGCAGGTGACCATGGCTAGCAGCCGCTGCCGCCAATGATGGGAGTGCGGCGCAGCCACGTCCAGCACGCACGCCTGGAGTGCTGGTTGCTGTTGTCGCAGGTCGCTGATGAAGGTGTCGCGTTCTTTGCTGATGGTGTGGCAGGCATCAGCCACGCAAGCGCGCTCAATCACGCCGCGCCGCTGGATGCTGCTGTAAGTGCAATACGCCGCATGCTGATGCTTGCGTGTTTGCCAATCGGCCGTGATCTGGCGATTCGGCCTTGCTGTGCATCCAGAACGCGTCTTGATGGGTTGATGCACCATTGGCGTGCAACCAAGCAATTGCTGCATTCAGTGCGCGCGCATGCACAACAATGCAGCACGTGCACGACAGTTTGTTTGCACGCAGGTGATCGCGCTCTTACACAGTTGAAGTTTTTGCGCTGAGTCACAGCTCGCGAAATCCAGCGTTGACGCTCGCGCTCGCTTGACGGATATCTAATTCACCGCGTGCCACTGCGTGGCGATAGGGGCGCGGCAACCACCATTCACTGACAGGCCTACACAGGCGGCCTTCGGCTGCCCGCGACATCAACGCAATCACGTATCTCGCTCGACAGGCGGCGGACCTTTCCGGTGCCTGGCGCCAGCGGCGTGCGCCTAACTGACAGACACACCACCCACGGAGATGTGCCGCTATGCGTTTGGGAATCTTCCTCGCCGTTTTCCTCCTCACCACCTTCAGTGCCGGTGCCCAGGCCCAGGTGGTCACGCTCAACAAGGGCGGCTTCCTGCTGCGCTACGACTGCACCAACCGCACGGCCTTGCGTTACGAATACACGCTCACCGCCGACACCGGCTCGGCCGCGCGTCCGTCCAGCTTCTTTCTCGACACCGACCTGCCCAGCGGTTGCGCCGGCCAGACCACCACCAATTCGTATGCGAGCGTGCGCTCCGGCTACGACCGTGGCCATCTGGTCACCTCCAACCACATGGACTACAACGCCACCTATATTCGCCGCGCGAACTTCATGTCCAACATCGTGCCGCAGGTGGCTGGCTTCAACCAGGGCATCTGGGTGCGTGCAGAAAATGTCGCCGAGTGCTATCGCGATATCGCCAGCGTGCAGGTCTATGGCGGCGTGATCTATAGCGACACCAGCAACGATTATTTTCTGACCAGCCACGGCATCCGCACACCGGATTTCTTCTGGAAGACCATCATCACCGCCAACCCGGGCGGCGGCACGCGCGCGATCAGCTGGCTGATTCCCAACAGCGCCACGCTTGGCTCGCTCGACAGCTACATCGTCAGCATCGACGAGCTGGAAGACCTCTACGGTGCCAGCGAGATCGGCATCTCCGCACCCGCCGCAGTGAAGGCAATGCTGCCTGCAACCACCTGGCCGCAGCCGAGCAATTGCGACCTGGGTTAACCGATCTGACGTAATACGCAAGAAGCCCTGTCCGCAGGGCTTTTTGCTTTTGTGCGCGGCGCATAGTCGCGCTACATGCTAAAGCTGCTACCTGCTTGTGCTCCATGCATTGCAGGCCGGCGAGATTGTCTCTTGGCGTTCGCCCGCACTGCTAAGAGCGGCTAACAAAACGTAGCGAGCAGTCGTCAGGTGGGTGCGGACGGCGCGGAGGAACCGGAATGTACGTGGGTACATGAGGATTTCGAGCACCGGCCGCGCCCGCCTGGCGGCTGCGCAGTAGTTTTGATAGCTGCTCTAAACATCGGTGGCGCGTTTGTGATCAGGTTCGTGCCCGACGTCCACGCCGATGCATACGCGCGCCGCAACTGCAGTGCGTCCCGATGCCGAGCCACCGCGTGGCCGTGGCTGGCCTCGAGCGCGGTGGCCTGTCGGTTTACGTGTGGAACTGGATCGCCGCGCAGCGCCTACGCATCACGGCCGCGCTCTTCAAGACCATGCCAGGCCAGAATCTCGTCGATGCGCCGACCGACAAAGCGTGCATCTTCGACCGACAATGCGCGTGCCTCGATGACCTCAGCCATCCCGGCAAATGCTTGCCAGAAATGGCAGCGGTCCGGGCACGACTTCAGCAACGCCGGCACCGCGGCATCGAGATGATCCAAATGGGTGCGCAGCGCGGTTCGATCCATCCGACTCAGTATCGGCCACACCGTCTCACGACATGAGACGCGCCATCGCCACACTTCGGCCATGGCGCCCCCACCTCACCCGCCCACCAGTCTGTTCGAGCAGCTCTGCCGGCGCGTGGCGACCAGCGCGGATCCGTGGGAGGCGATCGAAGCGTTCGAGCGCGACCTGCTCCGCCGCTATCCCGACGATGGCGCCGAAGCAGTGGAGCTGGTGATCGCCTTCGCCTCCAAACTTGGCCTGCTATCGCGGCAAGCGCTCGACCTCCAGCGCGACGAGTAAGCATCGAAGCGGCAGAAGCGACGCAGGGCCTGCGGTCAGCCGATCCGTTCGAACCGCGGCCGCATCATGCCCGCTACCTCGACCTGCGCCACAAACATCTCGAACGGCCGCACCCACATCCCTACGTCCGTCTCGAGCGGGCGGTACAGCACCAGCGGCGCCAATGTCTCGCTGTGACGAACCACGCCCAACACCTCGTAGTGTCCCCCTTTGAAATGCCGATAACGGCCGGGCTCAATGGACGGGAGTGGAGGCAAGGAAGGCATGGGCATGCGTCATGAGTGGAAGTGCGCAAGGGTAGCGTAGCTTTGCCGACCGCGTTGCGCAGAGGCAGCGGACTGCAGGGCTCGCGCTCGCGATCAGCAGACGACATGACGCGTGCTGGCAGACTTGCGTCAAAACACTGCAGCTTGCTTAGGCGCTGTGCGCGATGCGTGCAGGCTACGCATCGTGCTCCGCAAATAAAGCGCCCTGCTGCGGCGGATAGATCAAATCTGCGCCTGCCACCTGCGCGCCAGGCGTCAGCTGGTGCGGCTGCGCGGGCTTCTCGCTCATCACGTGCAACACCGCATGGCCGCGGTGCACCAGCAGATCGGAAATCAACCGGCGGTGGCATTGCCACCACAGCGCCTCTGCACACATCAGCGCGCTACGCGTGCTCGCCGCACGCGTGGTCACCTGCGTGAATGCCTGCTGGAATTCCGCACTGTTCATGTGGTCGGCATAGCCCTGGAACGCGGCATTACGCCAGGCCCCATTCGGCGACCCCGGCTGCGCACGACGGCGTCCACCGAGCTGTGGCAACCAGACGTAGGCCAAGCCGATCTCGGCCAACGCCGATGCCATTACGTCACTTGCAAACCACGGATACCGCCTGGAGCCAGGAAAGCGCCGCACATCCACCACCGCCTCGATGCGGTGCAAGTGCAGCAGTGCGACAAACGCTTCCCAACTGCGTGTGGAATGACCAATCGTCCAGAGGGTGCTGGGAGCACCGGCATCAGCTTCGTCCAAGGCACGCACCTCGTGGATCTGCGGCGTTTCATTGTTCATCGCCATGATTCATTGATCGCGAAAGTTCAGTGCGACCGTAAAAGATCTGCCACGCACGCGAGGTGAACTGGCTGTTGCGCCAGTGCATGTGTTTGCTGGCTGCAATTTCGCAACGTCGCTGCAAATGCGGCAGCGCCGCGACATAAAGGCTTTCTGTTGCTTGCACCGCTAACGAATCCTTGTGAATGCCTACTCACAGCACACCCAAGCCAACTCAACCGGCGTCATCACCGCACCGCGATGACCGCCTCACACCTCTTGCACCGAGCGCTGCTTAGCTTTTCGTGATGAACGCACGCATCAGCCCGATGACACTCATTTCGTCATCACCTTCTCCAGCATCCGCGCAGAGCGGCCTCGACCTGGCCGCAGCAACTACGTGGCTGGCCATGCATCCCACGCTGCCCTTGCCAGGGCGCGGAAACACCCTCGCACGCTGGCGCATCCTCGCCGACATCGCGGCGGCGGACTTGTGCGTTGCCAAATTGCTGGAGGCGCACTACGACGCGCAGGCCATCTGCGCGGATCTGGGCAGTGATCTCATGCAGCCAGGGCAGTACTGGGCCGTGTGGGCGGCCGAGCCGCCCGGCACGGACATGCACTTCACCGGCAACGCATTGCACGGCACTAAAGCCTGGTGCTCGGGCGCAGCGCAAGTCACGCATGCACTGGTCACCGCGCCGCACCAGGGTGCTCCAAGCCTGTTTGCCGTCGCGCTCGATCAACCCGGCGTTCGCATCGATGCCAGCGCGTGGCAGGCGCTCGGCATGCGCGCGATCGAAACGGCCAACGTCACATTCTCTGCCACGCCGGCACAGCTGGTCGCCGCAGATGACGGCTATCTGGCTCGCCCGGGGTTCTGGCACGGCGGCGCCGGCATTGCCGCGTGTTGGTTTGGTGCGACCACGGCGGTGGCAGACGTATTACGGCAATCACCGCGTGTGCGCCGCGATCCACACGCCGCTGCGCACCTTGGCGCCATCGATGCCGGCCTGGCCAGCACACGTGCGCTCATGCGCGAGCTGGCGGCACGCATCGATGCGCAGCCACACCTGGCGCATCAGCGCGAGGTAATGCAGCTGCGCGGCAGTGTCGAGGCCATCGCCCGCGACACCGTGGATCGCGTCGCCCGCGCGCTCGGCCCGGGCCCGCTATGCATGCAGGGCGCGCATGCGCAGCGGTGTGCAGATCTGCTGGTCTTCATTCGCCAACACCATGCAGAGCGCGACCTGCAATCACTGGGCGAGCGCTGCCACCAGGAGGCGGCCGCATGGACGCTCTAGCAGGGCAGTCGATCGAAGGCACCGGAACGCCGGAATCGGTGTGGCGCGCTGCCGCCGTGCTCAAGCACATGCCGCAAGTGTCACTGGGCGCGCTGCTGCAGGATGCGCGGCGGCTGGTGGTGGTTGCGCCCCACCCGGACGATGAAGTGCTTGGCTGTGGTGGTGTGATGGCCGCCGCGCAAGCACACGGCATTCCGGTCTGTGTGATTGCGCTGACCGATGGCGAGATGGCCTACCCGCACGTGCCCGCCTGGGCACCGCACCTGTTGGCGCCTGCGCGCAGGCAGGAACTCGATGCGGCACTGGCGGCCCTTGGGCTGACCAATCACGCGGTGACCCATTGCGATCTTGGAGACGGCGCATTGCACGAGCACGAACACGCCATGACGCACGCGATTGCCAGCTATCTCCAGCCAGAGGATCTTGTATTGGTCACCTGGCACCGCGACGGCCACCCCGACCACGAAGCCGCCGCGCGTGCCACCCGCGCCGCCTGCGCACGCCACGGTGCGCGCCTGCTCACCTATCCGGTGTGGGCATGGCATTGGTCGCAGCCGGGCGACGGCATTTTCGAGGACGACCGCGCGCTGCGTTTCGAGCTCACGCCCGCCGTGCACGCCGCCAAACAGCGCGCGATCACGTGTTTTTCCACCCAGCTCGGCACCTGCACTCCGCCGGTCAACGAGCCGATTCTTCCGCCGCATGTGCTGGCGCGTTTCGATCGCACGTTCGAAGTGTTCTTCGCATGAGCGTGTTGAACAGCGACGACTTCGAGCAGCTCTACGCGGACGCTGACCCGTTCGGTTACCGCTCGCGCTGGTACGAGCAACGCAAGCGCGCCGTGCTGTTGGCCGCCCTGCCCTTTCCCTTGGTCGACCGCGGCTGGGAGTTCGGCTGCTCCAATGGCGAGCTTACCGCAGAGCTCGGCAAACGCTGCACCCGCTTGCTGGCGACCGATCTTTCCCATCACGCCGTCAAGCTGGCCAGCGAGCGCGTGCAGCAGCACCCAGGCATCACGCTGCAACAAGCCAACCATCCGGCCGACTGGCCAACCGAACAGTTCGACCTGATCGTCTTCAGCGAAGTCGGTTACTACCTCGACGCCACCGCATTCGAGCGCACCGTCGCCTTGTTCGCCACATCGCTGGCGCCGCAAGGTTGCCTGGTGGCTTGCCACTGGCGGCATCCGTTCGAAGGCGCGGTGCGCAGTGCGGAGCACGTGCATCAAGCGCTCGATCAGGTGCTGGCGCGCGACACCCTGTGCCGCTACGAAGACGCAGATTTCCTGCTACAGGCATGGATGGCCGGCCCCTCGATCGCACAACGCGAGCAGTTGCGATGATCGCGGTCACCATCCCCGCGCATAACGAGCAGGCGCTGATCGGGCCGTGCCTGCAGTCCATCCGCGTGGCCGCGCAGCACCCGGCACTGCAGAGCGAAGCGGTCGAGATTCACGTCGCACTGGACCGTTGCACCGATCAAACCGGCGTCATCGCCCGCGCGCATGGCGCGATCACCCAGGAGGTGTGCGGCGGCGTGGGCGTTGCACGCGCGGCCGCCGCACGCGCGGCCATCGCGCGCGGTGCGCATTGGCTGGCGTGCACCGATGCCGACACCCGCGTCCCGCCCGATTGGCTTGCGGCACAACTCGCCTGCGCGGCAGATGCCTTCTGCGGCGTCGTGGAAGTGACCGACTGGCGCGATCATCTGAGCCAGACCCGCGCCGCATTTCTGGCCAGCGAAATCCGGCACGACGGCCATCCGCATGTGCATGGCGCAAACCTGGGCATGCGGACCTCCGCCTATCTGGCCGCCGGCGGCTTTTCCAACGCAAGTAGCAGCGAAGATGTCGCGCTGGTCGCCGCCCTGGAACAGGCCGGCATGCGCATCGCGCGCCTGGCCAGCCCGGTGGTGAACACCAGTGCGCGCCGCAGTGCACGTGCCAGTGGCGGCTTCGCCGATTATCTGCTGCGCCTGGAAGCAGCCCTGCTGGCAGCCAGCCCAAGCCTGGGCTGACCCTCTCAACTAAGAGCAGCGATCAAAACGACTGCGCAGCCGGTGCTCGGAATCGGCATGTACCCCGTACACCCCGGTTCCTCCGCGCCGTCCGCACCCACCTGACGACTGCTCGCTACGTTGTTAGCCGCTCTAAGGCTGGCGGCCAGCCTATCCGCCAGCGAGCTCAAACCGGACTGACCAAGCGACACGCGCAGCTACTGCGAATCGCTCCGGGGTGGCAATACGTCTCAAGCAGCCTCTGGCTTCGTTCGGCAGCTTGTCGGTGATCCGCACGCGCCCCCACCTGCATGGCGCCAACGCCGATAAAATCGCCGCACGGCCTCACGGCATCACCATGGTTTGCCCATGCAGGATCAGAACATCCACCCCGGCGCCGCAGTCGCACCGGGATACCTCGCCAACCACGCCGCGCGCGTGTTCAACAGGCTGGTCGACAGCGCGCTCAGGCAGCACGGCGTCTCGTTGGCGCTGATCGGCCCGATCCTGCTGCTGTCGTGGAAGGGCCCCATGCTGCAGCGCGACCTGGTCAACGACTCGGCGGTCAAGCAGCCGGCGATGGTCGCCTTGCTGGGCAAGCTCGAAGCACAGAAGCTCATCAAGCGCACCGCCACCCCGCAGGACCGCCGCGCCGCGCTGGTGTCGCTCACCGCCAGTGGCCGCAAGATGGCGACGATCGGCGGCCAGGTGCTGCTGGATCTGAATGCCGAGGCGCTGCAGGGCTTCACCCAGCAGGAAGCCGCGCAAACGGTTGCCTTGCTGCAGCGCCTGATCGTCAACCTGGAGCGGTCTGCGTAGACCATGTAATATCACGCCTGATATTTCCAGCCCGGGCACACCCATGACGCGTCGCATCCTCATCACCGGCGCGAGCATTGCCGGCAATACTGCGGCCCTCACCCTCGCCCGCCACGGAGTCGACGTCACCGTGGTGGAGCGCGCCGCCGGCTTCAGAGACGGCGGCCAGAACATCGACATCCGCGGCGTTGGGCGTGACGTCCTGCGCCGGCTGGGCCTGGAACAGGCCGCACTTGCACAGGGCACGGGCGAGGAAGGCACCGCCTGGGTGGACGCCGACGGCGCGCCCGCCGCCGAATTCAAGACCGACGCACTGGATGGCGACGGCCCCACGGCCGAAATGGAAATCCTGCGCGGCGACCTTGCGCGGCTGCTGTACGACGCTGCACGTGACCACGTCACCTACCGCTTCGGCGACTGCATCACCGCCATCGAAGACGATGCTGCAAGCGCCATTGTCACTTTCAACAGCGGGCGCAGCGAACGCTTCGATGCTGTCATCGTCGCCGAGGGCGTGGGTTCGGCCACACGCGAGCTGGTCTTCCCCGGCGAGAACGCACCGCGCTGGATGGACCTGACCATCGCCTACTTCACCATCCCGCGCGCAGCCGACGATGACCGCATGTGGCGCTGGTATCACGCCCCCGCCGGCCGCAGCGTCTCGTTACGGCCAGACCGGCACGGCACCACCCGCGCAATGCTCTCGATCCAGCAGCCACCAGATGGCGCGCAAGACTGGGACGTGGCCGCGCAGCAGCGCTACCTGCAAGAACGCTTCGCCGATGCCGGCTGGCAAACCCCGCGCGTGCTCGAAGGCATGCGCACCACCGACGACTTCTACTTCGACGCACTGCGCCAGGTGCGCATGCCGCGCTGGCACACCGGCCGCGTGTTGCTCACCGGCGATGCAGCCTGGTGCGCAACACCCCTGGCCGGCATTGGTGCCACCCTCGCCGTCACCGGCGCCTATGTGCTGACCTGCGAGATCGTGCGCAACCAGGACCTGGAGCACGCGGCACAAGCCTACGACGCAGCCATGCGGCCCATGGTCGAACAAGGCCAGGGCGTCCCCAAGATCGGCCCACGCCTGATGAACCCGCACAGCCGGCTCGGCATCCGCCTGTTACACGGCGTGCTCAAGCTCGCCAGCCAACCCAGCGTGCAAGGCCTTGCCAACACCTTCATGACCCCGGACATCCAGGCGCCGGATTTGTCGCGTTATGACTGAGGCTGCGGCAATGAGATGCGCCGCGTGAGTTGTTGCGCCATGCAACAGTGAGCGGATCTGCACGCCACCACGTAGCTGGATGCTATGGCGCAGCCTGCATGCACAGCATGCTTACCGCAGTCATGCTGTAGGCGACGAGGCTACGCGGCTCGATGACTGAACAGGCAATGCAAGTTTCGATGCGGGTTTAGCCCCCACTCCCGCCGAACTCTTCGGGCTTCGAATCCCACTCTCTCCGCCATATCAGCGCAGGCTCGCGGAACGTAATTTTCTTTCGCGCTTAGCGTGGTTACGCCAAGCAATCATCAATTCCCTTTATTGTTCTTGATCTCGGCGGCTTGGCGGGAAGTGCGCCTGTGTACCACGGTAGCTAGCAGGCTTAATCCGTTTCCTGACCTGCTTCCTGCTTGGCGAACCAATCGGCGTAAGGCGTATTCTTGATCAGGTGACGATTGAAATCGGGTGCACCGTCGTTCCACCAGACCGCCCCACGCTCACCGAGTCCTGTTTTTGCAGCATCCACCTCACCGCGCGCTGCTTTGAGCTGCATGGCGTCGCGCGTACGTAGCGCCGCTTTGACCGCACGTCGCGCGTCCATCAAGGCATGCACCAGCGCATCGCGTGCTTCTGCCGGTAGCCCAGGATTGTTCGCGCGCCACAAGCGCCCGCGGACTACGAGATACCGGCCATCTGGGGTGCGGAGAGGCGCGTCAGCTGCTTGCTTGGGAGTCGCGCTACGCATGCGTGGCAGAAATGTCGAGACATGCGGTAGTGAACCGTGTCTTCCGCGAATGCGATGTCGAGATGCAGGAGGGAGGAGAGCCTTCGGAGTTAACTATTCGAGGCTTAGCGGCGGTCGAGGTCGAACGCACCAGACGATATGGCGGAGAGAGTGGGATTCGAACCCACGGAAGGTTTGACCCTTCGCCGGTTTTCAAGACCGGTGCCTTAAACCGCTCGGCCATCTCTCCGATGCTGCTGGTGCGTGCGCCAACGGCCTTGGTCGCCCGCACGAGCGCCACCATGCAGTGCAGGTGGCGCTGAGGTGGTGACCGCCAAACTGCTTGGGGCTGCCACCGCCGGGATCACTCCCGGGCGCGCATTCTCGCATGCCCGGGCCGGTTTGCCCACGCGTCGGCGTTGGCTCAGCCGGCTTCGGCCACCACCAGGCGCGGGGCCGCTGCGGCGGTGGCGCGCTTGAGCTTTTCCGCCAGTTCGGCGCAGTTGCCGCCGCAATCCAGGCGCGAGCGCTCGATTTCCTGCGGCAGGTGTTCGGCCAGGAAGTCGATAAACACACGCACGGCCGGCAGCAGGCCGCGGCGCGAGGCGAACACGGCGTGGCAGATGCCTTGCGGCAGCGACCAATGCGGCAGCACCACTTCCAGTTCGCCATTGCGCACCGCTTCGGCGCACACCGTCTCCGGAAGCATGGTGATGCCGAAGCCGTCGCGCGCCATCGATTGCAGCAGCGGGAAGTCGAAGCCGGCCAGCCGCGGCTGCAGGTCCACGCGGCGCATCTCGCCGTTGGGGCCGTGCAGTTCCCAGCGCTGGTGCGCTTCGTCCTCGCTGGTGCTCATGGTGGTGTGGTTGGCCAGCTCGCCCGGATCCTTCGGACGCCCGGCGCGGTCCAGGTACTTGGGGCTTGCAACCAGCAACTCCTGCACCTGGCCAAAGCTGCGCATCACCAGGCTGCCGTCGTCATCCAGACGCGAACGCACGCGCAATGCGACGTCGTAGCCCTCGTTGATGACATCGACGCGGCGATTGCTGATGTTGAGCTGCAGCCGCACCTTCGGGTATTTACCGAGGAATTGCGGCAGCAGTTTCGGTAACTGGATCTGTGCCAGCGACACCGGCACGCTCACGCGCACCAGGCCGCGTGGCTCGGCGCTGAGGCGGTCGACCACCTCGCGCGCGGCTTGCGCTTCGGCCAGCATGGTTTGCGCATGTCGGTGCACGCTGGTGCCGACGTCGGTCACCGCGAAACGGCGCGTGGAGCGCTGCAACAGGCGCACGCCCAGGTCGGTTTCGAGTTGGCTGATGCGGCGGCTCAGACGCGATTTGGGAATCCCCAGCGCGCGCTCGGCAGCCGCAAAGCCGCCGTGGTCCACCACCATCGCGAAGTAGTACAGGTCATTCAGGTCGTGCATGGCGCAGGTACCCATGGATAGAACGATGCGCGATATTTAATCACCTTTATCCCAATCGAGCAACGAACGTGTCCGTCGTCACGCCTTGTGCCACGTGCCTCAAACGCCAACGGGGCCGTCACCGGCCCCGTTGGGTTACGAACACTTTTGGGTTACTGCGTCGAACGTCGTTGCCCATGCAACGCTGGCGCTCGCTTGGGCCGGCCGAACGCTGCGGCAGCCGCATGACTACCAGCTATCTAATGCGCTCACGACCCTGCAGCCAAACGGCTGCGCAGCAGTCCAATGACGCTCAGCCAATCCGCTCCAGCCCGCCCATGTACGGGCGCAGTGCGTCCGGCACGTCAATCGAGCCATCGGCGTTCTGGTAGTTCTCCATCACTGCGATCATTGCGCGGCCCACGGCGGTGCCGGAGCCGTTGAGCGTGTGCAGCAGTTCCGGCTTGCCGCTGGCCGGATTGCGCCAGCGTGCCTGCATGCGCCGCGCCTGGAAATCACCACAGTTGGAGCACGAAGAGATCTCGCGATAAGTCGCCTGCGAGGGCAGCCACACTTCCAGGTCGTAGGTCTTGATCGCCGAAAACCCCATGTCGCCGGTGCACAGCAGCACCTTGCGATACGGCAGGCCCAGTTTTTCCAGCACCACTTCGGCGCAGCGCGTCATGCGCTGGTGTTCGGCATCGCTGTCTTCCGGGCTGCACGCGGTGACCAGTTCCACTTTCTCGAACTGGTGCTGGCGGATCATGCCGCGGGTGTCGCGGCCACCGCTGCCCGCTTCGGCGCGGAAGCACATCGAATGGGCGGTCATGCGCAGCGGCAGGCGCTCGGCGTCGACGATGGCATCGCGCACGATATTGGTCAGCGGCACTTCGGAGGTGGGAATCAGATAACGCTTCGAATCGCCCACTTCGGTCTGGAACAGATCGTCTTCGAACTTGGGCAACTGGCCGGTGCCGCGCATCGAATCGGCGTTGACCAGCAGCGGCACGTTGGTTTCTTCGTAGCCATGCTCGCCCACATGCAGGTCGAGCATGAATTGCGCCAGCGCACGGTGCAGGCGGGCGATCGGGCCACGCAGCACGGTGAAACGCGCGCCGGACAACTTGGCTGCGGTTTCGCCGTCCAGCCAGCCGTGCGGCGCGCCGAGTTCGACATGATCCTTGACTGCGAAATCGAACTGCCGCGGCGTGCCCCAGCGCGCCTGCTCGACGTTCTCGCTCTCGTCCTTGCCCGCGGGCACATCGGCGGCCGGCAAGTTGGGAATGCCCAGTGCAATGCCTTCCAGCTGCGCGCGGATGACATCCAGCGCGTCTTCCGATGCCTTGAGCTCATCGCCAAAGCCGGCCACTTCGGCCATCAACGCCGCCACGTCTTCGCCCTTGGCCTTGGCCTGGCCGATCGCCTTGGACTTGGAATTGCGCAGGCTCTGCAGCTCCTGCGTGCGCACCTGGATCCGCTTGCGCTCGCTCTCCAGCGACTCCAGTTCCGCAGTGTTCAAGTCGAAGCCGCGCGTGCTGCGCAGGCGCTCGGCAAGGTCGGCGGGATGTTGGCGAAGCAGGGCCGGATCTAGCATCGGAGGATCGTTTTTGGTGGGAGCCGGGGATTATCGCCTGTTCCGACAGTCGCTGCGATCGATTCACCGATGCTATGCCAGAATCGGCCTGATCCTTCAGGTGAGCCCTATGCCCGCGCCCCGCCCTGCGTCCGATCGCCACATCGTTCTGCGTCTGCCCCGCCACGCCCTGAAAATTGCCGGTATCGCGTTCGTCGCGGGCCTGCTGCTGTTCCTGCTGGTCTGGGCCACCGGGCGCAAGGACGACTTCTACAAAGCCTCGCCCGCACAACCAACCGCTGGCGCACCCGCCGACACCATCCAGCCGCTGCCGGCGCCGTTACCGGCGCAGGATGGCTCCATCGAGATGCCGCAGGCCAAGCCGCCCGAAGACGCGCCCACTTTGGTGGAAACCACCCCGCCTGCGCCGCCCGCACCGGCCCCGCTGCCCGAAGACGCAGTACCCGGTGCACCTGGCGCCCCGACCAGCGCCGCGCCCGTTGCAGGCGGTGATCGGCCCGTGCCGATGCAGGGCCAGATGCCGCCGCCACGCTATCCCGCAGCGGCGCTGCGCCGTGGCGATGCGGGCGATGTGGTGGTGCGGGTTGACGTGGATGCCGCCGGCAACCCAGGCGGCGTGGCGCTGGTGCAGCGCAGCGGCTCGCGGGATCTGGACCGCGCCGCGATGGAGGCGGTGCGTCGCTGGCGCTTCCACCCGGCCCAGCGCGGCGGCCAGCCGGTGGCTGGCAGTATCGATATCCCGTTCGAGTTCAAGCCCGCTCAGTAAGCTGAACCTCGCCCGGTCGCCGACCGGGATGTGAAGGCGCCGCCTTAGCTGCGCCTCAGGCAAGGCCGACCAGACTGTGGGTGTCATCCCAAAGATGCGCCCGGAGGTTGGCCATGTCCTTCACCTCACAGTCTTCATCCCACCACGCCACACCGCTGCCGCGCGACCCAGGCCGCCGCGTGCGTGATCACGACAGCGACGGTGCCTCGCCCTGGTTGTGGGCGACCGTGCTTGCCGTGCTGGTGGTCATTCCCAGTTGGTGGTGGGCGCGGCATAGCGACGAATCGCTGGCAACTGATGCTCCAGCGCCGATGGCGCGCCAGGTCCTGCCCGCGTCCGATGCGCCACGTGAGGCAATGATGATCCCGCATCTGCCGGTGCGCCCGCCGATCAGCAGCCAGGAGCCGCAACCGCTGCCCGGCAACGCGATGCCCAGTTACCCCTCGCAGGCTCTGCAGGATGGCAGCGCCGGCAGCCGCATCGCGCGGCTGCAGTTGGACGTGCAGGGCCGCGTCAGCGCGGTGACCATCGTGGAGCGCCAGGGCAGCCCGGATCCGCGCCTGGACGAAGCTGTAGTGGAAACGCTGCGTCAGTGGCGCTTCGAACCTGCGCTGCGTGACGGCCATGCGGTCGTCAGCAGCGTGCAGGTGCCGGTGGAATTCACGGACGCGCGCTGAGCCCGAACCCGGCGCCCTGCGCCAAGCTGTCGAAACCCGGGAATGAGGTCGCCACGTTGGCCACGTCGTTGACCTGTACCGTCCCGGTGGACAGCTGGCCTGCGATGGCAAATGCCATTGCGATGCGGTGATCGCCATGGCTCTCGATGACGCCACTGCCTAGCGTGCCGCCGTGAATGGTGGCACCGTCCGGGGTTTCATCCACCACAATGCCGAGCGCGCGTAGGCCCGTGGCCATCGCGGCGAGACGATCGGATTCCTTGACGCGCAATTCCGCTGCACCACTGACGACCGTGTCGCCACGCGCTGCAGCTGCGGCGACGAATAGCGCCGGGAACTCATCGATCATGTCCGGCACCAGCGCTTCGGGAATCTGCGCGCCCTGCAGCGGTGCGTAGCGCACGCGCAGGTCCGCTACCGGCTCACCGCCATGTTCGGCGTGATTGTCTTCCACGATATCGGCGCCCATCAGCCGCAGTGCGGCCAAAAGACCCGTGCGCCGCGGATTCAGCCCCACCGCACGCAAGGTCACGTCCGAGCCGGGAATGATGCTGGAGGCTACGATGAAGAACGCCGCCGATGAAAAATCTGCCGGCACCGCGATATCGGTCGCGCGCAGTCGCTGGCCGCCACGCAGACGCGCCTGACCAGGAGAAAACGCGATCTCCACGCCGAATGCGGAGAGCATGCGTTCGGTGTAGTCGCGCGTGGGATGCGGCTCGCTCACCGAGGTCTCACCCGCTGCGTACAACCCGGCCAGCAGCACGGCCGATTTGACCTGTGCACTAGCCACCGGCGAGGCAAACGTAATGCCTTGCAGCGCCTGGCCGCCGTGCACCCGCAGCGGCGGCGTGCCATCCGATTCGGTTTCGATACGTGCGCCCATCTGCGCCAGCGGACCGGTGACGCGGCGCATGGGCCGCTTGGACAACGACGCATCGCCCACCAGTACGCTATCGAACCGCTGCGCCGCGAGCACGCCGGCCAGCAAGCGCATGCCGGTGCCGGCGTTGCCACAATCCAGCGGCCCCTGCGGCGGCTGCAGGCCGTCCACACCAACGCCATGCACGATGCGCTGCGACGCCGACGGCGTTTCAATGCGCACGCCCAGCTGGGCAAAGATCGCCGCGGTGGAGCGCGTGTCTTCGCCCTCCAGAAAGCCGTCGATCTTCGAGGTGCCATCCGCCAGTGCGGCGAACATCACCGCGCGGTGCGAAACCGACTTGTCGCCGGGAATGGTCAGGCTGCCCTGCAGCGCGGTGCCGCGCTGTGCGATCCAGTGTTGCGTGCTGTTGCTCATGCGAATGATCCGATTGCGACGGCATCGCTGCGGTCAGCAATGCATTTGGGAAGGAAGGCGGTGTAGAGACAGGCGCCGCGTCAGGGCCGACGCGGCGCCGCAGCCGATGCGCTGCTCAGGGAATGGCGACCGGATACGAGCCAAGCACCTTGATCTGTGCCGAATGCGCTTCCAGTTCGGCCAGTGCCTGTTTCATCGACTCGTCCTCCACATGGCCGGCCAAGTCGATAAAGAAGCCGTATTCCCACTTGGCTTGATGCGACGGCCGCGATTCGATGCGGTTCATGCTGATGCCATGCCGCGCGAACGGGCTGAGTACGTCGAACAATGCGCCCGGCTTGTCGTGGATGAACACCAGCACCGAGGTCCGGTCATGCCCGGACGATGGAAAAATCTGCCGGCCGATCACCAGAAAGCGCGTGGTGTTGTCGTCATCGTCCTCGATCGATTTCATGATGACTTTTTTCAAGCCATACACGTGTGCGGCGCTTTCGCCACCGATGGCCGCTGCATCCTCGGCATTACGCGCACGGCGCGCGCCTTCGGCATTGCTGGAGACCGCAATCTTCTCCACCTTGGGCAAGTGCGAACGCAGCCAGCCGGCGGTCTGCGCAAACGACTGCGAATGCGCGTAGATGCGTTCGATGTCTTCCAGGCGTCCGTTGCGCGAGAGCAGGTACTGGTGCACACGCAACTCGACTTCGCCACAGATCTTGAGGTTGGAGGTGAGGAACATATCCAGGGTGACTTGGATCGTGCCCTGGCCGGAATTTTCTACCGGCACTACGCCGAAATCGGCATTGCCGGCTTCCACTTCCTGGAACACTTCTTCGATGGTTGCCATCGGCAGACCCACCGCCGAGCGGCCGAAATGCTTGAGCACTGCCTGCTGGCTGAAGGTACCTTCCGGGCCGAGATACCCGATCTTCAGCGGCTCCTGCTGCGCAAGGCACGCAGACATGATTTCGCGGAACACATGCACCAGCACTTCATCGCTGAGTGGACCCTCGTTGCGGTCCACCACCATGCGCAGCACCTGCGCTTCGCGCTCGGGGCGGTAGTAATCCACCGCCGCTGCCAGCTTGCCCTTGGCCTTGCCGACCTGGTGCGCGAAGTTGGCGCGCTCGGCGATCAACGCCTGGATGCCACGGTCGATCTCGTCGATCTTGGCACGCACATCGGCCAGCACCGGCGCAGCGGCTGCCAGTGGCTTGGCGCTGTCCTTGCCAGCTAACTTGGCGGCTTTCTTGCTGCTGGCCTTGGTAGCCGACTTGGCGTTGCCGCCAGCGGTGTTGGTGTTCTTGGGCTTGGGAGCCATCGGGGGGCTTTCCTTCAATAAAACGGCGCACTGCGCCAGCGCGGCAATGCCGCGGTTGTGGGGGACTCAGCCGTGGCGCTGCTGGAAATCGTGCATGAAGGCCACCAGTGCCTGCGCACCGGCCACCGGCATGGCGTTGTACAGCGAAGCGCGGATCCCGCCCACGGCCTTGTGCCCCTTCAGCGCGAGCAAGCCGGCCGCCTTGGATTCGCTGACGAACAACGCATCGAGCTGCTCATTGCCCAGGAAAAACGGGATGTTCATGCGCGAACGCACCGTCGGCATCACCTGGTTGCGATAGAAGCCACCGGAGCCATCGATTGCGCCGTACACCAACGCGGCCTTTTCAGCATTGCGCTGCGCGAATGCGGCCACCCCACCCTGCTCAAGCATCCATTTGACGGTGAGACCGAGCAGATACCAGTTCCAGGTGGGCGGCGTGTTGAGCATCGAATCGCGCGCCACGTGCGAGGCGTAATTGAAGATGTCTGCACGCGGTTGGCCGGCACGCTCGAGCAATTCGCGGCGCACGATCAC
This sequence comes from Xanthomonas sp. LMC-A-07, assembly GCF_030208825.1. NCBI lineage: Bacteria > Pseudomonadati > Pseudomonadota > Gammaproteobacteria > Lysobacterales > Lysobacteraceae > Xanthomonas > Xanthomonas sp. LMC-A-07. The sequence goes on from NZ_JARVTF010000005.1 coordinate 327,864, forward strand.
CACCGAAATACCCACCGGGCCCAGATTCTTCTGCGCCCCGGCATAGATCAGGCCGTAGCGCTTGATGTCCAGCGGCTCGGAGGCGATCGACGAACTGAAGTCGGCGAACAGCGGCAAGGTGCCCACGTCCGGCGTGTCGCGGAACTCGACCCCGTGAATGGTTTCGTTGGCAGTGATGTGTACGTACGCGGCGTGCGGTGACAGCGTCCAGCTCGCGACCGGCGGAATGTCGACATAACCGCCGGGCTGGCCATCGGCTGCCACGCGCACGTCCACATACGGCGTGGCCTGCTTGATCGCGGTCTTGCCCCAGTGACCACTGACCACGTAATCGACCGCCTGGCCGGGCGCGGCGAAATTCAGCGGCAACAGCGCCTGGATGGTGGTCGCGCCACCGGAGGTGAACAGCACCGCGTAGTCGTCGGGAATCGACAACAGCATGCGCAAGTCCGCCTCGGCGGCGGCGGCCACCGCCATGAAGTCGGCGCTGCGATGGCTGATTTCCACGATCGAGGCACCCACGCCGTTCCACTCGACCATCTCTTCCTGCGCTTGCCGCAGGACCGATTCCGGCAATGTCGCAGGGCCGGCACTGAAATTGAACGCGCGTGTCATGGCACACCTTGTCGAGCTAGCCTCTTAGTATGCCGCAGCGCATCCGCGTTGGCAGCGCCGACAAACGGTTGCACCTGCATCCTTTTGACCCTGCGCCGCGTAGTCTGGAGACCTGGAGCAGAACTTTCGTCCTGGTCCGTTAGTCTCACCTTGCAGCCACTGCCTGGAGCCTGCCATGTCACTTCGCGATGCCTTGAAGACGCCGTCCAGCGAGATCACCGATGAGGCCGTTTATCGCGACCGGCGGCGCTTGCTGCAATTACTTGCGCTGACGCCTGCGCTGAGCGTGGCCGGGTGCGCCGAGGCCGATCCGCCGCCTCCGCCGAAGACTGTGGTGACACCCGCGCAAGCGCGCAGCGGCTTCCGCACCGCCGAGGAACTCACCCGGCTGGAAGATGTCACCAGCTACAACAATTTCTACGAGTTCGGCACCGACAAGACCGACCCGTCCAAGGCGGCCAAGACACTCAAGCTGTCGCCGTGGTCGGTGAAGGTGAGTGGCGAGTGCGAAAAACCCGGCAGCCTGTCGCTGGATGAGTTGCTCAAGGGCATCAGCGCCGAAGAACGCATCTACCGGCTGCGCTGCGTTGAAGGCTGGTCGATGGTGATCCCGTGGACGGGCGTGCCGCTGGGCGAAGTGCTCAAGCGCTTTGCCCCCACCTCCAAGGCCAAGTACGTGGCCTTTACCACGCTGGCCGACCCGCAGCAGATGCCCGGCGTGCGCTACCGCTCGATCAACTGGCCCTACCGCGAAGGCCTGCGCATCGACGAGGCCATGCATCCGCTGACGCTGCTCGCCACCGGGCTCTACGGCAAGCCGCTGCCGCAGCAGAACGGTGCGCCGCTACGGCTGGTGGTGCCGTGGAAGTACGGCTTCAAGAGCATCAAGTCGATCGTGGAGATCCGCTTCGTCGAGAAGATGCCGGAAACCGCCTGGCATGACCTGCAGCCGTCCGAGTACGGGTTCTTTTCCAACGTCAATCCAGCCGTGGATCATCCGCGCTGGAGCCAGAAGACCGAGCGCCGCATTGCCGGCACCGCCAGCAAGTTGTTTGCGGAGCGAATTGCGACCAAGCCCTTCAACGGCTACGCCGACCAGGTCGCTTCGTTATACGCGGGGATGGATCTGAAAAAGTGGTTCTAGGGACGCAACGCCCAGCGTGACATCCACCATTGTCTGTAGGGGCGCACCCGGGCGCGATGGCTTTCCCGGGACTGCCTCTCGCGCCCGAGTGCGCTCCTACGACAACCAACGCATCGCGGCTGCGATGCATCGCTTCATCTTCGAGATCGCATGGCCAAGACATCCGTTTCCGTGATCGCTGCCAAGGCCGCCCTGCATGCCGCCGTGCTCGCGCCCATTGCGCTGCTGGGCTGGCAGTTCTGGCAGGTGTGGCAGCAAGGCAGCGACGCGCTGGGTGCCGACCCGGTGGCCGAGATCGAACATCGCACCGGGCTGTGGGCGCTGCGCCTTCTGCTGATCACCCTGGCCATTACGCCGCTGCGGCAGCTGACCGGCCAGGCGGTGCTGATCCGCTTCCGCCGCATGCTCGGCCTGTATGCGTTTTTCTATGCCAGCGTGCACCTCACCGCGTACCTGTGGCTGGACCTGCGCGGGTTCTGGACGCAGATCTTCGAAGAGATCGTCAAACGCCCGTACATCACGGTTGGCTTCACCGCCTGGCTGCTCCTGGTGCCGTTGGCGATTACTTCGACCCAGGGCTGGATGCGGCGACTCAAGCGCAACTGGGGCCGGCTGCACATGCTGATCTACCCGATCGGGTTGCTGGCCGTGCTGCACTTCTGGTGGCTGGTCAAATCCGATATCCGCGAGCCGGCGCTGTATGCCGGCATCCTGGCGCTGCTGCTGGGGTGGCGCGTGTGGAAACGGCTCAGCGCGCGCCGAACCACAACAAGGCGCTCAGCGCCGCCGCCAGCAACACCGCGCTGAGCAGCAGCCACGGCCAGCGGGCCACCTTTACCGGCGCCCGGGTCGGGGCTTCGCTTACGCGCGGCAACGGTTGCGGGTCGCTCTCGGGCACATGCCAGGTGGCGTCGTGCTGGATCTTGGGCACTTCCACCACGAAACGGTGGCGCGCGTCGAACACGACCTGATCACCGGCTTGCAGCCAGCCATCGCGCACCTGCACGCCGTTGATCCAGCTGCCCTCTTCCGAGCCGAGGTCGCGAATCAGCACCCGGTCGCCATGCCGTTCAAGGCGGGCATGCTGAGCGGCGAAGGCCGGATCGTCGATGACGATGTCCGCCGCCGGGTCGCTGCCGACCAAACGCGAACGGTCCAGCGTGAAACTGCGCCCATGATGGCGGCCGCCCAACCCGCGCAGCAGCAGGCAGACTTCGCTCAGGCCGGCATCGTCGTCCTGGATGTCGTTGGCCGGCGCGCTGGACGGCGCACTGCGCAACAGCATCTCCACGCCATCGGCATACAACGCGTCGCCGGCACGCAACAGCGCCATACGCCGCACCGGCCGGCCGTTGACGTGGATGCCGCGAATGCCGTTGGCCACCTGCAGCCAAAGACCGCGCTGATCCAGGCAGAACTGCGCCAACAGCAACGCGCCCTGGGCATCGTCGACGATCCGCACGCTGCCGGAGGCATGGCGTACGATCCGGTGGACGCCGGGCTGGAGAGGATGATCCGGCTGCTGCCGGTGGGTGAAATGAACTTGCAGATCGCGCACCCGCCGCAGCCTAGCAGGTTTGCCCGCAGCCCCATAGCGCATGCCGCCGCACTTGGAGCGCGCCCCGCACATGCGCACAATGCGCGCTCCATCGCATGACTTCAGGAACCCATGTCCAGTATCGATATCCGCCACGACCATTCCAGAACGCCGGCGCAGGCCCGTGCGGCGATCGAGGAGGCGGCACGCAAGCTGACCGATCGTTACGGCATCGCTTCGCACTGGGAAGGCGACACCTTGCGCATCGCGCGGGCGGGCGTGGACGGGGCGATCAATCTGCTGCCGCAGCAGGTGCATGTCACCGCTGAGCTGGGCTTTTTGTTGTCGGCCATGCAGCCGATGGTCGAGTCCGAGATCCGCCGCCTGCTGGCTGAAAAGCTGGCCTGATCCAGCTCCTGGCTTCAGCCGCAAGTCACCTGCGCCATAGCCTGCAGGCGGATGCTTGATGGATGCTTCACCTGGCCGATGCAGGACCGGCACTAGGGTGAGGCAACGTCAGTCCGCAACCGACAGGAGCATCGCATGACGACCGGATACGATCAGAACGGCAACCGCGGCAACGCGGCCCATGGGTTCCAGGCGCAGGCCGAACAGGTGTCGCGCCGGCTCGGCGAATCGGCGCAGACCGTCTGGCTGGCCGGGCTCGGCGCCCTGGGTCGTGTGCAGAGCGAAGGCAGCAAACTGTTCGACTCGCTGGTACGCGAAGGCGCCGCGTACGAACGCAGCGGCCAGCGCAAGGCAGCGGCCAGCGCAGACGAATTGCGCGAGGAAGTAGAAACCCAGTTCGAGCAGGCGCGCGATACCGCGGTGCGTGGCTGGGACCGGCTGGGCAAGGCCTTCGACGAACGCGTCAAGGGCGTATTGCGCACCCTCAACATCCCCGAGCAGGACGAGCTGGAAAACCTGCGTCGCGAGGTGGAGTCGCTCAAGGCACAGGTGCGCGCGAACACGGCTGCGACCAAGCGGGCCAACCGCACCGCCAACCAGGCCGCACAGGCCGCGAGTAGCGAAAACGCGTCTGGCACCGCAACGCCGGGCAGTGGTCCCGCAGCTACGCACACTGCGGCCTTTGACGGCGAATAAACCCTGCGTAACTGGATTGTTGCAAAGCAGCATGGTTTTTTAGACAATCGGGACGACCCGCCAGTCCTGCAACACGAAGTCCGTTTGCTCCCCTCCCCTCACGGCTTCGGACTGGCGGGTCTTTCGCTGCCTGGGTCACGGCTCGTGCATTCACCGACCGCGATCCATTGACGAATCTGCCGCGAAGGATTCTTCTAAGCGCACTGCTTCGTTAGACGCGCCATTGCTTCGCTAGATACTCATGTCCCATTGGATGTTGGCGCTTGTGGCTGCACTCCTGCTCTGGTTGGCGGTGAGTGGCTATCTCTGGTTGGTGCGCCGACGCGCCAACGAACTGACCGAAGGCGTACGCGCGCTGGCCGCGATGCATTGGCGCGACTTTTCCGCCGTGGTGCTGCGGGTGCTGCAGGACCAGCGCGGCTGGCAGCCCACCCAGTTGCCGCAAGACGGCCTGCCCACCGCCGATTTCATGATGCAGACCGAGCACGGCACCCGCCTGGTGGCCTGCAAACATGGCCGCGGGTATCGCATCGGCGTGGCTGCGGTGAACGAACTCGGCGCGATGGCCCGCCTGGCCGGCGCCAATGGCGGGGTGATGGTCACCGAAGGCCGGATGGAGCGTGAAGGCATGGCCGCGGCCGACAAGCAGTCCATCGAGGTGCTGAATGGCGCGCGGCTGTGGCCGCTGCTCAAGCCCTACCTGCCCGGCGATATCGAAACCGGCGTGGTCGGCGCGGCCAGGCGCCGGGCGATCCGCCACACCGTGATTGCCGGCGCAGCGGCGGCAACGCTGGGGGTGGTGATGGCAGTGGCCCTGCAGCCGACCGAGGTGCCGCCCGCGCAGCCACTACCACGCGCTGCAGCACTGACTCCCGCACCAAGTGCGACATCGGCTGCTCCACCGGCTGTTGCGCCGGCTCCGGCATCGGCCGCACAACCAGCGACGTCGACTCCAGCGGCAACACCGGTCGCCGCCGGCGACGAGCCAGACCTCGCCACGTTGCAGGGCTACCAGCGCGAAGTCTCCAAGGCATTGGCGCAGACGCCGGGACTGGTGCGCGGAATCTGGCTGACGCAGTTGACGCTGGCGGTGGACCGCACCGTGGACGATGCGACCGCCTGGCCGCTGATTTGCCGCGAACTGGAGCGTTACCCCTACCTGCGCACGGTGCGGGTGCAGCTCAATCCGCGCGCCGGCGTTGCCGAGCCGGTGCGCTGGCGGCAATGCACGACGATTTGAGTCGCGCGGAATGATGCGTGCGGGCGGTGCGTTCTGCGCGACACCCGCCAGCCGCGACCACCTTGCCCACCGCTCGCCTTGCCCGTCGCTTCATCCAACCCGTCCATTTACCCAGTACGCACCCTGCCGCCACCGGCCGCATGCGCGCGCAAGCTCGACGTGCGCAGTACGGAATCGCTCAGCGCATGCCCGGCGCGAAGCGTGCAATCAGATCGTAAGACCCGCCCAGAAATAGCTGCCGCACATAGGTGACCGGCTGGTCGCCGCGCCAAGTGTGCCGGTCGATGACCAAACAGGCCGCGCCATCGGCAACCTGCAGGCATCTGGCCTGGGCAGGATCGGCACTGATCGCGCTGATGCGGTGCTCGGCACGGGTCCAGGGCACGTTGCGCAATAGCCAGCTACCGGGCGCGATGGTGTCGAATGGCTGCGCCAGCGCCTCGGGCACGGTGGTGATGTCGATGACCCGTTGCTCCAAGGCGAACGGACTGCCATCGGCCAAATGCACGCTTTCCAGTGCCAGCAACTTGCCGCGGCTGCCCAGCGCACGCTCCTGCGGCACGCGTTGCCGCACTGCGCGCACGCGCCGCGACAGCAGCTGAAACTGGTAGACATGGCCGCGCGTGGTCATCTCCACTTCGATGTCCGGGATCGACAGCGCCACCTGCTCCAGATGCGGATGCGGCCGTGCGACGAACGAACCAGTGCGGCGGCGGCGCTCGATCATGCCGGCGTCGGCCAGCAGGCCGAGCACCTTGTTGACGGTCATGCGCGAGCAACCGTACTGCGCCATCAATTCATGCTCGGGCGGCACGCGGTGCCCGGGCGGCCAGTCGCCACTGTGGATGCGTTGCTCCAGGTCCTGCCGGATCCGCTGATGCAAGGTTCCGGGTGCGGCGGTGGTGGCGGTGGTCACGACAGGGTCTCCGGTGAGACCTGCATTGTGCCCGCTTCGCAGATCGCGCCGATCACCCGTGCAACAGCGTTTGCATGACGGCGGCAAAGCGTGCGGCGACACGTACGCGCGCCACATGGCGGCCATCGCGCACCACCCACTGCCCGGCACGCCAGACATGCCGCACCGCGCCAGCGCGTGCGGCAAACAGCCAGCTGTCGAGCAACGCATCGTCTGTGCGTGCCAGCAGCGCCGGATGGGTGGGGTCCAGTTCCAGCAGGTCGGCCGATGCACCGACGCAGATCCCGGGCTGCCCACTCCCCAGCGCCTGCGCCGCGCCGGCCAGTGCGCTGCTGTACAACCAGCGACCACTGGAGGTGTCGGCGGGCGCCAGCACATTGCGCGCGCGCAGGTGCAGGCGCTGGCCGTATTCGAGCAGCCGCAGTTCTTCGGCCGCATCGATCAAGACATTCGAATCCGAGCCCACACCGAAGCGCCCACCGCGGCTGGCGAATGCCTGCATCGGGAACAGGCCGTCGCCGAGATTGGCCTCGGTGATCGGGCACAGGCCGACCACCGCGCCACTGCTGATGATTGCGTCGAGCTCACCCGCCTCCACATGCGTGGCGTGCACCAGGCACCAGCGCGCATCCACTGGCGCATTGGCGTACAGCCACTGCACCGGGCGCTGCCCCGACCAGGCCAGGCAGGCCTCCACCTCGCGCTGTTGTTCGGCGATATGGATGTGGATGGGGCCATCCACCAGCGGCACCAGCGCGGCGAGCTGCGTGGGCGTTACCGCGCGCAGGCTGTGCGGCGCCAGCCCGAGCACCGCGTCCGGCAGTGCGGCCAGGCTGCGCGCGCAGTCCGACAACAGCCGGGCAAAGCCGTCGATATCGTGGATCAGCCGCCGCTGCGCAGGGTTCGGTGGCACCCCACCGAAATCCGAGTGCGCGTAGAACACCGGCAACAGGGTCAGGCCGATGCCGGTGCCCGCGGCCGCCGCAACAATGCGCTCGGCCATTTCGGCGGGCTGCGCGTACGGCGCGCCGCTGACGCTGTGGTGCAGATAGTGGAATTCGCCCACGCGGGTGAAGCCGGCTTCCAGCATTTCCACATACGCCTGCTCGGAAATGGCCTGCAGGCTGTCCGGGTCCAGGCGGTCGACGAAGCGATACATCAGCTCGCGCCAGCTCCAGAAACTGTCGCCGCTGCGCCCGCCCACTTCGGTCAGCCCGGCCATGCCGCGCTGGAAGGCATGGCTATGCAGGTTGCCCAGCCCGGGCAGCAGTACCTCGGCACGGGTATCGGTGGTGGCGGGTGCGGCCTCCGTCTGCACAGCGGCGATGCGCCCGTGCGCCAGGGTGATCCGCACGTCGCTGGCCCAGCCATCGGGCAACAACGCCCGGGCCGCCCACAACGCTTGCACTGTTTGGTCTGCCACTGGACACCCTCGGTTGCCGACTCTATTGTATATACATATCAGACCACACAGGCCTGCGCCATGCATTGCGATGTCCTTTGGCACAACGCGCGGTTGATGACGCTGGACGCTGGCGACGGCGGCCTGGGCAGCGTGGACGATGGTGTGGTCGCCTGCCAGGACGGCACCATCGTGTACGCCGGGCCGGCGGCCGATGCGCCGCCGCTACAGGCCACCCAAATCCACGATTGCCAGCGGCGCTGGATCAGCCCCGGCCTGATCGATTGCCACACCCATCTGGTGTACGCGGGCAATCGCGCCAATGAATTCGAACAACGCCTGCGCGGCGCCAGCTATGCGCAGATCGCCGCGGCCGGCGGCGGCATTGTGGCGACCGTGCGCGCGACGCGTGCCGCCGATGATGCCGCTTTGCTCGCCGCCAGCCTGCCGCGCCTGGACGCGCTGCTCGCCGAAGGCGTGACCACGCTGGAGATCAAATCCGGCTACGGCCTCACGCTGGAAGACGAAATCAAGCAGCTGCGCGTCGCGCGCCAGCTCGCCACGCTGCGGCAGGTGGAGGTGGTGCCCACCTTCCTGGGCGCGCATGCGGTGCCGCCCGGCGCGCAGGCGCAAACCTATATCGATGCGGTGTGCCAGGAGATGATCCCGGCGGTGGCGGCGCAGGGCCTGGCCGAAGCGGTGGACGTGTTCTGCGAGCACCTGGCGTTTTCGCCGGCGCAGGCCGAACAGGTATTCCTCGCCGCGCAGGCGCACGGGCTGCAGATCAAGATCCACGCCGAGCAATTGAGCAACCAACACGGCGCCGCGTTGGCCGCGCGCTACGGTGCCTTGTCGGCCGACCACATCGAATATCTGGACCAGGCCGGCATTGATGCGATGGCGCACGCCGGCACCGTCGCAGTGCTGTTGCCGGGCGCGTTCTACTTCACCCGCGACACCCAGTTGCCGCCCATTCCTGCCCTACGTGCGGCCGGTGTACCGCTGGCCCTGGCCACCGACTGCAACCCCGGCACCTCGCCGCTGACCAGCCCGCTGCTGGCGATGAACATGGCCGCCACCTTGTTCCGCATGACGGTAGACGAATGCATCGCCGGCTTCACCCGTGAAGCGGCACGTGCGCTCGGACGTAGCGACCGGCTGGGCCGGTTGCGCGCCGGGATGCAGTGCGATCTGGCGATCTGGGACATCGACGCGCCGGCCGATCTGGTCTACCGCATGGGCTTCAACCCTCTCCACACCCGCGTTTGGCGCGGGCATCCTTGCTGACCCGGAGTCGTCATGAGTGCGTCTGTTGTGTTGCAGCCCGGCCAGGTCACCCTGGCGCAGTGGCGTGCGCTGTATCGCGGTGCCGAAGTCACCCTGGACCCTGCCTGCGCGCAGGCGGTGTTGCGTAGCGCGCAGACGGTGGAGGCGATCGTGGCGCGGGGCGAGCCGGTGTACGGGGTCAACACCGGCTTCGGCAAGCTGGCCAGCGTGCGGATCGAACGCGACGATCTGCAGACCCTGCAACGCAATATCGTGCTCTCGCACGCGGCCGGCGTCGGCGACCCCACCCCGGTTCCGGTGGTGCGGCTGATGATGGCGCTCAAGCTCACCAGCCTGGCGCAGGGCGCCTCGGGAATTCAGCCCGATACCCTGGCGCTGCTGGAGGCAATGCTGCGTCAGGGCATCACCCCGGTGGTGCCGTGCCAGGGCTCGGTGGGTGCGTCGGGCGACCTGGCGCCGCTGTCGCACCTGGCCGCGGTGATGATCGGCGTAGGCGAGGCGTTTGTCGGCGATCAGCGCCTGCCGGCGGCGGACGCGCTGGCCCAGGCGCAGCTGCAGCCACGCGTGCTCGGTGCCAAAGAGGGCCTGGCGCTGCTCAACGGCACCCAGTTCTCCACCGCCTGCGCGCTGGCCGGCTTGTTCGAGATCGAAACCGTGCTGCAGGCCGCGCTGGTCACCGGCGCGCTGTCGGTGGAAGCGGCCAAGGGCTCGGACACGCCCTTCGATGCGCGCATCCATGCCTTGCGCGGGCAACCCGGGCAGATCGCGACTGCTGCCGCCTTGCGTGCGCTAATGGCGGAATCGGCCATCCGCGAATCGCATCGGCTGGGCGATGTGCGCGTGCAGGATCCGTACTGCCTGCGCTGCCAGCCACAAGTGATGGGCGCAGCACTGGATGTGATGCGCCAGGCCGCGCGCACGCTGGAAATCGAAGCCAATGGCGTGTCCGACAACCCGCTGGTCTTCAGCGATACCGGCGAGGCGTTGTCGGGCGGCAACTTCCACGCCGAGCCGGTGGCCTTTGCGGCCGACATGCTGGCACTGGCGGTGTGCGAAATCGGCTCGATCAGCGAGCGCCGCACCGCGATGCTGGTCGACCCGGCGCTCTCGGGCCTGCCGGCGTTCCTCACCCCACGCCCCGGCTTGAACTCGGGCTTCATGATTCCGCAGGTGACCGCCGCCGCGCTGGTCTCGGAAAACAAGCAACGCGCCTACCCGGCCAGCGTCGATTCGATTCCGACCTCGGCCAACCAGGAAGACCACGTGTCGATGGCAGCGCATGGCGCACGCCGCCTGCTGGCGATGGCCGACAACGCCGCGCACGTCATCGGCATCGAACTGCTGGCCGCCGTGCAGGGCTGCGATTTCCACGCGCCGCTGCGCTCCAGCGCCGCACTGGAAGCCGCGCGCGCACTGCTGCGTGCGCCGGTGCCCACGCTGCAGGACGACCGTTACTTCCATCCGGACATGCTGGCCGCCAGCGCGCTGGTGCGCTCGGGCGCCCTCGCCACTGCGGTAGGCATCGCACTGCCTGGCGTGGAGCTGAGCGCATGAGCCGGCCCACCGCCTCGCATCGCGGAGCGCGCGCATGAGCGCCCTGCCCGACTGGCTGCACGTGCAGCGCGGCGACGCACCGCTGCTGATCAGCTTCCCGCACACCGGCACCGACCTGCCGGAGAGCGTGGCCAACCACTTCGTCTCGCCATGGCTGGCCTGCCGCGATACCGATTGGTGGGTGGATCAGCTCTACGACTTTGCGCAGAGCCTGGGCGCTACCACCGTGCGCACGGCGATTTCGCGTTCGGTCATCGACGTCAATCGCGACCCGAGTGGTGCCTCGCTGTATCCCGGCCAGCACACCACGGGCCTGTGCCCGTTGACCACCTTCGACAATCAGCCGCTGTACCGCGATGGGCAGGCGCCGGATCCGGCACAGATCGCATTGCGGCGCACGCAATGGTTCGACCCGTATCACGCTGCGCTGGCCGATGAAATTGCACGTCTGCGCGCACTGCATCCGCGCATCGTGGTCTATGACGCGCATTCGATCCGCTCGCACATCCCGCACCTGTTCGCCGGCGAATTGCCGCAGTTCAACATCGGCAGCAACGACGATGCCAGTTGCGATCCGGCACTGGCCGATGCGGTGGAACAGCTGTGCCGCAGCAGCGGCTCCAGCACCGTGCGCAACGGCCGTTTCAAGGGTGGCTGGATCACCCGCCACTACGCGCGGCCGGATCAGGGCGTGCACGCGCTGCAGATGGAACTGGCCTGCCGCGGCTACATGCAGGAACCGGAACAGATCACACCGGACACCTGGCCAACGCCGTGGCAACCGCTACACGCAGCCGCACTGCGCGCCGTCTTGCGGCATGTGTTGCGCGCCTGCCTGGATTTCGCCGCGGGCGCCACGCCCGCCGCTCACCGTTGATTGAAGGACCTTGGCATGACCCGTCACGACTCCACCCGCGTCATTCGCGCCGCCACCGGCAGCACGCTCACCGCCAAGAGCTGGCTCACCGAAGCGCCGCTGCGCATGCTGATGAACAATCTGGACCCGGACGTGGCCGAGCGTCCGGAGGAACTGGTGGTGTACGGCGGCATCGGCCGCGCCGCGCGCGATTGGGAATCCTTCGATGCGATCGCCGCCGCACTCACCCGCCTGGACGATGACCAGACCCTGTTGGTGCAGTCGGGCAAGCCGGTCGGTGTGTTCCGCACCCACGCCGACGCACCGCGCGTGTTGATCGCGAATTCCAACCTGGTACCGCGCTGGGCCACCTGGGACCACTTCAACGAACTGGATAAAAAAGGCCTGGCCATGTACGGCCAGATGACTGCGGGCAGCTGGATCTACATCGGCGCGCAAGGCATCGTGCAAGGCACCTACGAAACCTTCGTGGAGATGGGCCGCCAGCATTACGGCGGCAGCCTGGCCGGCAAGTGGCTGTTTACCGGCGGGCTCGGTGGCATGGGTGGCGCGCAGCCGCTGGCCGCGTTGATGGCCGGCGCCTCCTGCCTGGCGGTGGAATGCCGCCGCTCCAGCATCGACATGCGCCTGCGCACCGGCTACCTGGACACCTGGACCGACTCGCTGGACGAGGCGCTGCGTCTGATCGAGGAATCGTGCACCGCGAAGAGGCCACTGTCGGTCGGCCTGCTCGGCAATGTCGCCGACGTGCTGGACGAACTGCTGCTGCGCGGCATCAAGCCGGACCTGCTGACCGACCAGACCTCCGCGCACGACCCGGTCAACGGCTACCTGCCGCAGGGCTGGACGGTCGAGCAGTGGGACGAACAGCGCGTCAGCGCGCCGAAGGACGTGGAAGCCGCCGCGCGCGACTCGATGGCCAACCACATCCGCGCCATGCTCACCTTCCATGCGCTCGGCGTGCCCACCGTGGATTACGGCAACAACCTGCGGCAGATGGCGCTGGAAGAAGGCATCGACAACGCCTTCGACTTCCCCGGCTTCGTGCCCGCATATATCCGGCCGTTGTTTTGTCGCGGCATCGGGCCGTTCCGCTGGGTGGCGTTATCCGGCGACCCGGAAGACATCGCCAAGACCGATGCAAAGGTCAAGGAACTCATCCCCGACGATGCGCACCTGCACCGCTGGCTGGACATGGCCGCTGAAAAGATCGCCTTCCAGGGCCTGCCCGCGCGGATCTGCTGGGTCGGCCTGGGCGACCGCCATCGGCTCGGCCTGGCCTTCAACGCGATGGTGCGCAGCGGCGAGCTGAAGGCACCGGTGGTGATCGGCCGCGATCATCTGGACTCCGGCAGCGTCGCCTCGCCCAATCGCGAAACCGAAGCGATGGCCGATGGCTCCGATGCGGTCTCCGACTGGCCCCTGCTCAACGCCCTGCTCAACACCGCCAGCGGCGCCACCTGGGTTTCGCTGCATCACGGCGGCGGCGTCGGCATGGGCTTTTCGCAGCACGCCGGCATGGTCATCGTCTGCGACGGCAGCGAAGCAGCAGACAAGCGGATCGAACACGTGCTCTGGAACGACCCGGCCACCGGCGTGATGCGGCATGCCGATGCGGGATACGCCATCGCCGTGGAGTGCGCGAAGGACCAAGGCCTGGATTTGCCGGGCATCCTGAGCTGAGCCTGGCCCCACTGACAGCGCCACGCGCTGTCAGTGGGGCGAAGCCACGCGCAAGCCCCTAGTTGGCGGTTGCCGCAAAGGCCGCGGCACTGCACATCGAGCATCTTCAAGCGAAAGCGCTCAAGTCTGCCGATTCCTGGCCGACAAGATATGCATCGTTCCGAGGAGCCTCCATGGGCATCCTGATCTACCTGGTGCCTGCCTTCGCACTCTGGGCGCTCATCGCCACGGGGTTGGCGTTCGTGCGTGGGCGCCAGCTCACTGCCGAGTACGGGCAGCACGCCAGCACCCAGGACAGTCTTGCGCGCTATCAGGCGGCGCTGTCGCAGCTGAAAGCACGTGCGGCGTCGACCACGCTGGAGCTGGAGTCCCTGCAACGCAGCTACACGGTGTTGAAGCAATCGCTCGATCAGCAGGAACAGAATGCCTCGGTGCAGCAGTCTTCAGACACGCCCGACCAGGTGATTCCGATGGTGATGGTGCAGCGCCTGGATATCGCTGCGGAAATCGGCACGTTGTTTGCGCATGTCGCGCGCGTGGCACGCAGCCTGCGCCGTTACAGCGCTTACAGCCGCGGCCACAACGCGCCCGAACCCAGCACTGCACGCTACGACCTGCATTGGCTGGCCGATTGCCTGCACAGCTTCGACCAGATCGGCCATGCGCTGCTGCGTGGCAACGCGGCTGCGCTGATCACGGCGTGCCAGGATCTGCTGTCGATGTACGAGCACTACCTCAAGGATGGTTCCGGCTATAACAGCCGCGATACCTTCCAACGCCTGAGCAGCGACATACCGCTGTCAGAGGCCACCGACGCCATCCGCTCGATCATCGTCAAGGCCACACTGGCGCAGGACGTGCAGGATGCCGTGAAGGAAGAGCAAGACAGTCTTGCAAGTGCTGTGAACTGAGTGCCTGGGTTGAGTGCCTGAGGCGTGCAGCGCGGAATCTGGGACGTTTGCTTTCTTACAACGCATCCGCGCAGGTCCTTCGTATCGCGCCTTGAATTGAGCGCTCGGGCTGATTGTCCGAGCTGCGCGTCTGGACGGGTTGCGAGGGATGCGCGCTAAAGAAACGCGCCGCAAGCGGCGCGTTTCTGATTTACAGATCCAACCAACCGCGTTGCCGCTTACCGCTGCGGCAACGCGTAGGCCACCAGGGCATCGCCTGCCGGGGTTTCCATGAAGTGGTGACCGGCCGCCATGATCACCAGATACTCGCGGCCGCCGTAGGCGTAGACCATCGGATTGGCCTGGCCACCGGCCGGCAGCTTGGCGTGCCACAGCTCCTTGCCGGTGGCCAGGTCGATCGCACGGATCAGGTCATCGGTTGCGGCGGCAATGAAGATCAGACCGCCCGCGGTGACCACCGAGCCACCGTTGTTCGGCGTGCCGATTTCGATCGGCAGGCCCGAGCGAATCCCGAACGGCCCGTTGCCGCGCGCACTACCGAAGGGACGATCCCACAGCGTCTTGCCGCTCTTCAGATCGATGGCGCGAATGCCGCCATAGGGGGGCTGCTTGCATAGCAGCTTGGTGAACGGCAAACGCCAGCCGGCATTGACGTTTACCGCGTAGGGCGTGCCGGCCTGCGGGTCGCCGGCGCCTTCGGCACCACCGGCATCGCCACGCACCTGATCGCGCGGAGCCCAGCCCAGCTTGTCCGCCTTGGCGCGCGGCACCAGGATGTTGTAGTTGGGCATGTCGTTGTAGTTGGCCACGATCACGCCACGGTGCGGATCCACCGCCACGCTGCCCCAGTCCGAGCCGCCGTTATAGCCGGGATATTCGATGGAATGCCGGTCGGCTTCGGGCGGCGTGTAGATGCCCTTGTAGCTGGCCTTGCGGAACTGGATACGGCACACCAGCTGATCGATCGGGGTCATGCCCCACATGTCGCGCTCGGTCAGATCCGGCTTGCGCAGCGTGTGATACAGCGAGAACGGCTGGGTCTTGGAGCGCATTTGCGGCTCAACACCACCGCCGGGCACGGCGCGCTCTTCCACGCCAACCAGCGGCTCGCCGGTGCGGCGGTCCAGCACGTACAACTCGCCCTGCTTGCTCGGCAGCAACACGGCCGGCACGTTGACGCCATCCTTGGGGAAATCGATCAGGCTCGGCTGCGAGCCGAGGTCGTAATCCCATGCGTCGATATGCGTGGTCTGGAAATTCCACACCGGCTTGCCGGTGGTCACGTCCAGCGCCACCAGCGAGGTGGCGTAGCGGTTTTCCGGCGGCGTGCGCGAGCTGCTCCAGTAGTCCGCGGTGGAATTGCCCATCGGCAGATACACGTAACCCAGCTGCTCATCGGCCGCTGCGGTGGTCCACATGTTGGGCGTGCCGCGCGTCCAGGTCTGGCCCGGCGGCGGTGCACCATTCCATTCGGGGTGGGTCATGTCCCAGGCCCAGCGCAACTGTCCGGTGACCGCGTCAAAGCCCTGGATCACGCCCGAGGGCTCGTAACGCTTCTGCCCGTCAAGGACCTGATGCCCGGTGACCACCACGCCGCGCACGATGGCCGGCGGCGAGTTGATCGAGATGTAGCCCGGTGGCGTCTCGCCCATGCCGACGGTGATGTCGACCTGGCCGTTCGTGCCGAAGTCCGCGCATGGCGTCCCGGTGCGCGCATCCAATGCGATCAGGCGCCCATCCAGCGTGCCTTCGATCACGCGCGTACGGCACAGCGCAGGCGCTGTCGCCGCCTGCGCCGCGGCTGCGTGATTCGCGACCGGCGCCGACGTTGACACTTCGTAATACGACACCCCGCGGCAGGCCGCGGTGTATGGAATGGCCTCGTCCTTGACCTTGGGGTCGTAGCGCCAGCGCTGCTTGCCGGTGGAGGCGTCCAGCGCGATCACCTGATTGCGCGCGCTACACAGATACAGGCTGTCGCCAACCTTCAACGGTGTGGTTTCGGCGCCCCAGCGCTTGGTCGGCACATCGCCGGTATGGAACACCCACGCCTGCTGCAGCTGGCTGACATTGTCGCGATTGATCTGCGTCAACGGCGAATAGCGCTGCCCAGCCTGGCTGCGTCCATATGCGGCCCAGTCGTCATCGGCCGGCGCATTGGCGGGCTGTGCCGGCTGCGCGCCATCGGCGGGGCGATTGACCACACCTGCGGCGATGCCTGCCACCTGCGTCAATGCACCCTCGGCCTCGGTGATTCCGAACGGCACGAAGGCCAACGCAAAGGCCACCACAAACACCACCGCCAGTCCGCCAGCCACGCTGCGCGAGACGGCGCGCGACACCGGGCGCTCGAGCTTGGGCAACAGCAGCGCCAGCACAAACGCCAGGCCCACGATCAATCCGAGCCGCGGCACCCAGCGCCAGTAATCACTGCCCGATTCCCACCACGTCCACAGCAGCGTGGCGACCACGACGGCGGCAAACCACCACGCGCCGGCATTGCGGCCGCGGAACAGCAACACGCCAGCGATCAGCATCGCCAGGCCTGCCGGTGCGTAATACCAGGATCCGCCCAGCGCGGCGAGCCACGCACCACCTGCCAGCAGCACCAGCCCCAGCAGCACAATCACGCCTCCCAAAATCGCCAGGGCCCAATGGCCGCGACGGGAGGGACGAAGCAATGTCGACATCAGTAGTTCCTCTTTGCATCTGCGGCCAACGCAACGTTGCCGCACCGCGAACTACCTTCGACCCGTTTTTGTGAAAGACCTGCGTTCTTTGCTGACATGTTCTGTCAACAATGCGTTACAGCCAAATACCGCAAAAAAAAACGCCGGCAATGCGCCGGCGTTTTTCATGACTGTGCACATCACACCGCGCGATCAGCCCTCGGCAGGCGGCGCATCGCTGGTGATTGCAACCGCCTCGTCCGCCACATCCTCGGGCTCTTCCAGCGAGGCATCCAGGCGTTCGACGGCCTGCAGTTTCTCGCCCTTGGACAGCCGAATCAGCGTCACGCCCTGGGTGTTGCGGCCCACGCGCGAAATCTCCGAACCACGCGTGCGCACCAAGGTGCCACCATCGGAAATCAGCAGCACTTCATCGGTGGAACCCAGCAGCACCGCACGCACCAACTTGCCGTTGCGCTCGGTGGTCTGGATACCGATCACGCCTTGCGTGCCGCGTCCCTTGCGCGGGTATTCGGCCAGCGGCGTGCGCTTGCCATACCCGTTCTCGGTGGCAGTCAGGATGTAGGCCACATCGCCGTTGTCGGCGACATCGATCACTGCCGGCTCGGCGCCGTCGGTGGTCTCCACGACCTCCTCGGCACTCTCGTCCTCGACCTCGTCTTCCACCCCGCCGGCACGCTCGGAAACGATCAGGCTGACTACCTCCTCGCCCTTGGCCAGACGGATACCGCGCACGCCGGTGGCGGTACGGCCCATCGAGCGCACGGTCGACTCGCCAAAGCGCACGGTTTTGCCGTTGGAGGCAAACAGCAGCACATCGCGGTCGCCATCGGTCAGCGCCACACCCACCAGCGCATCGCCTTCATCGAGATTGATGGCGATCTTGCCGCGCGCCAGACGGAACGCGAACTCGCTCAGCGGGGTCTTCTTGACCGTGCCGTTGCGGGTGGCGAAGAACACGTAACGGTTGTCGGCGTATTCGCGCACCGGCAACACCGCCTGCACACGCTCGCCCGATTCCAGCGGAATCCAGTTGATGATCGGACGACCGCGTGCATTGGAGCCGGCCTCCGGCAACTGATGCACCGGCAGCCAGAACACCTTGCCGCTGCTGGTGAAGGTCAACAGCGTGTCGTGCGTGTTGACCAGCCACAGCTGATCGATGAAATCTTCTTCCTTGGTCGACGCCGCCGAACGACCACGGCCACCGCGGCGCTGCGCGCGATACGCGCTCACCGGCTGGCGCTTGGCATAGCCCGCGTGCGACAGCGTCACCACCACGTCTTCCGGCGCGATCAGATCCAGGATGTCCAGGTCTTCTTCGCTGTGACGGATTTCGGTGCGGCGCGCATCGCCATACTCTTCGCGGATGTTGATCAGCTCGTCGCGGATCACCTGCAACAGCACGTCGGGGTTTTCCAAGATACGGATCAGGCCCTGGATGACTTCGAGCAACTGCTTGTATTCGTCGGTGAGCTTTTCCTGCTCCAACCCGGTCAGGCGATGCAGACGCATTTCCAGAATCTGCGAGGCCTGCACTTCGCTGAGCTGGTAGAAGCCGTTGGACAGGCCCACGCCCGGCGCCAGATCTTCCGGCTTGGACGCCTCGGCACCGGCAGCGCCGAGCAGCGCGCCCACCAGGCCCGGTTCCCAGGTCTTGGCCAGCATGCGCTCGCGCGCTTCCTGCGGATTGGCCGAGGTCTTGATCAGCTCAATCATCTCGTCGATGTTGGCCAACGCGACGGTCAGACCTTCCAGCACATGCGCACGTGCGCGTGCCTTGCGCAGTTCGAAGATGGTGCGACGGGTGACCACCTCGCGCCGGTGGCGGATGAACGCCTCCAGCATCTGCTTGAGGTTCATCAACTGCGGGCGGCCATCGACCAGCGCAACCATGTTGATGCCGAACACCGACTCCATCTGGGTCTGTTGGTACAGGTTGTTGAGCACAACCTCGGCCGACTCGCCGCGCTTGATTTCGATGTAGATGCGCATGCCGTCCTTGTCGGACTCATCGCGCAGCTCGCTGATGCCTTCGAGCTTCTTTTCCTTCACCAGCTCGGCGATCTTTTCGATCAGCCGCGCCTTGTTGACCTGGTACGGAATCTCGGTGACCACGATCGCTTCGCGGCCGTTGTCGGCCACTTCCACGTCGGCCTTGGCACGGATGCGCACCCGGCCACGGCCGGTGCGGTAGCCGGCGGCAATGCCGGCGGTGCCGTTGATGATGCCGGCAGTGGGGAAATCCGGGCCCGGGATGTACTCCATCAGCCCTTCGATATCCAGCTCCGGCGTGTCGATCAGCGCGATGCACGCGTTGATCGCTTCGGTCAGATTGTGCGGCGGGATATTGGTGGCCATACCCACCGCGATACCGGCCGACCCGTTGACGAGCAGGCTCGGGAACCGGGTCGGCATGACCGTCGGCTCGAGTTCCTTTTCATCGTAATTGGGCTGGAAATCGACGGTTTCCTTCTCGATGTCGGCCATCAGCTCATGCGCCAGCCGCGACATGCGCGACTCGGTGTAACGCATCGCCGCGGCGGAGTCGCCGTCGACCGAACCGAAGTTACCCTGGCCGTCCACCATCATGTAGCGCAGCGAGAACGGCTGCGCCATGCGCACCAGCGTGTCGTAGACCGACTGGTCGCCGTGCGGGTGGTACTTACCGATGACGTCGCCGACGATACGCGCCGACTTGAAGTAGGCCTTGTTGCTGTGCGCGCCCAACTCGTTCATCGCGAACAGCACACGGCGATGCACGGGTTTGAGGCCGTCGCGCGCATCGGGGAGTGCGCGCCCCACGATCACGCTCATCGCGTAATCGAGGTAGCTCTTGCGCATCTCGTCTTCCAGGTTGACCTGGATGATTTCCTTGGCGGTTTCTGCCATTCGGGTTCCGTAAGTGAGGTGGCGGGCGAGCCGGAAAGCCGCGTCGGGGGCGCCTCAGAGACAGGCTGCCGACCCCACGCTCCCGCCGATCGATTCAAGCGCCGGATTGTAGCATGAAGGGGCAACCCAATGCCGCCGGTTTACCAGCCAGAAACAAGCACTTGCAGGACTTTGCGGGGCACTTGCCGGCCCCGCGCCCGTGTGCAGGCTCAGTTACCGAAGGCAGCCTGCATACGCGCCAGGTGCGGCTGCGCGATGACGCCACGTTCGGTGACGATGGCATCGATCAAATGGCCCGGGGTGACATCGAACACCGGATTCCAGGCATGGATGCCGTCGGCCACGGTGCGTACGCCGCCCACGCCGAACAATTCGCCCGGATCGCGCTGTTCGATCTCGATCTGATCGCCATCGGCGGTGGCCATGTCCACCGTGGACGACGGCGCCACCACCATGAACTTGACGCCGTGGTGGCGGGCGGCGATCGCCAGCTGGTAGGTGCCGATCTTGTTGGCAGTGTCGCCATTGGCGCAGATGCGGTCGGCGCCGACGATCACCCATTGCACCAGGCCCGATTTCATCAGGTGCGAGGCGGCCGAATCGGCGATCAGGGTGGCGTCGATGCCATCCTGCTGCAGCTCCCACACCGTCAGGCGCGCACCCTGCAGCCAGGGCCGGGTCTCGCCGGCAAAGACCTTGCTGATGCGCTGCTGCGCCATGCCGGCACGGATCACGCCCAGCGCGGTGCCGAAGCCAGCGGTGGCCAGCGAGCCGGTGTTGCAGTGGGTCAGCACACCGCTGCCGGGAGCGATCAGGGCGGCGCCGAGCGCGCCCATATGGCGGTTGGCGGCCAGGTCCTCGTCGGCGATGGCCTGCGCCTCGCGGGCCAGCACATCGCGCCAGTCCGGCCCTGCGGCGGCAAGCACGCGCCGCATGCGCATCAGCGCCCAGGCCAGGTTGACCGCGGTCGGGCGCGCGGCATTGAGCCGCAACAGCGCCGGTTCCAGCTTCTGCAGTGCCTCGCTGCCGCTGTCGGCGGCGATCTCGCGCGCTGCCAGCACCACGCCCCAGCCGGCCGCAATGCCGATCGCAGGCGCGCCGCGCACGGCCAGCGAATGGATGGCCTCGGCCACCGCATCGCTGCTGTCGCAACGCACGTGCTCCACCACGAAGGGCAGCTTGCGCTGGTCGAGCAATTCCAGGGCATCACCGGTCCACAGCAGCGGACGGATGTGGTCGTAGCGGGCGTAATCGATATGGGCGCTGTCGTTCATGCCGCCATTGTAAGGCGCGTGCGCCGGGCAGTCAGTGGACGGGCCCGTCAGTCGACGATGAACTCGGCCCGGCAGCCGTCGTTGACCCACACGCCATCGCGGCTCCAGCCCCAGGTCTGCCCTTCCACGCACGGCGAGCCGGAGATCTGCTTGCGCAGGCGCACGCTGCGCTCCACCGACACCCCGCACATGCGGCGCGAGCGGCTCTTGGATTCACAGGTGAGGGTGCGCGGCATGTCGACGAAGCCGGAGCCATCCTCGGCGCCCACTTCGAATTCGCCATCGCACCCACGCGAGACCCAAATTTCATTGCGGCGGGTGCCCCAGCTGCGGCCTTCCTTGCACGGCCACACCGAGCGTTGCCGCAACAGGCGCACCGGCGCGCCGCGCAGGATCACCGGGCACGCCACCTTGCTGCCATTGGAATCACAGCGCACCACACGGCGCATCTGCGGGGCGGTCAGCACGCGGGCCGAGGCGAATTCCGCACGGCAGCCCTGCTCCACCCACACGCCATCGCGTTCGATATCCCACTCGCTGCCGCGAATGCAGCTGGTCTCGGACAGTTGGCGCACCAGTTGCACGCCGTGTTCGGTGTCCATGTCGCAATGCACGCGCGCCATGTCCTTGGATTCGCAACGCACCACGCCGGAGCCACGCTCCGCCGCCTGCACATCGGCCAGCATCAGCAGCGGCAAGCCCCACAAACCGCATAAGCCGATCAGCCACTTCATGCTGAGAATCCTCACCCGAAACGATCAACGCCGCGCCCCCGTGGACGTGACGATGAGAGCACCATCGATGTGAAGAAAGCAATACGACGCCGATGACAGTGCGGTGGCGGCTCAGGCGTGCGCGAACGCAAATGCCAGCACATCGGCAATCTGCGTGGTGCCGCGCATGGCCATCAACAGGCGGTCCACGCCGACCGCCACGCCCGCGCAGTCGGGCAGCTGCGGCAATGCCTGCAGCAGGCGCTCATCCAACGGCAACAGTGGCAGGCCACGCGCCGCACGCCGTTGGTTGTCGCGTTCGAAGCGCATGCGTTGCTCGTGCGCGTCGTTCAGTTCGTGATAGCCATTGGCCACTTCATACGCGCCCAGGTACAGCTCGAAGCGTTCGGCTACCGGCGGGGTGTCGTTGCGAATACGTGCCAGCGCGCATTGGCTGGCCGGCCAGTCGTGCACCACGGTCAGCGTGTCGCGCGCAAAGCCTGGCTGGATGTGGTGGGTCATCAGCAGATCCAGCCAATCGTCGCGGGTCAGCCCGTCGGCAGCGATCGCCACATCGGCCAGTGGCGCGCGTAATACGTCCAGTGGCGCCAGCAAGGGGTCGATTCCCAGGTGGTGCAAAAACAGTTCGCGATACGTGAGCACGTTGACCGACGCGCTGCGCCCGACCAGCGCCAAGGCCCGTTCGATCAGCGCGATGGTTTCATTCGCCAGCGCGCGATGATCCCAGCCCACCCGGTACCACTCGAGCATGCTGAACTCGGGATTGTGGCGGCCACCGGCTTCGCCGTTGCGAAACACGCGCCCCAGCTCATAGCAATCGCCGACGCCGGCGGCGAGCAACCGCTTGAGTGGGTACTCAGGCGAGGTCCGAAGCCAGCGCGTGGGCGCACCCGCATCGACATGGCCACTGAAGCGGGTGCTGAAACTCTCGATGTTCGGCTCGGTATTGCCTGCCACCGAGAGCACCGGGGTTTCCACTTCCAGCACGGCGCGCTCGGCGAAAAAGCCGCGAATCAGGGCATTCAGGCGCGCGCGCAGGCGCAACGCCTCCAGGTCCACCGGCAGTTCGTCGGACAGCGTGCTCATACCGCTTGACCGTGCTCACTCAGGAACGCCAGCAGCCGCGCTTCGTCCCAGATCTCCACGCCCAGGCTCTGCGCCTTGTCCAGCTTGGAGCCGGCTTCTTCGCCCGCCACCAGGAACGCGGTTTTTTTGGAGACGCTACCGGCCACCTTGGCGCCCAGCGATTCCAGGCGCTGCTTGGCGGCATCGCGCGTCAGCGCGGCCAGCGTGCCGGTGATGACCACGGTCTGCCCGTCCAGCGGCCCGGCCTGCACCACATCGGCCTGCGGCAATTGCGCCAGCAACGCGTCCATGGCGCGTTGCGCGGCCGTTGCCAGTGCCGCGTTTTCCGGGCGAGCCAACCACTGCTGTAGCGAGGCGATCACCGGCGCCGGCACACCGGCTTGCAGCAGCGGGTCGGCCTCGGAGGCGATCAACGCATCGAACGAGGACGTCGCGGCGGCTAGTTGCTGCGCACGCACCGGGGTGACCTTGGGAATATCCAGGTCTTCGAGCAGCACCGCAAAACTCAGCGCGCCGCGCAGCTTGGGCGAAGGCGGATGCGCATCGCCGATGCGCACACCACGCTGCAGCAGGTCATCGATCGCCTGCTGGTTGCCGGCCTGATCGAAGAAATGCCCGAGCGAGCGCGCGACTTCACCGCCGATGTCCGGCACGCGCTTGAACAGCGGCCAGGGCAGATGACGGATCACCTCCAGCTCGCCAAACCACGCCGACAACGCCTTGGCGGTGCTCTCGCCCACATGCTCGATGCCCAGCGCAAACAGGAAGCGCTCCAGCGTGGTGTCGCGCGAGGTCTCGATCGCCTCGATCAGGTTTTCGGCCCACTTGGTGGCGATTTTCCTGCGGTTCCAGTCGAACGCCGGCAAGCCCGCGCGCAACAGATCGGCCTGCCAGGTCTGCGGCGCCGGCTGCACGCCGTCAAGATCCACACCGATGCCGACCAAGGTTTGCTCGACCTGCGCATACGCACCGGCAGCCAGGTGCTCGCGTGCTTCACGCAAGAACGCATGCGGGCTGTCGGCGGTGCTGATCAAACGCAGCTGCAGCAGCTGGTCGACGTTGAGCAGATACAGGTCGGCCACACCCTGCACCACGCCACTGTCGACCAATACTTCAATGAATTTTTCGCCCAGCCCGTCCACGTCCATCGCGCGGCGCGACACAAAATGGCGAAAGGCTTCCTTGCGCTGCGCCGGGCACGTGAGCTCGCCCGAACAGCGCCACACCGCCTGGCCTTCTTCGCGCACGATCTCCGAGCCGCATACCGGGCATTGGGTCGGCATCTGCCAGGCCTGGGTGCCGGCAGGGCGCTGCTCGGCGACCACACCGGCCACCTCCGGAATCACATCACCAGCGCGTCGCACGATCACCGTGTCACCCACGCGCACATCCAGGCGCGCGATCTGGTCGGCGTTGTGCAAGGTCGCGTTGGTCACCACCACGCCGGCCACGTGCACCGGCTTCAAGCGCGCCACCGGTGTTGCCGCACCGGTGCGGCCGATCTGGATTTCGATCGCCTCCACCGTGGTGGATTGCTCCTGGGCCGGGAACTTGTGCGCCAGCGCCCAGCGCGGTGCGCGCGAGACAAAGCCCATCTCGCGCTGGCCAGCTAGATCGTCCAGCTTGTACACCACGCCATCGATATCGAATGGCAGGCCGTCGCGTGCTTCACCGATGCGCCGGTAGTAGGTCAGCAAACCCTCGCTGCCCTGCACCACCTCCACCAACTGGCTGACCGGGAAGCCCCATTCGCGCAGCTGCGCCAACATCGCCGAGTGGGTCGGCGGCAACGCACCTTCCGCCACCTCGCCCACGCCGTAGGCAAAAAAACTCAACGGCCGTTGCGCGGTGATGCGGGCATCGAGCTGTCGCAACGAACCGGCCGCACCATTGCGCGGATTAGCCAGCACCTTGCCGCCCTGCAGGCGCATCTGCGCGTTGTAGGCCTCGAACGCGGCACGCGGCATGTAAACCTCGCCACGCACCTCCAGCACCTCGGGCCAGCCCGTGCCACGCAAGCGCAGCGGAATGGCCTTGACGGTGCGCAGATTGGCGCTCACATCCTCGCCGGTGGCGCCATCGCCGCGGGTGGCGCCCTGCACGAATTCGCCCTGTTCGTAGCGCAGGCTGATCGCCAGGCCGTCGAGCTTGGGTTCGGCGCAAAACACCGGCTGCTTGCGCTCCAGCCGTTCGCTGATGCGGCGCACGAACTCGGCCACTTCCTCGTCGCTGAAGGCATTGCCCAGCGATAACATTGGCAACGCATGCCGTACTTCGGCAAACCGCGAAGCGGCCAGATAGCCCACGCGCTGGGTCGGCGAATCGGCAGTGGCGAGTTCCGGATGCGCCGCTTCCAGTGTCTCCAGCTCGCGCAGCAGCCGGTCGTACTCGACATCGGCGATCTGCGGCTCGTCGAGCACGTGGTAGCGGTAATTGGCGTCTTCGATGCGCTGACGCAGGGCATCGATGCGCTGTGCGGGATCCGGGCTGGCAGTCATGCGATCGCAGAAAGGATGCTGGGCCGCCCATTCTAACGGCCGCCGCCGGTGCCGGACGTGGTGCAGGCAGAGCGCTGCGGAGCACCGTCCGTCGGAAGCGGACGCGGCAGCGTGATTCCCGATAGGCAGACGGTCGCAAAACCGCTAGCGTTGCGCCCTCTTCGCCCAACCCCTCCGGAGCTCACCCGTGTCGTTGCCCGTCTCGCGCCGTTCCTTCCTCAGCCTTGCCACGTCCGGCCTGGCGGTGTCCGCCCTGGGGCTGACGCCTGCGGCAGAGGCGGCCCGCAAGCGCGCCGCCGCACCCGCGGCGCCGAGCGTGGCGCTTGCGGCCGGCACGGTGTACCTCAACTTCAACGAGCATCCCACCGGGCTGTCGCCGGCTGCACTGGATGCGGCGAGCCGCTCGCTGGCACGCTCGGGCCGCTATCTGTTCGAAATGGAACAGGACCTGCGCAACCTGATGGCCGGCGAACTGCAGCTGCCGCACGACCACCTTGCGTTCTTTCCCGGCTCCAGCGACCCGCTCAATCGCGCCGGCACCTTGTTCACGTCACCGCGCGCCGGCCTGGTCATGGCCGACCCAACCTTCGAAGCGCTGGCCGACCTCGCAGCGGCGCAAGGCGTGCCGGTCCGCAAGGTGCCGCTGCGTGCCGACGGCGCGCACGACGTCAAGGCCATGGCCAAGGCCGACCCGAGCGCCGGGCTGATCTATCTGTGCAACCCCAACAACCCGACCGGCTCGATCACCCCGCGCGCGGAGATCGAATGGCTGCTCGCCAACAAACCTGCCAGCGCCGTGCTGGTGGTGGACGAAGCCTACATCCACTACAGCACCGAGCCATCGGTGGCCGATCTGGTGCGCCAGCGCCAGGACCTGATCGTGTTGCGCACGTTCTCCAAGCTCTACGGCATGGCCGGCATGCGGCTCGGTGCTGCGCTGGCGCCCCCGGGCCTGCTGACCAAGCTGGCCAGCCTGGGTGGCAACCCCCTGCCCGTCCCGGCGATGGCCGCAGGCATCGCCAGCCTGCGCGATCCGATGCTGGTGCCCAGCCGCCGCGCCGACAACGCCCGCGTCCGCGACGACACCATCGCCTGGCTGAAATCCAAGGGATACACCTGCCTGCCATCGCAGGCCAATTGCTTCATGGTCGACGTCAAGCGCGACGGCAAGGTGTTCGCCGACTCGATGCAGAAGCAGGGCGTCATCGTCGGCCGCAGCTGGCCGATCTGGCCCAAGCGGGTGCGTGTCACCGTAGGCAGCGAGGCAGAGATGGTGCGTTTTCGCGAGGCGTTTGCTAAAGCGAAGCGTTGAGCACTAAGCACTGAGTGGCAATCCCTTCTCCCCTCGGGAGAAGGTGCCCGAAGGGGCGGATGAGGGTGTGAGCGA
This sequence comes from Xanthomonas sp. LMC-A-07, assembly GCF_030208825.1. Classification (NCBI taxonomy): domain Bacteria; kingdom Pseudomonadati; phylum Pseudomonadota; class Gammaproteobacteria; order Lysobacterales; family Lysobacteraceae; genus Xanthomonas; species Xanthomonas sp. LMC-A-07. Next base: position 354,695 of record NZ_JARVTF010000005.1, read on the forward strand.
AGCCTCGTGCCGCCCAGCCGCGCCGGGGCTTCGCCCCGTACCCTCACCCCAATCCCTCTCCCGCAGGAGAGGGGCTTTGATTCCCTCTCCTGCGGGAGAGGGGAATCACCAGCGCGGCGACTTGGTCAGCGGCGGGGCCTGATGCTGGCGGTCGTAAGCACGCAGTTCGTCGCGGATATGCGCAACGCGCTGGCGGCCCAGCGCGTTGCGGCTGTCGTCCAGCACCACGCCGTCGAGCAGTTCGGCCATGCGTTGCACGGTGGGCAACATCTTTTCCCAGGCATCGAGCGCGGTCATCGGTGCCGGCAAGGTCAGGAAGAAGGCGATCGCCGGCGTCTGCATCTCGCGAATGTTGGCCATGTCGAAGCTGCCCGGCTTGAGAATGCTGGCCATGCTGAAGATCGGGCCGCGCTCGGGATGCCCTTCCACCAAGCGGTGAAAGACATTCATGTGGCCAAACACCAGGCCGGTCTTTTCGGCGGCAACCACCACGTCTTCGCCACGCAGCACCTGGCCGGCCTTGGCCGCCACGAACAGCGACACGATCTTGTCGAAATCCTGATTCGGACGCTTGCCGACATCGTTGCCGCCAGCGCCGTCCTGGTCATCGAGTTCCAGTTCGCTCTGCTCGGCGCTGGTGTCGCTGCGCTCGAAGGGCGTTCCGTCCGCGTCCACGCCGCTGGAAATGACCGGCTCGCGGCGTTCGCGCGGCTGGGTGTCGTCCTTGTCCACCCGTCGCCCCTGCGGCGATTTCTTCGGGCGGCCAAACAGGAAAATGGCCGCGACCAGCAGCAGTCCAGCGATCAGGATCCCGATCCGGATCATGGCCATGTCGGACATTCAGCGTGCCTCCGCGCAAGAGTGACAGGTGTAATCATTCCAGCAAGCATGGCACGTCATGCCGCGCCCGCCAAACGTGCGGCCTCTTCCAGGTCCACGCTCACCAGGCGGCTGACGCCGGGTTCGCGCATGGTCACGCCGGAGAGCTGGCGCGCCGCTTCCATGGTCGCCTTGTTGTGGCTGACGAACAGGAACTGCACCTTCTCGCTCATCTCCTTGACCATGTTGGCCAGGCGGCCGACGTTGGCCTCGTCCAGCGGTGCGTCCACCTCATCAAGCAGGCAGAACGGCGCCGGGTTGAGCTGGAAGATCGCAAACACCAGCGCCACCGCGGTCATCGCCTTTTCGCCACCGGACAGCAGCGAAATGCTCGACACGCGCTTGCCCGGCGGGCGCGCCATGATGGTCACGCCGGTGTCGAGCAGATCTTCGCCGGTGAGCTCCAGATACGCGTGGCCGCCGCCGAACAGGCGCGGATACAAGGCCTGCACACCCGAGTTGACGCGGTCGAAAGTGTCCTTGAAGCGGCCACGGGTTTCGCGGTCGATCTTGCGGATCGCTTCTTCGAGCGTTTCCAGCGCCGTCGTCAGGTCCACGTTCTGCGCGTCCAGATACTCGGAACGCTGCGCGGCTTCGCCGTATTCCTGGATCGCGGCCAGGTTGACCGGCTCCAGCCGGCGCATGCGGGCATCGATCTGCCCCACCGCCGCTTCCCACTCGGCCGGGTTGGCGGCCTCGTCCAACCCATTGACCACGTCTTCGAGCATGAAGCCGGCCTTGACCACCGCGGCAGCGAGTTGTTCGGCGTTGAGCACCAGCGCCTGCTGGTCGAGCTTGCGCTGGGAGATGCGCTCGCGTTGCGCCAGGGCCTGCTCGTCGCGCTGCTGGCGGGTCTGTTCGAAGCTGCGCAGTTCGCCGTCGATGCTGTCCAGCATGGTGCGCGCCTCGCCGAGCACGCGCTCGGTGCGCACGCGCTCGCTCAAGGCGGCCTGATGTTCGTGTTCAAGCGTTTCGACCGGCGAATCGCCTTCGCTCAACTGCGCCACCAGATCTTCCAGACGCGTGTCGAGCTGGCCACGCTGGCTGTCCATGCGCTCCAGGGTCTGGCTCAGCGAGGTGATCTGGGTGCGCTGGGATTCCAGCGTGAGTGCCAAGGCATGCATCGCATCGCGTACGCCACGCGCGGCATCACGCGCCTGGTCGCGTGCATCGGTGAGCTGGCGGCGTTCGCTTTCCAGTGCTTCGCGGGTGCCTTGCAGGTCGCCCATGCGCACCACCGCGTCCTCGAGCTTGGCGCGCGCTTCGCGGGCCTGCTCGCGGCTGGTGTCCAGGGTTTCCAGCAACTGCCCCAGCTCGGCCTCGATCCGCTCGATGCGCCCACGTGCCGCGTCCACCTTGCCCTGCTGGCTCTGCAGCTGGCCGGCCAGTTCGGACGCGCTGCGGTGCGCCATGTACAGCTGGCGCTGCGCGTCTTCGCGCTGTTGTTCGGCGGCCAGCAGTTGCTCGCGGAAGCTGGCCAGTTGTTCTTCCAGGTCGCCCTCGCGCTCCTGCAGCGTGTCGATCTGCGAGCGCAGCTCCTGGATCTCGCGCTCGCGCAGCAACGCGCCCTGCTTGGCCGCGCCGGAGCGCGACACGCGCACCCAGCCCTCGCCCAGCCGCTCGCCGCTGCGGGTGATCACCGAATCGCCGTCCGGCAGGTTGCGCTGCAGGCTGCGCGCGGCATCCAGGTCTTCGGCGGCATGCAGGCGCGCCAGCAAGCGGCGGATCGCAGTCGGCCCCTGCACCTTGGCGGCAAGCGAGGTCGGCGCGAACTGCACGTTGTCGGTGGCCGACGACACCAGCGCGATGCGCCCGTCGCCCAACTCGCCCAGCGCATCGACCAATTGCTCCGGCGCCTCCACCAGCACGCCTTCGATCAACTGACCCAACGCGCCTTCCACCGCGTTTTCCCAGCCGCTTTCCACGCTGATGCGCTCGCCCACGCGCGCGGCCGAATCCAGCCCGCGCGCCTTGAGCCAGGCCACGGCGGCGCCCTGCTCCTGACCCAGCGCTGCCTGCTGCAGCGTTTCCAATGACGACAGCCGGCCGCGTGCGGCCTGCGCCTGCTTGCGGACTTCGGCCAGTTCGCCCTGGCTGGCGCGTTGCTGTTCCTGCAAGCCACCCAGCGCGTGCTTGCGCGCTTCGACCTGCTCGGTCAGTCCGTCCAGCGAGGCCTTTTGCGTTTCATGCCGCAATTCGATCTGCTCGAACGCTTCGGCCAACGCGTCCAGATCCAGCCCGGCGCGTTCGTTGACCAGCGCCTCGCGGCGGCGGTCGGCTTCCAGCGATTGCCGGTCCAGATAATCGACGCGGGTGCGCTCCACTTCGCCGGCGCGCGAGGCTTCGCCGGTGTCGCGGTTATGGGTTTCCCAGCGCTGCTGCCAGTCGGCCAGGCGGGCTTCGGCCTCGCGCAGTGCGTCCTGGCGGAATTCGTGATCTTCGCGCAATTGCTCCAGCTGCGGTTCGGCATCGGCCACCGCCTCGCGCAACACCGCCAGCTTGGCGGAGTCGCCGCTGATGTGCTGGGTGAGCTCCTGCAGCTGGCTCTGCGCTTCGTCGCGCGCCTTGTGCAGGCGGTGCGAGAGTTCGCGCTGGTGCTGGATCTGCTGCTCGATACGCGCCAGTGCGCCACCGACCTGGTAGACATCGGCCTGCGCCTTGGCCACCGCTTCGGCGGCCTCTTCGCGGCGCACACGGCCGGTTTCGATGCGCGCTTCGGCATCGCGCTGCTCGGCGATCAGCTGCTGCAGGCGGGTTTCTTCCTGATTCAACTTTTCGCGCAGGCCTTGCAGCTGGCCATCCAGGCCGCGGTACTCCAAGGCTTTCCACTCCGCATCCTTGATGCGGCGTTCTTCCTGCAACGCCTGGTACTGCTCGGCCTGCCGCGCCTGGCGCTGCAGATGCGCCAGCTGCTTGGTGATCTCCTCGCGCAGGTCACCCAGGCGATCGAGGTTTTCGCGCGTATGGCGGATGCGCGTTTCGGTTTCCTTGCGGCGTTCCTTGTACTTGGAAATGCCGGCGGCTTCTTCCAGGTAGACGCGCAGATCTTCCGGGCGCGCCTCGATGATCTGGCTGATCATGCCCTGCTCGATGATCGAGTAGCTGCGCGGCCCCAGGCCGGTGCCCAGGAACAGGTCAGTGATGTCGCGGCGCCGGCACTTGGTGCCGTTGAGGTAATACGCGCTGGTGCCGTCGCGGCTGACCAGGCGCTTGACCGAGATCTCGTTGAACGAGGCGAACTCGCCGGAGATGGTGTGATCGGAATTGTCGAAGATCAGCTCCACCGTCGCCTGCGACACCGGCTTGCGCGCCGAAGAGCCGGAAAAGATCACGTCGGTCAGCGAGTCGCCGCGCAGGCGGCTGGCCGAGCTTTCGCCCATCACCCAGCGCACCGCATCGATGATGTTGGACTTGCCGCAGCCATTGGGGCCGACGATGCCGGTCATGTTGGTGGGCAGGTGCAACGTGGTCGGGTCGACGAACGACTTGAAACCGGACAGTTTGATCGTGGAAAGACGCATGGACGCTAGGGATCTCGGTCAACGGCGCAACAGGCGCCGTCGGGACGGGTTTGCGAGGGCTTCGCCCCTGGCTGGCAAGGCGCCGGCGGCAGTACACGAAGCGAACGATTGATGGCGAGTATAGCCGGGCAGGCACGGCCGGCATGGCCGCCGCGCAGGCCATGGCGGCCGGCGCGGTTCAGGACCGGCGCGGCCGGCGGCCACGCACCGGCAGGCCCGCAAGGTGTTGCAGCGCGGCCCGCAGTGCGGCGCGGAACACTGCCGCATGCTGCAATGCGAGAAATTCCTGGTAGCGCACCGCCAACCGCGGCACCGTTGCCAGGCGCTCGGCCAAGCGTGCAGCGGCATCTGCGGGCGCGCCGGCAATGGCCTCCAACAACGCGGCACGGTGTGGATCCTGCCGGGCATGCGGATCGATGTGCCCTGCCCGTTCGGCACCGCCGAGAAACAGCCACAGGCGCATGGCGCGCGCCGGCCCCTCACGGCTGAAACGTTGCTCCGGATCGCCCAGCAACGCTCCCTGTGACCACCACAGCGATGGGCTCGCGGCCGCGTATTCGGTGAACGGCCCACGCCCGGAATAGAGCGCGTGCAGCACGAGCAGCCCGGCCAACGAATGCCCCCAGAGCGCCTGCCGCTCACGATCCAGCGGCACACGCCGCGCCAGCGCGGGCATGGCCTGCCCCGTCAACACTTCCAACAGCGCGTTGGCGCCGCCGCCCACCGGCCCGGGCGGCGCCGTGGGCGGGGCCAGGAACGAATGGTCCGCTGGTTGGAATGTGTAGTCATGGGCACGCCTGGGCAGATCCACCAGCAGGTCGTTGTCGGGTGCGACGAACACCAGCACCCGCGGGGTCGGCGCAGCGGCCAGGCCCTGCAGCCATGCGTGATCGAACTGCGCCAGCGCCCGGTTACCGTCCAGCATCCACAACGCAGGGAATCCGCGCCGCGGTGGCCGGGTCCGCGGAATTCCGATGCGCATGCGCCAGCGGCCGCCGTGACCGTCACCGACCTCGAAAGTTTCGAACCGGTAGAACGGCGAGCGCGCATCGAGAACCGAGCGGCCAAGCCGTGCCGACGGCCGACCACCGTGCGGCCGCGTTCCGGAGACAGCGTATCGATGCGACCGCATGCACTGCGCCTCGAATCATGCAAGGAACGCCGAGCCTGCAACGCAGCACGCCACGCGGCAAGCACAGGCGTCGCACCGGTTTGGTCGCGAATCAGACAGCTCGCCTGCGCCTGGTCTGTTCGACGCGTCAGCAGACAAGCCTGATCGCACCGTTGATGCAACACGCAACGCGGCAAGGTCAAGCGTCACGCCGGTTTGGCCGCGAATCAGACAGGTCCGCCTGCACCTGGCCTGTTCAACGCGTCAGCAGACAAGCCTGATCGCACCGTTGATGCAACCAGCGCCCGTCACCGCCTTGCGCTGCCTATTTTCCGCCCATAAAAAAAGGGCGCCGTGAGGCGCCCTTCTTGATGCAGACACGTATCGCAATCAGGCGTCGGATTCGACGATGACCTTGACGGTGGTTTCCACATCGGCGTGCAGGTGCAGCACAACGTCGTACTCGCCGACATTGCGGAATGCGCCTTCGCCCAGGATCACTTCGCTCTTTTCCAGCGGCAGGCCGGCGGCGGTGAATGCCTCGGCGATGTCGCGCGGGCCGACCGAACCGTACAGCTTGCCTTCCGTCGACGCGTGCGCGCCGATGGTGACGCTGGCGCCTTCGAACTTGGTGGCGCGGCTCTGTGCATCGGCCAGGATGGTGTTGGCCTTGGCTTCGTACTCGGCGCGCTTGGTTTCGAACGCTTCGACGTTCGCAGCGGTGGCCGGTACGGCCTTGCCCTGCGGCACGAGGAAGTTACGGCCGTAGCCCGGCTTGACGCTGACCTTGTCGCCCAGGTTGCCCAGGTTGGTCACTTTCTGCAGAAGAATCAGATCCATGGTGGTGCTCCGTTATTCGTTAGCGCCGGCCTGTGGCCGCCGCAACGGGTGCTGTCCGAATAGGAGAAGCCGGGAATCGGGATTGGGGAATCGGGAATCGTAAGAACCCCGACCAACACCGCACACTCGAACTACCGGCTTCTATCAATTTATCAACCCGCACATGGATGTGCGGGCTTTTGTGAAGGACTCACATCAGACCGTGCGGGCTTTTCGTGAGGGGCTCACATCAGACCGTGCAGGCTCATGTGAGCGACTCACACAGAAAAACCGTGTGGGCCTTGCGAAAGGAGCCGCGCCAGTGGCGGGCTCCTACGCAGCACTACTTTAGACGTCGTGATTATCCGTGTACGGGATCAGCGCCAGGAAACGCGAGCGCTTGACGGCCGTTGCCAGCTGACGCTGGTACTTGGACTTGGTACCGGTCACGCGGCTCGGCACGATCTTGCCGTTCTCGGTGAGGTACTGACGCAGGGTGTTGAGATCCTTGTAATCGATCTCTTTGACGCCCTCGGCGGTGAACTTGCAGAACTTGCGACGACGGAAGAACTTGGACATGACAGCGCTCCTTAAGCGGCTTCGGCGTTGTCGCCGTCGGTATCGGTGGCGGCAGGTGCAGCATCGCCTTCCTCGTCGTCACGACGACGACGCTCGCTACGCTCGGGCTTGTCGCCCTTCTCGTCCTTGCTCTTCATGATCAGCGACTGCTCGGTATCCGGGCCATCGCGCTTGATCACCAGGTGACGCAGCACCGCATCGTTGAAGCGGAAGCTTTCCACCAGCTCGCTCAGCACGGCCTGGTCGACTTCGATGTTGAGCAGCACGTAGTGCGCCTTCACCAGGTTCTGGATCGGGTAGGCCAGCTGACGACGGCCCCAGTCTTCCAGACGGTGGATGGTGCCGTTACCGCCCTCGATCAGCGACTTGTAGCGCTCGATCATGGCCGGGACCTGCTCGCTCTGGTCCGGATGGACCAGGAACACGACTTCGTAATGACGACTCATGTTGTTTTACCTTTCGGATGTGGCCACGTGGGCCGGACAGCTCCCCGGGGAACCCGCACAAGGCGGCCGGTGGAGCAAGGGTTTCCCGCCCAAACGGGCAGGAAGCCGGAAAGTATGGCAGTCCAAGCGCTTAGCCGCAACCGGGCCATCCCAACAGCCAAGCTAACGAGTGCGGCGACCGCTTAAGCCCCTCTCCCGCCGGGAGAGGGGTTGGGGTGAGGGTACGGGGCAAAGCCACTCGTATCGTTCAGCCACGCGAGCTTCGCCCGTACCCTCATCCGCCCCTTTGGGGCACCTTCTCCCGATGGGAGAAGGAAAAACACTCCGACGCTGTGTGGCTCACTCTCTAGCTCAGCGGTGCTCGGCTTCGGTAGTGAAGCTCTCGCCGCAGCCGCACTCGGCCGTGGCATTGGGGTTGCTGAAGGTGAAGGTCTCGCTCAGGCCGTGCTTGCCGAAGTCGATGCAGGTGCCATCCACCAGCGGCAGGCTGGTCGGGTCGACAAAGATGCTGACCCCGCCCTGCTCGAATACCGCGTCGTCGTCACGCTTTTCGCGCGCCAGGTCGGTGATGTGGCCCCAGCCGGAGCAGCCGGTCTTGGTCACGCCAAAGCGCAGCCCCAGCGCACCCGGGGTCTGCTGCACGAAACGCTGCACGCGCTCCAGCGCGGCGGGGGTGAGGCTGATGGTCATACGGGCACTCCAACACAATAGCGGCAAGTATAGAGGCCGACCGGCGCGATCGGCATGCAGGCCAGATGGGGCCAGCGTTGCGGGTAGACAAGCACAGCGCGCGAGCGCCTGTTCAGGTGCTCGCGCCGGCACGGTCGCAGCCAGTAAACTCGCAGGTCACTCCAAGGTCGCTACGGCGAGGAATAGTCATGACGGTGGTCAGCGTTGAACATGCGCTTGCGGGGAAGATCCCGGAAGGCGGCGAAGTTACGGTACGCGGGTGGGTGCGCACGCTGCGCGGGTCTGCCGGACTGGCCTTCATCAACGTCACCGATGGCTCCTGCTTCGCGCCGATCCAGGTCGTGGCCACCGAGTCGCTGCCGAATTTCGACGAGATCAAGCGGCTGACCAGTGGCTGTTCGCTGATCGCCAAGGGCGTGCTGGTGAAGTCGCAAGGCAAGGGGCAATCGTTCGAGATCCAGGCCAGCGGCGTGGAGATCGTCGGCTGGGTCGAAGACCCGCTCACCTACCCGATCCAGCCCAAGCCGATGTCGCCGGAGTTCCTGCGCGAAGTGGCGCATCTGCGTCCGCGCACCAACCTGTTCGGCGCGGTCACGCGTATCCGCAACTGCCTGGCGCAGGCGGTGCACCGCTTCTTCCACCAGAACGGCTTTAACTGGATCAGCACGCCGATCATCACCACCTCCGACGCCGAAGGCGCCGGGCAGATGTTCCGCGTCTCCACGCTGGACATGGTGAACCTGCCGCGCACCGCGCAGGGCGAGGTGGATTTCAGCCGCGACTTCTTCGGCAAGGAAACCTTCCTGACCGTGTCCGGCCAGCTCAACGTGGAGGCCTACTGCCTGGCACTGAGCAAGGTCTACACCTTCGGGCCGACCTTCCGCGCCGAAAACAGCCACACCACCCGCCATCTGGCCGAGTTCTGGATGATCGAGCCGGAAATCGCCTTCGCCGATCTGGCCGAAGACGCGCGCCTGGCCGAACAGTTCCTCAAGTACCTGTTCCGCGCGGTGCTGGACGAACGTGGCGACGATCTGGCCTTCCTGGCCGAGCGCGTGGACAAGAACGCCATCAGCAAGCTGGAAGCCTTCATCAATGCGCCGTTCGAGCAGATCGACTACACAGAGGCGGTAAAGCTGCTGCAGAACTCCGGCAAAAAGTTCGACTTCCCGGTCGAATGGGGCCTGGACCTGCAAACCGAGCACGAGCGCTGGCTGACCGAAGAACACATCGGCCGCCCCGTGGTGGTGACCAACTATCCTGAGCACATCAAGGCGTTCTACATGCGCCTGAACGACGACGGCAAGACGGTTGCGGCGATGGACGTGCTGGCGCCGGGCATCGGCGAGATCATCGGCGGCAGCCAGCGCGAAGAGCGCCTGGACGTGCTCGACGCGCGCATGGCGCAGTTCGGCCTGGATAAGGAGCACTACAGCTGGTACCGCGATTTCCGCCGGTATGGCTCGGTGCCGCATGCCGGCTTCGGCTTGGGGTTCGAACGCCTGGTGGTTTACGTGTGCGGCTTGAGCAATATCCGCGACGCGATCCCCTACCCGCGCGCGCCGGGCAGCGCGGAGTTCTGATGTGAGCACGGGGGCGGCCACCGTCACGATGTATCGCCCCTTGGGACCGGAGGAATACGCCTTGGTGCGTGACTCCGGCTTCCGACGCTGGCCGCCGCGATTGCCGGAGCAGCCAATCTTCTATCCGGTCACCAATCAGCGCTATGCCGAGGAAATCGCATCGCGCTGGAACGTCAAGGACAGCGGCGTTGGCTACGTGGCGCAGTTCGATGTGCTCGCTGCGTTCGTCGACCAATACGCCATTCAAAAAGTCGGCGGCGCACATCACACCGAGTGGTGGATTCCGGCCGAAGACTTGGACACGTTGAACGAGGCGATCGTCGGCCTCATCACGATCATTGCCCGCTTCGATGCTCCGCCTGCCGAGCCCCGCACATGACCCTGTTCTTCGCGCTATGTTTCGTGGGTGTTGCAGTCGCCGGGCTGACCGCCCTGCTGATCTTCTGGCCACTCACCCTGGTGCACCTGCGCGACCGCCACCCGGATGCGCTGGACAGCTTCGGCGAGCCGGCCTTCATCAGTCCCACCGCGTGGCGCTGGTTGTTGGCGCGCCGCTACCGCAGCTACCGCGACAGTGCGCTGTCCGGTCTGGCCACACCCGCCTGGCTCTCGCTGCTGACCATTTTCTTCGGCCTGGGCATGGCGGCCCTGCTCGGGCTGCTTTCCAAGGTACTGGCATGAACATCATCGACATCGACGCAGCGCACAGCTCTGGCAGCCACGATCAGTGGTGGCTGGCCACCATCGGCCGCACCCTGATCTGGGCGCGCCTGCGCATCAAGGAAGCCGGCACTGCCGAAGTGCTGGACAGCGATGGCAAGACGTTGGCCTACGACAGTGAGGACACCGCACGCGCGGCCTTGTTCGATGCCGAATTCGTGGCACTGGACGGGCTGGACGAAGAAGACGCGCTGATGCGCGGCTTTTCGCTGCATGAGGTGTCGCCACCGCGCGGCGACAGCGATGCCGACCTGCGTGAGCGCATGGTGGTGACGATGGGCGGCCGCGCCTGAGATGTACGCACCGCGCGCGTTCGCACAGACCGATCTGGCGTTGCTGGACGGCCTGATCGCGCATGACCCGTTCGTCACCTTGATCACGCCGGGCGAGACCGGGCAACCGGTCATCTCGCATCTGCCGGTGATCTATCGGCGCGATGCAGAGGCGATCGTCATCGAAGGGCATTGGGCCCGCCCCAATCCGCAGGCGCGCCACCATGGCGATGCAGTGATGCTCGTGCATGGCCCGCATGCCTATGTGTCGCCCACCTGGTATCCGGACAAGGAAGCCGGCGCCCGCGTGCCCACCTGGAACTACGCGGTGGCGCATCTGCATGGCCAGTGCAGCGTGGTCGAGGACGAGGCGGCGGTCGTCGACTTGATCGGGCGCATGAGCGCGCAGTTCGAACACAGCATCGGCAGCGACTGGCTGTTCGAGATGGACCGTGACAGCCATCGGCGCCAGCTGCGCGGGCTGGTGGCCTTCCGCTTCGTACCCAGCCGCATCGAACTCACCTTCAAGCTCAGTCAGAATCACCCGGTGGCCAATGTGCGTGCCGTCAGCGCTGCGCTGGCCGCCCAGGCCTCGGCCGAGACGCAGGCGGTGGCCGCGCTGATGCGCGATGCACTGCAGGCGCGCAGCAGCCATGACTGAGCAGCGCCGTCGGCTTGGCGTTCCTGCACCACGGCTTTACGCCACTGCGGTGGCACCTACGCTCCCTTCCCCACGTTCTGGAATACTGCGCGCATGAACGAGCTCAACCATTTGCTTGAAAACAACCGCGCCTGGGCCGATCGCATCAATCGCGAAGACCCGGAATTCTTTGCCAAGCTGTCCACCCAGCAATCCCCGGAATATCTGTGGATCGGCTGTTCGGATTCACGCGTTCCGGCCAACCAGATCATCGACATGGCGCCGGGCGAAGTGTTCGTCCACCGCAACATCGCCAATGTGGTGGTGCATACCGATCTGAATTGCCTGTCGGTGATCCAGTTCGCCGTCGACGTCCTCAAGGTCAAGCACATTCTGGTCGTCGGCCATTACGGCTGCGGCGGCGTGTTCGCCAGCCTGACCCAGAAGCGCATGGGCCTGGTGGACAACTGGATCCGCCACGTCACCGATGTGGCCGACAAGCACGAGGCCTGCCTGCATCAGGCTGGCGACCTGTCGGTGCAGCACGCACGCCTGTGCGAGCTCAATGTGCTGGAACAAGTAGTCAACGTCTGCCGCACCACCATCGTGCGCGACGCCTGGGACCGCGGCCAGGACCTGCGCGTGCACGGTTGGGTCTACAGCCTGCGCGACGGGCGGGCGCACGATCTGCGCATGTCGGTCGATCGTGCGGACATCCTGCAAGAGCGCTACGACGCGGCGCTGGCGCAGATCCAGGCCGACCATAGCGAACGCTGAGCGCAGCCGGCCGCGCGGCACCCATCGGTGCCGCCGGTTGGCTATGCTGGGCGTCTTCTTCGCCAAGGAACGCCGATGCTGGTCCCGCCGATCAACCTGCACGCCTGGGTCGAGCAGCACCGCCACCTGCTCAAGCCGCCGGTCGGCAACAAGTGCATCCAGCAGGACGGCTTCATCATCATGATCGTCGGCGGGCCGAACGCGCGCACCGACTATCACTATGACGAAGGCCCGGAGTGGTTTTTCCAGCTCGAAGGCGAAATGGTGCTGAAGGTGCAGGACGACGGCACCGCACGCGACATCCCGATCCGTGCCGGCGAGATCTTTCTGCTCCCGCCCAAGGTGCCGCATTCGCCACAACGCGCCGCCGGGTCGATCGGCCTGGTGATCGAGCGTGAGCGCCTGCCGCATGAGCAGGACGGTCTGCAGTGGTATTGCCCGCAGTGCAACCACAAGCTGTATGAAGCGATGTTTCCCCTGGAAAATATCGAAACCGACTTCCCGCCGGTGTTCGATCATTTCTATCGCTCGCTTGCGCTGCGCACCTGTACGCAGTGCGGGCATGTGCACCCTGCGCCGGAACGCTATGCCGCCGCCGAGGCCTGAGCCGCGGGCCGTGGGTTGCACCCGCATCTGCCAACCACCTTGCTTCTGCTGATCTCCACGCCATGCTGCGCGCACTGATCGACCTCAAGCCGCGCGACGTGCCATTGCGCGTTGCGCTGCGCAATACCGCCGCGGTGGTGTTGCCGCTGCTGATCGGCGTGGCGACGGGGCATGTTGCGGCCGGCCTGGCGGTGTGCAGCGGCGCGTTGAACACCATGTTCTCCGATCAGCCCGGCCCGTATCGGGCGCGCCTGCAGCGCATGCTGATGGCGGCGCTGGCGGCCGGCGGCGCCGCGCTGCTGGGCATCTGGGTCGGCCACAACACCCCCGCCCTGGTGCTCGCCGGGCTGGTGCTCGGCCTGGGCGGCGGCTTGCTGGTCGCACTGGGCCCGGTGGCGGCGCGGGTGGGCCTGACCAGCATGATCCTGTTGGTGGTCAGCGCCGACATGCGCCTGCCAGTGGCGCAGGCGCCAGGCGTTGCGCTGCTGATCTTTGCCGGCGGCGTGCTGCAGGTCCTGCTGGCGCTGGCTGCATGGCCCCTGCAGCGTTACCGGCCCGAGCGCTTCGCATTGGCAGAGCTGATGCGGCAGCTGGCCGGCATTGCGCGGCAACGCCCGGAAGCCAGTGCGCCGCCGCCGGCCACGCAGGAAGTGCTCGATGCCATGGTCATGCTGCATGGCGAGCACCGTTCGCGCGCAATCGCGGTGCAGAGCTTCCGCATCATTGCCGAGCTGTGCGACCGCGTGCGCCTGGAGCTGCTGTCGCTGGCCGATGCCGACACCCGCCTGGGTCAGTCACAGGCGCGGCCGGCGATCGAACGCGTGCTGGAGCGCAGCGCCATCGTGCTGGAACAACTTGCCCACGCGATGACCGTGGGGGAAGACCCTGCTGCCGCCACCGCCTCGATGACCGGCTTCGACGATCTGGTGGCGGCGCTGGCGCAGTTCCAGCACGACAACGCCGATACCCGCGAGCGCCGCCTGGTGCGCGTGGCGGTGGCGCGCGCGCAAGGCCTCGGCGGCCAGCTGCGCGCCCTGGTCCGCAATGCGCACTGGGCCAGCAGCCGCGGCGAGATCCAGGCGCAGCTGGCCGAAGCGCGGCTGCCCGCGGCGCTGCGCCCGGCCGCCACCTGGGCCACGCTGCGGGCGAACCTGGACCTGTCTTCGGTGGCGTTTCGTCATGCGTTGCGCTGCGGCGTGTGCCTGGCACTGGCGATCGCCTTCCAGCGCTGGCAGCAGATTCCGCACGGCTTCTGGATCCCGATGACCACCGCGATCGTGCTCAAGCCGGATTTCGGCGGTACTTTCAGCTTTGGCGCCTTGCGGGTTGCCGGCACCTTCATCGGCTTGTTGCTGGCCACGCTGCTTGCGCATCTGGCGATGGACGGTGCCGGCATCCGCCTCAGCCTGCTGGCATTGTTTTGCCTGGGATTTCGCCTGTTGACGCAGGTCAACTACGGCATCGGCGTGGCGTTTTTGACCGGCATGCTGGTGCTGCTGCTGTCGTTCGAAGGGCTGTCGCCGGGCGAGGCAGTCGGCGCGCGTCTGCAGGCCACCGTGGCCGGCAGCGCACTGGCGCTGATTGCCTACGCACTGTGGCCCACGCGCGAACGCCGGCAGATCCGCGCCTCGCTGGCGCAATTGCTAGATGCCTATCGCGCGCACCTGCGCAACCTGCTGCTCGGCCAGCTCGATGCCTTGAGCGACAGCCGTGCTGCCGCGCGGGTAGCGCGCACCAATACCCAGGCCTCGATCGAACGGCTGCGCGGAGAACCCCGCAGCCGACGCAACCTGGACGAGCTCAAGCGCGCCGAATCATTGTTGGCCAATGGCAACCGCTTGATCCGCGCCACGCTGTCACTGGAAGCGGTGCTGCGCGATGGTCACCCGCTGCCGGCACTGGATGGATTGCCTGCGTTTGCCGAGCAGGCCGACCAGGCCCTGGCCGAGTTGAGCGCCTGTCTGCGCGAAGGCCGCGTGCCGGCGCCGGCCACGCTGCGCACCGCCGAGCGCGGGGTGTCCGATGCGCTGGCGGCCCTACCTGATGGCCTGCCCGCAGCGGCGGCGCTGGCCGACACCATCGACCGTATCACCGACAGCATCGGCACCCTGACCCACCTGTTGCGCCCCGCCCGCCCCGCCACTGCCGAGGCCCCGGCCGTGCATGACGGCGCGCAGGGCGCCGGCAGGTAAACTGCGGCATTGACCTGCGCCGCGAGCCGATGATGACCGATCCACTGTCCCGCTCCCATGCTGCCGCACTGGACGCTGCCGACCCGCTGCGCGCGCTCCGCGATGCGTTCGTGTTTCCGCAACATGGCGGCCAGGATCAGACCTATTTCGTCGGCAATTCGCTGGGCCTGCAACCGCGCCAGGCGCGTGCGATGGTGTCCGAAGTGCTCGACCAGTGGGGCGCGCTCGCGGTGGAAGGCCACTTCACCGGCCCGACCCAATGGCTCACCTATCACCAGCTGGTGCGCGACGGGCTGGCACGGGTGGTCGGCGCACAGCCGGACGAGGTGGTGGCGATGAACACGCTCACCGTCAACCTACACCTGATGATGGCCAGCTTCTACCGGCCCAGCGCCGAGCGTGCCGCGATCCTGATCGAAGCCGGTGCGTTTCCGTCCGATCGCCACGCCGTGGAGTCGCAGCTGCGCCTGCACGGGCTGGACCCGGACACCCACCTGATCGAAGTGGAGCCCGACGCACCCGACGGCACGCTGTCGATGGACGCGATCGCTGAAGCAATTGCGCAGCACGGCCCGCGGCTGGCGCTGGTGCTGTGGCCAGGGATCCAGTACCGCACCGGCCAGGCGTTCGCGCTGGGCGAGATTGCGCGGCTGGCGCGCTCCCAGGGCGCAGCGGTGGGTTTCGACCTGGCGCACGCGGTGGGCAACATCCCGCTCAGCCTGCACGACGATGGCGTCGATTTCGCCGTGTGGTGCCACTACAAATATCTCAACGCCGGCCCGGGTGCGGTGGGTGGGTGCTTCGTGCATGCGCGGCATGCACATAGCAACCTGCCGCGCATGGCCGGCTGGTGGGGCCATGAACAACCGACGCGCTTCCGCATGGAACCGCAGTTCGTGCCTTCGCCCGGTGCCGAAGGCTGGCAGCTAAGCAATCCGCCGGTGCTGGCACTCGCCCCGCTGCGCGCGTCGCTGGAATTGTTCGACCAGGCCGGCATGCCGGCGCTGCGTGCCAAATCCGAGCAGCTCACCGGGCATCTGGAACAGCTGATCCAAGCGCGCGTGCCGCAGGTGCTGCAGATCGTCACTCCGGCCGATCCCGCACAGCGTGGCTGCCAGCTGTCGCTGCGCGTGGCCGGTGGCCGCACGCAGGGCCGTGCCCTGTTCGAGCACCTGCAATCGGTGGGTGTGCTGGGCGACTGGCGCGAGCCGGATGTGATCCGCATCGCGCCGGTACCGCTGTACAACCGCTTCTGCGATCTGCACCAGTTGGTGGAGCACGTGGAAACCTGGGCCGCTGCCTGAGCCCTTCCTCCTTGCCGGCGCCCCTGTCCGGCCGCTGCCGGATACCGCATTGAGCGCTGCTGCCTCCCCTCGTTCCCTGACCCTGATCGGCGCCGGTTTGGCCGGTTGCCTGCTCGCCATCCTGCTGTCGCGGCGCGGCTGGCAGATCACCTTGTACGAACGCCGTGGCGACCCGCGCATCAAGGGCTACGAGTCCGGGCGTTCGATCAACCTCGCCTTGGCCGAACGTGGCCGGCATGCCCTGCGCCAGGCCGGCGCGGAAGACGCGGTGATGGCCAAGGCGGTGATGATGCGCGGGCGCATGATCCACCCGGTCAGCGGCGAGCCGCAGCTGCAGCGCTACGGGCGTGACGACAGCGAGGTGATCTGGTCGATCCACCGCGCCGCCTTGAACGTCACCCTGCTCGATCTGGCCGAACAGGCTGGTGCGCGCGTGCATTTCTATCGGCGCCTGCACACGGTGGATTTCGATGCCGGCTACGCGCGCTTCATCGACGACCGCGACGACCAGCCGCACGAGATCCACTTCCAGGCACTGGTCGGCAGCGATGGCGCCGGCTCGGCCTTGCGCGCGGCCATGCAGCGCAAGGCGCCGGTGGGCGAACACATCGCCTTTCTCGATCATTCCTACAAGGAACTGGAGATTCCGCCGCGGGCGGATGGCGGTTTCCGCATCGAACGCAATGCGCTGCACATCTGGCCACGCGGGCGCTACATGTGCATCGCCCTGCCCAACGACGGCGGCACCTTCACGGTGACCTTGTTCCTGCCCAACGAAGGCACGCCGAGCTTTGCCACCACCCGCAGCGGCGACGAAGCGCTGGCCTTGTTTGCCCGCGACTTCCCCGATGCATTGCCGCTGATCCCGCAGCTCAAGGAACACTGGGAAGAGCACCCGCCCGGCCTGTTGGGCACGCTGACCCGCGAGCGCTGGCATCTGGATGGCCGCGCCGTGCTGCTGGGCGATGCCGCGCATGCGATGGTGCCGTTCCACGGCCAGGGCATGAACTGCGCGTTCGAAGATTGCGTGGCGCTGGCCGAACAGCTGGATGCACACAGCGACCTGGGCGAGGCGTTCGCGGCCTTCGAAGCCGCGCGCCGCGACGATGCGGCCGCGATCCAGCAGATGGCACTGGAAAACTATCTGGAGATGCGCGATCGCGTGGGCGATGCGCAATTCCTGCTGCAGCGCACGCTCGAACAGGAACTGCAGGCACGCTGGCCCACCCGCTTCGTCCCGCACTACACCATGGTCACCTTCCTGCGCACGCGCTACGCGATCGCCCTGGCACGCAGCGAGATCCAGCGCGAGATCCTGGTCGAAGCCACCCAAGGCCACACCGATCTATCGCGGATCGACTGGGCGGCACTCGAAACGGTGGTGCATACCCGCCTGGAGCCGCTGGAAGGCGCGCACTGAACGCAGGGATGCGGCGGCGTTGCCGATGACGTAGTGGCAGGACCGTGGTGGCGCGCAGGCGGCCACGACCCGAGCGACGCCTCGCTGTCAGTCGCCGCATGAATCGCATGTATGCGCGCGTGGTTGCTATCTCGCGTGCGGCGCACGGGCAGCAGCGCTGGGCCATGACGTCAGCCGTTTGCCCGCGCCCGCTGGCATCGACGAGCGCACAGCGCCTCTCTGCCGCCCCTGAAGCGCAGCGGCGTATTTCACGGCACCTCACAGCGCCCCCGCACAGCCGCGCCTCAGCGAGGCGGCGGGAGGATGAGAGATACTAACCAGCACCGGCGGCGCCTTGCAGCGCGCCGCAGCTTTGGATTGTGATACGGCATGCCTGACAGCTTTCTCTTCTACGACCTGGAAACCTTCGGCCAGGATCCGCGCCGCACCCGCATCGCGCAGTTCGCCGCGGTGCGCACCGATGCGCAACTGCGCGTGATCGAAGAGCCGATCAGTTTCTTCGTGCAGCCGGCTGACGATCTGTTGCCCTCGCCCTACGCCACCATGGTCACCGGCATCACCCCGCAGCACGCGCTGCGCGAGGGCGTGAACGAGGCCGAGGCATTCGCACGCATTGCCGAGCAGATGGGCCGCCCGCAGACCTGCACGCTGGGCTACAACTCGATCCGCTTCGATGATGAGTTCGTCCGCTGCGGCCTGTTCCGTAATTTTTACGATCCCTATGAGCGTGAGTGGCGTGGCGGCAACTCGCGTTGGGACCTGCTCGACGTGCTGCGGTTGGTGCATGCACTGCGCCCGGACGGCATCGTGTGGCCGCAGCGCGAGGATGGCGCCACCTCGTTCAAACTGGAACATCTGGCCGATGCCAATGCCGTGCGCGAAGGCGATGCACATGAAGCACTGTCGGACGTGTACGCCACCATCGGCATGGCGCGCAAGTTCCAGCAAAGCCAACCCAAACTATGGGACTACGCGCTGCGTCTGCGCGACAAGCGCTTTGCTGCCAGCTTGCTGGATGTGATTGCGATGCAGCCGGTGCTGCACATCTCGCAGCGCTACCCGGCCACGCGCCTGTGCGCGGCGGCGGTGTTGCCGCTGACCCGTCACCCGCGCATCGACAGCCGCGTGATCGTGTTCGATCTGGACGGCGACCCGGATGCGTTGTTGCGCCTGAGCCCGGACGAGATCGCCGACCGCCTGTACATTCGCGCCGCCGATCTGCCCGAAGGCGAGCAGCGCGTCCCGCTCAAGGAAGTGCATCTGAACAAGGCACCTGCCCTGGTGGCCTGGCAGCATCTGCGTAGCGATGACTTCCAGCGCCTGGGCATGGACCGCGCCGCGGTGGAAGCCAAGGCCGCGCGGTTGCGCGAACTGGGCCCGGAGCTGGCGGAAAAAGTACGCCAGGTCTACGGCACCGAGCGCGCCGGGGCGGCGGCCGTCAACGACGCCGACGCCTCGCTGTATGACGGCTTCCTGGCAGAAGGCGACAAGCGCCTGCTTGCGCAGGTGCGCAGCAGCGCGCCGGCCGAACTGGCCGCACTGGAAGCGCGCTTCCGCGACCCACGCCTGATCGAACTGCTGTTCCGCTACCGGGCGCGCAACTGGCCGCAGACACTCTCCCCAGACGAGCACCAACGCTGGAACGATTATCGCCGGCAACGTCTGCTGGAAGACCGCGGCCTGGGCGAAGTCACGCTGGAGCAGTTCTACGCGCAGATCGCCGATTTACGGCTTGCTCACTCCGACGATGCTACCAAGCAATCCCTGCTCGACCAGCTCGCCGCCTGGGGTTCGGACCTCCAACGCACGCTATGACCACCTATTTTTCCGACGCCAGCTTCAAGTTCCTGCGCGCCCTGGCCCGCCACAACGACAAGACCTGGTTCAACGACCATCGGCATCAGTACGAGGCGCATGTGCGCCAGCCGTTCCTGCAGCTCATCACCGACCTGCAACCGGACCTTGCGCAGATCAGCGAGCACTATCGCGCCGATCCCAAAACGCAGGGCGGCTCGCTGTTTCGCATCTATCGCGACGCACGCTTTTCCAACGACAAATCGCCCTATAAAAACTGGCAAGGCGCGCGGCTGTTCCATGCGCGGCGGCGCGAGCTGCAGGCACCGTCGTTCTACATCCATCTGCAACCCGGCGAGAGTTTCGTTGGCGCAGGGTTATGGCATCCGGAGCCGGAGACGCAACGCAAGCTGCGGCAGTTCATCTTCGATAACCCGGGCAGCTGGAAAGCCGCCGCGCACGCGCCCAAGCTGACCCGTAAATTCGCACTCGACGACAGCGAAAAACTGGTGCGTGCGCCGCGCGGTTTCCCTGCCGACTTCGAGTTCATCGACGATCTCAAGCACCGCAACTGGGCTTATCTGCGTCCGCTCGACGACGCCACCATGACCGGCAATCGGCTACGCCAGACCATTGCGGCTGATCTGGTGGTGTTGGCGCCGTTCGTTGACTACCTGTGTGCCGCGCTGGATCTGGAATTCTGAGCGCAGGCACGCCACGCATGCCCGCGCACTGCTTGCTGCGGTGCGCACATCCGCTACGCCTTCCAACACGTGCACCCGCAGTAACGCGCCTATCAATCCAGGAGTGGCGGCAATGAAAAAATGGTGGTGGTTGCTCCCGCTGTTGATCGTGCTGGCACTGGCCGGCTATGTGGTCGGTGGGCCGTATCTGGCAATCCGCGGCATCAGCCAGGCGGTGGCCAATCGCGACACCGCGCAACTGGCGCGGCACGTGGACTTCCCGACGCTGCGGGTCAACCTGAAAGCGCAACTGGACGACTACGTGGTGCGCGAGGCCGGCAGCGGCCTGCAATCGAGCCTGCTGGGTGGTTTTGCATTGCAGCTTGCCAGCCGTCTCGGCGGCGCCGGCGTGGATACGCTGGTGACGCCGTTAGGCATCAGCGCGTTGCTGCAAGGCCATCAGGTCTGGAACCGCGTGACCGGCGACACCGTCAGCCCGGACACATACGCCGCGCCCTCGCCTGCGCGACCGCTGGACGGCGCCGAGCAACGCTTCGAATCGACCCGCCGATTCACCGCCACCACGCACACTGCAAGTGGTGCGCCGGTGGTGTTCGTGCTGAGTCGCCAGGGCCTGCGTTGGCGGCTCACCGACATCCAACTACCGCTGCGCGATGCCGCCGGCAGTGCCCCTGCCGGCGGCTGAGTCGCGCCAGCATGCACATTGGTCAGCACGCAGCATTTAGCTGAATCGCCAGGCCCGCTCCGTCCACGCCGCCTGCAGGCGCTGCATGGAGGGCCGCAGTTGCCGCGCCGCTGACCACGGAAGTGACCGCAGTGCATCGGCGACGCTGCCGGGCGTGCGTTTACCGTCCCAGCAAAACACGATCTGGTTACGCAGATCCGGCTCGGGCAGCACCAGCATGTGTCCATCGAACAGCGCGCGCAGCGTGCCCAGATGCTCGGCGGTCGCCACCTGGAACAGGTTCAACACCAGCACACCGCCGGGCCGCAGCGCCGCCTGGCACACCGCGTAGAACGCGGGAGTGCACAGCGCCGGCGGAATGCCGTCGGCGTCGTAGGCATCCAGCAATAACAGGTCATAACGTTGCGGACGATGGGCGATCCAGGCCGCGCCATCGTCCAGGCTGACCTCCAGGCGTGCGTCATCGCGCGGCAGGCGAAACACATCGCGCAAGGCCAGCACCTGCGGATCGGCCTCCACTGCTTCGACACGTGCCCAGGGCAGATACCGGTGACAGAACTTGGCCTGCGCGCCGCCGCCCAGACCGATGATGCCGATGCACTGCGGGCGCGGCTGCAGCCACAACGCCGCCAACATGCCGCGCGTATAGGGCACCACCAGCCGGTGCGGCGCCCAGCGCGCCATGCGTGTCTGGATGGTGTCCTCGGCGAAGGACAGCTCCACCGCGCGCCAGCTCATCCGCAGCGCGGCGCGGACCGGCGTGCGCTGCGGCCCACTCATCCGATCGGAGGGTCGTTGGCTACGCCGTGCGGCACGTGGCCGGCGGCCACATGCTGGTGCTGACGTGCGCTATCGATGTTGTGTTGCGAATCATCGAAGAAGATGTCCGCGCCAAACGCTTCCAGGAACGGCCCCTTGTGGCGCCCGCCCAGGAACAGTGCTTCGTCCAGCCGCACACCCCACTCGCGCAGGGTGCGGATCACCCGCTCGTGCGCGGGCGCCGAGCGCGCGGTGACCAGCGCGGTGCGGATCGGCGAGGCCTCGCCCGGCGGGAACGCCGCCTGCAGCGCATGCAGGGCGGAGAGAAAATTACGAAACGGCCCCACCGACAACGGCTCGCGTGCGCGCTCGCGCTCGTGGCGGCCAAAGGCTTCCACGCCCTGTTCGCGCGAGATGCGCTCGCTCTCGTCGCCGAAGATCACCGCATCGCCGTCGAAAGCGATCCGCAGCTGCGTGGACAAGCGGGTGTCGTCGTTGTCGACGATGGCCGCAGCCGCCTCGGCCCGTTCGCCCGGTGCGCGCGGCATGATGGTGGCCGCTGCGATGCCATGGGTGAGCGCGCGCCGCACCGACTCGGGATTGGCCGACAGGAACAGATCGGTGCCGAACGGTTTGACATAAGGCCAGGTCGGCTGACCAGAGGTAAAGGTGGCGCGCACGATGCCCAGGTTGTAATGCTGGATGGAATTGAAGATGCGCAAGCCGGTGTCGGCGGAATTGCGCGACAGCAGGATCACTTCAACGCGCGGCGTTTCTTCGGGCGTGTCGTGGTTGAGCGCCAGCAACTTGCGCACCACCGGAAACGCCACGCCCGGCTCCAGGATGTCGTCCTCGTGCTCGCGCTGGAATGCGGAATACGCCTCCACCCCGTCGGCCTCGAACAGCGCGTGGCCTTCTTCGAGATCGAACAATGCGCGGGAGGTCACCGCGACGGTCAGCAGTCTGGGGGAGTTGTCAGCCATTTGAATGCCGGGATTGGGGAGTGGGGAATCGGGAATAGGTAGAAGCAGGAACGGCAGATCGGGAGTGCCTCGGGCATCCGTGCAGCATCGTAGCGTGTGCGTACACGTCTAAAGCACACGTGCCGCGCCGTTGCTGTTGCCAATCCCGCATCCCGACTGCCCAATCCCCGCCCCTCACACCGCAAACTGCTCGCTGAAGATGCGTTCTTCCAAGTTGTGTTCGGGGTCGAACAGCAAGGTCACGCGGCGTTCGGTGGATTCGCGGATGGTCACTTCGACCACGTCGCGGATTTCATGCGAATCGGCGGTCACGCTGACCGGGCGCTTGTACGGATCCAGCACGCGAAAGCGCACTTCGGTATCGGCCTTGAGGATGGCGCCGCGCCAGCGCCGCGGCCGGTATGGCGCGATCGGGGTCAGGGCCAGCGTGTGCGAGCCCAGCGGCAGGATCGGGCCGTGCGCGGAGTAATTGTAGGCGGTGCTGCCGGCCGGGGTTGCCACCATCACCCCGTCGCCGATCAGCTCGGCAATGCGGGTCTGGCCATTGAGATCCACGCTCAGATGCGCGGCCTGGCGCGTCTGCCGCAGCAAGGAGACCTCGTTGTAGGCCAGCGAACCGGCACTGGTGCCGGACTCGGTCTGCACCAGCATTTCCAGCGGACGCAGGTGGGCCGGCTCGGCGCGTTGCAGGCGCGCCAGCAGGTCGTCCTCGTCGTCGCGGTACTGGTTCATCAAAAACCCGACCGAGCCCAGCTTCATGCCGAACACCGGCTTATCGGCGGCACCGTGCCGGTGCAGGGTCTGCAGCATGAATCCGTCGCCGCCCAGCGCGCAGACGATGTCGGCATCGTGCAAGGCATGGTCGCCGTAGCGCTGTACCAGGCGCGCGCGTGCGGCCACTGCCGGCTCGGCGGGGCTGGCAAGAAAAGCGATGCGGGGCATTGCGGTCATCGTTGACTCCAGGGCATGCGAATCAGCATACCGCAGCGCCGTGGTGGGCTTGTGCGCAGACCGCTGTCATGGCGCGCGCGCCGCAGCGGATGCGTTGCTGCGCGGCATCCGCTGCGTGCGGCAGGCCGCCGCGCCGCCAAGGTGCATGGATCCGCCGCAGGTCGTCCAAGCCCTGTGCTGCGCCGTCATCCGCCGCTGGCGCGGCGTGTCATCACGCTGTCAAACGCCAGGCGCGGTGGATGCGTGCATGCCGCTCGAAATCCGGGTCGATGGTGCGCGGGCTGATCTCCTCGCATTGCGCAAACTCGGCCACCGCCTCTTCATCCAGCTTGAACCGGCGGAAATTGTTGGAGAAATACAGCACGCCGCCCGGCGCCAGGCGCGCCACTGCCGCGCGCAGCAAGCGCACATGCTCACGCTGGATATCGAAATCCTCGGCGCGTGCGGAGTTGGAGAACGTCGGCGGGTCGCAGAAGATCACGTCGAAGTGCGCACGCTCGGCTTCCAGCCAGGCCAGCGCGTCGGCCTGCACCAGCTTGTGCTTGCTGCCAGCCTGGCCGTTCAAGGCCAGGTTGTCGGCGCACCACTGCAGATAGGTACCGGACAGATCCACGCTGGTCGTGGCGCTGGCGCCGGCCACCGCCGCCTGCACGCTGGCCACGCCGGTGTAGCAGAACAGGTTGAGGAAGCGTCGCCCCTTGGACTGCTGCGCCATGGTGCCGCGCAACGGGCGGTGATCCAGAAACAGGCCGGTGTCCAGATAATCGAACAGATTCACCCGCAACAGCGCGCCGTGCTCGCGCACGTTGACGATTTCGTTACGCTGCTCGAAGCGGCCGTACTTGCTGCCGCCCTTGCCACGTTCGCGCGACTTCAACGCGACACGCTCGGCCGGCACCTCGAACACCTCGCGCGCCGCGGCCAACAATTCGCCCAGGCGACGGCGCACATCCGCCTCGGGAATGGTCGCCGGCGCGGCGTATTCCTGCACATGCAGGAAGATGCGGCGGTCGCCATCGGCTTGCTGATACACGTCGATGGCAGCGGAATATTCCGGCAGGTCGGCATCGTAGACGCGGAAGCACTCGATGCCTTCGCGGGCGCGCCACTTCTTGAATTTCTGCAGGTTCTTGCGCAGGCGGTTGGCCACCATCTGCGCGCCTTCGCTGAGCGCCGTCGGTGCCGCCAACGGCGTCCGGCGCGGTACCGCGATCGGGTCGCAGACGATCAACGCGCACTCGATCGCGCCATTGAACAACTGGTATTTCTTGCCCGCACGCAGGCCGGTGGCGTACGCCAGCTCGGCATTGCCGCACAGCAGGCTCGCCCGCCACTGCGGCACCACGCGCTGCAGGGTGTCGCCAAGTTTGCGATACAAGGCGGCATCGGCGGCCAGGCGCTCGTCGTACGGCGGGTTGCACACCACCACGCCGGTGGCCTGCGGCGGGGTCTGCAGATCGCTGACCTCGCGCACGCCGAACCAGATGGCCTCGGCCACGCCGGCCACCTGGGCATTTTCCTTGGCAGCGCGGATCGCATGCGGGTCCATGTCGCTGCCATGGATCACCTGCTTGAGCGCGGCACGGCCAACGCTGTCGCGCTCGCGTGCCTCGGTCACCAGCTGCTGCCAGCTGTCGCGGTCGAACCCGCGCCAGCGGCTGGGAATGTCGCTGCCGTAGCGCTGCAGGCCGGGCGCGACATCGGCCGCCATCAGCGCGCCTTCGATCAACAAGGTGCCGCTGCCACACATCGGGTCCAGCAAGCCGCCGCCATCGGCATAGGCGCGTGGCCAGCCGGCGCGCAGCAGCACGGCAGCGGCCAGGTTTTCCTTCAACGGCGCTTCGTTCTGCGCCATGCGCCAGCCACGCCGGTGCAGCGGCCCGCCGCCCAGATCCACCGAAATAGTGGCGCGGCCCTTGCGCAGCGACAGGTTCAGGCGCAGATCCGGGCTTTCCACGTCCACCGACGGGCGCTCCAGCCCCTGCCGGCGGATGGTGTCCACCACCGCGTCCTTGATGCGCTGCGCCGCATAACGGGCATGCGTAATGGCGGTGCCGGAGACGTGCGCGTCGACCGACAGCGTGTGCCCGGTAGACAAATGCTCATGCCAGGGCAGCTCGGCAACGCCGGCATACAGGGCGTCTTCGTCCGGGCACTCGAACTCGGTCAGCGGCCACAGCACCCGGCTGGCCAGCCGCGACCACAGCACGGCGCGCTGGGCATCGCGCAAGGCGCCCTCGACGTTGACGCCGGAAATGGTGGCGGTGGCCTTGCTGGCACCGAGCGCGAGCAACTCGTCGGCGAGCAGGTATTCCAGGCCCTTGGCACAGGATGCGAAGAATTTCACGTAGGCAGGTATCGATGGAGACGATGACCGCGCAGCTGGCGGCGACCGTGGAAGCAGGACAGCGGGCCGGTGGCGGTGAAGCGCTGCCGTGGCCGCCGCGGGCGGGGGCAAATGGTCGGCCATCAGGGCCGGCATTACCAGCCCGACGGCCTGCCCTGCCAGTGCGCGGTTCACCACGGCGCCAGCCGCCACTGCGACTGGGCCGTGTCCAGGCGCTGCTGCAGACCCAGCCGTTGCAGGAAGGCGGCGTCGTGCGAGACCACCATCAGGGCGCCCCGATAGTCCTGCAGCAGCGCTTCCACCGCCTCCACCGAGGCCAGGTCCAGATGGTTGGTTGGCTCGTCCAGCAGCAGCAACTGCGCCGGCCGGGCCCGGTATAGCGCACAGGCCAGCGCCACCTTCAGCCGTTGGCCGCCGCTGAGCTGGCCGGTGGGCAGGTCGGCACGGGCCTGGTCCAGGCCCAGCAGCGCAAGCCGCAAGCGTTGCGAATGGGCCTGGCCATCGGGGTCGGCAGCGTGCAGGTGCTGCGCGGCCGAACGCGCCGGGTCCAGCTGCGCCAGGTCCTGCTCCAGATAGGCCACTGGCACGTGGATGGCGCACTGCCCGGCTGACGGCAGCAGTTGCCCGGCCAGCAGCCGCAGCAACGACGACTTGCCACTGCCATTGGGCCCGACCACCCCGATGCGTGGTTGGCCGTGCAGCAGCAGGTCCAGCCGCCGCCCACCCAGCCGCCCATCCGCCAGCGCCACCTGCTGCAACGTGGCAAGCCGGTGCGCCGCGGTGGCCGGCGAGAACGGCGGCAGCAGCGCGACCGCCTGCGCGTGATCCACCTGCACTGCCGCATCGGTGACGGCAGTGGCCAGGCGTGCGCGCTCGGCGCTGCGCTGCTGGTGCAGGCGCCCGGCGCTGGCCTCGCTTCGCTGCTTCTGCCGGCCAAGCAGGATCGGCGCCTGATTGGCCTGGCTGGCGGCACGGCTGCCACGTGCCTGGCGCTGCTGCTGCCGTTGCTGCTGGCTGCGCAGGGCCTGCTCGCCCCGCTGCCGCTCCAGCTTGCGGCAGGCCAGCAGGTCGCAGGCGGCCTGCCGTTCCAGCGCCCGCTGCGCGGCATAAGCGCTGTAGTTGCCGCCGTAGCTGCGCAGCCCCTGCGGCGACAGCTCCAGGATGCGCTGCATCGTCTCCAGCAACGCGCGGTCATGGCTGATCACCAGCAGCCCGCCGGTCCAGGCCTGCAACTGCGCCAGCAAGCGCGCGCGCTGCACGCCATCCAGATGATTGCTCGGCTCGTCCAGGATCAAAAAGTCTGGCTGCGCCAGCCATGCGCCCGCCAGTGCCACCCGCATCGCCTCGCCACCGCTGAGCGTGTCCGCCGGCGCACGCGCATCGCGCCCGCCCAGGCCGTGCTGTTCCAGGGCAGCGGCGAATGTCTGATGCGCAGTCCAGCGCTCACCCACCCGTTCGAAATCAGCCGCTTCCACGCTGCCGTTCGCAATGCGGTCCAACGCATCCAGGAGCGGCGCCACGCCGGCCAGCGCGGCGATGCTTTGCCCGGGCGCGGCGCTCACCCGCTGCGGCAGGTAATGCACGCTGCCGGTACGGACGCAGCGCCCGCCACTGGGCGCCAGCGCACCGGCCAGGATGCGGCCAAGCACACTCTTGCCCACGCCATTGCGACCGACCAGGCCGGTGCGGCGCTGATCGATCTGCGTGGTGAGATCAGAAAACAAAGGGCTGCCATCAGGCAGCAGATACG
Organism: Xanthomonas sp. LMC-A-07; assembly: GCF_030208825.1. Taxonomy (NCBI): domain Bacteria; kingdom Pseudomonadati; phylum Pseudomonadota; class Gammaproteobacteria; order Lysobacterales; family Lysobacteraceae; genus Xanthomonas; species Xanthomonas sp. LMC-A-07. The sequence goes on from NZ_JARVTF010000005.1 coordinate 382,227, forward strand.
TAACGCTTTCCAGCGTCAGCGAAGGACAGGTCATCGGTTACTCCATTGCATGCCAGCACGCGCGCCGATCCAACCGGAACGGCAGCGGGTTCGGCCGTCATCACGACGGCGGCATCAATGGCGCATTGGACCAACCCTCAAGCGGTGAGCAATGGTGCAAGTGTAGGCCGGTGCGTGGGCGTGACGGAACCCTCTGGCACGTTTACGCCGCTGATTCCGTTCAACTTGTGCGTCATGTGAGAGCGGCTAGTGCGCGTCGTCTCCAACGCCCGGCGTTGGATGCGCAACGCGATGCATCTGGCAGATCAGCGCGCGCCGCCTGATGACAATGCACCCACCGAGAGCCACGTTGCACACGATCAAGCAGTTGCAACCAGGCCTGCACTCGGGAGTTACATCTCAATGACCCATCGGTTTCTGCGCAATCACCGTCGGAAAAATGCTTGCGCGATCATCGATAAAACGCACATCGGCAAACCCTGCGCTCTCCAGCTGCGTGCGAGTCTGCGCATGCGTACGGAAGGACGCCCAGCGCGCCTGCATTACATCGATGAATACCTGGCTCTGCAGCACCAACGCAGCGCCGTCGATCAGGTCCAGTTTCCAGGGCGACTCGGCACACAGGCTCGGTGGCGGCGTCAGGAAGCTCGCAACCAGCGTGCCGCCCGGCAGCAGCCTGTCAAAAAATGCGCGGTACAAGGCAATCACGCGCGCATCGTCCGGCTCATAGAGATTGAGGCCGTTGCTGGTCAACACATCCACGCTGTTCGGCTCGCCCGGCGCCCAGGCATCCTCAAGCCGCAGCGTCAACTGGCCTTCCAGGCCGTACTGCTGCGCAAGCCGCAATGCACCGTCCAACGCCTGCGGGTCGAGATCGATACCAATCAGCCGCACATCCGGGCACGGCCCGTAGTCCAGGCTCAGCACGTCGCCCATCCAGCCGCACGGCAGCGAGGCCAACGTCATGCCGGGCCGCAGCAACGCCTGCAACTGCGTACGGAAGATGCCAAAGCGCTCGCGCGTTGCGAGCACGGCGGGCGTGTTTTCGAAGAGTTCGTACTCCAGCGCAGGCGTCGTCTGCTGCATCAGGGTTCCTGCCTGATACGTCACCAGCTGATGCGTCCAATACGCATTGAGCCCGCGGTTGCGCAGCAGGAACCGGCCCAGTTCCATCGCCCACAGCGCATCGACCAATTGCAGTAGATGCTCCACGTCTGCAGCAGAGCGATCGTTTTGTTGACGCAGCCGCGTCTTGATCGACGCGAGCAAGGTCGCGTCATCGGTGTCCGTCTCGCCCAGATGCGAAACCACCTGGCCGTGCGGTGCCGTCTGCGGCAGTGGTTGCTCGTCCCGTTGCATCGTTCACCTCGGCAAGCGCCAATCGCTGTCTGCCGCCATGGTGGCGCGTGCGGCGCCGCGATGCGGCCCGAAGGGCGAGGCAAGATGCCGGCGAGCGAATGCGCACGATGCGAGCGCAGCGCGGCTGCGCCATTACTCGTGCGCAGCGACCACAGCGCAGCGAACGCGAAGAGCTCAGCCCAGCCCGAAGGCCGGGTGATAGGCCACATCGGCCAGCGGCAGCAGCCGGTCGCCGAAGGCCAGCGCCTGCAATTCCGATGCGGGCGCGTCGGGCACGCTCAACCCCGGCTCCACCGCAAATCCCAACCGCCGGAAAAAGCCGGGTTCGCCGTAGGCCACGCACCCAGCCGCACCGCGCTCGCGCAAGGTGGCCAGGGCCGCCTGCACCAGGCGCGTGCCGAGCCCCTGACGTTGATGGCCTGGCCCCACTGCCAGCGGGCCGAGTGCGAACCAGCCGGTAGAACCATCGGATAGCGCCACCGGCGACACCGCCAGATGGCCGACCACATAGCCGTCGTGATCGGCGACCAACGACAGCGCCAGCGCATCGTCGTTACGCAGCGCGGCGATCACATGCTGCTCGTCATGCCGGCTGTGCTCGGCGCGCATGAAGGCCACCATCGTCAGCACCTCGATGGCAGCGGCGTCGCCGTCGCTCGCCTCGCGGATCAGCACACTCATCGGCGCATCGGTCTGCGCCGATGGCATGTCGTGGTCGTCGTGCATCACAGGCTCTGCAGCAGTTCGGCGAAGGCGCGCGAAGCGGCCTGCACATGCGCACCCAGGCGATGCCCGTCATCGACCAACAGCAGCCGCGCCGAACGGGCCTGCGCCCAGGCAATGACGTCGGCGGCCGGAATCAGTTCATCGTGCCAGGCATGCACGATGGAGATCGGCACCGCTGCGGCGTCCAGCGCCGGCAACGGCCCCATCTTGGTCGGCGGCACCATCAGGAACAGCGCGCGCGTCGGCACCTGCAGCGAGACCTGTGCGGCGATGTAGGAGCCCAGGCTGGAGCCCGCCAGCACCACCGGGCCTTTCTCGGCGGCGGCGCGCGCAATCTCCAGCAAACGCTGCAGCCGGCCGCGCACGTCGCCCAGCTGGCCCAGGTCGCGGCGCGCGTCCAGGTCGGTGAAGTCGGGCCGCTCATGCGTCCATCCCAGGCGCTCGGCCACTTCTGCCAGCGCGGTGACCTTGAGCGCATCGGGCCCGCTTTCGAACCCATGCGCCAGGATGCAATGGCCGCGACTCATAGCGCCTGCACCGTATCGCCGATGCGCAGCACGCCGCCGCGCAGGATGCGCGCGCACAGCCCGCCGTGGCCGCGCATCGCGTTATAGCCGCCCGGCCCCAGCGCCTCTTCCATGCGCGAACACGGGTCGCAAGGGTCGGTGCCTTCCAGCTCCACCTCACCGATGCGGAACCGCCGCCCTTTCAATGCAATCAACGGTATTCCGGCCACCACCAGGTTGCGGCGCAAGGTTGCCGGCGCCAGTGCCGCCTGGCCGGCCAATGCGGCAATCACCGGTAGGTGCTCGGCCTGCATCAGGGTGATGCCGCGCTTGCCGCTGCCGCCCTTGTAGCGATCGCCCACCAAGCCAATGCCGGTGGTGGCCTGCGCCGCATCCACTTCCAGCATTGCCACATCACGCGCAGGACGCACGCCGATCCAGGTCACCTGCCCGGTCTGCGGCAGCGTCGCCATCAATTTGCCCAGCGGGCTGTCGGGATTCAAAGCCATCGTCGAATGCTAGCATCCGCACCATGTCCGATGCCGTCCTGCCGTCGCCCCCGATCACCTACGCGCCGTTGTCCTACGAATCGCGGCTGGCCCGGCGCACGCTGCGCAACATCGACATGGTGGTCATCCATTGCACCGAGTTGCCGGACATGGCGATGGCGCGCGAATACGGCGAACGCGTGCTCTACGACAGCGGCACCGGCAACAGCGGCCACTACTACATCGACCGCAATGGCAGCATTCAGCAATACGTGGCGCTGGAGCGCGTCGCCCACCACGTGCGCGGCCACAATCCGCACACGCTGGGCATCGAACTGGTCAACAGCGGGCGTTATCCGCATTGGCTGGATTCGCGCCATCAGCAGATGCACGAGCCCTACCCCGACGCGCAAATCAACGCGCTGGTGACCTTGCTGCAATGGTTGCAGCAACAGCTGCCGTCGGTACGGCGGATTGCCGGCCACGAGGCATTGGACACCACCCAGGAAGCGGCCAGCGACGACCCGTCGCGCAAGATCCAGCGCAAGCGCGACCCCGGGCCCTTGTTTCCGTGGGAGCGCATCGAAACTGCCGTGCGCTGGGTGCACGCGCCGCGCTGAGCGCCGCGCTCAGCGACCGGATGGGCGATAGGTCTTCTCGCCGGCGTTGACCGCCAGATCCAGGCGATTGTCCGGCGGTGCAATCGGGCACACTACATGCGGCGTCAGCGCGCACGGCGGGTTCTCGGCCAGATTGAAATCCAGCACAACGCGGCCGTCGCGCGGCGCGTCTGTGTAGAGATAGCGCGCGCCGCCGTAGCTTTCCTTGCCGCTGGTACGGTCGGCGAACACGAAGAACAGCCGCGCATCCCCGTCCTGCGCGATCGGACGCAGGCGATAACGCTGGCCGTTGCGGGTGAACACCGCTTCGCCCGGCACCTGCACCGTCAACGGTGTGCCGATCGAGGTCAATAACGTGGTGGCACGTGGCGCGTCATACGGCTGCCACTGCGCGTCGATACGCCAGTGCGCATCCGTAGGGAAATAGTCCAGCTCACCGAACTGCGCCAGCGCTGCCGGGTCGCGAAACCGCCACCCGTACAAGGCGCCGGTCTGCACCACATAGAACTCGCGCGCATCGATACGCAGACGGTCGCCCGGCTGCCCTGCCCGCTCGGGCGCGAGCACCACCTCTGTCACGGGCTTGCCGTGCAGCGTCACTCCGGTGCCGGCCGCGGCCTGGAAACGCAGCTGTCCTTCGGGATCCAGCGTCAGGTTGCCCAGCTGCGCAGGCCCCGCCGGCAGCACGATATCGGCATGCGGGTCGGCCCCCACCCGATAGCGGCCCGGGCGCACGCGGCCGGAGCCGGTGTAGCTCAACCAGCCATCCGGAGCATGCAATTGGGCACGGCGCGCCGCACGTGCCTGCGCAAGCGCTGCAGCGTAGCCGTCACGATCGGCGCGCGCGCTCGATGGCTCAGCCGCTGCACCACTGCCCTGCGAGGTCGACCCGGCCGAACATGCAACCACCAGCACGATTCCCACGACGCCTATCGCGCCACGCTGCAACTGCCACCGCATCAGCACACCCAACACTGCGAGAACTGCGCTCCGCGCAGCGAGCCTGCGTCCCCACAGGCCACCTTTCCTGCGTCTATTGTGCCTGCAATTGGCTAGCGACCGCGACCGGGCGGCTGCGATCCTGCAACCAGCCGCTCCACGATCCGGCATACACGCGCGCACCGGAGAGCCCTGCCACCTCCAGCGCGAGCAGCAGATGGCAGGCGGTCACACCCGAGCCACACATCACCACGGCCTGCTCCGGCGCGTAGTCGCCCAGCAGCGCGCCCAGCTCGGCGCGCAACTCCGCCGCCGGCTTGAACCGCCCATCACGCAGGCTCATGCCGAGCGGGCGACTCACCGCGCCCGGCACATGCCCGGCCACCGGGTCGATGGGCTCCACCTCGCCACGAAAGCGCTCACCGGCGCGTGCGTCGAGCAGCCAGCCCGGCGCCGCATCCAGGCGCGCCAGGATCGCCTCGGCGTCCACCACCGCATCCGCATCGAAACTGCCCGGGTACGCGCCGCTGTCGGCCGGCGAAGGCACTGCCGTGGTCTCGGGCAACCCGGCCGCACGCCAGGCGGCCAGACCGCCATCCAGTACCGCCACGCGGCGATGGCCCATCAGCCGCAGCATCCACCACGCACGTGCGGCCGCCATGCTGCCGTCGGCCGCGTCATAGACCACCACCTGGCTGTCGGGCGTGATCCCCCAGCGGCCGAGCTGGGCCGCGAAGACATCACTGTGCGGCAGCGGATGACGCCCTTGCCCAGGGCGCGACACATCCGCCAGCGCGTCGTGCAGATCGGCGAAATGCGCACCCGGCAGATGTCCTCGTGCGTAGTCGCGCTGTGCGGCGCCCGGGTCCGGCACAGTGGGCGGTGCCGCCCGCGCATCCAGCAGACGCAGCTGCGGGTGCTGCAGCGCTGCTGCCAGGATGGCGCTGTCCACCAGCGTGGTCCAGTCGGGTTCGGCACTCATGCACTCTGCTCCAGACGACGGCGAAGATTGAGAAGAATGGCCGCGGTGGCACCCCAGATCCGGTGACCGGGCCAGTCGTATTCGAGCACGCGACGTGGCCGGCCGCGGTACTCCAGCTCCACGCTGCGCAGATTGTCCGGGTCCATCAGATAGGCCAGAGGCACCTCGAAGACGTCGGCCACCTCGTCCGGCTGCGGTACGGCCACAAAGGCCGGGTCGATCACCGCCACCACCGGAGTCACACGGAACCCACTGACGGTCAGAAACGGGTCCAGGTAGCCCAGTGCGTGCACCTGCTGCGCGCCCAGGGCGATTTCCTCGCAGCTTTCGCGCAACGCCGCCGCTGCCGCATCGGCATCGGACGGCTCGATCCGGCCACCGGGGAAACTCACCTGCCCGGCGTGATGGCGCAGGCTGTCGGTGCGCCGCGTCAGCAACACCATCGTGCCCTGCGTGCGCGGCACCAGTCCGCATAACACCGCAGCTTCCGCCGAGGCGCCGCCTTCGGTGAGATCGATCAACTCGGCATGGTTCCAGCCGGGCCCGTCCGGCGCGGTGTGCAGCGGATACAGCGCACGCTGCAAGGCCGCGCACTCGGGCAGCTGCGCCGCCAACGCGCGCGCGGGCAGCACCGTCTGCAGATATTCCAGGCGTTCACCGTCACTCATGCTCATCCAGCGTGCAATTTCATCCAGGCTCCGCAGGCAACCGACACAGCTCCCCTGCGCGTCCAGCGAACATACACCGATACACGGGCTGGCCAGGCTACCGCCGTTCGAATCCTCGCCCTGCATCGTGCGGCCTCCGCGCGTGATGTCCTTCCGATACCTGAAACGACAACGCCGGCCTGGTGGCCGGCGTTGTCACAGCAACAGCAAACGCAATTACTTGACGCTGACCAGCTTGATCTCGAACTGCACGGCCACGTTCGGCGGGAACGGGGTACGCGGGTCGGCACCGTAGGCCTTTTCCGGCGGCAGGGTCACTTCCCACTTGGAGCCGGCCGGCATCTGCAGCAGCGTATCGCGCATGGCCTGCATCTCGACTTCGCTGACCTTGATGGCCGGGATCTGCTGCGCAGGACGTGCCTTCTCGCGGTCGCCGAAGGGGAACGGACCGGCGACTTCGAGCTGCACGGTGCTGGCCTGGGTCGGCTTGGCGCCCTTGCCGGCTTCGATCACGCGGTACTGCACGCCGCTCGGCAGCGTCTGCACGCCAGCGGTGCTCTTGTTCTTGGCCAGGAACGCATCGCTCTTGGTCTTGTTGGCGGCAGCGGCCTTGTCGTACTCGGCCTTGGCCTGCTGGGCACGGCCCTGCTCACGCTTCTGGAACGCTTCCACGGCCGGCTTCAGCTGGTCGGCAGTGATGGCCGGCTGCTTCTTGGCATAGGCGTCCTGCAGACCCTTCACCACCGAGTTGATATCCAGCTGTTCACCACGTCCGGTGAGCTCGGCAAGATTGTTGCCGTAGTCATAACCAAAGTAGTAGCTCAGCTTGCCCTTCTCGGACGTTGTGTCCTGGGCCAGCGCATTGCCCGTCAGGGCCAGGGCCGCCACAGCGACCGCGATCGAACGCAACTTCATCAAACAATTCTCCAGGGTGGTGGCACAGGACGGGTCTGCCGCCTGAGATGACGCGCTAGGATAGCGGCCGCGATAGCGAACCGCTACTTATCACGAAACCTATGACCAGCAAGGGTTTCAGAAGTTCCGCATTTACTTTTTTTTTACGTTAGCCAGGAAGTTCGATGTCCAATCACGTCATTCTGATCGCAGACCACGCCAATGTCCGGACCATTACGGTCAATCGCCCGGACAAGCTGAACGCCTTGAACCAGCAGACCATGCAGGCGCTGGATGCGGCATTTGCAGAGGCGGCAGCGGCCGAAGACGTGCGCGTGGTCGTGCTGACCGGCGCCGGCCCCAAGGCCTTCGTGGCCGGCGCGGACATCGCCGAGATGAGCGAGCTCTCCGCAATGCAGGGCCGCGAGTTTTCGCTGCTGGGGCAGCGGCTGATGCGCAGGATCGAACGGATGCCCAAGCCGGTGATCGCCATGGTCAACGGGTTCGCGTTGGGCGGCGGGCTGGAACTGGCGATGGCCTGCCACCTGCGCATTGCCGCCGCCACTGCACGGATCGCGCAACCGGAAATCAATCTGGGCCTGATCCCGGGCTTCGGCGGCACGCAACGCCTGCTCCGCCTCACCGGCCGCGCCGCCGCATTGGAGCTGTGCCTGCTCGGCACGCCGATCGATGCCGCGCGCGCCCTGCAACTGGGCCTGGTCAATCGCGTGGTCGAACCGGAGGCCTTGCAGGCAGAAACCACCGCACTGGCCGAGCGCCTGGCCGGCTCCGCACCGCTCGCGCTGCGCGGCATCCTGGATGCGGTGGTGGTGGGCGGCGAATGCGGCATGGAAGAAGGCCTGCAGCTGGAAACCGCGCAATTTTCCCTGCTGTTTGCGACCGACGACATGCGCGAAGGCACACGTGCGTTTCTCGACAAGCGCCCCGCGCAGTTCCGCAATCGCTGAGCGCATCGCCATGAACCCCGATGTAGTTTCCTCGCCGCATGCACTGCCTTTGCAGTTGTTCGAACGCGTGCTGGCCGACGATCTCGATGGCGCGCTGGCGCTCGGGCTGATGGAGTACTGCCCTGAACAGCACGACGCAGTGGATCCCGCTGTGACCGCCACCCTGCTTGCCGCACAGCAACGCCTACAGACCGCATGGGCCGCGCGTCAACGCTATCAAGCACGCACCGCGCGCTTGCAACGACGCGCGGCCGAACGTGACGCGCGCCGCGCGCCTGCGCCCACGCCTGCGCAACCCACAGCGCCAGCCTTGCCCCCGCTCGCCGCCGCGATCCTGGCGCGCGCGAAAGCCAAAGCCAGCGGTGGAGCGTCCACATGAGCAGCGCACTTTCCGCACCGCCCCCGCGTCGCGGCAGCACCCTGCGTAAGCCGGAGATACAGGAGCTGTTTGCGCGGCTGCGCGAACTCAACCCGCATCCCACCACCGAGCTGGAATACACCACGCCGTTCGAATTGCTGATTGCGGTGCTGTTGTCCGCACAAGCCACCGATGTTGGCGTCAACAAGGCCACGCGCAAGCTGTACCCGGTCGCCAATACGCCACGCGACATCCTGGACCTGGGCGAAGAAGGCCTGAAGCGCTACATCTCGACGATTGGATTGTTCAACGCCAAGGCCAAGAACGTCATCACCACCTGCCGCATCCTGCTGGAGCGTTACGGCGGCGAGGTGCCACATGATCGGGCCGCGCTCGAGGCGCTACCTGGCGTGGGCCGCAAGACCGCCAACGTGGTGCTCAACACCGCGTTCGGCGAACCCACCATGGCCGTGGACACCCACATCTTTCGCGTCGCCAACCGCACCGGCCTAGCACCCGGCAAAGACGTGCGCGTGGTCGAAGACAAGTTGGTCAAGGTGATTCCGGCCGAATTCCTGCACGACGCCCACCACTGGCTGATCCTGCACGGGCGCTACGTCTGCAAGGCACGCAAACCGGATTGCCCGAATTGCGTGATCCACGATCTATGCCGCTACCGCGACAAGACGGTGGCTGCCTGATCGCGAACGAAAGACCGGGGAAGCAAGGATCGGGCTGCGCGCAGTAACCGCCAGTCGAAAGCCGCCAGTGCAAATCCCCTATCTGCAAATCCCCAATCCGGCCCAAAAAAAATCGCGACCGGATGATGCGTCTTATCGGCGCCATGCATCATCCGGTCACGACAGGACACACCCGGCGCGAACGCCGGGTGGCTATCAGGGTCAGGCCGCTTTGCGCGGTTCCTGCGTCGGCACAGGATCCACCTTGCGCTGGCCCTCCACGCGACGATCCAGCTCATTCCAGTCCACGGCCAGCTCACAGCCGCGCGACGCTGCGTTGCGGCTCCAGTCGCGCAGCAACTCGATGCACGCATGGTCGACGTGATGCAGCTTGGCCACGTCCAGATGCAGCACCGTGTTCGGCGGAACGCTTTCCAGCGTGCGCGCCATCGCCGGCACCTTCAGGAACGTTGCAGAACCCTGCAGGGTCAGATGCATTTCGTCCTTCTTGTCGGCGTGCTCGCGCACCTCGACCTTCAGGCGCGAGGAATGCAGGGCCAGACGGAACAGCGACAGACCGAAACCGATCAGCACACCGGTCAGCAGGTCGGTGGCCACGATCGCAAACGTGGTGGCCAGATAGATCGCGGCAGTGCCGCGGCCATAGGTCGCCAGTTCCTTGACCTGACCGATCTTGATCATCTTCACGCCGGTGTAGACCAGGATGCCGGCCAGACAGGCCACCGGCGTCATCCGCAACAGCCACGGCAGCAGCATCGCGAACACCAGCAACCAGCTGCCGTGCAGGATGGTCGACGCACGCGTGGCAGCACCGGCCTGCACATTGGCCGCACTGCGCACGATCACGCCGGTCATCGGCAATGCACCCAGGAAACCGCACAGCATGTTGCCCACGCCCTGCGCCGCCAGCTCACGGTCGTACTGCGTCCGTGCGCCCTGGTGCATCCGATCCACCGCCGCTGCCGACAACAAGGTCTCGGCACTGGCGATGAAGGCGAAGGTCACCGCCGACACCAGCAAGGTGTGATTGAACACCCCGAAGATGTCGGAAAGGCTGGGAATACTGATCGCCGAGAACAGGTTGGTCGGCACATCGACCTTGTTGACGTTCAGTCCCTGCAGCTGCACGGTCGCCGTCACCACCACCACCGCGATCAATGCACCCGGCAGGAAGCGCAAGCGCTGCGGACGCAGCTTGTCCCACGCCAGGATGATGCCGATGGTCGCCAGGCCCACGAACAAGGCGGTGCGGCCGGTGCCTTCGCTGATCGCCTGCCACAACACGGCAGGCAGTGCAGCGAAGTTCTCCAGACCACGCGCCTTGGGCGCTGCATCCATCAGCACGTGCGCCTGCGAGGCCACGATCAGGATGCCGATGCCCGACAACATCCCGGCCACCACGGCCGGCGACGTCATCCGGAACCACACTCCTGCCCGGCACAGACCGGCGACCAGCTGGATCGCGCCAGCCACCAGAATCACCGGACCGAGCGCGGCAGCGCCATGCTCGCGCACCAGTTCGAACACCAACACAGCCAGGCCGGCGGCCGGGCCGCTCACCTGCAACGGTGAGCCCGCCAGAAAACCAACAACCAGTCCGCCGATGATGCCGGTGATCAGACCCGTTGCCGGCGGCATGCCGGATGCGATCGCGATGCCCATACACAAGGGCAACGCAACAAGGAAGACCACCACTGACGCGAGCAAATCACGCCCGAACAGCCCCTGACGGAAATATCCGCCGATACCTGCTGTGTTCATGAGTGTGCTCCGTCAGACGAGTTCAGCCCGCACCGCTTGCTGCAAGCGCGGGCGAGGAGTGGCTTCGGGAGTCTTCTCGCCCAGGAGCGGGCGGAAGCCCCCCTTTTCGGCATCGAAGGCGCGGATCTCTCCGTGGGCGATATCGTAGATCCAGCCATGGATCCGCAACGTGCCTGCCGCCAGGCGTGCTGCCACGACCGGTTGCGTCCGCAGATGGTCCAGCTGCGAGACCACGTTCTCTTCGGTCATGCAGCTCAGCGCCTCCTGGCTGGCCGGATCATGGCCATGGTGGGCGGTGACGTGACGCGCTGCGTCGGTGTGCTTCAACCAGGCAGCCACGGACGGCACATCTTCCAGCGACTCGGGCTTGAGCACGGCCTTCATGGCGCCGCAGTCGGTATGGCCGCAGACCACGATGTGGCGCACACCCAACACAGCGATGGCGTATTCGATCGCCGCAACCACGCCACTGACGTGCTGCGAGTAAGGCGGCACCACATTGCCGATGTTGCGGTAGACGAACAATTCGCCGGGCTGCGCGGAGAAGATCAGCTCCGGCATGACGCGCGAGTCGGCGCAGGTGATGAACAGCGTGTGCGGCTTCTGGCCGGCAGCGAGTTCATGAAAGCGCGCACTCTGGCGCGGATACACTTCCTTACGGAAATGACGAAAACCTTCAAGCAAACTTTCCATGGGAGATAACCTCTAGGCAACGGATAGCGATCCGCGGCGCAAACCGCGAATTGCGAAATTGAACAAATCAAGAGAATCCGGCGGACACACCGGGTACAGCGACAGCTGGGATCAGGCGCGCAGGGCGTTTGGAGGACGCAGTTGCGGGATCAGGTCGCGTTTGTGATTTGCCGGCGCGTGATGCGCGTACCAAGAGGGTGAATACCGCGCCAGCACCGGCCATGCTTGGGAGAGCAAGGGGATATCGTCTGCAGGCTGTGTATCGACTTGGGTCTGGGAGTCCCCATCGTCCTGCGGATCTTCGGTGGCATCGCGTTCTTCGCCAGCATCCACCATCACCGCCAAGCCGTCGCCCACTAACGCATTCTGGATGCGGGTGTGCGCATTGGCTGCCGACCACGCGGTGAGCGCGAGCAGGCAAACCAACAGCAATTGGAGGAATCGCGGAAACATGGCCTCGAAACTAACAATTTAGAACCCGACAGCGCAAGTGGTGCGATGCACAAAGTGCGATGGAAAGCGCCACTTGCGGGCTGCGGTTCAGCTCGCCATTAACTAAGCCACGCAAATTGCCGGGTTTCGGCGCCTATCAAAACTGTCATAAGCGCGACTTCGTTCAGACTCATGACACACACTGACAAAAACAAAACACGCGTAAATCTTTGTCTTGATTGACAAAAAGTGTTCCGACGAATGGTTGCGGAATTGTCACATTAACGCAACTTTCACGACCTAGCCTGCGCCCACTTTCTCGTCAGGTCGCAAGGCACCATGAAACTTTCTCCTACCCTGCTCGGCTCCGCATTGCTGATGGCGCTCGCCGCGCCGGCAGCCCACGCCGAAATCGCCATCGATGTGATCGGCGGCTCGGAAATGTCGCTGGAAGGCCTGGTCCAGGCCGATGGCAACTGGTTCCACAACGACGTGCAGGATCTCAACGGCCCGATCGGCGCCAACGGCGACAATTCCGAATTCAGCATTCGTCGCGCCGAGTTGGTGCTCAAGGGCAAGGGGCCGGGCAACTTCGAATGGGTCGCCGGCTACGACCCCAGCGTGCTGAAGGAAGTCACTGTGCGCGGCACCACTATCCGCAGCACCGGGCGCTTCCTGGACAACAACATCAAGTACAAGTTCGGCGGCAACGCCAACAACTACCTGCAGTTCGGCCAGTTCAAGCAGCCCAACAGCCTGGAAGAGCTGTCCAGCACCAAGAACAATGACTTTGTGTCCAAGGCCGCGGTCACCAATACCTACGGCATCTCGCGCCGGCTCGGTGTGGCGTACGGCATGGGCGACAACAACTGGAGCCTGACCGCCAGCGCGTTCGGCCGCGAACTGACCCGCAACCAGGCCCACGGCAGCGGCTACGGCGCACGCGGCACCTGGGCGCCGATCAATGAGACCGGCAATGTGCTGCACTTCGGCCTCAGCTATCTGGCCTACGACACCGACGACGACACCCTGCGCCTGCGCGCGCGCCCCGACGCCGACCTCACCACCGTGCGCCTGATCGACAGCGGTGCCATCACCAATGTCGACAACGTGGGCGTGGCCGGCGCTGAAGCGATGTGGATCACCGGGCCATTCAAGCTGCAGAGCGAGTACTTCCAGGAAAACGCCAACCGCATCGGCGCCAACGCAAACAACTATAAGAGTGACGGCTGGTACGTCAGCGGGGTCTGGAACATTACCGGCGAAACCTGGGGCTACAAGGCCGGCGTGCCGACCACCCCGCTGCCCAACGAACCGGCATCCGGCATGTGGCAGCTGGCAGTGCGCTACGACACCCTGGACCTCAACGACGGCCACCTGATCGCCAACGGCAACACGCCGTTCGTCGATGGCGTGCTGGGCGGCAAGATGGATGTGTGGACCATCGGCGCCAACTGGTACTGGCGCTCCAACTTCAAGTTCGCACTCGACTACGCCAAGGTCGAAAGCACCCGCTACAACAGCGCCACCCGCGGGCTGGTCGACGACAACCCGTCGATCATCGAGGCACGCGCGCAGTTCTATTGGTAAGCCATCGCTGCGGCAGGCGTCTGCTGACGCCTGCCGCCGGCACTGACGGCACGTGGCCCTGTGCGTCGCTGTGACAGGTGCCACTTCCGCCCCGTCATCTTCGTGTCATCTCCCCGACATTGCGCAGTCACGCCATTGCCCTGCAATGGCGCCCTGCGGGACGTCATCCCTATCGCTACAAGGAGCTGTTCCGTGATCTCTTCCATCAAATCCCGTCTGGCTGTCGGCGTGCTCGCTGCCGCACTGGCCATGGGCGCCCAGGCTGCCGATGTCACCGGCGCCGGCGCATCGTTCATTTACCCGGTCATGTCGAAGTGGTCGTCCGACTACAACACCGCCACCAAGAAGCAGGTCAACTATCAGTCGATCGGCTCCGGTGGCGGCATTGCGCAGATCAAGGCCGCCAGCGTGGATTTCGGTTCTTCCGATGCCCCGCTCAAGCCCGAAGAGTTGGCTGCCGCCGGGCTGGCGCAGTTTCCGTCGGTGATCGGCGGCGTGGTGCCGGTGATCAACGTGCCGGGCATCGCTGCCGGTGCGGTCAAGCTGGACGGCAAGACCCTGGGCGATATCTTCCTGGGCAAGGTCACCACCTGGAACGATGCGGCCATCGTTGCGCTGAACCCGGGCGTGAAGCTGCCCGACAGCAAGATCACCGTGGTGCATCGCTCCGACGGTTCGGGCACCAGCTTCAACTTCACCAACTACCTATCCAAGGTCAATCCGGACTGGAAGAGCAAGGTCGGCGAAGGCACCGCGGTGCAGTGGCCGACCGGCATCGGCGGCAAGGGCAACGAAGGCGTGGCCGCCTACGTGAAGCAGATCAAGGGCGGCATCGGCTATGTCGAGCTGTCGTACGCGCTGCAGAACAAGATGGCCTACACCGCGATGAAGAATGCGGCCGGCAAGTTCGTACAGCCGTCCGATGAGACCTTCGCCGCGGCCGCCAACAGTGCCGACTGGGGCAGCAGCAAGGACTTCTACCTGGTGATGACCAATGCCGCCGGCGACAACGCCTGGCCGATCACCGCCACCAATTTCATCCTGGTGCAGAAGAAGCCGAAGAATCCGGCCGGCCTGAAGAACACCCTGGAGTTCTTCCGCTGGGTCTACAGCAAGGGCGATGCGCAGGCCAAGGCGCTGGACTACGTGCCGCTGCCGGACACGCTGGTCAGCCAGATCGAGGCCTACTGGGCCAAGACCCTGCCCCGCTAAGTGCACAGGACCGACGCCGTCTCTCTCCCCGGCGTCCGGACCGGGACGCGGACTTTCGGGTCCGCGTCTTTTTTTGTGATGCCAGTGCCCGGATGGCGCTGTCATGCACGTGTAACAAAAACATCATTTCATAGCTGCGTCTGCCGGACACCCGGCCAATCCTGCCTCGGAGCCACCATGAAACTGCAGTCGGCCAGCCTGACCGCCCTGTCCCTCACCATCGCCCTCGCCCTGGCGGCCTGCTCGCCCGGCAAGGACGCGCAGTCCGGCGATCCCGCACAAGGCGGTGCCAACGCAGGCGCGGCGGCCGGCGAGAGCAAGACCGCGGAGATCGCCGGCGCCGGTGCGTCCTTCATCTACCCGCTGGTGTCCAAGTGGTCGGCCGACTACAACGCCGCCACCGGCAACAAGGTCAATTACCAGTCGATCGGTTCGGGCGGCGGCATTGCGCAGATCAAGGCCGGCACCGTGGATTTCGGCTCCTCCGACAAGCCGCTCGATAGCGCCGAGCTGCAGCAGGCCGGCCTGGGCCAGTTCCCCTCGGCCATTGGCGGCGTGGTGCCGGTGGTGAACATCGAAGGCATGGCGCCCGGCAAGCTGCGCCTGACCGGCGCCCTGCTCGGCGACATCTTCCTGGGCAAGGTCACCATGTGGAACGACGCGGCGATTGCTGCGGCCAACCCGGGCGTGACCCTGCCGGCGACCAAGATCAACCTGGTGCATCGCTCCGACGGTTCGGGCACCACGTTCAACTTCTCCAACTACCTGTCCAAGGTCAGCCCGGAGTGGAAGACCAAGGTCGGCGAAGGCACCTCGGTGCAATGGCCGGGCGGCGTGGGCGGCAAGGGCAACGAAGGCGTGGCCTCGTATGTGCAGCAGATCAAGGGCTCGATCGGCTATGTCGAACTGGCCTACGCGCTGCAGAACAAGATGCCGTACGCGTCGATGCAGAACGCTGCCGGCCAGTGGGTGGAGCCGAACGCTGAAAGCTTCGGCGCCGCTGCGGCCAGCGCCGACTGGACCAATGCCAAGGACTTCAACCTGGTGATCACCAATGCACCGGGCGAGAAGGCCTGGCCGATCACCGCGACCAACTTCATGCTGATGCACAAGCAGCCCAAGGACGCGGCCCGCAGCAAGGCCACGCTGGATTTCTTCAAGTGGGCGCTGGAAAACGGCCAGGCCCAGGCCAGCGAACTGCACTATGTGCCGTTGCCGCCGGAGCTGGTGAAGCAGATCGAAGCCTACTGGGGCAGCGAGTTCAAGTGATGTTCGCCTCCCGCCGCTGTGGCGGGTTGCGCTGCGACGCGGTGCCTGAGGGCGCCGCGTCGATCCTGCTATCTCACGCTCCCGCGATTGCGCGGGTGACGAGCCCAATCGAATGAATGCCACCGCCATTCCCGAAGCGATGACCGCACCGCGCGGCCGCGATCTGCGCGATGCGCGTGCCGATCGCCTGTTCAAACTGGCATTGGCGGCAACCGTCGTCTTCGTCCTGTTGGCCCTGGGCAGCGCTGCGCTGTCGATGTTGTGGGGCGGACGCCACGCGCTGCAGATGCAGGGCCTGAGCTTCTTCTATTCCGCCGACTGGAATCCGGTCGAGAACAAATACGGTGCGCTGGCACCGATCTACGGCACCTTGGTCACTGCGTTGATCGCGATGGTGATTGCAGTGCCGGTGAGTTTCGGCATCGCCTTCTTCCTCACCGAAGTGGCGCCGCGCTGGTTGCGCGGCCCGGTCGGCACGGCAATCGAGTTGCTCGCCGGCATTCCTTCGATCATCTACGGCATGTGGGGCCTGTTCGTGCTGGTGCCGGTGATGACCGAGCACGTGACGCCATGGCTCAACGACAACCTGGGCACGCTGCCGCTGATCGGCAAGTTGTTTCAGGGCCCGCCGCTGGGCATCGGCCTGCTGACCGCAGGCTTTGTGCTGGCGATCATGGTGATCCCGTTCATTTCCTCGGTGATGCGCGAAGTGTTCCTGACCGTGCCGACGCGCCTGAAGGAATCGGCGTACGCGCTGGGATCGACCAAGTGGGAAGTCAGCTGGGACATCGTGCTGCCCTACACGCGGTCTGCAGTGATTGGCGGCGTGTTCCTGGGCTTGGGCCGCGCACTGGGTGAAACCATGGCGGTGGCCTTCGTGGTCGGCAACACGGTGCGCCTGTCGCCGTCGCTGCTGGAACCCGGCACCACCATTGCGGCATTGATCGCCAACGATTTCGGTGAGGCAACCGAAACCTATCGCTCCGCGCTGCTGTTGCTGGGCTTCGTGTTGTTCATCGTGACCTTCATCGTGCTGGCCATTGCGCGCTTCATGCTGATGCAGCTCTCGCGTCGGGAGGGCAACTGATGTCGTCGGTCTCGCAACACCTCTACACGCGGCGCCGCATCACCAACGTGGTGGCGCTGCTGCTGTCCTGCGTCACGGCGTTGTTCGGGCTGTTCTTCCTCGGCTGGATCCTGTGGACGTTGCTGTCCAAGGGCGTGCCCGGCATCGACGTCAACCTGTTTACCAAGATGACCCCGCCGCCGATGCAGGAAGGCGGCTTGCTCAATGCCTTCTTCGGCAGCGCGGTGATGTGTGGCCTGGCAATCGCGATCGGCACGCCGCTGGGCGTGGCGGCCGGTACCTGGCTGGCCGAATACGGAAATGCGCGCAAGACCGGCGTGGTGGTGCGCTTCGTCAACGACATCCTGTTGTCGGCACCGTCCATTGTGCTGGGCCTGTTCGTGTACACGCTGTACGTGATGCAGACCGGCGGGCGCTTCTCCGCGTTTGCCGGTGCGCTGTCGCTGGCCTTCATCGTGCTGCCGGTGGTGGTGCGCACCACCGACGAAATGCTGCGCCTGGTGCCTTCGCAAATGCGCGAAGCAGCGCTGTCGCTGGGCATTCCGCATTGGAAGGTGACCGTGCAGGTGCTGTATCGCAGCGCGTCTGCCGGCATCGTCACCGGCGTGCTGCTGGCGCTGGCGCGCATCAGCGGCGAAACCGCACCACTGCTGTTCACCGCCTTCGGCAACCAGTACTGGAACAGCAACATCTTCCAGCCGATGGCCAGCGTGCCGGTGATCATGAACCAGTTTGCCGGCAGCCCGTATGAGTCGTGGCAGACCCTGGCCTGGTCAGGTGCACTGGTACTGACCGTGTTCGTCTTGTTGGTGAGCCTGGGCGCACGTGCGCTGCTGTTGCGTAACAAGATTTCCAATGACTGACCTTTCTTTCCGGACGCCCGACATGAACGATCTCCAAAACGCCAAGCCGATGCATCGCATCGCTGTTCCGGCCGCCAAGGGGGCGCCGACGGCGCAGGCGCCGGTGAAGGTGGCCGCACGCAATCTGGACTTCTATTACGACAAGTACCACGCGCTCAAGGGCATCAATATCGAAATCCCGGAAAAGCGCGTCACCGCGCTGATCGGGCCATCCGGTTGCGGCAAGTCCACGCTGCTGCGCATCTTCAACCGCATCTATGCGCTGTACCCGAAGCTGGAAGCGCGTGGCGAAGTGCTGCTGGATGGCGAAAATATCCTGTCGCCGAAATATCCGATGAACCGCCTGCGCAGCAAGGTCGGCATGGTGTTCCAGAAGCCGGTGCCGTTTCCGATGACCATCTTCGAGAACGTGGCCTACGGCATCCGTCACCACGAGAAACTGTCCAAGGCCGACATGCAGAACCGCGTCGAGCACGCGCTGCGCCAGGGCGCGCTGTGGGACGAGGTCAAGGACAAGCTTGGCCAAAGCGCACTGGGTCTGTCCGGTGGCCAGCAGCAGCGCCTGTGTATCGCGCGTGCGGTGGCGCTGCGGCCGGACGTGCTGCTGCTGGACGAACCGACCTCCGCGCTGGATCCGATTTCTACCAGCCGTATCGAGCAACTGGTGGAAGAACTCAAGCGCGATTACACCATCGTGATCGTGACCCACAACATGCAGCAGGCTGCGCGCGTCTCCGATTACACCGCCTTCATGTATCTGGGCGACCTGATCGAACACGATCGCACCGAAACCATTTTCTCGCAGCCGTCCAAGCAGCAGACCGAGGACTACATCACCGGCCGCTTCGGCTGATGTAGGCCTGCCGTATCACCGCATTGAAGCAGCTCCGCCACCCCGCCGCGTGCGACGCCACCTGCATGCGCGTGCCTGGGCAGGGACGGACATCCACCACTGCCACGAATCGAGAACACGATGAACCAGCACCTCAACGACCACATCGTCAAAAGCTACGACGAGGAGCAGCACCGTCTTGTCGCCGAAATCGTGCGCATGGGTGATACCGCAGTGGCGCAGCTGGAAGCGGCGCTGGATGTGGTGGAACGCCGTGATGACAATGCCGCGCACCGTATCGTGGTCAACGACGAAGCCATCGACGCGCTGGAACATGCAATCAGCCACGACGTGATGCGGCTGGCATTGCGCGGGCCGATGGCGCGCGACCTGCGCGAGATCCTGGCCGGCCTGCGGATTCCTGCGGATATCGAGCGCATCGGCGACTACGCCGCCAACGTGGCCAAGCGCTCGATCGCACTCAATTCCGCGCCGCCGCTGCCGCAGACGGTGGGCTTGCGCGCGCTCGGCCAGATGGCCGCGCAGGCCGTGCGCGAAGCCGTGCAGGCCTACCGCAACAAGGATGCCGATGCGGCGATCCGTGTGCGCGACGAAGATGCACGCCTGGATGCGCAGTACACCGCGCTGTTCCGCGAGCTGCTCACCTACATGATGGAAGACCCGCGCAACATTACCCCGTGCACGCATCTGCTGTTCATGGCCAAGAACCTGGAGCGGATCGGCGACCACGCCACCAACATCGCCGAGAACGTCTGGTTCCTGGTGCATGGCGAGCAGCCGCTGCCGCCGCGACTGAAGCGCGACGAGACCAGCACTACCGGTGTCATCTGAGGCCAGCGCCCGGCCCCAGCGGCGCTGGGGATGACCGGGAGATCGTCCGCAAAGCCTTATTTCATTACGTATTCATCTTAAGACGCCTAGGGTCAAATCACACAGGCAGTCCCTGTGACCTCAGGAGTCGCGCAGATGAAACGCATCATTGGTTCCTTCATGGCCCTGTCGCTGCTGGCATCCGGCGGCGCGTTTGCCGCACCTCAGCAGCACGACAAGCGCGGCCACGACGACGATCGCAACCGGTTTGCACAACGCCATGACGACCGTGGCCCTGACCGTCACGACGACCGCCGCGATGATCACCGCGACGACCACCGCAATGCGCGCGCCAACGACCACCGCAACGATCGCCACGGCCCGCCCTACCGCCGCGGCGAACGGCTGGCACCGGACCATCGCGGCCACCGCGTGGCCGACTACCGCAAGCATCATCTGAACACGCCGCCGCGTGGCCACGAGTGGCGCCGTGTGGACAACACCTACGTGTTGATCGCGGTTGCGACCGGCCTGATTGCCAGCGTGGTCGCCGGCCGCTGATACCTGCGCTCCGCAGCTGACGTCACCAGGCCCGATCCGTGCACGCACGGGTCGGGCACTTTCGTGTCTGGCCGTCTTTCTCATGCGCATACACGGCGGCCATGCGACCGATCGGGCCGGCCATGCGACCTGCTAGGCTATGCCGATGAACGAACCGGTCGACCTGCACCCCTCCCCCTCCCTGCTGCCCATGTCGCGGCGTTTTCGCGGCTATCTGCCGGTGGTGGTGGACGTGGAAACCGGCGGGTTCGACTGGAACAAGCACGCTTTGCTGGAAATCGCCTGCGTGCCGATCGAGATGGACGCGCAGGGGCATTTCTTCCCGGGCGAAACCGCCAGTGCGCATCTGGTGCCGGCGCCGGGGCTGGAGATCGACCCGAAGTCGCTGGAGATCACCGGCATCGTGCTCGACCATCCGTTCCGTTTCGCCAAGCAGGAAAAGGACGCGCTCGACCATGTGTTCGCGCCGGTGCGCGCAGCGGTCAAGAAGTACGGCTGCCAGCGCGCGATCCTGGTGGGCCATAACGCGCATTTCGATCTGAATTTCCTCAACGCCGCGGTTGCACGCGTTGGCCACAAGCGCAACCCCTTCCATCCGTTCAGCGTGTTCGACACGGTGACCCTGGCCGGCGTGGCATACGGCCAGACCGTGCTGGCGCGCGCCGCCCAGGCCGCCGGCCTGGACTGGAACAGCGCCGATGCGCACAGCGCGGTGTACGACACCGAACAGACCGCGCGCCTGTTCTGCAAGATTGCCAACGCGTGGCCGGGCCCGGCTAGCGCGGGGTGAGTGGGTGGGGATTTGGCAGTCGGGATTAGGGATTCGCAAAAGCGGCGTTCCCGGCTTCTGAGACAACGTCGGTGGCAGCAGTGCTGCATGCACGCGATCAATCATTGCGCCGTTTGTGGTAACCAGCACAGCGCCAGACAGCGCGCTCTTGCGAATCCCAAATCCCCAATCCCCACTCACGTCCTAACCAATACAGATCCGGTCGCGCCCGGCGCTCTTGGCTTCGTACAGCGCATGGTCGGCGCGTTGCATCAGCGATGAACCCGACTCTTCCTCGCCCAGTTCGGCCAGCCCCGCACTGAAGGTCACCTGCAGGCCTTCCACGCCGCCCCAGTCGTGCCGTGCATGAAACTGCGCGCGGATGCGCAGGCATAGGGCGTGCGCCTGCTCAAGCGTGGTGTCGCTTAGCAGTAGTGCGAATTCCTCACCGCCCAGGCGCGCGGGCAGGTCCGAGGCACGCGCCGCCGCCGTGAGCAGTACGCCCACGTCATGCAGCACCGCATCGCCGCTGGCATGCGAATACTGGTCGTTGATGCGTTTGAAATGGTCGATGTCCAGAATCGCCAGCACCAGCGGCCGCCCGCTACGGCGGGCACGACTTAGATCACGTGCCAGCGCCTCGTCGAAATGCCGCCGGTTCGGCAAACCAGTCAACGCATCTTCGTGGGCCTGGCGTTCGAACGCATCGGACTTGATGCGCAAACGCGTCAGCAACTCGCTCTTTTCCTGGTTGGCCTGCAACAGCCGTTGCGCCTGCCGTTGCAGGTCTTCGGTGCGCTTGCGCACCAGTTCGGCCAGCCGCGCGTTGTGGGTCTTGTAGCGCCGCAACAGAAAGCGATACAGCAACGCCAGCAGCAGCAGCGCGCCCAGCACGCCGGCCAGCCGCACGTCCTGGCGTTGCCACCACAGCGGCAGCACCTCGAACGCCCAGACCGCCTCGTGCGGACTCCAGGCACCACCCGGGTGGCGCGCGGCCACGCGCAAGCTGTAACGCCCCGGCGGCAGGCCGATGAATTCCACGCTGCGCTGCCGGCCACGCTCGATCCAGGTGTTGTCCAGACCATCCAGGCGCGTGCGGTACTCGATGCGTTCGGGCAGCAGGAAACTCATGCCGACATAGGACACCGTCAGCCGCTGCCCGCCCGGCAGCTTGGTCTGCTGCCGCCATGGCACCGGCCGGCCGCCTTGCTGCACGTTTTCGATCAACGGCGGCGGCGCGGGCCGTTCGCGGAAGCGCTGCAGGCGTGCCGGGTCCACGGTGCTCACGCCACCGGCCGTCACCACCCACACGCTGCCATCGGCACGTTCGATCATGCTCGGGCCAGAGCTGCCATTGGCCTGCGCGTTGCCCATGCCATCGATCTCACTGTAGCGTTCGATGCCGAGCCGGCCGCGCCCCTCGGCCACTGCATTGAGTGTATTGAGTTCAGTTCGCAGCACGCCGCGGTTGCTGCTGATCCAGGCATTGCCCAGGCGGTCGGCGACCAGCTGGAACACCGTATCCACCGGCATGCCCTGCTCGAGCCCCACGCGCGCCAGCGCGCTATGACGTGCCCGGTACAGCCCACGATCGGTGGAGATCCAGACATCTTCGCCAATGCGCTGGAAACCAAACACGCTGCGCGCACCGCCCAGCCGCTCCAGTGGCAATTGCTGCAGCACACCGTCACGGACCACGGCCGCGCCATCGACCGAACCGACCCACAGCGCACCATCGATGCTGGCCAGCGCAGTCACCACACCATCGGGCAGGCCGTTGATGGCCAGCGGCGCACGCCGCCCATCGACCAGATGCACCACCCCACGCTGGGTCGCCAGCCAGACGGTGTCGGCATCGTCGATCACGATTGCGCGAATGTGCCCGTTGGGAATGCCGTCGGCCTCACCGAAGTGGCGCAGCACACGCCCGTTGCGCAGCACGAACACG
The DNA here is from genome assembly GCF_030208825.1 of Xanthomonas sp. LMC-A-07. Taxonomy (NCBI): domain Bacteria; kingdom Pseudomonadati; phylum Pseudomonadota; class Gammaproteobacteria; order Lysobacterales; family Lysobacteraceae; genus Xanthomonas; species Xanthomonas sp. LMC-A-07. Next base: position 405,284 of record NZ_JARVTF010000005.1, read on the forward strand.
CCATCGGCGTAGGTGCCCACCCACAGGTCGCCGCGCCGATCCAGCGCCAGGCTGAGCACCGACAGCCGCCGCCCGGACGGCGTGGCCACCGGCACAGGCACGATGCGGCCGTCGGGCAGCAGGCGGTCCAGGCCTGCGGTGGTGGCCACCCACAGGCTGCCGTCGCGGTCTTCCAGCAGCGCGCGCGCGTAGTCGCCACTGAGCCCGTCGCGCTGGCTGTAGCTGCTGAACAAGGTTTCGCGCAGGCGGAACAGGCCACCGTTGGCGCCCACCCAGATGCTGCCTTCGGCATCCTCGCGCAGGCTGACGATGCGCCCGGTGGGCAGCGCACGGCCAGCCTCCAGATGCTCCACGCCGTGGCTGCCAATGCGCAGCAGGCCCTGGCTCTCGCTGCCCAGCCACAGGTCGCCATGGCGATCCTGCAGCATCGCAGTGAAGTGGCCCTGCCCCGGCACCTGGTGCACCAGCTGCGCACGTTCGCCCTGCAGGCGATACAACTGCTCGCCGGCCACCACCCACACGGTGCCGTCCGGTGCCCGATACGGCCAGGCCAGACCCGGCGGCAGGCCGAACGCTGCGGGTGCGCGATGCATGCGGCCATCCGGCTCGCGGTAGATCAGCCCATCCAAGGTGCCGATCAGCAGCCGTCCCCGGCCGTCGAACACCATCCGCGGGAAGCTGCTTTGCAACGGCACGCCTGCCTGCGGCGGGAAATAGTCGAAGCGCCCATCCGGCCACAGGCAGCCCAGGCCATGGCCTTCGAACAGCAGCCACATCCGGCCATCGGCATCCATGGTCATGCCGTGGATCAGCGCCTGTGGCCAATCGGCACGGCGCGGCCACTGCCGCCAGTGACCATCGGCACCGTGGCGCACCAGATTGCCGCGTGCATCACTCAGCCACAGGGCGTCGTCGTGATCCACGTACAGCGCGCCGACGCCGTTGTCGGGCAAGCCGGGCCGCGTGCTGCGATCGATGACGGTGAATTCCAGGCCGTTGTAGCGGACCAGGCCCTCCCAGGTGGCGAACCACAGGTAGCCATCCGCGGTCTGGGCGATGTCGCGCAGCGAGTTATGCGGCAGTCCGTTGCGCGAACTCCAGCTGTCGATGGCGTAGTCGCGCAGGCGTGCGCTCATGCCCGGGGCCGCGTGTGCTGCAAGCGAGCACATCCACAACAGCGCGCACGCGCAGGCCGCGAGCCAGCATTGCCACTGCCCCCACCCTCGTGTCGACGCCGTTGCGCCATCCCCACTATCGCCCGCGCTGCGAGCGCCCACCCCAAGCTTCATTACCCACACGACACGCCGTTCGCTGCGGATATGGTAGGCAAAAACGCGCGCCAGTGCCGCTGCCGCGATGCCAGGGCCTGGTGTAATGGGCTTGCCGGTGCATGGACAAGGCCAGCGCACCGCGCGATGCGCTGCAATTGCGCAGGAGTACGGAGTTGCCGGCAGCCACCGATGGGCGCTGCGCGCTTATAAACTCGCTGCGGCAGTGCCCGGCCCGCGCACTGCGGCGCCGGCGCACCGCATGACTCAGGCGCCCAGACGCTGGCGCACGGCCTCGAACAAGGTCACGCCGGTGGCCACCGAGACATTGAGGCTTTCGATGTCACCGGGCATCGGGATCTTGACCAGGCCATCGCAATGCTCGCGGGTGAGCCGACGCAAGCCATCGCCCTCGCCGCCCAGAACCAGGCCGACATTGCCGCGCAGGTCCACGCTGTACAGCGAAGCCTCTGCTTCGCCCGCCAGGCCATACAACCATACGCCCTGCTTCTGCAGATCGCGCAGGCAGCGCGCCAGGTTGGTCACCGCCACCACCGGGATGCGGTCGGCCGCGCCGGCCGAGGTCTTGCGCACGGTGGCGTTGACCGTGGCGGACTTGTCCTTGGGAATCACCACCGCGGTGACGCCGGCAGCAGCGGCGCTGCGCAGGCAGGCCCCCAGGTTGTGCGGGTCCTGCACGCCGTCCAGGATCAGCACCAGCGCGCGCCCTTGCGCAGCCTCCACCAGGCCTTCCAGTTCGTTCTCGGCCCAGAGTCGCGCCGCAGCGTAGCGCGCAGCCACGCCCTGATGGCGCACCTGCCCGCCCACGCCGTCCAGCGCCTGGGTGTTGACGCGGCGCACGTCGATGCCCTTGCGGCGCGCCTGTTCTTCGATCTCGGTCAGGCGCGGGTTCTTGCTACCGGCCTCGATCAGGACCTCGCGCACGTTGTCGGCGTCGTTCTCGACGGACGAGGCGACAGCATTGACGCCGACGATCCACTGGTTCTGCTTGCTCATTGCGCGGGCATACGAAGAAATGAGGGGGAATGGTAGGGCCTGCGGCCTGCTACGTCACGGCCGGGGCATGGATCGCCTGATAAAGCAGGTAGAGGCATTGCAACACTGCTGCTGGCACCTGCGGGAGTCATGCGTCGCTGGCCGCCGCGCGCGCGCCGCAACGGCAACCGTGCGCCGGACTGTTTTCGCGCGACGTGAACCGCTGTGGACAAGCGCTTGAACGCTTGTCGCGCCGACGTCGGCAACAAACCGCAGTGCACCGACATCAGCCTGATTGACCACAGCGAGGAACTGCAAGGCAGGGTCTCCTCGCTGCTTACACCGGCCACCGCTCGGTGTCGTGATCCGGATGCTGATGCGATACGAGCGCGGCCTGGAATGCCAATGCCGCCGCGTCATCCTCGCTCGGGCGTGTCGGCAGCTGCGTCAGGGTATCGACGAACGGCACCTTGCGCTCCAGCCCGTACTGAATATGTGGGGGCAACCGCTCTGGCGTATCGAATGCACCAGCGGCAATCGCCACGCCATCGGGTGCTTCATAGGTCAACGGCGTGCCGCACTCGGCGCAAAAACCGCGCTGCACCAGCGTCGACGACGCGAAGCGCTTGGGCTCACCGCGGGTCCAGCGGAACGCGGCGCCACGCACCGACACCAGCGGCGCGTAATACGCCCCAAACGCTTTCTGACACATGCGGCAGTGACAGATGGATGCGTGGTCCAGCACGCCGCGCACATGAAAGCGCACGGCGCCGCATTGGCAGCCGCCGCTGTACTCGGAAGATGCGCTCATCGTTTGCCTCGCAGATCGGCGTATTAGGCAAGCCACCGCGTCATCACGGCGCGGTGGCACTCACTCCGCACTGTCCGGCTCAGCAGTGCGGGCCGCCATGCCGGCCACCCGCACTACCGCGCAGCATCAATACGGCTTTTTCTTGCGCTTGGCCGGCTTCTCACGCGGCGGCAGCGGTGCTTCTGCAGGCGCACCATCTTCGGCCAGACGGAAGTCGATCTTGCGTTCTTCCATGCTCGCCTTGAGCACCAACACGCGCACCGGGTCGCCCAGACGGAATTCGCGACCGCGACGTTCGCCGGTCATCGTCTTGCGGATCGGATCGAACTGGTAATAGTCCTGGGGCAGCTGGGTGACGTGCACCAGGCCGTTGACCTTGGACTGGGTCAATTCCACGAACAAGCCGAAGCTGGTCACGCCGCTGATCACGCCGTCGAACTGGCCGCCGACATGCTTTTCCATCCAGGCGGCGCGATAACGTTCGTCCACTTCGCGCTCGGCCTCATCGGCACGGCGACCACGCTCGGAACACTGCAGCGACAACGCGGCCATCTGACGCGGGGTGTAGATGTATTTTTCCGGGCTGGCGCCGGTCAGCGCGTGCTTGATCGCACGGTGCACCAGCAGATCCGGATAACGGCGGATCGGCGAGGTGAAGTGCGCGTACGCCTCCAGTGCCAGACCGAAGTGCCCGTTGTTCTCCGGCGAGTACACCGCCAGGCTCTGGCTGCGCAGCAGCACCGATTCCAGCAGTGCGGCATCCGGACGCGCACGCACCTTCTTCAGCAACTTGGTGTAGTCACCTGGGCGCACCTTGCTCCATGCCGGCAGGCTCAGCTGGAATTCCTTGAGGAACTCCAGCAGGTCTTCGTACTTGCTCTCCGGCGGCCGCTCATGCACGCGGTACGGCGCAGGCACATGCATGCTCAACAAATAACGCGCTGCCTCGACGTTGGCGGCGATCATGCATTCCTCGATCAGCTTGTGCGCGTCGTTGCGTACCAGCATGCCGGCCTGGGTGACTTCGCCGGTGTTATCGAGGACGAAGCGCACTTCGGAGGTTTCGAATTCGATCGCGCCGCGATGCGTGCGCGCCTTCGACAACACGTTGTAAAGCTGATGCAGACGCTGCACCTGCGGCAACAACGGGCCGATAAACGCCTTGGTATCGGCATCGTCTTCGCCAACCGCCTTCCAGACCTGGTTGTAGGTCAGGCGCGCGTGCGAATTCATCACCGCTTCGTAGAAACGCGAGCCGGTCACTTCGCCATCGCGTCCGACCTGCATGTCGCAGACGAAACACATGCGGTCGACCTTGGGCATCAGCGAACAGATGCCGTTGGACAAGGTCTCCGGCAGCATCGGCACCACGAACCCGGGGAAATACACCGAGGTGGCGCGCTTTTGCGCTTCGTCGTCCAGCGGCGTGCCGGGACGCACATAGTTGGACACGTCGGCGATCGCCACCACCAGACGGAAACCGTCCGCATTGGGCTCGCAATACACCGCGTCGTCGAAATCCTTGGCGTCTTCGCCATCGATGGTGACCAGCGGCATCTGCCGCAGATCCACGCGCCCGCCGATCATCTGCGGCTCGACCACCAACGGCACCGCCGCGGCTTCGTCGAGCACTTCCTGCGGGAATTCATGCGGCAGCTCGTGGCCATGGATGGCCATTTCCACCACCAGCGACGGCGTCAGCTTGTCGCCAAGCACCGCGATGATCTTGCCGATCGCCGGGCGGCGCGCGTCCGGCGGTGCGATCAGCTCGCACACCACCAGCTGGCCTTCGCGGGCCTCGCCGATGCCGTCCGGGGCGATCTGCACATTGCGCTGCACGCGCTTGTCGTCGGGGTCGACGTAGGCCACACCGTGCTCGTAGAAGAAGCGCCCGATCATGCGCGACATGCGCCGTTCCAGCACCCGCGCAATGGCGCCTTCGCGGCGACCACGGCGGTCGATGCCGGTGACGTTGGCCAGTGCGCGATCACCGTGCATCACCTTGCGCATTTCGAACGGCGGCAGGAACAGGTCGTCGCCACCTTCGTCCGGCTTGAGGAACCCGAAGCCTTCTGGATTGGCGATCACCACGCCGGCAATCAGGCTGGTCTGCTGCACCGGTGCATAGCCGCCACGGCGGTTCTGCACCAGCTGCGCTTCGCGCACCATCGCGGCCAGGCGCTTGCCCAGCGCATCGATGCGATCGCTCAAGCCCAGCTGTTCGGCGATTTCTTCAGCGGTCTGCGGGCCGTCGCACTCTTCCAGCAATTGCAGGATGGCTTCGCGGCTGGCAATCGGCTCGGCGTAGCGCAGCGCTTCGCGGTCGGCGTGCGGGTCCTTGAATCCGGCGTCCGCAACAGCCTGGACGGCGTCTTTCTGGAATCGTTCCGGCGGCGGCGCAGGCGGGCCACTCTTGCGAGGATGCGGTGCGCGGGGCGCAGCAGGCTCGACGGGAGGTGCCGGCTGGTCGGACGAAGCCTTTGCCGCAGCGCGCTTGTTGGCGGATTTGGTGGACGCACCTGCCGCAGCGCGGACAAGGAAGTCCGGCATCCAGCCCGGCAGTTTCTGTTGCTCGGCGGTGCTGGACTCGCCCGGGCTGGCGGATTTACGGCGGCTGGGCCGGTCGGAATCGGGGGTATTTTTCTTTGTCATTACCCTAATGGTACCCCTTGCGGTCCTGACGTGGGCGGCAATGCCAGCCAGGCCCTTGGCAATTGCTCCACATCACCCGTTGACAAGCCCGCCAGGAGTCTGCAAAATTCGCGGCTCACCTGCCCAGGTGGCGGAATTGGTAGACGCACTAGCTTCAGGTGCTAGCGGGGGCAACTTCGTGGAGGTTCGAGTCCTCTTCTGGGCACCAGTTTAAAAAGACCTCCGAGCGATCGGGGGTCTTCTGGTTTCTGGGGTTGGGTTTTTCGGGTAGGTGCTGCGACGTGGGCACTGCACGCTGCGCGAGATCGGTGATGTAGGCCTTGCGCCGGAAGGGCGCGGCTGTGCTCGGCTTGCGGCGAAAGCGCCTAACCCGGCCTGTTTGTTCCTGCTCGATGCGTTGGCGCTTGCGCCCTCGATACAGGCAGCCTCAGCCTGCCTGTTGACTGCATGACCATGCAGTTCAACGGACTCTGACAAGCACGGCAACTGCGTGGTTTCTGCCCTGCCCCACGGCTTGCTTGCTCCCAGCCTTTCCGAACGAACTCATGTGTGCGCCGCGCGCGTAGAAGTGCTGCTCAATCGCAAGGGTCGAGCATCAGGGCGATAGACGTCATGCGATTGGCGTCGACGAAACCGGACGCGCCGCGCGCCAGCTGCGACGCAACAGCAACTCGACCTAAGCAACTCGACCCACCTCATCGCAACCGCATCGCAGCGACGATCACAGGCGCAGGCGACGCCGCCCCTGAACACCGCAGCTCAAGGCGCGGCAGTAATGCCTGCCGCGCGCAGGGCCTGTGCCCAGATCTGATAGCCGGCCTCGCTGGGGTGGGTACCGTCGGGCATCAGCGCCTCGGGCAAGGCACCGTCGGGTTGCAGCATTTGCGGCCCGATATCCACCAGCCGCACCGCCGGGCCACCGGCAAAGCGTGCAGCAAGCAGGCGGTTGGTTTCGGCGATCGGCGCTCGCTGCGGGCTGTCGGGGCGATGGCCGCGGGGCATGATCGCCATCAGGATCAACTTGCTGTTGGGCAGGCGCTGGCGCACTTCGGCAACTACGGCTTCTACCCCCTGCGCGGTCTCGGCGGGCGTGCTGGCACGCGATTGCGCGGTGCCGGTGAGATTGTTGGTGCCGATATGCAGCACCACCCAACGCGGATCCAGCCCATCGAGTTCGCCCTGGCGAATGCGCCACAGCACGTTCTGGGTGCGGTCCCAGCCAAAGCCCAGATTCAACACCGGCCGCTTGCCATACAGCCAGGCCCAGGACGCAGGCCCGCTGACGCGCGTGGCCTGCGGCGGGCCGGCCCAGAAATGCGTGATCGAATCACCAATCATTACCACCTCCGGCTTGAGGCTGCGCGCGGTGGCCAGTGCGGCGTGGTGACGCGCATACCAGTCGTAGGAGTCCTGTTCCAGCCAATCGACCGGGATCAGCGAGGTTGCCACGTCGCGGCCGAGCTCGGCGACCGGCTTGACCGGCGACTCGCCCAGCAGCTTCGCCAGGGTCGGCTCGATGGCCTCCGCCAGCATGCGCTGGCCCTGCGTGTCCGGATGCAGGGCACCGGCCGGCGGGCGGAAGCGGGTGTCGTAGAACAGCTCGGTGCGCAGCGCGCCGTCGCGCAGGAAGATCGATCCCACATCCAGGCAGGTCACGCGCGGATTGTCGCCATAACGCACCGCCAGGGCCTGGTTGACCTGCGCGTCGCGGCGCGACTTTTCGGCCGAGACCGCACTTGGCAGCACACCCAGCAACAGGATATGCGTGCGCGGCAGCTTCTGTTCGATCGCCGCGACCACCGCATCGATGCCCAGCTGGGTCTGCTCTGCGGTGTGCTGCAGGTGCCCGGTGTTGTTGGTGCCGATCAACACCACGGCCACCTTGGGATGCAGGCCATCCACTTCACCGTTGGCCAGGCGCCACAGCACGTGCTCGGTGCCGTCGCCGCTGAAGCCTAAGTTGAGCGCACCACGGCTGCCGTAAAAAGTCTGCCAGGTGGGCTGGAAATTCTCGTCGGGCGCCTGGGCCTTGTCGTAGTTCTGGGTGATCGAATCGCCGATCAGCAGCAGCGGCGTGTCGGCGTGTTGCTTCGCCTGCTCCAGCACCTGCGCATGCCGCTGCGCCCACCAGGGCTCCTGCAGCCGGTCGGTCGGCACGATCGACGGTGGCGGCGTCTGTGCAGTGGCCGCGGTGCAGACTAGCAATAGCCCACAGCACACCAGCGCGGGCGCAATGGCAGACAGCGAAAGGCGGGAAACCACCGCGTGCAAAGACCGGAACATGCGCGCACCAGAGACAGGAGATCCGGCGATTGTGGTCTGCGCGCGCGGCGTACGACAAGCCGTGAATGCGGCGAGGCTGCGGTTCGGTGCTGCTGTGGTGGTGGCTCGGTACCTGATGTCGTGCAGGCTGAGCAGCCTAGACATCGTAGGAGCACGCTTGCGCGCGATGAAGCGTTCCCGGTAACGCTTCATCGCGCGCAAGCGCGCTCCTTACGAGGAGCCTGATCGCGATCTGATACACCACGATTCCAGCAAAACTATTACGCGCCTGATGTTGATAGGCCTCTCCCGGTGACGCTAACGGAACGCCATCTCAGCGCAGCCCGGTTTCGCCGCGCGCGATCACCAGGCGTTGAATCTCCGAGGTGCCTTCGTAGATCTCGGTGATCTTGGCATCGCGGAAGTAGCGCTCCAGCGGCATTTCCTTGGAATAGCCCATGCCGCCGTGGATTTGCACCGCCTGATGGGTGATCCACATCGCCGCTTCGGAGGCGGTGAGCTTGGCCACCGCCGCTTCGGTGCCGAACTTCTGCCCCTGCCCCTTGAGCCAGGCCGCGCGCAAGGTGAGCAGCAAGGCTGCGTCGAGCTTGCACTTCATGTCGGCGATCTTGGCCTGGGTCATCTGGAAGGTGCCGATCGCCGCGCCAAACGCCTTGCGCTCCTTCACATACGCCAGCGTGGCCTCATAGGCCGCACGCGCAATGCCCACCGCCTGCGAAGCAATGCCGATCCGGCCGGCATCGAGCACACTCATCGCGGTCTTGAAGCCCTCGCCTTCCGCGCCCAGCACCTCCTCCGGCTGCGCCACGTAATCGGCGAACTCGATCTCGCAGGTGGCCGAGGCGCGGATGCCGAGCTTGGGCTCGGTCTTACCGCGATGGAAGCCGGCACGCGCGGTATCGACCATGAAGGCAGTGATGCCGCGCGAGCCCTTGTCCGGCTCGGTCACCGCGAACAACACGATGTACTTGGCCACCGGGCCAGAGGTGATCCAGCTCTTCTTGCCGTTGATGACGAAGCTGCCATCGCCCTGCTTGATCGCACGGCAACGCATGGCCGAGGCATCCGAACCGGACTGCGGCTCGGTCAGCGCAAATGCGCCGATGTGCGTGCCTTCGGCGATTGCGCGCACGTACAGCTGCTTCTGCGCCTCGGTGCCGTTCTTCAGGATGCCCGTGCAGAACAGCGAATTGTTGACCGACATGATGGTGGAATGCGCGCCATCGGCGGCGGCGATCTCGATCATCGCCAGCGCATAGCTGATCGGGTCCATGCCGGCGCCGCCGTACTCGGCCGGCACCTCGATGCCCATCAGGCCGTTCTCGCCCAGCAGCTGGATGTTCTCCAGCGGGAACTCGCCGCTGCGGTCGAACTGCTCGGCGCTGGGGGCGATCTTTTCCTGCGCGATCCGACGGGCCACGTCCTGGATCATCAGTTGTTCTTCGGTAAAGCTGAAATCCACGTTCGACCCCTCCCGGGTATTGGCTGAGCGGCCATTGTAGCCACAACCATTCGCATGCGTATGTAGTTGACCCCACACCCCGCCCGGCCGAAAATATCTCCATATCGCGATATAGAGATATTCATGGATCTGGAAGACTGGTCGGCCCGCCTGAAAGTGTTTGCCGACGCCACCCGGGTACGCCTGCTGGCCTTGCTGGAACAGGAAGAACTCACCGTGGCCGAGCTGTCGGCCATCACCCGCCTCGCCCAGCCGCGCGTGTCCACCCATCTGGCCAAGCTCAAGGAGGCCGGCCTGGTGCGCGACCGCCGCGCCGGCGTGTCGGCGTACTACCGGTTTGACGAAGTGTCGCTGGACCCGGCCCAGCGTGCGCTGTGGCTGGCGCTGAGCACCGGCAGCGACGACCCGCTGCTGCGCCAGGATGCCGAGCGCGTGGCCGCCGTGCTCGCCAACCGCGCCGCCGACCAGAACTGGGCCGATTCGGTGGCCGGCGACATGGAGCGCCACTACTCGCCCGGGCGCACCTGGGAAGCGCTGGCACGCACCGCGCTGCCGCTATTGGAAACCGGCGACGTGCTCGATATCGCCTCCGGCGACGGCGTACTCGCCGAGCTGGTGGCGCCGCACGCCACCCGTTACATCTGCATCGACACCAGCGCACGCGTGGTCGCTGCGGCCAGCGAGCGCCTGCGCAAGCTGCGCAACGTGGAAGTGCGCGAAGGCGACATGCATGCACTGCCCTTCCCCGATGCCAGCTTCGACCTGGTGGTGCTGATGCATGCCCTCACCTATGCGGCCAAGCCTGCGCAGGCGGTGGCCGAGTCGGCGCGCGTACTGCGCCCCGGCGGCCGGCTGTTGCTGTGCAGCCTGGCCAAGCACGAGCACCGCGCAGCGGTGCAGGCCTACGGCCACGTCAACCTGGGCTTTGCAGCCAAGGAGCTGCGCAAGTTCGTCGAGAAAGCCGGCCTGGACGTGTCCAACCTGGAGTCGGTGACGCGCGAGAAACGCCCACCGCATTTCGAAGTGATCTCCTTGATTGCGATGAAGCCGGGAATTGGGAATCGGGAGTCGGGATTGGTTGAAGACGAGAGCAACGCGTCGCGGAGGGCCAACGCATGACACACCTGCCAATCCCCAATGCCGAATCCCCCACTCCGTTTTCGCTGCCATGGCTGCACCCGGAGCGCGCGGCCAAGCTCACCGCGGCGCTACGCGAGCGCATCCTCATCATCGACGGTGCGATGGGCACCATGATCCAGCGCCACGATCTGCAGGAATCCGATTACCGCGGCACGCGGTTTGCCGAGGGGTACGACAGCGCACAGGGGCACGTGCACGGCGCCGGCTGCGATCACGCGCCGCAAGGGCATGACCTGAAGGGCAACAACGATCTGCTGCTGCTGTCCAGCCCGGAGATCATCGCCGGCATTCATCGCGCCTACCTGGATGCCGGTGCGGATCTGCTGGAAACCAATACCTTCAACGCCACCTCGGTCAGTCAGGCCGACTATCACCTCGAACATCTGGTGTACGAGTTGAACAAGGCCGGTGCCCAGGTCGCACGCGCCTGTTGCGATGCCGTCGAAGCGCTGACACCGCAGAAGCCGCGGTTTGTGATCGGCGTGCTCGGCCCCACCAGCCGCACCGCCTCGATCAGCCCGGACGTCAACGACCCCGGCTACCGCAATACCAGCTTCGATGCGCTGCGCGAAACCTATCGCGAAGCCATCGACGGCCTGATCGATGGCGGCGCCGATACCTTGATGGTGGAAACCATCTTCGACACGCTCAACGCCAAGGCTGCGCTGTATGCGATTGAAGAAGTCTTCGAAGCGCGTGGCGGCCGCCTGCCGGTGATGATCTCCGGCACCATCACCGATGCCTCCGGGCGCACGCTGTCCGGGCAGACCGCCGAAGCGTTCTACGCCTCGGTCGCACACGGCAAGCCGTTGTCGGTGGGCCTGAACTGCGCGCTGGGCGCCAAGGAGTTGCGCCCGCACGTGGAGACGCTCTCGCAGATCGCCGATGCCTACGTCAGCGCGCATCCCAACGCCGGGCTGCCCAATGCGTTCGGCGAATACGACGAGACGCCGGAAGAAATGGCCGAAACGCTGCGCGAGTTCGCTAAATCTGGCCTGCTCAACCTGGTGGGCGGTTGCTGCGGCACCACGCCGGACCATATCCGTGCGATTGCCGAGGCCGTGGCCGACCTGCCGCCGCGCCAGCTGCCCAACGCGCTGGAGCAAGCCGCATGACTACGGACTGCGCGCGCCGTCTTCGTTGCCGGCCTGACACGCACGCGTGCTCTGGCCGACCCGTCACCTTGCAGATGCCCGCATGAACGCACAGCCCCGCTACACCCGTCTGTCCGGCCTGGAACCGCTGGTCATCACCCCGGACCTGCTGTTCGTCAACGTGGGCGAGCGCACCAACGTCACCGGCAGCGCGCAGTTCCGCAAGCTGATCAAGGAAGAGCGCTACGAGGAAGCGGTGGAGGTGGCGCGCCAACAGGTTGCCAACGGCGCGCAGATTCTCGACGTCAACATGGACGAGGGCCTGATCGATTCCGAGAAGGCAATGACGCGCTTTCTCAACCTGATCATGTCCGAGCCGGATATCGCGCGCATCCCGGTGATGGTGGATTCGTCCAAATGGACCGTGATTGAAGCGGGCCTGAAGTGCCTGCAGGGCAAGAGCATCGTCAACTCGATCTCGCTCAAGGAAGGCGAAGCGGTGTTCATCGAACAGGCGCGCAAGGTGCTGCGCTACGGTGCCGCCGCGGTGGTAATGGCGTTCGATGAAGTGGGCCAGGCCGACACCTGCGCGCGCAAGGTGGAGATCTGCACACGCGCCTACAAGGTGCTGACTGAAAAAGTGGGCTTTCCGCCGGAAGACATCATCTTCGACCCGAACATCTTTGCGGTGGCCACCGGCATCGAGGAGCACGACAACTACGCGGTGGACTTCATCGAGGCGACGCGCGAGATCAAACGCACCCTGCCGCATTGCCATATCTCCGGCGGCGTCTCCAATGTGTCGTTCTCGTTCCGCGGCAATGAAAGCGTGCGTCAGGCGATCCACTCGGTGTTCCTGTTCCATGCAATCAAGGCCGGCATGGACATGGGCATCGTCAACGCCGGCGGCATGCCGATCTACGACGAGCTCGACCCGGAGCTGCGCGAGCGCGTGGAGGATGTGATCCTCAACCGCCGCAAGGACGGCACCGAGCGGCTGCTGGAAATCGCTGAGCGCTACAAGGGCACCAAGGGCGCCGCCAGGACCGAGGATCTGGCCTGGCGCGAAAAACCCGTGCGTGCACGCCTGGCGCATGCGCTGGTGCACGGCATCGATGCGTTCGTGGAAACCGACACCGAAGAAGCCCGGCAACTCTCCACGCGCCCGCTGGACGTGATCGAAGGGCCGTTAATGGATGGCATGAACGTGGTCGGTGATCTGTTCGGCGCCGGCAAGATGTTCCTTCCGCAGGTGGTCAAATCCGCACGTGTCATGAAGAAAGCCGTGGCCTATCTGCTGCCCTTCATCGAGGCGGAAAAACTGCGTACCGGCGATGTCGGCAAGTCCAACGGCAAGATCATCATGGCCACGGTCAAGGGTGACGTGCACGACATCGGCAAGAACATCGTCGGCGTGGTACTGGCGTGCAACAACTTCGATGTGGTCGACCTGGGCGTGATGGTCAGCGCGCAGGTCATCCTGGATCGTGCGCGCGAAGAAAACGCAGACCTTATCGGGCTATCGGGCCTGATCACGCCCTCGCTGGAAGAGATGTCGCACGTAGCGCGCGAGATGCAGCGGCAGGGCTTCGAGATTCCGCTCTTGATCGGCGGCGCCACCACCTCGCGTGCGCACACGGCGCTGAAGATCGACCCGCATTACACCGCGCCCACCGTGTGGGTGAAGGATGCCTCGCGCGCGGTGGGTGTGGCGCAATCGTTGATCTCGCGCGATCTGCGCCAGGCCTTCGTCGCCGCGAATGATGCCGATTACGCAGAGATTCGCGCGCGGCATCGCAACCGTGGCGATGCCAAGCGACTGGTGTCGCTGGAAAAGGCACGCGCGCAAAAGTTCGATGGTGGCTGGGACAGCTACACGCCCCCCGCGCCGCGCCAGCCCGGCCTGCACGTGTTCGACGACTACCCGCTGGACGAGCTGATCGAGCTGATCGACTGGACCCCGTTCTTCCAGGCCTGGGAACTGGCCGGCAAGTTCCCGGCCATCCTCAGCGACGAGATCGTCGGCCCCCAGGCCAGCGAGCTGTATCGCGATGCCCGGCGCATGCTCAAGCGCATCGTCGAAGAGAAATGGCTGACCGCCAAAGCCGTCTTCGGCCTGTGGCCGGCGAACAGTGTGGGCGACGATATTGTTGTCCTCACTGAGCCGGCGGACTCGGCAAACCCCCATGGCGAATCGCACAGCGCCTCGGAAGCGCTCGACCATTCCCGATTCTCCATTCCCCATTCCCTGCATTTTTTGCGCCAGCAAGTCGACAAACCCGTCGACCGCCCGGACTTCTGTCTGGCCGACTTCGTCGCGCCCAAGAGCAGCGGCAAGCAGGACTGGATTGGTGCGTTCGCGGTCACCGCCGGGATCGGCATCGACCCGCATGTGGCGCGTTTCGAAGCGGCCCACGACGACTACAACTCCATCCTGCTCAAGGCGTTGGCCGACCGCCTGGCCGAGGCCTTGGCCGAACGCCTGCATCAGCGCGTGCGTACCGAGTTCTGGGGCTATATCGCCGATGAGACGCTGGACAACGAGGCGCTGATTGCAGAGCGCTATCAAGGTATCCGCCCGGCGCCCGGTTATCCGGCCTGCCCGGAGCACAGCGAAAAACGCACCTTGTTCAATCTGTTGCATGCCGAGCGCAACGCGGCGATGTCGCTGACCGAAAGCTTCGCCATGCTGCCCACCGCGGCCGTGTCGGGCTACTACTTCAGCCACCCCAAGAGCCAGTATTTCGTGGTGGGGCGCCTGGGCAAGGAACAGGTTGCCGACTACGCCAAGCGCAAGGGCATCACGCTGGCGCTGGCCGAACGCTGGTTGGCATCGAATCTGGATTACGACCCGGAGTGAGGGCAGCTGATCTGCCGCCTGGCTGCAGGGCCCCTGCCCGCCCCCATCACGCGACACGCTGCAAGTACGTCCTTGTAAGCGCTTACGCGGCATCCATGCCGCGTAAGATCCCGCGACAGTGGGCGGACAAGGACCAGTCGCGATGGGCGGTGTGCATGGTTTTCAACAAAGCAACCAGAACACTCTCTGGCGTGGTGTCCTCGCCGCTTGCGGGACCGTGTGGCGGCATGGATGCCGCCACCGAGCCCCCAGGGATGGGTTCACGGCGTGTCCCGCGAGCGGTGAGGACATCGCGCCCTCGACCGACTAGGCTTCTGACCTCAACGTCTGACTGCGTCTAAACGCCGCTACGAGTCGATATCTCGGCATCTTGAAGTCAGTGAAAGGTCGGCACACCTCGCTGACCGTGTCGCATCACGCAGCCGGCCGCAACACGTTCAAGACTTCATAGCACGCACCCATGGTGTGGTAATCGGTCTTGCCGGCCGGGCTCTTCTCGTCGCTGTACTTGCGATTGTCCGCATCCAGGATGCGGTACCACGCGCCGTAACGGTGATCGATCATGTGCGTCCAGGAGTAATCCCAGAGCTTGTCGTACCACTGCCAGTAGCGCGCCTCACCGCTGCGCTGCGCCAGCAACGCGGCGGCAGCCAGCGACTCGGCCTGCACCCAGAAATACTTGTCGTCGTCGCAGACCTTGCCGTCGGGGTCGAAGCCGTAATACAGCCCGCCACGCTGGGCGTCCCACGACCGCTCCACCGCCACATCGAACAGGTGCTGCGCAGTCGGCAGCAACCAGTCGGCCGGCGCATAGCGATCGAGCAACATCAGCAACTTGGCCCATTCGGTCTGGTGCCCGGGCTGGAATCCCCACGGGCGGAACAGGTGCTTGGGATTTTCGCGGTTGTAGTCCCAATCGATATTCCACTGCAGATCGTAGTGCTCCCACACCAGGCCATCGGCCTTGGCGGCCTGGCGCCGGGTCATGTTGTCGGCGAGCAGCAGCGCGCGGTCGAGATAGCGTTGCTCACCGCTGGCTTCGTAGGCGGCGATCATCGCCTCGCACATGTGCATGTTGGCGTTCTGGCCGCGATACGTGGTGAAGTTGAACTGCGCATCGGCTTCGTCACGGTACAAACCAAAACCCGGCTCCCAGAAATGTTTCTCCAGTAGCTGCCAGGTCTCGTGCATCCACGCGCGTGCTTCGTCCACGCCGGCCTTCAGGCCGCACGAATACGCCAGCAACACGAACGCGACGCCGTAGCAGTGGTTCATGTCGTCTTCCACCACGCCATCGCGCAGCGTCCACGCATAACCGCCGGTGGCGGCATTACGGTGCACGTTACGCAAATAGGCCAGGCCATGCCGCACCGCGTCCAGATAGTCGGCATTGCCGAATTCGCGGTAGGCCATCGCATAGTTGAAGACAAAGCGCGTGCTGCTCACCAGATGCCGGTGCCCGG
Source organism: Xanthomonas sp. LMC-A-07 (assembly GCF_030208825.1). Taxonomy (NCBI): domain Bacteria; kingdom Pseudomonadati; phylum Pseudomonadota; class Gammaproteobacteria; order Lysobacterales; family Lysobacteraceae; genus Xanthomonas; species Xanthomonas sp. LMC-A-07. The sequence goes on from NZ_JARVTF010000005.1 coordinate 421,313, forward strand.
CGTCGTAGATGGAGCCGTCGTCGCGGAAATACTGGAAAAAGCCACCGGCCGGGTCGATCGCGCGCGGGTGGTAGAAGGCCATGGTGTCGGCGATGTGCTGGCGCAGGACATCGGCCGAACGGAAATCCGGTGCGGGGGTCGCGGGCAATGGGCTCATGATTGTTCCTGGGTCAAAGAATGGACCTCGTCAACGCTGGGCATCGCGGCAAACGCGCCCTTGCGTGTCACCGCCAGCGCACCAACCGCGGCGGCGAAGCGAATCACCTCGGCAATGGCCGCCGGGTCGGCACACAGCTGCTCAAGCGTGCTCGCGCGCGCTGCCAGCTGGAACAACAGGCCGCCCACGAAGGCATCGCCGGCCGCCGTGCTGTCGCGCACCTGCACATGGAACGCGGGCACCTGCCCGGAATCCACACGCGTCTGCCAATGCACCGGCCCGCCGCCATCGGTGACAAGCAACCAACGGGCGTGGCCTTGCCACAGCTTCTGCGTCACCGCGCTGGCATCGCTGTCGAGCGTACCGGCGAGATAGTCGAGCTCTTCGCGCGACAGTTTCACCACGTCGGCAAGCGCGAGCGCTTCCCACAACAGCGGTGCCGGGTCGACATCCTGCGGCCACAGCATCGGGCGCAGATTGAGATCCAGGCTGACGATGGCGCCATCGGCACGCGCGCGGCGCATGCCGTCGAGCGTGCACCGCGCGATGGCCGGCTCGGTCATGCTGTTGGAGCACACGTGCAACACGGCTGCCTGCGCAAAGCCATCGGCGGCGAAATGTTCGGCACGGAACAACAGGTCCGCCGCAGGTGGGCGATAGAAACTGAAACTGCGTTCGCCGGCCGCGTCCAGCGCGACGAATGCCAGCGCCGTCTTGGCCTCATCGGTGCGCACGATGCCATCGGTCACGACGCCCGCCTGCTGCAGGCTCTGCAGCAGAAAATCGCCAAACATGTCGCGCCCGAGCATGCCTACAAAGTGCGCCGCGCCGCCCAGCCGCGCCACCGCAACAGCGACGTTGGCCGGAGCGCCACCCGCATACTGGGCGAAGGTGCGAGCCTCGTTGGGGCCGGCCGGCGGCAGCGCCAGCATGTCGATCAGCGCTTCGCCGAAACACACCACCTGGTTCTTGGTAGCACTCATGCGCGCGCCTCCGCCAGTGCGCCGCGCAGACGCGAGCCCCAGATGCCGTAAAACACGATGTACAGGTAGCACAGCAGCGGCAACACGAACGACTCATGCAAGCCGATGCGGTCTGCCAGCAGGCCCTGCAGGTACGGCACGATCGCGCCACCCACAATGGCCATGATCAGCAGGCTCGACGCACGCCCGGTCAGCGGGCCAAGACGCTCGATGCCCAAGGTGAAAATGGTCGGGAACATGATCGAGTTGAACAGCCCGATCGCCACCAGCGCATACACCGCCAGCATGCCACCACTGGCCATGGTCAGGCCCAGCAGCAGCGCATTGATACCTGCGAATACCGACAACAACACGCGCGGCGACAACTTGGCCAGCAGCGCCGAGCCAATGAAGCGCCCGATCATCGCCAGCGTCCAGTACGCGGAGACGTAGTTGGTTGCCTGACGCTCGGTGAAGCCGCCGATCTGCGGCAGCGAGAAGTAGTTGACCATCAGGCTGCCGATGGCGACTTCCGCCCCCACGTAGAAGAAGATCGCCAGCACGCCGAAACGCACATGCGGATGGCGCAAGGCATCCAGCAGCGAATGCGCGCTTTCGTCCTTCTGCGCACTCGCATCGGTGAGCGCCGGCAGGCGGAACAGGAACACGAAGATCGCCAGCAGGAACAACACCACCGCCAGGCCGATATACGGCCCCTGCACTGCCTGCGCTTCCTGCACGCGATAGGCCAACTGCTCGGCGTCCGGCAGCACCTTGAGCTGGTCGCCCGTCATCACGGTGTTGGACAGGATCAGCCAGCCACCGAACAGCGGCGCGATCGCGGTACCAAGCGAATTAAGCGCCTGTGCCAGGGTCAGCCGGCTCGATGCGCTGCGCTCGGGACCGAGCAGCGCCACGTACGGATTAGCCGCCACCTGCAGGATGGTGATGCCGGTGGCCAGCACGAACAATGCACCGAGGAAGGCGCCATACACGCGCAATTCCGCCGCCGGCCAGAAGCCCAGCGCGCCGATCGCCGCCACCGCCAGGCCGGCCACGATGCCCTGCTTGTAGCCCAACCGCGCCACCAGCCAGCCGGCCGGCAGCGACATCAGGAAATACGCGCCGAAGAAGGTGAACTGCACCAGCATCGCCTGCGCGAAGTTGAGCTCGAACACCGCTTTCAGATGCGGGATCAGGATGTCGTTGAGGCAGGTAAGAAAGCCCCACATGAAAAAGATCGTGGTGGCCACCGACAATGCGACGCCGTTGTTGACGGGCGCCTTGTTGCCGCTTGGCACAGTGGATTGCGTGGAAAGGGAAACCATAGGAGTTGCCTGGTCAGCGGCCTGGGGCCTTGGTGGGAGGATGGGTGGACACTGCGGGGGACGGTGCACATGCGCTGCTCGCGCGAATCTTCAATGCCACCGCGGCGGTAAGCCGCTGCGGCGCATGGTCGGGGTGTTCAATGCGCTGCAGCATCAGCCGTGCGGCCTGCTGGCCACGCGCGCGTGGGTCGGCCGCCAAGGTGGTGAGTGCGGGGGTGAACAAGCCGGCTTCGGCGATATCGTCAAAGCCGGTCACCGCGAAGTCGCGGCCGGGCACAATACCGCGCATGGCCAACGCGGCCATCAATCCGAGTGCAACGCTGTCGTTGTAGCAAACCGCGGCACTGGCAGTGCGGTCGGGATGCGCAAGCATCTGGGTTGCACACACCGCGGCGTCCTGGCGGTTGGGCGCCGACTCCACCCACTGCACTGCCAGACCGGCGGCCGCCATTGCGCGCGCGTAACCGGCGCGCCGTTGCCGGCAGGAACTGGATGCGGCATGCCCACCGAAAAAGACAATGTGCCGATGGCCCTGCGCGATGAGATGCGAGCAGGCCTCGAACGCGCCCTGCTCGTTGTCCAGCGCCAGCAGATCCCACTCGGCATCGGCGACCTCGCGATTGAACAGCAGCACGTTGCGCTGTCGTCCCAACGCCTGGGTCAGTGCCTGCGCCTGGCTGCCTTCGGCCGGCGAGAGGATGATGCCGGCGGGCGTGTGCTCCATCAGCGAGCTCAGCACCGCCTGCTGACGCTGCGTGGATTCGCCGGTGCTACCGAGCAAGGTCACGTACCCGGCTGCGCCTAGCGCCTCGTCCACGCCAGCAGCGAATTCGGCAAAGAACGGATTGGACAGATCATTGATCACCAGCGCGATGCTGGATGACGTGCGGCGGCGCAGATTGGCGGCGGCACGGTTATAGACATAATGTTGGCGATCCAGCTCGGCCTCGACCCGCGCGCGCGTGCTCGCATGCACGAGCGGGCTGCCGCGCAGCACCAACGACACCGTCGCGCGCGAGACGCCGATGGCGTTGGCGATATCGCGCAAGGTCACCGCGCCGCGGCGGGTGCCGCCCGCTGCGTCGTCCTCAGGCGACGGAGGCGTCGGCGTGGCGCCGGTCACGCAGCAGACCTGGAGTGGTAAGGAAGAGGCATGCACTCGACGCTGATTGGATCGATCCAATTAGGCCTCTTCCCTGCATTCAATGCATGCGGCAGTGCAGCATTTCCGTGGGGACGGGCTGGAGCGTGCGTTGGTTGGTTGGATGGTGCTAAGGACTGTCTCTGCCCCGCGACGACCAGAGCAAGTGCCCTGGCTCCAAGCGCAGCGCCTGTGTGCTGGCCCCAGCGTATCCGCAGCTCACCGTCACTGGAAGGCGATCGACAGCCCTAGCCCGCCCTGCCAGTCCGGGCTCTCGGAGGTCAGCCCCCGCAACACCGAGACATCCAACTGCATCGCGTGCGGCAGCTGCCAGGCACCGCCCGCGCCCGCCACCCGTGCGTGGTCACCCCCCGAGTCGATACCGGCCTCCACATAGCTGCTGAAGTGCTCGCTGGAAAAGAAGGTGTAGTTCGGTGCGAAGGTCCATTGGTGGCCATCGCTATCGCGGGCGTAGTTGACGTACAACGCCAATGCGCGCTCCTGCGGTAGGTCCCACGAGGCGGTGACGCCCAGTTCGCGCGAATAGCCGTCGCTGAAGGCCGCACTGCCGGTCGGCACGCTGTAGCTGCCGAGCACGGCCCAATGAAAGCTCTCCACGCGCGACGGCAGCGCCACCTTGAGCGCAACGTGGCTGTCGCCACCACCCCGCACGCGCTTACCACCGCCATGCTGCCAGTTGTAACTGTCACTGCCCAGCTGCAGCTCGACGTTCTCAAACAGGCCCAGGCGCAGCACGGTATCGGCCGTATACAGCGTGGTGCGCTGCCCGCCGCTGCGGTCGGTGCTGGCATCGGGAAGCCCCTGCTCCCAGGCAAACGCGCCGGGGCGCAGCGTCTCGGCCGCGAACGGGATCCCCGGGCGATCGAACGCCGGCGCATCGTCGGCCTGCGCGAAAGCGCACTGGCTGAGCAGAGTCAGTGCGAGCAGCACTGCGGCGGATGTACCGAGACGGCGTGCAAATGATCGGTGACGTGATTGCGCGCAATACGTTGCTTCAGCCGCAGAGGAAGAGGAAGAGGAAGAGGAAGAGGCAGAGCGAAAACGTGACAGTGTGGACATGGCAAGACCTTCCAATGAAGAAGCGGCGGCGCATCAGTCGCGTCATCATCCGCGAAGCCGCCATCCGCGAGCGCTGCGATGGTGGGGTGCTGGCCGTGATTGGCCTGTGTATCGCGGCGCAACAGAACCGAAGCGCTGGAAGCCAGGCATTCGTTAGGCCTACGAGCCAACAAAGACAGCGATGGGCCAACAAAAAGGCACCGCTCAGGTGCCTGATTTGTTGCCTTCAATGTGCCGGAAAAACAAGCCCCGACTCACCAGACCAGGTCGTCCGGCACCTGATACTTCGGGTCGGCGTACGGGTCGTCACCGGCCGGTGCATTGGGGTCCACCTTCAACGCCACCGATGGTGCAAACACGGCTTCGGCTTCGGCCAGCACCTGCGCTGTCACCAGCAGATAGCGGCCGTTGAGTTGCAGCACGCCCAACTCGCCGGCATTGAGTGCCTTGAGCTGATCGGCGGTGACGTAGATGCGCTTGATCTTGCCGCCATACGGAAAGTGGCGGGCGATGTCCGCTTCCGCGTGATTGAGGCTCTTGTCCTTGAGCAGTTCTTCCAGCTTGGCCTTGGCTTCGCGCCGCAGGCGTGCTTCTTCCTGCTTCACGCGCTCGGCTTCGATACGCTCGTCCTTCTCGCGTTGCGCGCGGATCGCGTAGGCCTTGGCCAGATCGATGTCTTCACGGGTACGCGCAGGCCGGGGCCCACGACGGTCTGCGTTCGGATGCGGCCTGGCGGAGGGCGCGGGCTTGCCGTCGGGTGCCGCAGCGGCATGCGGCCGCTGCGGTCCCCTGCCCTGTCCCGGCTTGCCGGGCGCAAGCTTGCCACCCTTGCCATGCGGACGCGCGGCAGGCCGTGCGTCGGGTTTGCGTTCGGGCTTGGGGGCGGGCTTGAAGCCCAACCCAAGCAACTGGTCACGTAGGGTATCGCTCATGGCGGTGGCAATCTGCAATCAATAGTGCGGCGGTGGCGGTTCGTCCGCCGCATCCGCAAACAACGTGGAGCGCACCTTGCCCAGATCCTCGAGCAGGTGGCGGATCAATTCGGCATTGCGGGCGCCCGTCAAACGGGCGTCCGCAAGCGCTTCACTCAGTTCGGTCAGCGCCTGCTCCTGAAAGGAGAGGCGCGTTTCCAGTTCCACCAACCGCGCTTCCAGTTCCTGGTCGCGCGGCGAGAGTTGCTCATGCATGCAGCGAACGGCCTCGTCCGATGGCGTAGTACGCCAGACCTGCGGCTTCGATCTCCTGCGGGTCGTACAGGTTGCGGCCGTCGAACACGACGTCGTCCTTCAGAGCCTGCTTGATCTTGCCGAAATCCGGGCTGCGGAACTGCTTCCACTCGGTGACCACGACCAGCGCGTCGGCGCCTTCCAGTGCGGCGAAGGCGTCGTCGCAGAACGTCAGGTCGTCACGCTCGCCGAAGATGCGCTTGGCTTCGTGCGTGGCTTCGGGGTCATACGCGCGCACCTTGGCACCGGCTTCCCACAACTGCGCCATCAGGCGACGGCTGGAGGCTGCACGCATGTCATCGGTATTGGGCTTGAACGCCAGACCCCACACTGCAAAGGTCTTGCCGGCGATGCTGCCGTTGCCATCGGCATAGTGACGCTGCACAAGCTCAAATAGATGCCCCTTCTGCGCGTTGTTGACGCTTTCCACCGCATTGAGCAGGGTCGGCTGCATGCCGTACTGCTGCGCGGTCTTGGCAAGCGCCTGCACATCCTTCGGGAAGCACGAGCCGCCGTAGCCGGCACCGGGGTAGATGAAGTGCCAGCCAATGCGCGGATCCGAACCAATGCCGTTACGCACATGCTCGACGTCCGCACCGACACGTTCGGCAATGTTGGCGATCTCGTTCATGAAACTGATCTTGGTCGCCAGCATCGCGTTGGCCGCGTACTTGGTCAGCTCGGCCGAACGCACGTCCATTTCCACGATGCGATCGCGGTTGCGGTTGAACGGTGCATACAGACGGCGCATGCGTGCAATCGCTGCCGGCTTCTTGGCACCGATCACGATCCGGTCCGGGCGCATGCAGTCAGCCACCGCGTCGCCTTCCTTGAGGAACTCAGGGTTGGAAACCACGTCGAACTCATGGTCCACGCCGCGTGCATCCAGTTCTTCCTGGATGGCCGCGCGCACCTTGTCAGCGGTACCGACCGGCACCGTGGACTTATTGACGATCACCGACGGCCCGTCGATATGACGGCCCACGGTGCGCGCAACCGCCAGCACGTACTGCAGGTCGGCGCTGCCGTCCTCGTCAGGCGGCGTGCCCACGGCGATGAAGGTGATTTCGCCGTGCGCAATCGCCTCGGCCGCGTCGGTGGTGAAGCGCAACCGGCCAGAGGCGTGGTTGGCTTTCACCATCGGCTCCAGGCCGGGTTCATAGATGGGAATCACCCCACGATTGAGACCATCAACTTTCGCCTGGTCGATATCCACGCAGATAACGTGATGACCTACTTCCGCCAGACAGGTACCGGTGACAAGACCAACATAGCCGGTACCAAAGATCGCAACTCGCATGGGTGGGGGTACTCCTGTGGGGGATCAGGGAAGGATACCCATCAGTTCGACATCGAACGTCAACGTTGCGTCCGGTCCGATCGGCCCCCCCTGCGTGCCGTTCGGGCCATAGGCCAAGTTGGATGGAATCCAGAAACGATATTTCGAACCGACCGGCATCAAGGCGACACCCTCGGTCCATCCAGCAATCACTTGATTCAGACCGAACTCGGCCGGCTGGCCGCGCTGGTAAGAGCTGTCGAAGACCTTCCCGTCGAGCAGCTTGCCTTCGTAGTTGACGCGCACCGTGTTGGTGGGCATCGGGCGCTCGCCGCTGCCCTGGCGCAGCACCATGTACTGCAGACCCGAGGCCGTGGTGATCACGCCTTTTTCGGTCTTGTTCTTGGCCAGGAACGCATTGCCTTCTTCGCGATTCTTGGCACCGGCTGCGCCCTGCTTGGCAGTGGCGAACGCCTGCATCGTTGCGGCCGCTTCCTGCTGGGTCAACCGCGTGGTGCCCTTGGCGAACACGGTGCGGACGGCTTCCATCAGGATCGACAGATCGATCTCGTCCTTGATGCCGGCCAGCGACGGGCCAACCGCGCGGTCACCCAGCATCAGGCCGACATTTTCCTTGGACGGCGCCGCCGGGGCGCTGCCCGGTGCCATGCCCGGCATCTGCTGGCCGTTGCGTGCCGCCAGCGCGGTGCGCAGTGCGGTGTCGGTGGCCTGGGTCTGCTCGTCGGACAACAGCGGCTTGCCGCCCTTGAAGGCGTTCTCGATGGCGCGCTGCATGGCGCTCACATCGATGTCCTGCGCGATCGGCTCGAACGAACGTGCCACGTCCATACCGATGGCGTAACTCACGTTGCTCTTTTCAGACGATGCATTCAAAGCCGGCTTCTCCTTGGTGGCCGCTGCGGCCGGTTGTTGCGACATCGCAGGCATCGTTGCCGACATTGCCACCATCAGTAGCGACGCCGCCGCGCCGCGCTTTCCCATCTTCATTCGATGCACTTCCCGAAAGTGAAAAGATCACGCCGACGCCGGCGCTGAATGCGCATTGTCGCATGTGCACGCGACGTTGCGCGCGCCGCGCTCAGCGTGCCGGCGCCTTGAGCTCGCGCTCGATCGCCGCCAGCACCTGCGGATCGTCCGGCTTGACCTTGCTCGGGAACTGCGCCACCACCTGTCCATTGCGACCGATCAAATACTTGTGGAAGTTCCAACCCGGCGCCACGCCGGTCTCGCGCGTCAGTCGCTGATACAGCGGGGTCGCCTGCGCGCCCAGCACATGCACCTTCTCAAACATCGGGAACTTGACGCCATAGGTCAGCGTGCAGAATTCCTGGATCTGTTTCTCAGATCCGGGTTCCTGTCCCTGGAAATCGTTGGACGGGAAGCCGAGCACCGTGAACCCGCGGCTGCCGAAGCGCTGATTGAGCGCCTCCAGGCCTTCGTACTGCGGGGTGAAGCCGCACTTGCTGGCGGTGTTGACCACCATCACCACCTTGCCGCCGTAACTACGGTTCAGGTTGATTGGGGCCTTGCCGGCCAGCGGGCGGTAGTCCAGATCCAGCACCGAGGTACCGGCCGCCACCGCAGCAGTGGAAAAAAGTCCAGCAAATACAAGGACCAACAGACGATTGAGCGACATGAGCGGTGCCCTAGGTGGTGAGGACACGCGCGCCAGCGGCGGGGTGCCATCAGTTGGGTATGACAGGCAGTTGACTGCCTGCGTGTCGGTGTTATAGTTGAATACAACACCAGTCATCCAACGCAGGGGAAAGCATGAACAGCACACGCTTTACGCGACCAGTTCCGCTGCTGCTGTTCGGCAGCACCCTGTTCGCCATTGGTTGCCTGGGAGCCGCTTCCAGTCAGGTCACGGATACCGGCGCCGATTATGGCGCGTCGGAGGCGGTTACGGAAAACGCGACAACTCCCCCCGAGACACGCACCCGGCCCAGCCGGCACCTGCGCGCCTCGCTGTCGATGCCCTATTTCTCCTTCGCGCAAGTCCTGCGCCCACGGAGCTGATCATGACTGACATCCAGTGGAGCGACGGCGCTCCCATCTATCGCCAACTCAAGGAACGTGTGATTGCCATGATGCTCGATGGAATCCTCAAGCCTGGCGACGCCCTGCCCTCGGTGCGGCAAGTGGCGGCCGACTATCAATTGAACCCCATCACCGTTTCGCGCGCCTATCAGGAACTGGCCGACGAGAACCTGGTGGAGAAGCGCCGCGGCCTGGGCATGTTCATGACCCCGGAAGCCGCACAGAAATTGCGCGGAAGCGAACGCGAGCGCTTCCTCAATGAAGAATGGCCTGCGGTGCTGGAACGCATCCAGCGCCTGGGACTGACCATCGACGATCTGCTGCCACAGGGGAAAACACCATGACCGCCGTCTCCACCGACCACGTGGTCGACGCTCGTGGCCTGCGCAAGGCCTACAAGCACCGACTTGCGCTGGACAACACCAGGTTCACCATCGCCGCCGGCCGCATCATCGGGCTGATCGGCCCCAACGGCGCCGGCAAGACCACCGCGCTCAAGGCCGTGCTGGGCCTGACCGATTTCGACGGCGAGCTGCAGGTGCTGGGCATGGACCCGCGCACGCAGCGTAACGCGCTGATGAACGAGGTCTGCTTCATTGCCGATGTAGCGGTGCTGCCGCGCTGGCTGCGTGTCGGCGAGGCCATCGACTTCGTCGCCGGCGTGCACCCGCGCTTTGACCGTGCCAAGTGCGAGCGTTTTCTGGCCAACACCCAGCTCAATCGCAAATCGCGGGTACGCGAACTCTCCAAGGGCATGATCGTGCAGCTGCACCTGGCCCTGGTGATGGCCATCGATGCGCGCATCCTGGTGCTGGACGAACCCACGCTGGGCCTGGACATCCTGTACCGCAAGCAGTTCTACCAGCGCCTGCTGGAAGACTACTTCGACGAGCAGAAGACCATCATCGTCACCACCCACCAGGTGGAAGAGATCGAGCACATCCTCACCGATGTGATGTTCATCCGCGATGGCCGGATCGTGCTCACGGCCGATATGGAACACGTCGCCGAGCGCTACACCGAAGTACTGGTCAACGCCGAGCACCTGGACAGCGCGCGCGCACTGGGCCCCATCGACGAGCGCAGCCTGCCGTTCGGCAAGACCGTGATGCTGTTCGACGGCGCGCCCAAGGAGCAACTCGCCCGCTTCGGTGAAACCCGCAATCCCGGCCTGGCCGATCTGTTTGTTGCTGTCATGAAGGGGACCTACGCATGAATGCAATGACCCACCAAGCATCTCCCGCACGCACGTTCACCTGGCTGCTCAAGCGCGAGTACTGGGAGCACCGTGGCGGTTTCGTCTGGTCGCAGGTGATCACCGGCGGCATCGCGGTGTTCTTCGCGCTGCTGGGCGCGGTGATCGGCGCAGTCAGCGCGCGCGGCAACATGTCCGGCGACAGCATGAGGATGGACGACCTGGCCGAATACACCCGCACCCTGGGCCAGGTGGGCGACGGCCTGCTGCTGGGCGGCATCGGCATCGCCTCGGTCGTACTGGCCTTCGTGGTGTTCTTCTATGCGCTGGGCAGCCTCTACGACGACCGCCGCGATCGCAGCGTGCTGTTCTGGAAATCCTTGCCGGTGTCGGACACGCAGACAGTGCTGTCCAAGGCCGCATGGGCGTTGTTGCTGGCGCCGCTGATCGCGATTGCAATCGGCCTGGTGGTCGGCCTTGCCCTGTGGTTGATCGCCATCGGTGGCGCGTTGATCGCCGGCGTCCCCAGCCCGTGGGCCATGGCCACGCATTCGCATCCGTTCGCCCTGGTTGGACGGCTGTTGATGACCGTGCCGATGAGCCTGTTGTGGTCGCTGCCGACGGTGGGCTGGCTGATGTTCTGCTCGGCATGGGCCACGTCCAAGCCGTTCCTGTGGGCGGTGCTGTTCCCGCTGCTGGCCTGCGTGATGCTGAGCATTCTCTCGGCCATGCCCGGTGTGTCGCTGCCGATCGGCTGGGTCTGGTACATCGTCGGCTACCGCGGCCTGCTGAGCGCCCTGCCCGGCACCTGGTCGCCGCGCGCGGTCAGCGGCACCCTGGACAGCAGTGCGATGCAGAACCCCAGCGACCTGGTGCAATGGGTGCTGCAACACACCGACAGCGCACGCGTCTACGGCAACCCGGACATCTGGATCGGTGCGGCCATCGGCGTTGCCCTGATCGCTGCCTCCATCTACCTGCGCCGCCGGCGCTCCGAAGCCTGAGGTCGCGCCATGCGCCTGCCACTGAGTCTGCTCCTGCTGCTTGGTCTGCCCGGCGCTGCCGTGGCCGAAGAGCAGTGCAAGTTTTCCGACCCGCGCAGCCTGGAGTTGCAGCTGTCCGGGGTCAAGACGGTGTTGTTCGAGATCGCCTCCAATGACCTGCGCCTGGAGGCGATCCCGGGCACCAGCGGGCGCGTGAGCGGGCGTGCCTGCGCTGCCCGGCCAGAGTTGCTGCGCAACCTCACTGTCACCCAGAAACGGGTGGGCACCAAACTGGTAGTCACGCTGGAAGACGACCGCCCGCTGCGCATCTCCATTGGCGAGAGCTACGCCTATCTGGACCTGCGTGGCAGCGTGCCGAATACGCTGCTGGTGCAGTTCGACATCGGTTCCGGCGATGCCGAGATCAGCGGCGCCGCAGCCGTCAGCGCCGACGTGGGCTCCGGCGACATGACCGTGCGCCGCACCAAGGGCCGCGTGACCGCCAAGGTGGGTTCAGGCGATATCGAACTGGAGGACGCGGGCACCTTGCAGGTGCTGGCCGTGGGCTCTGGCGATATCAAGGCGCGCCAGATCCGTGGCGCGGCCGAGGTCGGCAAGATCGGCTCGGGCGACGTGAAGCTGCATGGCGTCGCCGGCAACGTGCAGGTCGGCAGCATTGGCTCGGGCGATCTCGAAGTCAGCGATGTACAAGGCAGCGTCAACATCGAATCGATCGCCTCCGGTGCCGCGGAGGTGCGCAAGGTGCGGGGGGATCTGACGTTGGCGCACAAGGGCAGCGGCGATATCAGCGCCAGCGATATCTCCGGCACCACGCGTGTGCCGGCCGACCACTGATCAACGTCCAACATGGGGAGACTACAGATGAAAGTGCTTGCTTCGGCATTACTGATGGGGGCGTTGCTGGTGGGGTGCGGCGGGCACTCGGAAAGCACGACCAGCGGCTCGGCGCAGGTCAACGGCAGCGGCGTGACGTTTGACAACAACAGCGTCACGCTCAACCGTAGCGGCTTGCCGGCAGCCAGGATTGGTGCAGACGGCAGCTTGCGCATCGCTGGCAAGCCAGTGGCGCTGAACGCTGCGCAGCAGCAGGCCATGCGCGGCTATTACGCGCAGTTGCAGGCCGTGGCCAAGCAAGGCATCGAGATCGGCACCAAGGGCGCGGCGTTCGGTGCGCACGCGGCCGGCGAAGCGCTCAAGGGCGTACTGAGCGGCAACCCCGACCAGATCGGCGAGAAGATCGAAGCCGAGGCCGACACCTTCAAGCAACACGCACTGCAGATCTGCGACCGCCTGGTCGGCCTGCGCACGGCGCAGGATGCGGCCGCCAGCCTGATTCCGGCCTTTGCGCCCTACGCCAGCCTCACCCAGCACGACGTCGAGGATTGCCGTAAGTAACGCCACTGTGCAGGGATGCGCCGCCCCGGTCGATTGATCGGGGCAGCGTTGACGGACGCGGGATTACACTACTTGTCTTCCCACGACCCACCGACCCCATGAACAAGTTCGTGATGCTCTGCATGGCGCTACTGCTGTGCACCCTGGCCGCCTGCGGTGACCAATCGTCCCGCCGCGCTGAACGTGGCAAGCCACGTGTCGCGGTGACCACCCAGTCGGTGATGATTCGCCGCCCCCCCGCAGCCAATGCGGAAATCACTCCGGACGGCACGCTGAAGATCGACGATATCGCCCTGCCGCAGGCCGAGCCGACCCGGCTCAAGTTGCAGCTGCTGTTCGGTCACCTGCAGATGTTGCGCCAGCAGGCCATCGCCGATGCGGGCCCGGACCCCGAGTACAAGTCGATCAAGCTCACCGCAACGCCGGAAATCCAGCGCCTGAGTGGCGAATTGCTCAACGACATCCCGCCGCTGCAGCCGTATCGCGAAAGCTTCGGCAATGTGCAGGCCGAGCGGCATTGAGTCTGCATAACCGCGGCAATCCGTAGGAGAGCGCTTGCGCGCGATGAGGCGTTATCGATAAAGCCCATCGCGCACCAGTGCGCTCCTACAACAGCTGACTGCGGTCAGCCGCCACCACCGCCGCCCGCCTGGATGCCACCGCGTGTCAACGCCGCCGGGTCCAGCAAACGGCGCAACTCTGTCTCGCTCAGACCGCTATCTTCCTTGGCCACATCCAACACCGGGCGCTGCTCCTTGTAGGCGCGCTTGGCGATCGCGGCAGCCTTTTCGTAGCCGATGATCGGGTTGAGCGCGGTCACCAGGATCGGGTTGCGGTCCAGGGCCTCGCGCACGCGCTCCTGGCGCACCTTCAATCCGGCAATGGCGGTATCGGCCAGCAGGCGCGAGACGTTGCTGAGCAGGTTGATCGAATCCAGCAGGTTCGCGGCGATCAGCGGCAACGCCACGTTCAACTGAAAATTGCCGGTCTGCCCGGCCACCGTGATCGCGGTGTGGTGCCCGATGACCTGCGCGCACACCATCACGGTCGCTTCGGGAATCACCGGATTCACCTTGCCCGGCATGATCGAACTGCCTGGCTGCAGCGCCGGCAATTCGATCTCGCCCAGCCCTGCCAGCGGCCCGGCATTCATCCAGCGCAGGTCGTTGGCAATCTTGATCAAGGCCACCGCCAGCGCATTGAGCTGGCCCGACAATTCCACCGCATCATCCTGCGCCGCCAGGCCTTCGAACTTGTTCTCGGCACTTTCGAACTTGACGCTGCTCAGTGTGGACAAGGCCTTGGCCACCTTGCCGCCGAAGCGCGGATCGGCGTTGATGCCGGTGCCAATTGCAGTGCCGCCCAGCGGCAACCGGCGCAGCCGCTTCAGGCTGTCGTCGATGCGCTCCTGCGCTGAACTGAGCTGCGCAGACCACGCGCCGAACTCCTGCCCAAAGGTCAGCGGCATCGCATCCATCAGATGCGTGCGGCCGGTCTTAACGATCTTGTCCAGACCCTTGGCGCGCTTGTCGATGGTCTTGCGCAGGTGCTTGAGCGCCGGCTGCAGTTGCTCCTGCACCGCCAGCAATGCCGAGACGCGAATCGCGGTGGGCACCACGTCGTTGGAACTCTGCCCGAGATTGACGTGGTCATTGGGATGCACCGCATCCTTGCCGGCGCGCGTGGCCAACGTGGCAATCACCTCGTTGGCATTCATGTTCGACGACGTGCCAGAGCCGGTCTGATACACATCGATCGGGAAATGCGCATCGTGCGTGCCCTGCGCCACCTGCAAGGCGGCTTCCTGCACCACCTTGGCCACCGATTTGGACAGCAGCCCGAGATCGGCGTTGACGCCCGCGGCCGCGGCCTTGATCAACCCCAGCGCGCGAATGAAACCGCGCGGCATCGGCTGGCCGGAAATCGGGAAGTTCTGCACGGCGCGCTGGGTCTGCGCACCCCACAACGCATCGGCAGGCACCTGCAATTCGCCCATGCTGTCGTGTTCGATCCTGAAACTCTCGCTCATCTGCACTCTCCGCACATCGTTGATTGGTGGTGAAGGAAGGCTGGCAGCGGGGCGCACCCGGGCTGGCGACGCCATACGATACGCGCCCGCACCGTTGCCGCGATGTCATCGCAGCACTGCGGCTAGACTGTTGCCTGTGTTTGCTGGAGATCTTTCGCTGCCATGGGCGACGCGCCTGACTGTAGAACCCAACTGTTGATCGCGTGTTTCGCCACGCCACACCGCCGCCCCAGCCTCGCAGACGTTACGCAGCGCATTCCGGTGACCGCACCGCGTGAAGCACGCCATGTGGGCTAACGTCGGGCTGTTGCTGATCGCGCTGTTGCTGGTGCTGTTGAACGGGTTTTTTGTCGCCGCTGAATTTGCACTGGTCAAATTGCGGCATACCCAGGCGGTGGGCCTGGCCGAACATCACGGCTGGCGCGGGCGCCTGCTGCTGGGCGTGCATGCACACCTGGACGCGTATCTATCGGCCTGCCAGCTCGGGATCACGCTGGCCTCGCTTGGCCTGGGCTGGGTCGGCGAGCCGGCCTTCGCGCACCTGCTGCAGCCAGTGTTCGACACGCTGGGTCTATCGCCGGAAGCCGCGCAGTTCACCGCGCTGGCGATCGCCTTCAGCCTGATCTCGTTTCTGCACATCGTGCTCGGCGAACTGGCGCCCAAATCGATGGCCATTCGCCGCCCGGAGCGCATGTCGCTGTGGACGGCCGCACCGCTGTACGCGTTCTACTGGGTCATGTATCCGGCGATCTGGGTGCTCAACACCAGTGCCAACCGGCTGCTACGCGTGCTGGGCTGGGGCGAGCTGGAGCACCAATCGCACCGCTATTCGCGCGAGGAACTCAAGCTGATCGTGGGCCGCCAGGACCCCAACGCGGTCGCGCCCGATCACGGAATGGCACTGATGAGCCATGTGCTGGAGCTGCCCGACCTGGTGGCTGGCGACCTGATGCGCCCACGTGAGCACCTGCGCAGCCTGCGGGAAGGCATGACGCTGCAGACGGTGCTGGTGGAATTCAGCACATCGCGTTACAGCCGTTATCCCTGGTTCGACGCCGAGGGCGAGCAGGTACTCGGCATCCTGCACACCAAGGACATCCTGGTGGCGATGGCGCACGGCCAGCCCCTTGATGCGCTGCGCACCCTGCTGCGCCCGGCCACCGTGCTGGCGCTGGAAAGCCCGATCCCGCGGGCGCTGGAGCAGTTCCGCAGCGGCGCCACCCATCTGGCGCTGTGCGTGGACGAGCACGGCCGCATCCTGGGGTTCTTTACCCTGGAGGACCTGCTGGAGGTGGTGGTGGGCGAGATCGAGGACGAGCACCGCCACGTGGTGCGCGACGCGCCAGTGCGCGGCCAGGACGGCTCGCTGCTGGTGGCCGGCAGCACCTCGATCTTTCGCCTGGAACGCCTGCTGGGCCGCGATCTCAGCGCGCCCGACCAGATCAATTCGGTTGGCGGCCTGATCGTGCACCAGCTGCAGCGGCTGCCGGAAGAAGGCGAGACCCTGGAACTGGACGGGCACCTGCTCACGGTCCGGCGGATGGTCGGCCATCGCATCCAGGCGGTGACGGTGCGCCCGGTCGGCGAAGCCGGCGCCGGGGCGGCGTAGAATAGCCGCCCCGCCTGCTTCCCAGTGCCCTGCCCATGTCGGATTCCGCCCTGCTCGCCCTGTCCCCGCTCGATGGCCGCTACGCCTCCAAGGTGGACGCGCTGCGCCCGATCTTTTCCGAATACGGCCTGATCAAGGCGCGGGTGAAAGTGGAGATCGAGTGGCTGCTGGCACTGGCCGCCGAGCCGGGCATCGCCGAACTGCCGGCCTTCTCGGCCGCCGCCACGCAGCGCTTGCGCGCCCTGGCCGAGCAGTTCAGCGTGACGCACGCCGCACGCGTCAAGGAGATCGAACGCACCACCAACCATGACGTCAAGGCGGTGGAGTACTTCATCAAGGAACAGCTCAAGGACGATGCCGAGCTGGGCCCGGCGCTGGAATTCGTGCATTTCGCCTGCACCAGCGAAGACATCAACAACCTCAGCTATGGCCTGATGCTGGAGCAGGCGCGCCGCGAGGTGCTGCTGCCCACCCTGGACGGCGTCGCCGCCTCGCTGCGCACGCTTGCGCACGCTCAGGCCGCGCAGCCGATGCTCTCGCGCACGCATGGCCAGACCGCCTCGCCCACCACGCTCGGCAAGGAGATCGCCAACGTGGTGGCGCGGCTGGAGCGCCAGCGCAAGCAGATCGCCGCGGTCGAGCTGACCGGCAAGATCAATGGCGCGGTGGGCAACTACAACGCACACGTGGCGTCCTACCCGTCGGTGGACTGGCCGCAGTTCGCGCAGCGCTTTGTCGAAGGCCTGGGGCTGGTCTTCAACCCCTACACCACGCAGATCGAGCCGCACGACAACGTGGCCGAAATCGGCGATGCCACTCGCCGCGCCAACACCATCCTCATCGACCTGGCGCGTGACATCTGGGGCTACATTTCGCTCGGCTATTTCAAGCAAAAATTGAAAGAAGGCGAAGTCGGTTCCTCGACCATGCCGCACAAGGTCAACCCGATCGACTTCGAGAACGCCGAAGGCAATTTCGGCGTCGCCAATGCGCTGTTCGAGCATTTCAGCGCCAAGTTGCCGATCAGCCGCTGGCAGCGCGACCTCACCGACTCCACCGTGCTGCGCGCCCTCGGCACCGCGTTCGGCCATACCCAGGTGGCACTCGACTCGCTGGCCAAAGGCCTGGGCAAGCTGACCGTCAATCCCGAGCGCCTGGATGCCGATCTGGACGCCGCCTGGGAAGTATTGGCCGAGGCCGTGCAGACGGTGATGCGCCGCCATGGCCTGCCCAATCCCTACGAGCAACTCAAGGCACTGACCCGCGGGCAGGGCATCACCGCCGCCTCGATGCAGGCGTTCGTGGAAAGCCTGCAACTGCCCGAAGAGGACAAGCAGCGCCTGCGTGCGTTGACGCCCGGTGGCTACACCGGCCTGGCCGAGCAACTGGCGCGCGCCATCTGACGCGTCGGTCCGGCGTCAACAGCGCGCACGGGTGAGGCTGGTATGGTGCCGGCCTCATCGACCTGCCTCATCCATTGAAGGATCGACCATGCGCGCAGTCCGGATCAACGCTCCTCTGCTGTCCCTTGCCACCATTGCCCTGCTGAGCAGCTGCGGCGGCGATGGCCCCGCCGCGCAGGCGGTCTCGGCGGTGTCTTCGACGCTCACCGACCCGGCCAGCGGCGCCGATTGCAACGGCAAGGATCTGCGCTTGACCCGCGATGACACCGAATGGCTGATTCATGGCGCGTGCGCCTCGATCACCATCACCGCCTCGCGCGGCGCACTGAACGTCGATAAGGCGCGCGCGATCCGGCTGGAAGGCAGCAATTTCACTGTTCTCAACAAACAGCTCGGCGAGCTCAGCGTCACCGGCCAGAACAACACCTTGAACCTCACCAACGTCGACAGTGTGGACATCCAGGGCAACCAGAATCTGGTGCTGGCGCGCGAGGTGAAGCAGGTGCGTTTTTCCGGCAACGACAACACCGTCAACCCGTCCAGCAAGCCCACGCTGGACGACCGCGGCCGTGGCAACAAGGTGATGTGAATGCCGGCAGCGCTTGGCGGATCCGGTTGCAGATCCGCTTAAAACCGCTCGACGCGGTCGCCACCATTGCGAAGCCGACCGCGCGTACTGCAGCGCCGCAACCGCCAATTCGCATGCCTGCCACTGGCTTGCCCTGATCGTGCGGCCTGCACGCCGCAACACACGCACCGTCACGCACATTGCTGAAGGAGGGCCGCCCCGTGCACGCGGCGCAGGTGCACATCCGGCGCAAGCATCGGACAATAGGCGCCTTCGCGCGGCCAGCCCGCGCCCGCGCACTCCCGTCTACACCTTGCAAGGATTTCCTCCATGGCTGCACGCAAAGCGACCCCTCCCGTCATCGAAGTCCAGGCCCGTCCAGGGTTGCCGTTGGGCATGCCGGTCGAGCGCTTCCTGCGCAATTACTGGCACAAGCATCCGCTACTGATCCGCAACGCCTTCCCGGATTTCCAGTCGCCGCTGCAGCCGGAAGACCTGGCCGGCCTGGCCTGCGAAGACGGCGTGCTGGCGCGGCTGATCAGCCACGACCGCGCCGCCGACGACTGGACCGTGCGCACCGGCCCGTTCCAGGAAACCGACTTCCCCGGCCTGCCCGACCACGACTGGACCCTGCTGGTGCAGGACGTGGACAAGTGGGACGCCGACGTGCGTGCGCTGCTGGAACAGTTCCGCTTCCTGCCGCGCTGGCGCATCGACGACATCATGATCAGCTTCGCCGCCACCGGCGGCTCGGTGGGCGCGCATGTCGACCATTACGACGTGTTCCTGCTGCAGGGCCTGGGCCACCGCCGCTGGCAGGTCGACGCACGCACCTCGCAGGGCCGCAAGCCCTCGCCGCTGGCGTTCCGCGACGATGTGGACATCAAGCTCCTGCGCGAATTCAAGCCCACCCATGACTGGGTGCTGGGCCCGGGCGACATGCTGTACCTGCCGCCGCTGGTGCCGCACCACGGCGTGGCCCAGGACGCTTGCCTGACCTTTTCCATCGGCACCCGCGCGCCCTCCTCTGCCGAGCTGATCGGTGACTACCTGGACACCTTGATCGCCGATGCCGACGAGGCCGTGCGCTATCACGACGAAGACCTCAAGGTGCCGGCCGATCCATACGAGATCGATGTCACCGCGATGAACCGCGTGGTCGCCGCGCTCAACGCCCTGCGCATGAACGACCCGGACCGCCTGGGCGACTGGTTTGGCCGCTTCATGACCACCTACCGCGCCTCCGGCGACGTGGTGCCGGCACCGGAACCGATCCCGCGCGAGGCCGTGGAGCAGGCCCTGGACGAAGGCGTGCTGCTGCATCGCCACCCGTGGTCGCGGCTGGCCTGGCGACGTGCCAAGCGCGGCGCCACCCTGTTCTGCAGCGGCCTGGAATTTGCGCTGTCGGTCAAGGACGCCAGCCGCCTGGCCGCCGCCGAGGAGATCGACGGCGCGCTCTACGGGCAGCTGTCCGTGCGTGGCCGCGAGGTGGTGCTCGAACTGCTGGCGCAGGGCCATTACCAGCGCGCGCATGAGGATCAGTACGAAGACCTCGACGACGACGATGCGCACACGCTGAGCCTGTCGGCCGACCACCTCGACAACGACGAAGACGCTGATCTGGATACGGACACCGACGCCACGCAGATCGATGCGGACGCCGACGTGGAAGCAATCGCAGACGAGGCCGACCAGCCGGATGCGCTCGAGGAAGCGGAAGACGGGGACGACACCGCCGACGCGGCCGCCGAGAACGGCACGGCAAGCGACGCTTCTGCCACGCAGGAAGACGACGACGCCAACCCGGCCGACGACGACGCGTTGCACGACGATGAGGATCCGCAGCGCGCATGACCCCCGCCGGCCCGGCGCAGATCGTCACCCTGGACCCGGCCACGCAGGCCGGGACCTTGCGTGCGCTGCGTGCGGGCTGGGCGGCCAGCGCTACCGAGGACTCCTGGGATGCCCTCGACCCGCTCAGTCTGCACCTGGCCGCACGCGATGCGGATGGCGAGCTGGTCGCCGCCGTCCGGCTCACACCGGATCGGCGCATCGACCGCCTGGGCGTCCTGCCGGCCTGGCGCCGGCGCGGTCTGGCCGCTCGCCTGCTTGCCGCCGCCGTGGACAGCGCCCGCCAGCGCGGCTGGCCCACCCTGAGCACGCATGTCAGCGCAGAAGCCGCCGCCCTGTTCGGCCGGCTCGGTTTCCTGCCTGTGCCTCCCGCTGCGCTCTCGACAACCGCAGAGGAGGTGCCAGCAGGCCAGGCGCTGTATCGCCGCCTGGACGGCCCGATGGCGGTCGAAACCCTGGCAGCGGCACACACCGCCACCAGCGCCCTGCTCGGCACCGCGCGCCGGCAGGTATTGATCTACACGCGCGCCCTGGACGTGGCGTTGTTCGATGCCCCGGCCGTGCTCGACGCACTGCGTCGCTTTGCCACCGCTCGCCACGACAAGCGTGTGCACGTGCTGGTGCAGGAGCCCGCTGCAGCCAGCGCCAGCGGCAGCGCACTGCTGCGGCTGGCGCAACGGCTGCCCAGCGTGTTCCGGTTCCGTGCGATCAGCGATCCGGTCGATACCAGCTATGCATCGGCCTACGTGATCGGCGACGACGCCTACTACTTTCGTCCAACAGGGCACCGCTTCGACGACGGCGAAACCTGGCTGACCGGCGCGGCACGCAGCCGGCAGCTTGAGCGCGAATTCGCGCAGATATGGGAGCGCAGCGCACTTTGGAACGAACCGCGCGCGCTTGGCATCTGACGTCGCAGCGCCCCTTGCGCGTAGGCGTCTGGCCAATTGGTCTACCCCGCCGGTCAGCTCGCAGACGCCCCCTCACAAGCGCAAGGGGGTATAATTTTTCGAGATTTGAGATCGACCGATAGGGCAACTCGCCCTGCCGCTTCCGCACAATCATCCCCACAGCAGACCCGACTTACCATCGTGGATAATCTCCTAAAGCAGTTCGCGCAGTCATCGCAGCTCGCCGGCGGCAATGCCGCCTATATCGAGGATCTGTACGAGCAGTACCTCGTCGCCCCCGACAGTGTCGATCCGAAGTGGAAGGCGTATTTCGACGGCTTCAACGGTCGCGATGCCGGTGATGTGCCGCACTCGGCGGCAATTGCCCACATTCTCAGCGCCTCAAAACAGGCTGCCAATGCCGGTACCGGCGTGGGCGCCAGCGACGAGCGCGAGCGCAATGTCGGTCGTCTGATCACCGCCTACCGTTCGCGTGGTCATCTCGGCGCGCAGCTCGATCCGCTGGGTCTGACCCCGCCGGTCAACCCGCCCGACCTGGACCTGCCGTTCCATAGCCTCTCGCAGGCTGATCTGGACAGCGAGTTCAGCACCGGCGGCGTCGGCGGCCAGCCGCGGATGAAACTGAAGGATCTGCTGGCGCGCCTGAAGGCGACCTACGCCAGCACGATCGGCGCCGAATTCATGCATATCCCCGAATTCGACCAGCGCCAGTGGATCTACAAGCGCCTGGAAGATGCCGGCGGCAAGATCGCTGCCGATGCGGCCAGCCGCAAGCGCACGCTGGAGCGGCTCACCGCCGCCGAAGGCCTGGAGCGCTACCTGCACACCAAGTACGTCGGCCAGAAGCGCTTCTCGCTGGAAGGCGGCGACGCACTGATCCCGATGATGGACACCATCATTCGCCAGTCCGGCAATGACCAGGTCAAGGACATCGTGATCGGCATGGCCCACCGCGGCCGCCTCAACGTGCTGGTCAATACGCTGGGCAAGAACCCGCGCAAGCTGTTCGACGAGTTCGAAGGCAAGTTCGAGCACGCCCACGACGACCGCGCGCACACCGGCGACGTCAAGTACCACATGGGCTTCTCGGCGGACATCGCGGTCGGCGACGACAAGCAGGTCCACCTGGCGCTGGCGTTCAACCCCTCGCACCTGGAAATCGTCGACCCGGTCGTGGTCGGCAGCGTGCGGTCGCGTCAGGAGCGTTTCGGTGATGCGGATCGTAAGACCGTGCTGCCGATCCTGATCCACGGCGACGCCGCATTCGCCGGCCAGGGCGTGGTGATGGAGCTGTTCCAGATGTCGCAGGCGCGCGGTTTCGCGGTCGGCGGCACCGTGCATATCGTGGTGAACAACCAGATCGGCTTCACCACCAGCGCACGAGACGATGCCCGTTCCACGCTGTACTGCACCGACGTTGCCAAGATGATCGGCGCGCCGGTCTTCCACGTGAACGGCGACGACCCGGACGCGGTGATGTTCGTGTCCAAGCTGGCCTATGAGTTCCGCCAGCAGTTCAAGAAGGACGTGGTGATCGACCTGGTCTGCTACCGCCGTTGGGGCCATAACGAGGCCGACGAGCCGGCCGCCACGCAGCCGGTGATGTACCAGACCATCCGCAAGCACAAGACCACCCGCGAGCTCTACGCCACCAAGCTGGAAAGCGATGGTGTGCTGAGCGCCGACGAGGCCAAGGCGCTGGTGGATGGCTACCGCAACAAGCTGGATTCGGGCGAATACACCACCGAATTGGCCAAGCGCAAGCCGGACGAATTCGCCATCGACTGGTCCAAGTATCTGGTCGGCACTGCGGCCGATCCGGTCGATACGCGCGTCAAGCGCGATGAGCTGGACCGTCTGGCCAAGTTGATCACCACCATCCCGGCCGGTGTTGAACTGCACGCCCGTGTGGCGAAGATCTACGAAGACCGCGTCAAGATGGCCGCCGGCAATCAGGCCGGTGACTGGGGCTTTGCCGAGAATCTGGCCTACGCCACCTTGCTGGCCGAAGGCCACAAGCTGCGCCTGGTCGGGCAGGATGCGGGCCGCGGTACGTTCTTCCACCGTCACGCGATTCTGCATGACCAGAAGACCGACAGCTATTACCTGCCGCTGCGCCAGCTGGTGGAAAACCCCGAAGACGCCACCATCATCGACTCGCTGCTGAGCGAAGAAGCGGTGATGGGCTTCGAGTACGGCTACTCCACCACCGACCCGAACGCGCTGTGCGTCTGGGAAGCGCAGTTCGGCGACTTCGCCAATGGCGCGCAGGTAGTGATCGATCAGTTCATCGCTGCCGGCGAAGCCAAGTGGGGCCGCATCGCGGGTTTGTCGCTGTTCCTGCCGCACGGCTACGAAGGCCAGGGTCCGGAGCACAGCTCCGCACGTCTTGAGCGTTTCCTGCAGCTGTGCGCGCTGGAGAACATGCTGGTCTGCGTGCCGACGACCCCGGCGCAGTGCTTCCACATGATCCGTCGTCAGATGCGCATGACCACCCGCAAGCCGCTGGTGGTGATGACCCCGAAGTCGTTGTTGCGCCACAAGCTGGCGGTGTCGACGCTGGAAGAACTGGCCGATGGGCAGTTCCAGCATCTGATCCCCGACGCCAAGGCCGACGCGAGCAAGGTTAAGCGCGTGGTGCTGTGCTCGGGCAAGGTCTATTACGACCTGCTCGAAGACCAGACCAAGCGTGGCCAGGACGACGTTGCCATCCTGCGTGTGGAACAGCTGTACCCGTTCCCGCGTGCGCAGCTGGCTGCAGAACTCAAGCGCTTCGGCAATGCTGCCGACGTGGTGTGGTGTCAGGAAGAGCCGCAGAACCAGGGTGCGTGGTACCAGATCCGCCATCACCTGAATTTCTGCCTGGCCAGCGGTCAGAGCCTGCACTACGCCGGCCGTGCCCGTTCGCCCTCGCCTGCTGCCGGCCACATGGCCGACCACATCGCCGAACAGCAGAAGCTGGTCGCCGATGCGCTGCTCAATCCGTTCAACGACCAAGTCGCTGAATAACTCCTCTTCCCCAAAGAACGAAAACCCTAGGACGCTCCCCGAATGGCCACCGAAGTCAAAGTTCCGGTACTGCCCGAATCCGTTTCCGACGCCACCATCGCCAGCTGGCACAAGAAGGCCGGTGAAGCGGTCAAGCGCGACGAGAATCTGGTCGATCTGGAAACCGACAAGGTCGTGTTGGAAGTTCCTTCGCCGGTCGACGGCGTACTGAAGGAAATCAAGTTCGAAGCCGGCAGCACGGTCACCAGCAACCAGATCCTGGCGATCATCGAAGAAGGCGCCGTGGCCGCGGCCGCACCGGCCGAAGAGAAGAAGGCCGAAGCCCCGGTTGCCGCCGCTGCGCCTGCTGCTGCGCCGGCACCGGCTGCCGCTGCCGCGCCGGTTGCATCGAAGTCGTCTGCTGACAGCCTGCCGCCGGGTGCGCGTTTTTCCGCCATCACCCAGGGCGTGGATCCGTCGCAGGTCGAGGGCACCGGCCGTCGTGGCGCGGTGACCAAGGAAGATATCGTCAACTTCGCCAAGGCCGGCGGCGTGGGCAAGGCGTCTGGCGCCCGTCCGGAAGAGCGCGTGGCGATGACCCGTGTGCGCAAGACGATCGCCAAGCGCCTGATGGAGTCCAAGAACTCCACCGCGATGCTGACCACCTTCAACGAGGTCAACCTCGCCAAGGTGTCGGCCGCGCGCAAGGAACTGCAGGACGAATTCCAGAAGGCGCACGGCATCAAGCTCGGTTTCATGAGCTTCTTCGTAAAGGCCGCGGCCAACGCACTGCAGCGCTTCCCGCTGGTCAACGCCTCGATCGACGGCGACGACATCATCTATCACGGCTACAGCGACATCTCGATCGCCGTCTCGACCGAGAAGGGCCTGGTGACGCCGGTGCTGCGTAACGTCGAGCGCCAGTCGTTCGCCGAAGTCGAACAGGGCATCGCCGACTACGCCGCCAAGGCGCGTGCCGGCAAGCTGGGCCTGGACGACCTGCAGGGTGGCACCTTCACCATCACCAATGGCGGCACCTTCGGCTCGCTGTTGTCGACCCCGATCATCAACCCGCCGCAGAGCGCCATCCTGGGCATGCACGCAATCAAGGAACGTCCGATCGCCGAGAACGGACAGGTCGTGATCGCGCCGATGATGTACCTGGCGCTGTCCTACGACCACCGCATCATCGACGGCAAGGATTCGGTGCAGTTCCTGGTCGACATCAAGAATCAGCTGGAAAACCCGGGCCGGATGTTGTTTGGTCTGTGATGAAAGCCGGGATTGGTGATTCGGGATTGGGGATTAGCGAGAGCGCCCCGATTCAGAGCATCGTGCTTTTTGCGAATCCCCAATCTCCAATCCCCAATCTCGTGAGCGAAGAATGAGCGAACAAGAACAATTCGACGTCGTCGTCATCGGTGCCGGCCCGGCCGGTTATCACGCTGCGATTCGTGCAGCGCAGCTCGGCATGAAGGTCGCCTGCATCGACGCAGCCATCGGCAAGGACGGCAAGCCTGCCCTGGGCGGCACCTGCCTGCGCGTGGGCTGCATCCCGTCCAAGGCGCTGCTGGATTCCTCGCGCCAGTTCTGGAACATGGGCCACCTGTTCGGCGACCACGGCATCAGCTTCAACGACGCCAAGATGGACGTGCCCACCATGATCGGCCGCAAGGACAAGATCGTGAAGCAGTTCACCGGCGGCATCGCCATGCTGTTCAAGGCGAACAAGATCACCCCGTACTACGGCTTCGGCCAGCTGCTGCCGGGCAACATCGTCAAGGTCGCCCAGCACGAAGGCGGCGAGATCGAGCTCAAGGGCACCAACGTGATCCTGGCGGCCGGTTCGGAATCGATCGAACTGCCGTTCGCCAAGTTCGACGGCGACACCATCGTCGATAACGTCGGCGGCCTGGACTTCACCGCGGTGCCCAAGCGCATGGCAGTGATCGGTGCCGGCGTCATCGGCCTGGAACTGGGCAGCGTGTGGAAGCGTCTGGGCGCCGAGGTCACCATTCTCGAAGCGCTGCCGGATTTCCTGGCGCTGGCCGATGCCGAAGTGGCCAAGACCGCGCTGAAGGAATTCAAGAAGCAGGGTCTGGACATCAAGCTGGGCGCCAAGGTCAGCAAGACCGAGATCACCGGCAGCGGCGACGCCAAGCAGGTGGTGCTCAGCTACACCGACGCCGCCGGCGAGCAGACCTTGACCGTGGACAAGTTGCTGGTGGCCGTGGGCCGCAAGGCCGCGACCAAGAACCTGCTGGCCGAGGGCACCGGCGTCAAGGTGACCGAGCGTGGCCAGATCGAGGTCGATGGGCATTGCCACACCGGCGTCGACGGTGTGTGGGCGATCGGCGACTGCGTGCGCGGCCCGATGCTGGCGCACAAGGGCTTCGAGGAAGGCATCGCAGTGGCCGAGCTGATCGCCGGCCTGCCCGGCCACGTCAACTTCGACACCATTCCGTGGGTCATCTACACCGAGCCGGAAATTGCCTGGGTCGGCAAGACCGAGCAGCAGCTCAAGGCCGAAGGCGTTGCCTACAAGGCCGGCAGCTTCCCGTTCGCGGCGATCGGCCGTGCGGTGGCCATGGGCGAGCCGGCTGGCTTCGTCAAGGTGATCGCCGATGCCGAAACCGACCGCGTGCTGGGGATGCACCTGGTGGGCGTCGGTGTCTCGGAGCTAGTGCACGAAGGTGTGCTGACGATGGAGTTCAGCGGCTCGGCCGACGATCTGGCACGCATCTGCCATGCGCACCCGACCCTGTCCGAAGCGATCCACGACGCCGCCATGGCGGTGAGCAAGCGCGCCATTCATAAGGCGAACTGACGCGCTGGGATTGAGGATTTGGGATTGGGGATTCGCAACAGCGGCTCCTGATCCCTTCTCCCAACCCGGCAATCACGTAACGCCGGGCGAAAACCCGGCGTTATGCGTTTAAGTCCCGCAACACGCAAGACCTCACAGGCAGTCCTCAGGCATAGCGTCTACCTGATCGATGCGTCCAACTCCGCTGTTGCGAATCCCAAATCCCAAATCCCAAATCTCATGAAAAGCATCTGCGTCTACTGTGGTTCCAATGCCGGCAACAAGCCTGCCTATGCCGAGCGCGCCATTGCGCTGGGTGACCGCATCGCCAAACAGGGGCTGCGCCTGGTGTATGGCGGTGGCAATGTCGGGCTGATGGGCACGGTGGCCAACGCGGTGCTGGCCGCAGGTGGCGAAGTGACCGGCGTGATTCCGCAGCAGCTGGCCGATTGGGAAGTGGCGCATCGCGGGCTGACCACGCTGGAAATCGTCGGCTCCATGCATGAGCGCAAGATGCGCATGTTCGAGCTGTCGGATGCGTTCGTCGCCCTGCCCGGCGGCTTTGGCACCATGGAGGAGATCTTCGAGATGCTGACCTGGCGGCAGCTGGGCATCGGCAACAAGCCGTGCGCCTTCCTGGACATCGAAGGCTTCTACGCGCCGCTGATCGGCATGATCGATCGCATGGTCGAGGAACGCTTCCTGCATCCGGATCAGCGCAGCGACCTGTGGTACGGCGCCGACATCGAGCAGATGCTGGAGTGGATGCAGCACTACACGCCGGCACAGGCGTCGAAGTGGATCGACGAGAAGCGCCGCTCCACCCTGGTGTGATCCTCACGGCGGCAGCAACAGTCGCTGCGGACCAGCGCAGCGGCTTGTAGTAGGGCGCGAACCCCGCGCAGATGCTGTAGTGGTCTAGCACCACGCTGATCAGTGACCATGCGGATAGCGCGCTGCACATCCGCGCCGCAACATCTTGGCGCCCGCACCTGCTCGCACAGAGACGCACGCCCGGCCGCGCGCGACCAGCTCGCATAGAATGCACGCGATGCCAGACACCCTTGCCGCCGACGCGCACCACAGCCTGGAGATCAAGCACAGTCGCTTTGTCGCACAGGCCTGCGCGCTGGCATCGCCCGAGCAGGCACTGGAGCAGGTGCGGCGCTTTGCGGCCGTGGATGCCACGCACAATTGCTGGGCCTACCGCTACGGGCAGGAATACCGCTCCAGCGACGACGGCGAGCCCAGCGGCACCGCTGGCCGGCCGATCCTAGCTGCGATCGATGGCCAGGGCTACGACCGCGTCGTGGTGGTGGTGACGCGCTGGTATGGCGGCATCAAGCTCGGCGCCGGCGGCCTGGTGCGCGCGTATGGCGGTACGGCCGCCGAATGCCTGCGGTTGGCCACGCGCCGGCCACTGGTGGCGATGTCGCTGCTGGCCCTGCGCTGCCCGTTCGACGACCTGGGCGTGGTCCACGCCGCGCTATCGACCTTCCACGCCGACAAGCTGGACGAGCAATTCGACGCCGAGGGCGCCGCATTGCGTGTGCAAGTGGCCGCGGATCAGCTCGCCGGCTTGAAAACCCGCCTGTGCGACGCCACTCGCAACAGGGTCCATCTCTCAACACCGGAAGCCGCATGAGCCAGCCCCCCGCCAAGCCTGCCCCACTCCGCAAGCTTGGCAACCTGCGCACCCTGTGGCCCTTCGTGCAGCGCCAGCGCGGCCTGTTCGCGGCCTGGCTGGTCGCGTTGGCGGTCTCCTCGGCGGCCACGCTGAGCCTGCCGGCTGCGGTCAAGCGCATGATCGACCACGGCTTCTCCGGCGGAACGCAGATCAACCAGGCCTTCGCGCTTCTATTCGCGGTGGCGGTGGTGCTGGCACTGGCCACGGCGGCGCGCTTTTATTTCGTGGCGCTGCTGGGCGAAAAAGTGGTCGCCGACCTGCGCGGCCGCCTGTATGCCCATCTGATTGGCCTGGATGCCGGCTTCCACGATCGCAGCCGCAGCGGCGAGCTGGTGTCGCGCCTGTCGGCCGACAGCGAACTGCTGCGCGGCGTGGTCGGCACCACCATGTCGGTGGCCTTGCGCAGTTCGGTCACGGTGATCGGCAGCCTGGTGATGCTGTTCGTCACCAGCCCGCGGCTGGCCGGCTTCACCTTGATCGGCATTCCGCTGGCGGTGCTGCCGATCGTGCTCGGCGCGCGTCGCCTGCAGAAGATCTCGCGGGCCAGCCAGGACCGCGTGGCCGACGCCAACACGCTTGCCGCCGAAACGCTGGGAGCGGTGCGCACGGTGCAGGCACATGCGCGCGAGGGCTATGAGAGCAACCGCTTCAGCCAAGCCTTGCAGGCAGCCATCGGGACCGCGCGCGTGCGCATCCGCACCCAGGCCACCGTCACCGCGGTGGCGATCATGCTGATCTTCGGGGCCATCGTCGCGGTGCTCTGGTTGGGCGCGCACGATGTCATCGCAGGGCAGATGACGCCGGGCACGCTGGGCCAGTTCGTGCTGTATGCATTGATTGGCGGTGGTTCGGTGGGTGCGCTGGCCGAAGTGTGGAACGAGCTGCAACGCGCAGCCGGTGGCATGGGGCGGATCGGCGAGTTGCTCGACGAGCAGTCGGCAATTGTCGCGCCCGCGACCCCGCAGCCCTTGCCCGTGCCGGTGCGCGGCGCGATCCATTTCGACCAGGTGGTCTTTCACTACCCGCAGCGCCCGGACATGCCGGCGTTAGGTGGCTTCGACCTGCATGTGCAGCCGGGCGAAACCGTCGCGCTGGTCGGCCCCTCCGGCGCCGGCAAGAGCACGGTGCTGGCGATGCTGTTGCGTTTCCACGACCCGCTGAGCGGCAGCGTGCGGATCGATGAGGTGGATCTGCGCCAGACCGATCCAGTACTGCTGCGCGAACAGATCGCACTAGTCCCGCAGCAGCCGACCTTGTTCGCCGCCAGTGCCACCGACAACATTCGGTATGGCCGCCTGGATGCCAGCGACGCGCAGGTGGAAGCCGCCGCCACGGCTGCCGAGGCCGACGTCTTCCTGCGCGCATTGCCGCAGGGCTACGCCAGCGAACTGGGCGAGCGCGGCACGCGCCTGTCCGGCGGCCAGCAGCAGCGCGTGGCGATTGCACGGGCGCTGCTCAAGGATGCCCCGATCCTGTTGCTGGACGAGGCCACCAGCGCGCTGGATGCACAAAGCGAGCGCGCCGTGCAGCAGGCGCTGGACCGCTTGATGCAGGGCCGCACCACGCTGGTCATCGCGCATCGCCTGGCAACCGTGCTCAAGGCCGATCGCATTGTGGTGATGGACGCCGGCCGCATCGTGGCGCAGGGCACGCATGCGCAACTGGTGGCCGAAGGCGGGCTGTACGCGGAGTTGGCGAAGCTGCAGTTCATCGATCAGTGACCGCCACACGCTCGCCGACCGCTGCAATCACGCGGCACGCGCGTACGGCCACCTCGGCATGCACGCCCGCACGCGCTGAGGCCAGGAGCTGACCCATGCCCCGCCCCAGAACCACCATCCGCCAACTCAGTTATTTCGTCGCGCTGGCAGACACCGGCAGCTTCACCCGTGCCGCCGAGCAGATGGGTGTTTCGCAACCCTCGCTGTCGCAGCAGATCCGCGGGTTGGAAACCATCATCGGCGCGCCGTTGTTCGAACGCGGCGGGCCGGCGATCCTCACCCCATTGGGGCGCGAACTGCTGGCGCGTGCACGCAGCATCCTGCTCGATCTGGCCGACCTGGAAGACGTGCGCGCCACCTCGGCGGATTCGCTGATCGGCACCATTCGGCTCGGCGTGTCGCCCACGCTGGGCGCGTACCTGATGCCCAGCCTGGTGGCGCGGCTGCACCGTGAGCATCCGGCGCTGCGCGTGCATGTGCGCGAAGGATTGCCAACAGTGCTGGCCAGCGACCTGGCCACTGGCGTGCACGACGTGATCCTGGCGCAGTTGCCGGTGGCCGGGCGCGGCTTGCATAGCGAACGCCTGTTCCGCGAACCGCTGCACGTGACCATGGCTGCCGACCATCCGCTGCGGACCAAGGCCTGCATCACCCCCGCCGATCTGCGCGGCGCCAGCTTGCTGACCCTGATGCCGGAATATCGCCTGGCCGAGCAGGTGGCCGCGATTGCGGCGGAAGTCGGCGCCAACGTGCTGCGTGATTACGAAGGCACCAGTCTGGATGCGATCCGGCAGATGGCCGGCATGGGCATGGGCCTGGCGCTGCTGCCGGATCTGTACGTGCGCCAGGAGATCCGCGAAGGCGATGATGTGGTGGTGCGGCCGGTCAAGGGTGGGCGCTATTACCGCGACATCGGCCTGCTCTGGCGACAAGGTGCCGGCCGTGCGCCGGCGTTCGGGCTTATCGCCGATTTACTGCGTGCCGCCGCCGCATAGGAAAATCCTATGCGGCAAATAAGCTCGCCGACCTTGTTCGTAAGCACGAACTCGTCAATGCTGCACTGAACTCATCAGCGGAAGTGCAATGGCGGCGGGCAAACAGATCGGATGGCGGGAAGCGGCAAGCTGGCTGGCGGAGATCGTCGGGCCGGACATGCCCTATGTGCGTCTGGCCATCGTCTACGGCGTGGCGATCAGTCTGTTGTCACTGGCCACGCCAATCTCGGTGCAGTTGCTGATCAACAGCGTGGCCAACACCGCGCTGCCCACGCCGCTATGGACCCTGTCGGGATTGTTGCTCGGCCTGTTGCTGCTGGTCGCCGGCCTGAGTGCGATGCGGGTGTGGGTCATGGCGCTGTTCGAACGCCGCTTGTTCGCACGCGTGGTGGCCGAGATCACGGTGCGCGCCGTGCATGCGCAAAACCCGTTCTTCGCCGACCAGAACCGCGGCGACATGTTCAACCGCTACTTCGATCTGGTGGTGGTGCAGAAGGCCGTGCCGAGTCTGGCCATCGGTGCGTTCACCATCGTGCTGCAGTCGGCGGTGGGACTGATCGTCACCAGCTTCTACCACCCGTTTTTCCTGGGCTTCAACGCCTTGCTGCTGCTGGTGATCTTCAGCATCTGGATGCTCTGGTCGCGCGGGTCGATCCGCACCGCGGTGGATCTGAGCCACGCCAAGCACGAGGCGGCGCGCTGGCTGGAAAGCGTCGGCGGCTCCAACGGGTTCTACAAGTCCAGCCGCCATCTCGATTTCGCGATGGATCGCTCCGAGGCGGTCACGGCCGCCTATATCGATCGGCATCGGCGCCACTTCAGCTACAGCTTCACCCAGACCGCCTCCTTCCTGCTGGTCTACGCGGTGGCCAGCGCCGCGTTGCTGGCACTGGGCGGCAACCTGATCCTGCGCGGTGAGTTGTCGATCGGCCAGCTGGTGGCGGCCGAGCTGATCCTGAGCGCGGTGTTCTACGGTATCTCCCAGCTAGGCACCTACCTGGATGCGTTCTACGACCTGGTCGCCAGCTCCGAGGAACTTTCGTTGCTGTTCGCGATCCCGCAGGAACGCGCCGTGGTGGCGCCGGGCAAGACCCCGGGCAACAGCGCGGTCCGCCTGGATGGGGTGGTGATCGATGGCGCGCGGTTCGACTTTTCGCTGGCCGCCGGCGAACAGCTGGTGACGCTGGCCGATGGCGGTGCCGAGCGGCTGCTGGCCATGGTGTTGAAACGGCACGTGGTGCCCGATCGCGGGTTGGTGATGGTGGGCGGTGCCGACATGGCCACCTTCGACATGTATCTGCTGCGTTCGGAAGTCACGGTGCTCGACCGCCCCACCATCGTGGAGGTCACCATTCGCGAATACCTGGCGCTGGCCTCCAGTGATGTGAGCTCCGAAGCGATGCTGGAAGCCATCGACGCGGTCGGCTTGCGCAGCCGCATTGCTTCGCTTCCCAAGGGGCTGGACACGCGCCTGGCTGCCTCCGGCTACCCGTTGTGGATCGGCGAGGTGATGGCGCTGAAGCTGGCCAATGCGCTGCTGGTGCAACCGCGTGTGCTGATGCTGTCGCAGCTGTACGACCTGATTCCGGCCGAACGCCTGACCAAGATCCTGCGCCGTTTGAAAGCCACCGGCACCACCGCCTTGTTGTGCACCGGCCGGCCGGAGGACATCACCCTGGACGGCTGGTTCCGCCTGCAGCCCGAGCAGCAGCAGCGCTACGCCACGCGCGATGCCCTGATCGCATCCATGCAGGAGGCAGACGATGCGCCAGGCCGCTGATCGCAACGCGCACTTCCCCACCCTGGCGGCGATGCGGCCGCCCAGCATCGCCAAGGCACTGGCCTGGATGCTGCTGATCGGCGTGGCCATTGCCGTGGCGATCCTGGCGCTGGCGCCATGGGTGCAGACCGCCAGCGGCAAGGGACAAGTGGTCTCGCTGGACCCGGGCGACCGCCAGCAGCAGGTCACCGCCTTCGTTCCCGGCCGCGTCGAGACGTGGTACGTGCACGACGGCCAGCATGTCTCGCGTGGCGACCCCATCGCGCGCGTCGGCGATCTGGATCCGGACCTGCTGACCCGCCTGGCCAGCGAACGGGCGCAGGTGCAGGCCGAGATCACCGCCATCCAGCAATCACGCGCGGTGGCCGGCATCGATGTGGAGCGCAGCCGGCAATTGCTCGCCGAGGGCCTGGCCGGGCGCCGCGACTACGAGCTGACCCAGATCAAGGTCGCCGAAGCCGATGCCAAGCTGGCCGAGTCGCGCGCCAAGTTGACCCGCATCGACATCCAGTTGAATCGCCAATCTGCGCAGTTGGTGCGTGCGCCGCGCGACGGCCGCGTGCAACAGCTCAACGCCGCCAGCGGCAGCGCGATGGTGTCGCCGGGCACGGTGCTCGCGGTGATCGCGCCCGAACGCGTGGAGCGTGCGGTCGAGCTGTATATCGACGGCCGCGACGTGCCGTTGATCCGCCCCGGACGGCCGGTGCGGCTGGAGTTCGAAGGCTGGCCGGCAATCCAGTTCAGCGGCTGGCCGTCGGTGGCACACGGCATGTTCGATGGTCGCGTGCGTGCCATCGACCCCAACGCCGCGCCCGACGGATTGTTCCGCATCCTGGTCGAGCCCATGCCGGGCAAGCCGGCGTGGCCGGCGCAGGAATTCGCGCGCCAGGGCGGCAAGGTGCGCGGCTGGGTGCAGGGCGAAACCGTGCGGGTCGGCTACGAACTGTGGCGCCAACTCAACAACTTCCCGCTGGAATTCGGCCGCCGCCCGACGGCCACGCAGCAGGATGACGGCAAGGCCAAGCCGGCGGCGTACAAGGCCGAAGACGACGCGACGGGCAAGAAATGATGCGCCGTCTTGTTGCCCTGCTGATCGCACTCTGCCCCGGTGCGGCATTCGCCCAGACCGCTGCCCTGACCCTGGACGAGGTATTGCAGTCCTCTGCCCGCTCGGCGCCGCAGATCGTCGAATCGCTGGCCAAGGTGCGCCAGGCCGAAGGCAAGGGGCTATCGGCCAATGGCGCGTTCGATACGGTGTTCGATATCGATGGCCGCTCGCGCGAAGCCGGCTATTACGACGGCAGTTCGATCGAGAGCACGGTCAAGCGGCCCTTCGAGGAAAACGGCGGCTACTACTACGGCGGGTATCGGTCCTCGCGCGGGTCGTTTCCGGTCTACGAAGACAAGTCCTACACCGACCGCGGCGGCGAAGTGAAAGTCGGTGCGCTGTATGCGCTGCTGCGCGACCGCGTGGTGGATGAGCGCCGCACCCGCCGCAGCGTGGCCAGCGGCGACATCGACGTGGCGCAATACGAAGCGGAGATGGTGGCGATTGGCGTGCAGCGCCGCGCGGTGGATGCCTACCAGAGCTGGGTCGCGGCCGGGCTGAAGCTGCGGGCCTACAAGGACCTGCTGGAGCTGGCCGAACGCCGCCGCAACGCCATTTCCCGGCAAGTGACGCTCGGCGCACGGCCAACCATTCTGTTGACCGAAAACGACCAGAATCTGGTGCGCCGCCGTGCGCTCGTGGTGCGCTCGGAGCAGGACTTCGCCAATGCGGCCAATGCGTTGTCCTTGTATCTGCGCGACGACGCCGGCATGCCGCTGATCGTGTCCGCCGAGCGGCTGCCCGCCGATACCTCCGCGCTCGAAGGCCTGGCCGGCGCCAGCAAGATCACCGCGCCGGTGGAACGCCCCGATTACCGCGCCGTGCTGACCCGCATCGATCAGGCCACCGCCCGCCTGATGCTGGCGCAGAACGATCTGAAGCCACGCCTGGACGTGAGTTTCGAGGTCAGCAAGGATCTGGGCGCGCCCGGCGTGGGTGGCCCAAACCGTTCGCCAACCGATGCGATCATCGGCTTCCGTTTCAGCGTGCCGCTGGAAAACCGTTCCGCCAAGGGCCGCGTGGCCGAGGCACGCGCGGAGATCGAGGCGCTGGATCAACGTAGCCGCTTCCTGCGCGACCAGATTTCAGTGGAAGTGGAATCCATCGTCATCTCGCTCAATGCCGCCGAGCGGCTGGCCGGCATCGCAGATGAGGAGCGCAGCCTGGCAGACCGGCTCGCTGCGGCGGAGCGGCGCCGTTTCGAACTGGGCTCGGGCGATTTTTTCCTCGTTAATCAACGCGAAGAAACTGCCAACGATGCCCGCGTGCGGCTGATCGACGCGCAGGCGCGGATCGCCTCCGCACGTGCCGAACTTGCTGCCGCCACCGCGGACCGTGACGCTTTGATGCTGCGCCAGTAGCGCACGCTGGCGCTGGCCGGATTTGTCCGTGCATCCAGCACAACAGGCCCGCCGCTGGGCAGCGTGCAACGCACCACTGCCATGCCCTCGAAGTGTCGCGCGCGTAGCGCGAGAAGCTAAAAAGCAGCCACAACCGGCGCCATCATTGTGTGCTTCATCGCTTGACGACGCATCGGTAACACGGCGCTGCGCATGCTCGCGACACCGGCAACAGCGCCGGTCGCGCGATCGTTGACGGTCGCATTGCAACCTTGAAACTGAGGAGGTGCGAGATGTCTTTTCGGCAATTTCCGGCCGTCGGTGCAGACGGCGAGCCCTACGTGATTATCGAGTTCCGCGACGACCAACCGCAGGGGCGCGCGCAGACACACACTACACCACGCTATGAGCTCCCCGACGGTCGCCATCTGCTGCGGCAGGGCCAACGCTTCGTCACCAGCGGTGGCGAACTGAGCCTGCAAGCGGCATAACGCCAGCTGGTCATTTTTTGACCAGGGCAAACCCGGCCGTTGCGCTGCAAGGGCAGACGCGAGTTATCCACATGCTTGTCCAAGATTCATCCACACCCTGTGTGGATGAATCTGCCATGCGTCAGCGCCAGTGCTCGGGGCCGCTTTCACAATGATTCGAATTACTCAACCGGCGAGTCCGTTTCCACTTGCCACTGCGTTGCTGCCGCAGATGTGGTGCGTCCAGAGGCCACTCGATTGACAGAAGCAAAGCACCTTAAAGCCTGCCTACTCGTGATGCGGAACAGGCGTGGGCAGACGTCAGATACACGACTACATCGCTGCCGCTGATGAGTCAGGTTTTGCAGACTCCCGTGCACGACGAATGAGTTGAAAAACTCAACGTTCCCGATCAACCCGCTCCAGCACCCGCCCGATCCGGTCGGCATCGATCTGCGCTGCGGCGCGGCTCAATGCAGCGCGGTCGCTCTCCGGCTCGAACCCCATCCGAAAGTGCAGCTCGCCGCCGGGCGTGCGCGAGGAATGGATCGAGGACAGATTGACGCCGTGCTTCTCGAATACATGCAGCAACACGCGTAACGAGCCCGGCTGGTCTTCGGGCAAATACACGCTCAAGGCCAGCGGCTCGGTGAGATCGGCCAGCAGGTAGCCCACCCGCTCATAGGTGTAATTGCCGGCTGCCAATGAGTCGCCTTGCAGGGCCTGCGCGTTGGCGTCGAGAAAGGCCTGCCGAAATCGCAGGCGTGCCGCATCATCGCCCTGCACCACCAGGCCGCGCAGTTCTTGCAACTGCGCGAGTAGACGGTCGAGCATTTCGGTAACGTAAGGATTGCCGAACTGGATGTCTTCGTAGATGGACGGGTTGAGCGAGAGGATGCGCGCGATCACCGCAGTATCCAGTTCGAACGAGGCCGAGCGGTACGGCATCAAGGTGCGCAACTCGCCGAGCAAGGGGGCGTAGTCGCGCAAGGTGCCAGCCTGCGCCAGATGGGTGGCATGCACCATGGCCTGCACCAGCGCCATCACGCGGTCGTGGTGTTCGGGTGTGGCGTAGACGCACTCGGCCTGCAACGCGCTGCACAGCGCATCCACCCAGCCGGACCAGCGCTGCACACGTGCGCGGCAGACCACCATCACCCGCCCCTTCAAGGTGGGCGACTTGGGCGGTGCGGTCATCGGGTGCAGGCCCACCACCTCGGCCTGCGACGCCAGCATCGCCGCGACTGGCGCCTGCTTGATCGAGGTGACATCCAACCAAAGTTGCTCCGCCGCACGCGCGCCAGCAAGAGCGGCATAGCGTTCGATCAGCGCGGCGGTATACCGGATTGGCGCCGAAAAAATCAGCACATCGGCGCGCGCCACCAGCGTGGCGTCGTCCAGCCCGTCCGGTAACGCCGGATCCACGCCGATCACCTCCAGCCCCATGCGCGTGCGCAGGAATTGGGCGAGCCAGCGCCCGTAGGCGCCGGCGATCCCGACAATGCCAACGACCGGATGCGCGATCACGCCAGTCGCTCGACCGCAAAGCGCGGCGCGGTGCCAAGCGCGGCCGGCGCGGCGGCCAGCACATCGAATTCCTCGAAGCCGGCAGCCAGGGTGGCCTCCAGCGCCGCATGCACGCCGGTCAGCGCGTGCCCCACCGCCTGCTCGAATGGCACATCGCGCAGCAGTAGGCCGATCAGCAACGCCATCAGCACATCACCGGTGCCGGCCACGTCCACCGGCAGGTGCGGGCTGGCCCAGCGATAGACTGCCTCAGCGCTCACGGCCAGGGTCACCAGCTCGCCGGTGCCGCCCGCCACGCTGTGCGCAAGCACCCATTGCGGGCCACGCGCAAGCAAGGCGCGTGCGGCGACGATGGCATCGTCCTGTTCCAGACTCGGCAGCCCGGTCAGGCGACCAAGCTCGAAGGCATTGGGCGTCACCAACCAGGCATGCGGCAACAGCCGCTCGGCAAACACGCGCTCCAACCCGGGCTCCACGTAGGGGCCGGTGTGGGTGTCGCCAATCACCGGGTCCAGGCAATAGCGCAACTGTGGCGCCTGCGGCAGGGTCTGCTCCAGCCAGTCCGCAAACGCCTCGCCATTGGCCAGGCTGCCGAAGTAACCGGAGACCAGCATGCGTGCACGCTGCGGCAGGCCGCGCTCGGTCGCGCCCAGCAACAGATCCGCGAGCCAGTCGGCCGGCAGGATACGCCCGCGCAAAGTGGCGTAGAACGGCGCATTGCTCAGCAAGGTGGTGGGCACTTCCGCCACGCGCAAGCCCAGCGCGCGCAACGGTGGCACCGCCGCGCTATTGCCGGCATGCCCGTAGACCAATTGCGATTGCACCGAGATCACATCGACCGGTGCAGGACCATCCGGGCGCTGACGGCGGCCGTGGACGAGGTGGCTGTCGGTTGCGTCGCTCATGCAGGCACCATCTTCGAAAGAGATGTCCCATTATCCGCGCAAGCCGGCAAGCGTGCTGTCGAAACAGCAGGGATGGCACACCCGTGCAGACAACGCTGCGCCTGGTGACTGCTTGGTTATGCCGAGTTGGGCACGCAACCCGCGCAGGCGATCCCACAAAAAAATCCGGCGTGCATCGCTGCACGCCGGACATTGCTGGATCACATCAGCTGGATCGGCGTCCCTGGATCAGGACGTCATCCGATCCCAGAAACCCTTCACCCCATCGATGAAGGTCGCCGACTTGGGCGAGTGCTTGCGCGCGTCCTCACCGGTGAACGTGGCCTCGAACTGCTTGAGCAATTCGCGCTGATCGGCGGTGAGGTTGACCGGCGTTTCCACCACCACGCGGCAGTACAGATCGCCCTCGCTGCGGCTGCGCACCGAGCGCACGCCCTTGCCACGCAGCCGGAACAGCTTGCCGGTCTGCGTTTCGGCCGGGATGCGAATTTCCGCCTCGCCGCCCAGCGTGGCCACCCGCACGGTGTCGCCGAGCGCGGCCTGCGAAATGCGGATCGGCACCTCGCAATGCAGGTCGTCGCCATCCCGCTGGAAGATCGCATGCTCGCGCACGCGCACTTCCACATACAGATCGCCCGGTGGCGTACCGGCCGGGCCGGCTTCGCCCTCGCCTGCCAAGCGGATACGGTCGCCGGTGTCCACGCCTGCCGGCACCTTGATCGACAGCACCTTGTCTTCTTCCACGCGACCAGCGCCGTGGCAGGTCTTGCACGGGTTCTGGATCAGCGTGCCGCGGCCGTCGCAATGCGGGCAGCTCTGTTGCATGGCGAAGATGCCGCGCTGGATGCGGACCTGGCCGCGCCCATGGCAAGTTGCGCAGACTTCCACCTTGCCGTCTTCCGAGCCGCTGCCGTGGCAGGGGTCGCACTCGATCAGCGTGGGGATCTCGATGCGCCGCTCGATACCGGCGACGGCTTCTTCCAGATCCAGTTCCAACACGTAGCCGACGTCGGCACCACGTCGCGCAGCGCGCGGACCGGCGGCGCCACCGCCAAAAATATTGCCGAAGATATCGCCAAAGATATCTCCCATGTCCGGACCACCAGGCCCGCCACCGCCGCCGCCCATGCCGTGCTCGAACGCCGCATGGCCGTGCGCGTCGTAGGCACGGCGCTTGTTGCCATCCGACAGCACTTCATAGGCTTCCTTGCATTCCTTGAACGTTGCCTCTGCAGCAGCGTCGCCGGGATTGCGGTCCGGGTGGTACTTCATGGCACAACGCCGATAAGCCTTCTTCAGCTCCTCGTCGCTGGCGCCACGGGCCACGCCCAGAACTTCGTAGTAATCGCGTTTGCTCATAAGCCGGGATTCGGGATTCGTGATTTGAGATTCGTTGAAACGCGAAAGCGGACAGCACATGCTGGTCCGCCTTGGCGACGCGACGCGTTGAGGATATCGGGGTGGGGACTCACCCGCACGGCGGCGTGCGAATCCCCATTCCCGACTCCCGAATCACGGCTTACTTCTTATCGTCCTTGACCTCGGTGAACTCGGCGTCCACCACGTCATCGGCGGCCTTGGAGGCCTGCGCATTGCCGCTGGCCGCATCGGCGCCGCCGCCCTGTTCTGCTGCGGCGGCCGCTGCGTACAGCGACTGGCCGGCTTCTTCCAGGGTCTTGCTGCGTGCTTCGATCTGCGCCTTGTCGTCGCCCTTCATGGCGGTTTCCAGATCGGCCAGCGCCGCTTCCACCTTGCCGATCACATCGCCACCCACCTTGCTGCCATGCTCGGTGATCGCGGTGCGGGTGGCATGGATCAAGCCATCGGCCTGGTTGCGGGTTTGCACCAGCTCCTGGAACTTCTTGTCTTCTTCGCGGTTGGCTTCCGCGTCGGCGACCATGCGCTGGATCTCTTCATCCGACAGGCCCGAACCGGCCTTGATCTCGACCTTCTGTTCCTTGTTGGTCTTCTTGTCCTTGGCCGACACATGCAGGATGCCGTTGGCGTCGATGTCGAAGGACACCTCCACCTGCGGCATGCCGCGCGGCGCCGGCTCGATGCCGGAGAGGTCGAACTTGGCCAGCGACTTGTTGAAGCGGGCCTGCTCGCGCTCACCCTGCAGCACGTGCACGGTCACGGCCGACTGGTTGTCTTCGGCAGTGGAGAAGGTCTGCGAGGCCTTGGTCGGGATGGTGGTGTTCTTTTCGATGATCTTGGTGAACACGCCGCCCATGGTTTCGATACCCAGCGACAGCGGGGTCACGTCCAGCAGCAGCACGTCCTTGACGTCGCCTGCCAGCACGCCGCCCTGGATCGCGGCGCCCACGGCCACGGCTTCGTCCGGGTTGACGTCCTTGCGCGGTTCCTTGCCGAAGAAATCGGCAACCGCCTGCTGCACCTTCGGCATGCGGGTCTGACCGCCGACCAGGATCACTTCGTTGATGTCGCTGGCGCGCAGGCCGGCGTCGTTCAACGCGGTGCGGCACGGCTCGATCGACTTCTTGACCAGGTCTTCCACCAGCGCTTCGAGCTTGGCACGGGTCAACTTGATGTTGAGGTGCTTCGGGCCCGAGGCATCGGCGGTGACGTACGGCAGGTTCACTTCGGTCTGCTGCGAGGTCGACAGCTCGATCTTGGCGCGCTCTGCGGCGTCCTTGAGGCGCTGCAGCGCCAACGGATCCTTACGCAGATCGATGCCCTGATCCTTGTTGAATTCGTCGACCAGATACTCGATGACGCGGTTGTCGAAGTCTTCGCCGCCCAGGAAGGTGTCACCGTTGGTGGCCAGCACTTCGAACTGCTTCTCGCCATCGACTTCGGCGATTTCGATGATCGACACGTCGAAGGTGCCGCCGCCCAGGTCGTACACGGCAATCTTGCGGTCACCGCCGTTCTTGTCCAGGCCATAGGCCAGGGCAGCCGCAGTCGGCTCGTTGATGATGCGCTTGACGTCCAGACCAGCGATGCGGCCCGCGTCCTTGGTGGCCTGGCGCTGGCTGTCGTTGAAGTACGCCGGCACCGTGATCACCGCTTCGGTGACCTTTTCGCCCAGGAAGTCCTCGGCGGTCTTCTTCATCTTTTCCAGCACGCGTGCGGAGATTTCCTGCGGCGCCATGCGCTTGGAATCGCTGGTCTGCACCCAGGCATCGCCGTTGTCGTGCGCCAGGATGCCGTACGGCACGTGGGAGATGTCCTTCTGCACTTCGCCGTCGGTGAACTTGCGGCCGATCAGGCGCTTCACCGCGTAGAAGGTGTTCTTCGGGTTGGTCACCGCCTGGCGCTTGGCCGAGGCACCGACCAGCACTTCGCCGTCCTTGGTGTAGGCGACGATCGAG
This sequence comes from Xanthomonas sp. LMC-A-07, assembly GCF_030208825.1. Taxonomy (NCBI): domain Bacteria; kingdom Pseudomonadati; phylum Pseudomonadota; class Gammaproteobacteria; order Lysobacterales; family Lysobacteraceae; genus Xanthomonas; species Xanthomonas sp. LMC-A-07. Next base: position 463,174 of record NZ_JARVTF010000005.1, read on the forward strand.
GGCGTGGTGCGATCGCCCTCGGAATTTTCGATGACGCGGGCCTTGCCGCCGTCCATGATCGCCACGCACGAGTTCGTGGTGCCGAGGTCAATACCAATGATCTTGCCCATGGATACGCTCCTGATGAGTCTTTAGCTGTGTCCGGCGACGCCGGGTCTGGCTGAGATGTGGGGGTGGTGCGCAGGTGTTCAAGCCACCTGTACGAATCTGCGTTCCGCGTCTGCGCCAGCCGGTTCAGCCGGCAGCAGTGCTCAGTCGTGCTTGGCCACGACCACCAGGGCCGGGCGCAGCAGGCGCTCGTTGAGCAGGTAACCCTTCTGGAACACCTGTACGACGTGGCCCGGCGCGATGCCCTCGGCCTCGCCCTGGCTGATCGCCTGGTGCTGGTCGGGGTTGAACGGCTGGCCGACCGGGTGGAGCAGGGTCAGGCCGTTGTCGGCAGCCACCTTGAGCAGCTGCTTGTAGGTCAGGTCCAGGCCATCGCGCAGCGGGCTGGGCTCGGTGCCGGCGGCGGTGAGGCCCGCGTCCAGGCTGTCGAACACCGGCAGCAGTTCGCCGAGCAGCTTCTCGTTGGCGAACTTGCGCGCGTTCTCCACATCGCGGGCGATGCGCTTGCGCTGGTTCTCCAGGTCGGCGCGCTCGCGCAGGGCGTCGGCCTTGACCAGGGCGATCTCGCTGCGCAAGGACTCGATCTCGGCCTTGAGCGGATCGGTCTCGGGCGGGTTCTGGGACAGGTCTTCGGAGTCGAATTCGGGGTGGTCTTGGTTCATGTGCAGTTCCCGGGCAAGCGGAACGCCCGCCCCAACGTCACCCCGTATGTGGGCGCTCGCGCGCGTTTCAAGCAAATTCCATCACGCCGATCGAGCGCGGTTATCGCGTGCCGGGCGGCTCCATGGCCGCGCCCAGCATCTGCGCGGCGGTCTGCACCAGCGGAATCACCCGGTCGTAGGCCATGCGTTTGGGCCCGATCACCCCCAGCACGCCCAGCACCTGGCCGCCGGCGGTATACGGCGCGGTGACCAGCGAGACGTCGTCCAGCGACACCATGCCAGTTTCCTCGCCGATGAAGATGCGCACGCCCGGCGCCTGGATGGTGCGTTCGAGCAACTGCAGGATCTCGCGCTTGCTGGCGAAAGCCTCGAACAGCTCGCGCAGCCGGTCCAGGTCTGACAGGTCCTGCACACCCATCAGGCGGGTCTGCCCGGCCATCACCATGTCGTCGGCATCGGCCGGCACCAGCGCCTCGCTGGCCAGGTCCACGCTGTGCGCCAGCAACTGCTCCATCTCGTTCTTGGCCAGCCGCAGCTCGCGCAGCAGCGAAGCGCGGATGTCCGACAGCGCGCGCCCGGCGAACTGCGCGTTGAGGTAGTTGGCCACCCGTTCCAGCTCGGCCGGCTCGTAGGCGCGGCGCGGCTCGATCACCCTGTTCTGCACCTCGTTGTCGGCAAATACCAGGATCGCCAGCACCCGGCGCGCGTCCAGCGGCACGAAATCGATATGCCGGAACGCAAACTGCTCGCGGCGCGGCGCGCTCACCACGCCCACGAAGTGGCTCATCGCCGACAGCATCTGCGAGGCGCTACCCAGCAGCGACTGCGTCCCGTTGCTGCTGGCCAGCTCGGCGCGCAGCCGGCGCACCTCCTCTTCGCCGGGCGGCTGCATCTGCACCAGGCTGTCGACGAACACCCGGTAGCCGTGCGCGGTGGGCACCCGCCCGGCCGAGGTGTGCGGAGAACTGAGCAACCCGATGTCTTCCAGGTCGGCCAAAATATTACGGATCGTCGCCGGGCTGACATCCAGGCCGGCATGCTGGGCCAGCGTCTTGGAGCCCACCGGTTCGCCATCGCGGATGTAACGCGCGATCAGCGTGCGCAGCAGGTGGCGTGCGCGGGGGTCGAGCATTGGGGACTGGGACGCGCGCATGGGATCATCCGGTGAGACTGGGCATAGATAATGTCTGGCCCCGGGGTTGGCAAGCATCCCATTCCCCCAGCGTCCCCATCGGCCCTAAGCTTCCCCAAAGCGTTCACACTCGATCCCATGCTCAGACACCTCTCAATCAAGGATTTCGCCGTTGTCCGCGCCACCGAACTCGAATTCGGGCCGGGCATGACCGTGGTCTCGGGCGAAACCGGCGCCGGCAAGTCGCTGATGGTGGATGCGCTGGGCTTTTTGTCCGGCCTGCGCGCCGACAGCGGCGTGGTCCGCCACGGCGCCGACCGCGCCGAGCTGTCGGCCGAATTCCAGCTGCCGGCCGAGCACCCTGGCCTGACCTGGCTGGCCGACAACGAGCTCGATGACGATGCCCAATGCCAGCTGCGCCGGATCATTCGCGCCGACGGCGGCTCGCGCGCCTGGATCAACGGCCGTCCGGTGACCTCCTCGCAGCTGTCGGACCTGGCCGCGCGGCTGGTGGAAATCCACGGCCAGCATGAGCACCAGGCGCTGATGGCCCGCAACAGCCAGCTGGCCCTGCTCGATGCCTACGCCCGCAACAGCGCCCAGCGCGAGCAGGTGCGCCAGGCCAGCCAGCGCTGGCAGGCGCTGCTGGACGAGCGCGACGCCTTGTCTGCGCAAGGCGATGTCTCCGACCGCATCGGCTTTCTGGAGCACCAACTGGCCGAACTGGAGCGCGAGGACCTGGACCCGGCGGCCATCGCCGCGCTGGACACCAACCATCGCCGCCAGGCGCACGCCACTGCCCTGATCGGTGCCTGCGAGAGCGTGGTCCAGCAGCTCAATGGCGACGAAGGCCCTTCGGCGCTGGGCCTGCTGCAGGACAGCCGGCACGACCTGGCGCGGGTGGCCGAGCACGAGCCGCGGCTGGGCGAAGTGGATGCGCTGCTGGACAGCGCCGCGATCCAGATCGAAGAAGCGCTCGCCCTGCTCGACCGCGTGCGCGACGACCTGGATGCGGACCCCACCCAATTCGAGGCCATGGAGCGCCGTCTCGGCCGCCTGCATGACCTGGCCCGCAAGCACCGCGTTTCGCCTGACGAGCTGGCCGCGCATCGCGACCACCTGACCGCCGAGGTTGAGAGCCTGCGCGGCGCCGACGAGCGCCTGCAGCAGCTGGACAAGCACATCGAGGCGGCCATCGGCGTCTGGCAAGGCGCCGCCAGCGTCCTCAGCGCCAGCCGCCAGAGCGCCGCGCAGGCGCTGTCCGCTGCCACCACCACGCTGATCGGCGAACTGGGCATGGGCGGCGGGCAATTTTTGATCCAGTTGCAGCCGCAAGAGACCCTGCGCCCGGATCCCAATGGCGCCGAGCGGGTGGAATTCCTGGTCGCCGCCAACGCCGGGCAGCCGCCGCGCGCCCTGCGCAAGGTGGCCTCCGGCGGCGAACTGTCGCGTATCTCGCTGGCGATCGAAGTGGCAGCGCTTGGCCTGGACAGCGTGCCGACCATGGTGTTCGACGAAGTGGATTCCGGTATCGGCGGCGCGGTGGCCGACATCGTCGGCCAGAAGCTGCGTGCCCTGGGCGAAGAACGCCAGGTGCTGTGCGTTACCCACTTGCCACAGGTCGCCGCCAAGGGCCACGCGCATTACCGCGTGAGCAAGGCGCCGGTGGATGGCATGACCCAGAGCGCGGTGGAACTGCTCGGCCCGCAGGCACGCCAGGAAGAACTGGCGCGCATGCTCGGCGGCGTGGAAGTCAGCAAGGAAGCCCGCGCTGCGGCGCGCAAGCTGCTGCAGAGCGCCTGAGTTACCGGGCGGGTCCCGCGTGCTGCGGGCTCGCGGCGCGATGCACCCGCCCGAGTTAGCACTGACTTTCCCTCCGCGCTTGCGGGGGGGGATTTCGCTGCAATCGGCAGAGCGGCATGCCTGCTGAGCCCCGACTCTTAGTGCGATTGGCCTGTTCGATAGCGCAAGCCTGGTGATTCGGTAAGCCGGCACCTGAGGCGGTATTTGCGGCGCATCGCGACAACGCGGCGCCAGTGCCTTATCTGCGGCCAATTCCAGACTGAAGCTGGGGCGCTTGCTCCCGTCGAGCGGCAGGCGTACATCGCGCTTGACCACGGACGTCTCGATTGCGGCGCGCGCTGCAATTGCTGCGCACGCGCACTGCACAACGCCCTAGCCACACGTGACATGCGCAATCCACGCATCACTGCAGACCTCCTGCATCGGCAGTTGAGTCGTGGCACGGCCGTACTCAATCGTCGCGTGCATGCGCAGCGGCGGGCACGCGCTGTGCGGCGCACCAAAACGCACTTACGCGCCAGAACGCTGACCACTGTTTCATCAAGGGTCACGACGGATAGCATGTCGCGCGCAGCACATCAGCGATGCGCTTCTCCCAAACATGCACAAGGCGGCCGAAGCCGCCTTGTCAGTGTTACCTGGGGCAACGTGGCGTCAGCGCGGGCGCTTCTTGCGCACGTACAGCACCAGCGAATGCTCTTCGAGCTCGTAGCCATGCTTCGCCGCAATCTGTCGCTGCAGCGCTTCAATTTCTTCGCTCTCGAACTCGATCACGTGGCCGGTGTCCACATCGACCATGTGGTCGTGATGGCCGCCGCGGTCCAGCTCGTACACGGCCTGGCCGCCTTCGAAATTGTGCTTCAACACCAGGCCTGCAGCCTCGAATTGGGTCAGCACGCGGTAAACCGTGGCCAGGCCGATTTCGTCGCCATGGTCCAGCAGCTGGCGATAGATGTCTTCTGCGCTGAGGTGGTGCTGGTTGCTCTTCTGTTCGAGCAGCTCCAGGATCCGCATGCGCGGATGGGTCACCTTGAGCCCGACTTTGCGCAGGTCGTGGGTTTCCATACGTTCTCCGTTCATTGGCGATTTAGCGCCAGCTGCCTGAGACGGGTCGCGGCGACCGCCGGGAGTGTATCATCGGCGTGATTTCCTCAGCACTTAATCCCCGATGCGCAATCTCCTGCTGGTCGCCGCCGTTGCACTCTCCACCGCTGGCTGCGGCATCATCTACAAGCAGCCGATCTACCAGGGCAATCTGATCAAACAGACCGCCGTGGAGCAACTGCAGGTAGGCCAGAGCAAGCAGCAGGTCAGCGCGTTGCTGGGAACACCGTCCATCCCCGATCCGTTCCATGCCCAGCGTTGGGACTACACGTCCACGCAGCGCGTCGATCGTCTGGCGCGGACCGACGTCAAGAACTTCACCGTGTTCTTCGAAAATGAGCAGGTCGTGCGTTGGGAAGGCGATTATTTCCCGGCCCAGGACGAGCAGCTGGCCAAGTCGGCGCCCAAGCAGTTCGGCCGCAACCTGGCCCGCGACAAGAAGAAGCAGCGCGGCCGCTGAGGACGCTAGCGCGGCGAGTGGATCACCGCGCGCTGCTGCTTGATCGGGGTATCGCTGGTCAACGGCCAGCCCCGCTTGTCTCGAAGCCCCCACAGGATGCTGCGCCTGTTGCTGCCATGCGCGAGCTCCGAGGCGATGCCCCTTAGCACCCTGTTCTTTCGACGCCCGCCTCGTACTCGGGGCGTAAGGCAACTCATCTCTCCACGCGCATCAAACGCACCTTACGGCGAAGCATTGCGCTTCTTTTGCATGCCTGGCGCCTGTTTGGCCGGCACGGCACGACGCCGGCGCGCCTCCTTCGGGTCCAGCAGCAGCGGCCTGAGCAATTCGACACGATCGCCGTCGCGCAACACCTGGGCCGGCGTGGCAATTACGCCATGCACCGCCTGGGCGACCAGCGCTTGATCACCGGCAAACCCGGAGGCGGCAACGGCCTCGGCCACGGTGGCGCCCTCGGCAAGTTCCAGCTGGACCGCGCTGTAGCGGTCCGGCCAGGCGACGATGACCTCCACCCGCATGACTAGACGTCGCCGCGATCGGCGACCCGCACGAAATCGTTGACCATGCGGTCGGCCAGGCCCTGGAAGCCCAGCGCCAGCGCCGGGCCCAGCAGCCGCGAGCTGGTTTCCACTTCAAGGGTCAGGCTCACCTTGCACGCGTTGTCACCCAGCGATTGAAATTCCCACAGGCCTTCCAGGCGCTTGAACGGCCCGTCGCGCAGATGCATCACGATGCGTTCGGGCCGCTCCAGGATGTTTTCGGTGGTGAACCAGGTGCGGAACGAACCGAGCCCCAGGTCCAGCCGCGCCACGATGTGGGCGTCGTCCTCTTCAAGCACATGCGCAGCGTCGCACCAGCCGAAGCGGCGCGGATAGGCGGCGACATCATTGACCAGATCGAACATGCGGGTGGCGCTGTGTTCGACAAGGGCGCTGCGACGGATGGTAGGCATTCTCTGACTTGTGAAAGACGGGCGATCGTTTGGCGACGCCGAATCGGCGACAATAGCGGCATGAGCAAGAAACCTGCCAAGGATAAAGCAAAGAGCGCGACGGCCACGAAAACCATCGCCCTGAACAAACGTGCGCGCCACGAGTACCACCTCGAGGAGCGCTATGAAGCCGGCCTGGCCCTGCAGGGCTGGGAGGTCAAGGCCATCCGCGCCGGGCGCGCGAACATCGTCGACGGCTACGCCTACGTGCGGTCGGGCGAGATTTACCTGATCGGCGCGCAGATCACCCCGTTGATCCAGGCTTCCACCCACGTGATTCCGGTGGAACGCCGCGACCGCAAGCTGCTGCTGCACCGGGCCGAGATCGACAAGGTGCTGACCCGCGTGGAGCGCGAAGGCTACACATTGGTGCCCACCGCGCTGTACTGGAGCAGCAACAAGGTCAAGCTGGAGATCGCATTGGCCAAGGGCAAGCAATCGCACGACAAGCGCGATGCCGCCAAGGAACGCGACTGGCAGCGCGACAAGCAGCGCGTGATGCGGCGGCATAATCGGGATGCGTGATTAGCGGGGAATCGGGATTGGGGAATCGGGAATCGTAAAGGCAGGCATCGCCCGAGCTTGGTGATGGTTGGCATCGCCAGCTGGGTAGCGGACATCCGGGCAGTGCGCTGACGAGGACTCCTGCCCGTTTTCGCGGCGCAACGCGTCGCTAGCCGAACTCGAGCTGATCACGCTGCGTGGTACCGGCTCTCACCGACCAACCTTCGCTTTTGCGATTCCCGATTCCCTACTCCCAATTCCCGCGAAATCACGTCTCTCCAAGCATCCGCATCAAATTCGGCACCCCCCTGCCCTGCACGTAACGATCGCGCTGCAGGTCGGTGCAGGTGTCCAGCAGCAGTTGCTTGACCCGGTCCGGAAAGCCGATGAACTCGCGGCGTGCGGATAAAAAACCGGCCAGCACGCCGGACACATGCGGTGCGGCCATGCTGGTGCCGCTCATTTCGACCATCAGGCTGGACGGGTCGCGCGGGTCGAAGCCGTAGTAGGCGGACAGGATCTTTTCGCCCGGGGCGACCACATCGGGTTTGGAGCGGCCATCGGCGGTCGGCCCGCGGGATGAAAAATACGACACGCCGTAGTTGTGCGGGCTGCTCTTGTGCACCGATCCCACCACGATCGCGTCCTCCAGATTGCCCGGATCGCTGATCGACAGATCCATGTTCGCCGGATAGGTGCCGCCGTCGTTCTGCATCAGCCAGGCCAGGCCTTCGTTGCCAGCCGCCACCACTACCAGTACGCCCTGCCGCCACAACCGCCGCAACTCGTTGCATAACGGCGTGAAGCCACAGCCGTAGCTTTCCGGATCGAAGCACCCGCCCAGGCTCAGATTGGCGCCGTGGATCACCAGCTCACCGGCACGCTCGTTGAGGTCGGCCACGTGCTGCACCGCCTTGATCATCCACGAATCACGCCCGTTGCCGGCGTCGTCCAGCACTTTGAAGCCATAGAGCTGCGTCTCCGGCGCCATGCCGGCAAATTCCAGCAGTTCGCCCGACTTGCCACTGGCATCGGGCACCGCCGCCCGGCAACAGCCGGCGATGATGCCGGCGATGTGCGTGCCATGGCCGTGCCCGTCGAGTGCGGTGAACCGTTTGCCATCGGCCCGCGTCAGCCGCTTGGGCGCGCCGCGCCGCGTGCAATCCCACTGCGCCACCACGTTGTCGCGTTCGCCCGGCACGAAGAAATGCGGATGCGCGGCCGCAATGCCGGTATCCAGGACCGCCCAGCCGATCTGCTGGCCACGTGCGCGATACGCCGTGCGTGCTGCATCCACATGCAGCACATTGCCCGAGACGTGGATCAGCGCGCGCTTGCCGGCATCGCGCCAGACGCGCCGGAAACCCAGCGCGCGGTAGCGGCTCTGCAGCGTTTCGATCTCGAACCGCGTCAGCCGCGCCGAAATGAAGCGCTGCAGGCTGTCTTCGAGTTCGATCGCGTCGTCCAATGCATCGCCGTCCAGGCCGGTGCTCTGCCCGGCAATCTGGCGCATGTGGGTGATCAACTGCGCACGCACGCCGGCCGGGTCCGCACCCAGGACGCGACGGTCCAGTTCGATCAACACCTCGTGCCGGTAGTCTGCGCTGTGCGCTTCGAGCTGCTCACTGAGGTCCTTGATCAGCACCGCATTGGAGACCGGTTGATCGAAGCCCACACCCACCGCCTGTCGCACCGCTGCACGCACCTGCGCAATGGCCAGATACCCCGAGCCCGAATGCGGGTTGTGCTCCCAGTCCGGGTTGAGCCGCGCGGCGGCGATGTTCTCGAACCGCCCCTTGGCATTGGCGATGTCGTCGGTCAGGTCTGGATCCAGCGCGATCGGATCGCGCGTTTCGGCCACGTTGACCCAGCGCCGCACGCAGTCGGGGAACGGCAGTTTGCGCGTCCCGGTCCAGCGCTTGAACATGCTGCGCACCTGCGGCAAGCCCAGCGGCGAGCCCAGGGTCAGAAACAGCGCCACCTCGCAGCCATCGGCCTGCAACTGCCGCAGCACGTCGTAGGCAATCATCGAGCCCTGGCTGTGCGCCACCACCACGAACGGCCCGCCACCGGCGCGCAACCGTTGCGCCAGGCTCTCGCGCATCTGCGTGGCCCGCTCCGGGACAAAGAACAGATCGTGCACGTCCTGCAGCAGCGCCGCGGAAATCAGCCTCAGCAGCACCCGGTTGATCGCATCGATCGGCCCCTTCGCCTGCACGCCGCCAGCGAGTGGCGCGGCCTGCAGCTCGTCCAGCATCTGGTGCAGGTCAGCACGCTCCTGCTCGCTCTGTGCCAGCGCATCGGCCAGCGCGTGCAGGTCCTGCTCGCCCGGCACCAACCCCAGCGTGCTCAATGCCCGCTGCACGCTCTGGTTCAACGCCGGCCCCACATCGCGGCCATCGCAACTGCCGGGCTCGGGCACCGGGTAGCGCTCGCGGTTGACCCAGTACGCCAGCCGTGTTCGCTCACCCATCGGGCGGCCGAACAAGGCCTTGTCCCACTGGCAGCGCAACACCTCAGCCGGCGGCTTGTTGCCAATGCCATGGATGTAGATGACGGTGCGGGCCTTGCCCTGCACCCGCGTGCGATGGCCGTTTTCCTCTTGCGTTTCCGCCTTGGCGGCGGCCTGACGCGCCGGACGGCGCTTGGCCGGCGGGGCGGTCTTGGCGATTTTCTTGGTTGCGGCGCGCGTCGTGCGCGGGCCGGTGGGGCGCTTGCCTGTGCTCATCCAGTGGCTCCTTCAGTTCCGGATAGTTCCGGTCTGTGCAACTGAAGCCACTGTAAGCGCTGCCTATCTCACTACTTGTGACCGGGCGCGCCGATCCCTACACTGGTCACGTCAGCGTTTTGATGCTTTCCCCGGGGGTGCACTGGTTTCGACGGGGGTCGCGAAGTCGCTTGGCGCATGCCGAGGGGGCAGCTTTCCTCGTTAATCCAGCAGCAAACTTTTAGTTGCCAACGACGACAACTACGGTTCGGACTTCGCTATCGCCGCTTAATTGGCTTTAGTTGTAGTTCTACAGCCGCCTAAGGCGAACCCCCGAAACTACTTGTGCCCGTGCTCGTAGATGTAGGGTCATTATCACGGAACCGCCGGTAGTGGCTGCCTGTCAGCTACCGGTTAGATCAAGCAGGCTGGTTTTCAGGTGCGCTTTGCCCGCCGTGCTGCCTGGGAACGAGATCTAACGGAGGGATAAGCATGTAGTGCTGGGGATGGAGTGCTTCCGGACGGCGGTTCGATTCCGCCCACCTCCACCATATGAAGGTCCTAGAAAGACCATGAAAGGCCAGGAATCCCTTGTGACACAAGGCTCCTGGCCTTTTTCATGTGCACTGCAGTGCGCACGTGAACGTCGTAGGCTGGGAGACGTTGGGGCATATTTGGGGGTGTCGACTCCCCGTAATTCAGTGCCAGCCAAAACTAGAGGTCTGCGGTTGATGTTGATCGCGGAACTCGGCGGGCGTTAGCCCGCCCAGGCTGTCGTGCGGGATCTGCTGGTTGTAGTCGGCCAGCCAGTGTTCGGTCTGTTCGCGAACCTCGCTCAGCGTGCGGAAGATGTGCATGTCCAGCACGCCGCGCCGGTAGCTGCCGTTGAAGCGTTCGATGAAACCGTTTTGCATCGGCCGTCCCGGCTCGATGAAATCCAATGCGATACCTTTGCGCTCGGCCCACTCGGCCAAGGCCAACGCGACAAACTCCGGGCCATTGTCCAGGCGAAGTTTGCCAGGGTAGCCGCGCCAGGCTGCGATGCGCTCCAAGGTGCGGATGACGCGGGCGGCCGGAAGATTCAAGTCCACTTCGATCGCCAAGGCTTCCCGACTGAAATCGTCGATGACATTGAACGTGCGGAAGCGTCGACCATCCCACAACGCATCGGACATGAAGTCGATCGACCATCCGGCATTGGGGTGTGCTCCGCATGCCAACGGTTGTGGATGACGGGCCGGAACCCGGCGCCTGCTGCGACGACGTTGATTGAGCTTCATCAGGCAATACACGCGCCACACCCTTTTGTGATTCCACACATGTCCGCGACGGCGGATGATCTGAAAGAGCTTTCCAAAACCACGCTCGGGAAAGCGTTCGGCCAATTCGGACAACAGCGCAATGACCTCCTCATCCCGATCTGGACGACGCCGATAGCGCACTGTCGAGCGCGCCACGCCAACCACCGAACAGGCCCGGCGCTCGCTCCAGCCATGCTGCTCGATGAGCCAGGCCAGAAGCGGGCGCTTATGCGCCGGGTCTACAGCTTTTTTGCGATGACATCCTTGAGTGCATGGTTTTCCATCGCGAGCTCGGCATACATGCGCTTGAGCTTGCTGTGCTCGGTCTCCAGGTCGCGAAGGCGCTGCACATCAGCTGCCTCCATGCCACCGTACTTGGACCTCCAGACGTAGTACGTCGCGTCGGAAATGCCCAGCTCACGGCATACATCTTTGACCTGGCGACCGCCCTCGACCTGCTTCAGCGTGGAGACAATCTGGCTCTCGGTGAACTTGCTCTTGCGCATCGTTGGTCTCCTGGGTGGCTAGTGTGCCCGGAGACCTCTAACTATGGATGGATCAATTTTACGGGGAGTCGACACTCGCCCCTCCCCACGGACGCTGTTTGATTGCTCAACACTACATGGTCGATCTGCGTCAGTCCGTTCGCTTTAGCCAGGTGGGCGCTACTGGCCGCCAGCCGCGCGCTGTTGTCGTCATAGTCGCGGCCAAGGTTCTGTTCCAAGCGCCGCACGGCCTCTTCGGCCTGACGATGTAGTGGGTCTTGCGAGGGCACGGCGCCCTGGAGATTGCGATAGGTTGGCGTGGCTTTGTGATCTTCCCGATTCAGCTCGGGCGGGAAGGTACGCGGAGCAATCTGCTGCAATGTCGCGGGGTCGATGTCGCCTGTTTGAGAGAGGCCATGCGCCTGCTGGTAGTTGATCACTGCTGCCTGCATCGAAAGACGGTAGACACCATCTTCTTGAAGTGGCTGATTGTCTGCGCCGCGATAGCCTTCGGCATTCAATATTTGCTGCACCTTCTGAACCATCTCGGACGATTCACCGATGCGGATTGTTCCGTCATCCACGAACGGCCTGGGTTCAATGCCACGATCGCGCCTTTCTGCATCGATCGACAGGCGACCGCTGACCAAATCGCCTACGTAGTTCTCGTAGTGTTGGTAGTAGCGACTATCGACCTCCATGTGCACATGAATTGCTCCTGTTGCCTGCTTACCCTGCACGCCTAACGCCTGGCCATACTCGACCTGATCGCCAGCTTTTACATGGAGTGGCGACATGTGCCGGACAAGCAGGATGACGTCGCCGCCTTCCCGATCCAGCATCGACCAAGCCCTGTGACGGATTGACCGTACCAACAACTCCAGTAACAGGCGACGGAACATCGAGCGACCTGGAAGCAGGCCCAGAAGGCAACCTGGAATCCTCAAGCATGAAGTCCTTCTTCAGCAAAACCTGATCAGGACGAAGGCCATAGTCCTTACCTGCCTTGGAGACTTCGATCTCCTGGATTTCGCCACCAACCACTCCCAGCGTCCGACCTGCTTGACCACCTACGACTTTGCCGTTGACCAGATGAGCATCACTGTTGCTTTTGGGATGGTGCGTAACCAACTCGTCGAAGTTTCCGACAGCCTCGTTGCGCTCACCTTGTTCCGCATCCCACTCAAGTTGAATGACACGATAGGGTGTCTGCTGTTTAGCATCCTGTGTTGCCATCTCCCAACTCCTTGTCAGTCCCTGAGATTAATCGCGCGCGTTAGGTGCCAACAGCCTTCACGCTTCTCGAACACGTAAGTATCTACTTCGTATTCCATGCCGAAATTTACCCTGCGCCCCTCATTAGCAGTTAGTTCTACAGAGAGCTTGGAGCCAACCTTACTCATTGGCTCAGGCGCGCCTTCTCCTGCGGCTATTTGATCAAAAATTTTTGCATGCTTGAAATACCGGTAGGAGAATAATTCAAGACGAGATGGGCCAGTGTGCTTTGAGATATGCGTGATTGGCGATGACGCAGTTGCTTCTTCAACGGTATGCGTAGGAACCTCATACTCCAGCGGATCATCAGTGAAGCGGAGACGCACTTCATCGTTTGCGACATCCGCATAGCGTTGAAGAAAGGTAGTGAAATCCTTGGAAGGACACGCGACCGGCGCTTGCTCGTTGTGCTGGCTCGGATGCTCGCGCTGCGACGCAACTGCCTGCGCAGGCGAAGTACATCCCGCCGTCGAGATACAAATCACTGCAGCAAAGGCGAGATATGGATTCAGATGATAGGCGCCCATACTCATTATTTCTCCTTACTTCATGGCGGAGGCATCTGAAAGCCCCCCTTTGCGGGGCTGCAAGACGACCTCAGCTTACCCATAGCTCAAGCTGTTTGGTGATCTTCCAGCCTTTTTCTGTGCGCGCAGGGAAGTAGCGGGTAACGGTGAGGTTGTGTTTTTTCAGGGTATGAGGGGCGCTCATATTCGGCCTGCTATTGTTCGGCCTTGACCTCCCATACATCCCCAACCCGCCATCCTCGCCCCAGCCTCAACGGGAGAACACACGATGATGAAGTGGATGGGCACCGCGCTGGCCGCGGCACTGCTGGTGAGCGGTTGCGCCAAGGTGGAGGGCGAGAAGTTCGTCGGCCACTGAGCCAAACTGCCAGACGAAAGCTTCAGCTGTTCAGACCATGCGATGCTGGGGCGCGCTCAGCTGCTGTTGTTGATCCTGCTGCTGACTTTGCTGCTGGGCCTGTTGCTGCCGCTGCGTTTCGCTAAGCGTCTGCAGCTGCGATAGAGATTGTTCTACAGGCTGAGCGATAGCATCGCTCGTCTTCATGTGCGCCATCAGATGAGCGGGGTTATCCAGTGCGCCCTGGACCACAAACACGTTCTCGCCTTTCCCCACGGCAGCTGTTTGATTGCTCAACACAACGTGGTCGATCTGCGTTAGTCCGTTCGCTTTGGCCAAGTGGGCGCTGCTGGCCGCCAGCCGCGCGCTGTTGTCGTCATAGTCGCGGCCAAGGCTCTGCTCTAGTCGGCGCACGGCCTCTTCGGCCTGACGATGTAGTGGGTCTTGCGAGGGCACGGCGCCCTGGAGATTGCGGTAGGTTGGCGTGGCGTTGTGATCTTCCCGATTCAACTCGGGCGGGAAGGTACGCGGAGCAATCTGCTGCAATGTCGCGGGGTCGATGTCGCCTGTTTGAGAAAGGCCATGCGCCTGCTGGTAGTTGATCACTGCTGCCTGCATCGAAAGACGGTAGACACCATCTTCTTGAAGTGACTGATTGTCTGCGCCGCGATACCCTTCGGCATTCAATGTTTGCTGCACCTTTTGAACCATCTCGGACGATTCACCGAGGCGGATTGTTCCATCCTCCACGAACGGCCTGGGTCCAATGCCACGATCGCGCCTTTCTGCATCGATGGACAGGCGACCGCTGACCAGATCGCCTACATAGTTCTCGTAGTGTTGGTAGTAGCGAGTATCAACTTCCATGTGTACGTGGATTTTTGCAGTTGATTGCTTGCTCTGCACTCCTAGTGCCTGACCGTACTCGACCTGATCACCAACCTTTACGTGAAGTGGAGACATGTGCCGGACACGCAGGATGACGTCACCATCTTTCCTATCCAGAACCTCAACCAGTCCCCCGGTCGTATCGACGGCGCCTACTACTCCCGCAACCGGTGATGGAACATCGAGCACTCTTGAAGCCGGCCCTGTAGGCGACCTGGAATCTTCAAGTATGAAGTCCTTCTTCAACAACACCTGGTCAGCACGAAGGCCATACGACCTGCCTGGTTTGGCAACCTCAATTTCCTGCATCTCGCCACCAATCAGCCCCATCGTGCGACCTGGCTCACCGCCAACAGCGCTGCCGTTGACCAGACGAGCGAATCTGTTGCTATTTGGGTGGTGAGTCACTAAGCCGTCGAAGTTCTCGACAGGCTCGTTGGTGTATCCCTTCTTAGCTTCCCATTCGAGTTGGATGACGCGATACGGGACCTGCTGGGTAGCGTCTGATGTTGCCATGGACTAACTCCTTGTCAGTCTCTGAGGTTGATTACGCGAGTCAAGTACCAGCAGCCCCTGCTTCGCTTGAAGACATAAGTATCCATCTCATACTCCATACCAAAGTCCACCCTGCGCCCATCGTCGGCTGTCGACTCAATGGAGATTGGATATCCAACCTCACTTTGTCGCTCAGGCCCCTTTGCCCCTGGAATAGTTTGATCAAAGACTTTTGCATCCTTGAAATAACGAAAGGGGAATAGGTCGAGGCGAGAAGGTCCTTTCCGCTTGGAAATGTGCGTGGCCGGCGATGATGGCGTTACGTCTTCGACAGTGTAAGTCGGGACCTCATACTCCAGCGGATCATTGGTGAAACGGAGACGTACGCCATCGTTTGCAACATCGGCATAGCGCTGAAGAAATATGGTGAACTCCTTCGAGGGACAAGCGACCGATGCTTGCTCGTTGTTCTGCCTGGGATGCTCACGCTGTGGGGCGACTGCCTGGGCGGGCGAAGCGCATCCCGCCATAGAAATACAAAGCACCGCAGCAAAGGCGATATATGGATTCAAGCGACAGGCACCCATGCTCATCATTCTTCCTTTATTGATTGCGGTGGCATCTGAAAGGCCCATCTTAACGGCTGCTTCAAGACCAACTCAGCTTACCCATAGCTCAAGCGGAACGTCACAAGGGCTGGCGATGGCATCACTAGCTTTTGCTCGTCCCTGAGCGGTTGGCAAGTCAAATCGGGCTTGGAACCTCATCAGACGTGGCAGCGCGTTGTTCCAATTATGCATCCGAGGCGGCAGCGGTTTTTTTGTCCCCGGAAGCATTCTTGGTCCTTGACCTCCCATACATCCCCCACCCGCCATCCTCGCCTCCAGACTCAACGGGAGAACACACGATGATGAAGTGGATGGGCACCGCGCTGGCCGCGGCACTGCTGCTGAGCGGTTGCGCCAAGGTGGAGGGCGAGAAGTTCGTCGGCCACTGGGTCAACGTGCAGACGCAGGAAGAGACGATGGACATCGAGCGCAATGGCGAGACCTTCATGGTCCGCAGCACCACGCCGAAGTTCTTCAGCCGCAAGCCCAAGACCGAGAGCTACCCGGCGGTCTACAAGGACGGGGCGCTGCAGGTCACCAACGATGGCGAGACGGTGAACTTCGCCATCGACGAGGCCAACGGTCACCTCAACACCGGCAGCGATCAGTACCAGCGCGTGCCGGCCAAGTAAGGCCGCAGCGCAGCGCTCGCCAGCGCCCGCGTGTAGACCCTGGCGGTCGCACGTGGGCGCTTTGCGTTTTGGGGCCTTACCGGCCGCGCCGATGGGCAGCTGGGCCTGCCCCCCCAAACACCGCGCCTGAGGCCACTCTTCGCCCGGCGTGCCGATCCCCCTGCCCTCCGCCACGCGCACGTCGTACAGTGCGCAGGCACGCCAGGCCATGGCGCTGCCCACCGATCAATCCAACAACTACGAGGGTGTCATGAGCAAGGGGATGGACCAGAAGAAGAGCCAGAAAAAAGAGCCGACCAAGACGCTGAAGGAAAAGCGCGCGGCCAAGCAGGAAAAGAAGGGCAAGTAAGCCGCCCGGCCTGCTACCTGGCAAACGAGGTCAGGTGGATCGCCTGACCTCGCGTTTAGGGTGACACCAGGCATCAGTGTGCGCGTTCCTGCCTGTGCACGCTCACGCTGCGCTGCGCTGCTCCGCGATCGACAGGCCTTACAGGTCACTGGGCGTGCTCCGTTGTCAGCGTGACGTGCGGGACACCCTTCCCCTCAAGCCGCCAGCCGCTTGATCCGTGACGGCAGATCGCCCAGCGCGCGGTGCGCCTCTTCGAGCTCGTAATCGGCTTGCAGGCCCAGCCAGAAGCGCTCGGTCGTGCCTAACGCTGCGGCCAGACGCACGGCGGTGTCGGCGGTGATGCCACGCTTGCCCAGCACGATCTCGTTGATGCGGCGCGGCGGTACATCGGTGGCCCGCGCCAGTGCGTTCTGGCTGATGCCCATCGGCTCGAGGAACTCCTCAAGCAGGATTTCGCCGGAGTGGATGTTGGGTAGGACTGTCATAGACAGATGCCTCGTGCTCATTGGCAATGATCGCCGCGATTTTAATGCTTGGTGTCGCAGCTATTGCTGTCGGCGGCAGTTATTCGAAAGTTTCGAATAACTGTCTTTTGCTACAGCTCTTTGCCTGAGAACACTTTTCCCTGCCGCCATTGCGCCGGCTCGCGTCCATCAGAACAACGACCCCTGCACGGGCAACGCAGTGGATGGTTCTGTTGCTGGCTTGGCGGGTGCCGCCTGCTGCTGCGCACCCAGCCGCCACGCCAGGCCCGAGATCCGTGCGGCGTGCCGTGCGAGCGCTGCGCGCAGCACTGCCTCGCTGCCGGCCAGGTGCAGGGCGCGGCGGGCGCGGGTGATGCCGGTGTAGAGCAGTTCGCGGCTGAGCACGCGGGCGTCGCGGGTGGGCAATTGCAGCCAGACGGTGTCGAATTCGCTGCCTTGGGCTTTGTGCACAGTCATGGCGAAGGCGCTTTCGTGGGCGGGCAAGGCGGCCGGGTGGAAGCCGCGCACCTGGCCGTCGCCGTCGCCTTCGAACCAGGCGACCAACGGGCCTTGGGCACGGCTGTCGGTGGGTGGGTCGTGGCGGTGCGCGGCAGCGCCGGATTGGCTTGGCCCTGACGACGGCGGTGCGTCGCTGCGCCCCGGGAAGGGACTTGCTTCGCTGCGCAGGCAGATGCCGACGTCGCCGTTGAACAGGCCGTGGCGGTAGCTGTTTTCGGTGATCAGCAGCAGGCGGCCCTGGAACCAGGGCGAGGCGCTGCCGAGGCGGCGGGCGCCGGAGCCGGATTCGGCCAGCAGTTGCTCGATGCGGGCGTTGAGGCCGCGGGCGCCCTGCGGGCCGGCGCGTACGGCGGTGAGCAGGCGTAGGCGACCCGCCTCACGCAGGGCGGCGGCGGGGTCGTGTGCGTCGGCCAGGGCGCGCCAGTGGGCGAGCAGTGCGTCGCGGCCGAGTGCCAGCGGGTCTTCGCCGTCTTCGTGGAAATGCACGCCGGCCAGGGTGCCGCTACGCAGCAGGGCCAGGGCGGTGTCGGCGTCGCCGGCGCGCACGGCGTCGGCCAGCGGGGCGAGCGCGAAGTCTTCCGCCTGCCGGTAGCCGCGCAGCAGGTGCACGCGGTGGCCGGCAAGACCGCCGCTGTGGGTGGTGGCCGGCGTGGCCGCTTTGGGTGTGACGTCACCAGACAGGTTGCCGAGCAGTGGCTGCAGCGCCTGGGCATCGTCTTGTTGCAGGGCATCGCCGGGGCCGGCGGCCTGCAGGATGGCGGCGAGCACATCGCCGGCTTCCACCGAGGGCAGCTGGTCGGCGTCGCCGAGCAGGATGAGCTGGGTGCCATCGGCCACGGCGTCGACCAGCTTGCACATCAGCGGCAGGTCGACCATGGAGGCCTCGTCGACCACGATCAGGTCGAACGGCAGCGGGTTGTCGGCGTCGTGGCGGAAGTGCGGCGAATCCGTGATGACACCGAGCAGGCGATGCAGGGTGCTGGCGCCGGTGGGCAGGGCGTCGGCCAGGCTGGGGGCGACACCGCTGGCGATGGCACGCGCCACGGCGCCGCGCAGGCTCTCGGCCATGCGCTCGGCGGCGCGGCCGGTGGGTGCGGCCAGGGCGATGCGCAGGGGTGCGGCGGCGTGGGTGATGGATGCGCTTGGTGATGGTGCGCTGGCACCCGTTGAGGCGGGCTGCTGCGTGGCTTCACCGGCAGATGTGTTGCCGACGCCGGCCGCAGTGGCCACGCCGGAGTGCCCGGCGTGCAGCGCTTGGGCGATTCGCAGCAGCAACAGCCGGGCGATGGTGGTGGTCTTGCCGGTGCCGGGCCCGCCGGTGACCAGCAGCAGCGCGCGGCGCAGTGCGAGCGCGGCGGCCTGGGCCTGGCGGTCGGTGGAGGGCGCTGGCAGGTCCGTGCCCTCACCCGCGCTTCGGGCACCCTCTTCCGAAGAGAGCGGGGACGCTTGGGGGAACAATTGCGCGAACAGCGGGGCCAGCGCGGCCGCGTCGAAGGCCGGCTGCGGGTGGGCGGCGATGCGGCGCAGGCCCTGCGCCAGGCGGCGTTCGTACTCGCGGTAGCGGCGCAGGTAGAGCAGGCCGTGTTCGAGCACCAGCGGGCAGTCGGCGGCAGCTGGCTCGTCCGGCGTGGGCTCGGCCACCCAGCGTGAGGCGGCCAGGGTGCGTTGCCAGTCGGCCGGGGTGGGCAGCGTGGGCGGCGGGCCGTCGCGGGGGTCGAGCAGCACGCTGGCGCGCGCCGGGTCCAGGCCGGCATGGCCGCTGGCCACCGCGAGCGAGGCCAGCGCGGCGGCGCCCAGCACGTCGCCGTGGGAGTCGGGTTCCAGCCGCTGCAGGCTTTGCGCCAGCGCCAGGTCGATGGTGCGCAGGGTGCCGGCACGTTGCAGGGCGTCGAGCAGGGAGGTGGGTTGGGTCATGGCGCGGTGCCTGCCGAGGTCGACGTGCGCTCGCCCCTGCGTCCGCTCGGCGCCCCTGCCCGCGCATGGCCGCGTGTGCGCTCCGAGGCAAGCCCACCATGGCGCGTACGCGGTGCCCGCTCGCCCAGGGGGGAGAGGGAATTCGATGCGGCGCTGGAGAGGAATGACGCCTGGTTGATCATGGTGCTGTCCTTCCCAAGACCTGACGGGCGCTCGCCCCAGCCGCCGTTCCGCGCCCCTGCCCGCACGTGACCGCGTGTGCGCTCCGAGGCAAGCCCGCCATGGCGCGTACGCGGTGCATGCTCGCCCAGGGGGGAGAGGGAATTCGATGCGGCGCTGGAGAGGAATGAAACCTGGTTGATCATGGTGCGGTCCTTCCCGGCGCGGGCGCGCCCTCGCCGCGCTGCGTCTCCCGGTTGGCCAGAGGCGCTGATGCGTCCGAAGCCTCTGGCGTGCCGGCGAACAGGGCATCCAGGGCGGTGACCAGGGCGGGGTCGAAGCGCCAGGCGTGGATGCCGGGCGCAGGCTGGCCGTCGGCGGCCGGGCGGGCGGCGTCCAGGCCGCGGCAGAACAGGTAGCGCACGCCGCCGAAGTCGCGGGCGTAGTCGTAGCTGGCACCCAGGCGGAAGCGCAGCCAGCGGTGCAAGGCGATGGTGTAGATCAGCGCTTGCAGTTCGTACTCGCTGTGCGCCATGGCGCGCGCCAGGGCGTCGGGGGCGTAGGCCGGCAGGCGGTTGGATTTGTAGTCGAGCACGTACCAGCGCCCGTCCGCGCAGTAGGTGAGGTCGATCAGGCCGGTCATCAGGCCTTCCAGGCGCTGGCGCGCGCCGAAGGCCTGGCGCTCGGTGACCACGCCAAAGCGGTGCAGCAACGCCAGCAGGGAGTCCACGCGGGTGGGCCGCATGGCGAAGTGGAATTCCATCTCGTTGCGGCGCTGCGGCTCGGGCACCGCGGCCAGGCAGGTGCCCTCGGGCAGGGTCACGGTGAGGGTGTGGCCGACCAGGCGGGTAAGCATGGCCAGGCCGTCGTCCAGTTCGTCCTGGGCGTAGCCGCCGCGTTGCAGCGCTTCGAGAATGGCCGCGGCCTGGCCCTCGGGCGCGGGTTGGCCGGGGCGCCAGTTGCGCCAGGCGGCGAAGTCGCAGCGCTCGAACACATCGTGCATGGCCACGCCGAAGCGGTTGCCGGCAAAGCGGGGGTCGAACGCCTCCACTTCGGCGGGCGCGCTCACCGGCTCGCTGGCCGGCGGCTCGTCGCTGCCGCCGCTGCTGGCGAGCGTGGCGCTGGCCATCGGGTCGCTACCGGCGTCGGCATTGGCCAGCTGGGTGAAGCTGTAGACCCACCAGTCCGGCACCACGTGGCGCTGCGCCACGCGCGCGGCGGGCACCTGCACCGCGTCGTCGGCGGGCAGGCGCGGCAGCGTGGCCGGCGGCGCGGTGTCGTCGAGGGCGATCACCCCTGCACCGGCGCTGGCCTGCAGTGCGGCCGGGTCGCGCAGCATCGGCGCCAGCGCGGTGCGCTCGTGCTGGTGGAAAGCACCGGTGGCGATCCACAGCGCGTGCTCGGCGCGGGTCAGGCCGACGTAGAGCAGGCGTGCGTCTTCGGCGCGCTGTTCGTGCTTCCACGCCGTCTCGGCGGTGCTCCAGCTGGCGGTGTCGTCGGCGCTCCACTTGGAGGTGTTCCAGTGCAGCTGGCGGCCATGCGGCGGCGCGTGCACCACGCAATGGCGGCCAGGGCTTTTATCGGCGCGGCCGATGCCGATGTACGGCAGGAACACCAAGGGGTATTCCAGGCCCTTGCTCTTGTGCAGGGTGACGATCTGCACGCGGCGCGCGTCCGATTCCAGCCGCAGCTGCTGGGTTTCGTCGTTGTCGTCGGCATTGGCGATGCGGCGCGCCAGCCAGTCGACCAGGCCGTGCGGGCCGAGCGCGCGGGTGTCGGCTTCCTGCAGCAGCTCGGCCAGTTGCAGGTAGTTGGTGAGGCGGCGTTCGCCATCGACCAGGGCCAGCAGGCGTTGCCCATGCGTGGCACCCAGATCGCCGACCAGGGCCAACGGGCCGCCGCGCTGCCAGCGTTCGCGCCAGTCCAGCGCCTGCTGCTGCCAGCGGCGATGACGCTCGCCGTCGTGTTCGAGGGCGGCAATGGCGGCGGCGTCTTCGCCGATCAGCACGGTGGCCAGCGCGGCACGCAGGCGGCTGTCGTCGCCCGGGTCGAGCAAGGCCTGCAGCAAGGCGAGCAGTTCCAGTGCTTCGTCGGTGGCGAACAGGCTCTGCTTGCCGGCGGCCACCGCAGGAATGCCCACCGCGCCCAGCGCTTGCTGGATGCGCGTGGCCTCGCCGTGGCTGCGCACCAGCACCGCGATGTCGCCGGCCTGCACCGGGCGGCCATTGACGCTGGCGCTACCGTCGCGGCCACCGGCCAGCCAATCGCGGATGGCCGCCACACAGGCAGCGGTGCACAGCTCGCGCGCGCGGCCGGCGCTCCAGGGTTTGGGTTTGCCTTTTGCCGGCGGCGGCGGCGCAGGCGCGCGCCACAGCGTCAGTGCCGGGGCGGCGGCGCCATCGCGCTGCAGATCGGCGTCGCTGCGTTTGGTGCCCGGCTGCACCGGATGAAACGCGATGCCCTCGGTGAGGAAGGCCTCGGCATAGCCGGCCTGCGCGTACAGCGCGTCGATCGCCGCCAGCACGCCGGGACGCGAGCGGAAGTTGTGCTCCAGCGGCGGCGCGCGTTGTGCGGTGGTGGCCGCGGCCAGATAGGTCTGCACGTCGCCACCGCGGAAGCCGTAGATGGCCTGCTTGGGGTCGCCGATCAAGGCGAGCAGGCGCGGCGGCGGGGCGCCGGCAGCGTTGTCGAAATCCGCATCATCGTCTGACGCGAATGCCTCGCCGGAGGCAGCGTGCTCAGGCCCGAACACACGCGAGAAGATCTGCCACTGGCGGTCGTCGGTGTCCTGAAATTCGTCCACCAGCGCAATGGCGTATTGCGCGCGCAGCCGCTGCACCAGCGCCTCGGCCTGCGGGCCCTGCAATGCGCAGGCGACGCCATCGACCAGGTCGTCGTAGGTCTGCACGCGGCGCTGGCGCTTGCGCTGCGCCAGCTGCAGCACGGCATCGTCGCGCAATGCATGCAGCAGGCGGATGCGGCGCTGCCCTTCCCACTGGCGCACCACTGCATCGGCCTGTTGCCACACGGCGAGCGCGTCGAACAGCGGCGAGCACGGCACGCGGTCGTGCGCGCCGTCCTTGCAGAATTCGCGCAGCCGCTGCGGCAGCAATTTGTCCAGATGGCCGCCGTCGTCCAGCACCCAATGCGCCTCGGCACTGCCCTGCCACAGTTGCTCGAAGGCCTTGTCGAAACTGGGGCGGCGCGCGCGGCGGCCATCGAAGATCTTGTGCTCGAACGCAGCGGCCACCGCGTCGTAGGCGGCATCGCCATGCGCACGCAATGCGGCCACCACGGCCTGCGCGGCGGCCTGGCGCGCGGGCTGCGGGTCCGGCGTTGGTGCAGCGACGGCGGGCAGCAGTTCGGGCTGCTGCACCAGCGCGCGCAGGTCGCTGGCCAGGGCGGTGGGGCCGGCCGGCCACAGCGCCACCAGATCGTCGGCCATGGCGGCATCGGCAGCGCGCTGCCGCCACAGGTCGGCGGCCACCTCGCCGAGCAGTTCGCGGTCGTTGGCCAGCAGTTGCGGTGCGGCGAAGGCCTGGCCACTTTCCAGCGCGTGTTCGCGCAGCACCCGCGCGCAGAAGCCGTGGATGGTGAAGATGGCCGCCAGGTCGATTTCTTCCACCGCCTGCTGCAGGCGGCGGCGTAGCGCGGCGGGCGTTTCGGTGCCGGTGGCCAGGTGTGCGGTGAGGATGGCGCGGGTGAGGACGGCGTCGGGTGCGTCTTGTGCGTGTGGCTGCGGGGGTGTCTGCGCTGGCGGGTGCGATGGGTGGTCGGCGGGCGCGGGCGCGGGCGGGGCCATGTTGATCGCAGACGATGGCGCATCGCTCGCCTGGGTCTGGGTGGGTTCGGTCGCGGCCAAGGCCACTCCTACACCAGCCGATGAGGCATCGTGCAGCAGCGTTGTCTGCGCTTCGGTTGCGGCCGCGCCTGCGCGGGCGTCTGGGACCAGGGTGGCGGCCAGGGCCAGGCGCTCGCGGATGCGGCGGCGCAGCTCCTGGGTGGCGGCTTCGGTAAAGGTCACCGCCAGGATCTGGCCGATGCGCAGTTGCCGCTCCACCACCAGCCGCGTGAACAGCGTGGCCAGGGTGAAGGTCTTGCCGGTGCCGGCGCTGGCCTCGATCAGGCGCACGCCGTGCAGCGGCAGGTGCAGGTACGGGTCGGTCACGGGGCTGTCGCTCATTCGGCGTCGTCCTGTGCGCCACGCCACTGGCGCCAGCTCTCGGTCACGCGCGCGGGATCCAGCGGTGCCGGCGCGCTGCCCTGTTCAAGCAGCGCGAACAGCTGATGGCTGGTGCGGGCGAAGTCGGCGAACTGCTGCGCATCCCCGAACGGGTCGCGGCCACGGGTGACCAGGCGCAGCTCCGGGCTGTGCGATTCGCTCCAGCCGAAACTCGATTGCCACTGGCCGTGCGCGTCCTTGATGGCCTTGTCCAGTTCGTCGTTGCGGGCGGCCTGGTGGTATTTCCAACTGCTGTATGGCGCGAACGCCAGCGGCGTCTGCAGGCCGTGCCGGTACAGCTGCAGCAACTCGGCCAGGGCGGCGCGTGCCTGCGTCTGCGACAGCGGCTCGGGGTCGATCGGGTGCGGGCCCAGGCTGTCGTCGTGCTCGAAGAAGCGCACGAACGGCACGCGCTCGCCGGCCGCGCGTAGCAGCAGCCATTCCAGCCCGTCGCGAATTGCGCTGCGGCCACTGAGCGCGCCCACCTGCACACGCCCTACCCCGTTCGCATACCACCCGGGCACGCGGCCGTGGACGTTGGTACCGTCGATCTCCACCTGCAGCCGGTGCGACTGCGCCGGTTCATCGCCTCGCCACTGCCGAAACACGTCGGCATACGGGCGCAGCTGACGCAGGCGCTCATCGAGCTGGCGCCGCCCCAATGGGCCCGATGGAAGCAGTGCGCGCGCGCGCAGGCGCTCGTACAGGCCATCGGCATCGCCGGCCAAGGCGGCTTCGAACACCTGCTGCTGCAAGCCGTACTGCTCCAGCCCGCGGGTGGGTGCCAGCAACGGCTCCAGATCGCTGTCTTCGCCGGCCGGGTCTGGCAAGCGCATGCCCAGGCGATGGCGCAGGAACTGCCCGGCCGGGTCGGCGAACAGGCGGCGCAGGTCGTCGATCGAGACACTGGCCGGCAATACGCTGGGGTCGGCCGGTAACGCCCCGGCCACCCACGGCGCCAGCGGCTGGCGTTGCCCGGCCAGGCTGTCCACCGCCGGCCGCCATTGCCGGCGGTAGCTGAAACGGCGCGGGTCGGCGCCGTCTTCGCCCACCGCACCAAACGCGGCGGCGGCGAACGGCTGCAACGGGTGGCGCACCACCAGCGCATCGGTCGCCTTTGGATCGGCGTGGTACTGCGCGGCGCTGCCCAGCAGCTCGCTCACCAGCACCGAGGGTTCGCGCACCGTGCCATCGCGCGCATCGGCACCGAGATAGCTGAGATAGAACACCTCCTGCGCGGAGGCGAACAACTGCAGGAACAAAAAGCGGTCGTCCTCGCGGGTGGAGCGGTCGCCATGGCGGCGGCGCTCGGTGCCCAGTTCGGCGGTGAGGCGATTGAGCCCGGCAGCCGGGTCGCGGCGCGGGAAGTCGCCATCGTTCATGCCCAGC
The DNA here is from genome assembly GCF_030208825.1 of Xanthomonas sp. LMC-A-07. Classification (NCBI taxonomy): domain Bacteria; kingdom Pseudomonadati; phylum Pseudomonadota; class Gammaproteobacteria; order Lysobacterales; family Lysobacteraceae; genus Xanthomonas; species Xanthomonas sp. LMC-A-07. Next base: position 488,209 of record NZ_JARVTF010000005.1, read on the forward strand.
AGGCAGATGGCGCGGAACGGCAGCAGGCGCATCGGCACCATGCGGCCGAAGCTGATGCCACCGGTGAGCAGCGGCGCGCGCGTGTCCGACTCGCCCAGCACCGCGGCAAAGTGCGCACGCACCACCTCGGCTGGCACTTTGCCGGCGTACTCGGCGCGCACCGCGTCGCGGGCGAACTGGTCGATCAAGGTACGCAGCCGCTCCAGCGCGCGCTGCGCCCGCGGCGCCGAGGGGGCGGCCGGGATCAGCGCCTCCAGCAGGCCGAGCAGGCATTCGCGCCACTGCACCGGCGTCATCGCCTCGGCCAGCGCGGCCTGGTGGCGATCGAGCACGCGCAGCAGCCGCAACAAGGTGTCCAGCGCGGCTAGCGCGCTGCCTTCCAGCTGCGGCCAGGGCGCCACGCCGTCGATGTCGTCCTCGGCACCACTGGCGTGGCCGAGCAGCAGGCGGTCCAGCGCAAAGCGCCAGGTGTAGGCATCGTCGCCGGGCGCCTGGTGCTGGCGCCGGTGCACCGCATCCAGCCCCCAGCGCGCGCCGGCGCCGTGCAGCCAGCCACGCAGGCGCTCCAGCCCGGCTTCGTCCAGCCCGGCGGCCTCGGCGATCGGTGCACTCGCCAGCAGGTCCAGGATCTCGTGCAGGCCAAAGCGCGAAATCGGCAGGCCCAGCAAGGTGAGGAACACATCGGCCAACGGCTCGCTGGCCAGCGGGCTGGCGTCGGCCAGTGCGTACGGCAGCCCGTCATCGCTGCCATGGCCGCCGAACACCGCGTCCAGATACGGCACGTACGGGTCGATGTCCGGCGACAGCACGGCGATCTCGCGCGGCTGCAGCGGCGGGTCGAAGCGCGCATCGTCCAGCAAGGCGCGCAGTTGATCATGCAGCACCTGCAGCTCGCGCAATCGCGTGTGGCAGGCGTGCACCTGCAGGCTGGGGTCGTGCAGGTTCACCGCCGGCAACACGGGCGGCACGGCCGGGGCGTGGCGATGGAACAGGTCGCTCTGCATGCGCCGCAGCAGGCTGTCGCCCAGGCCACCCTCGGCCAGCGTGCGGCGGCCGGCGTCCAGCGGGTCGGCGTAGGCGGCGATCTCGGCCAGCGGGTGCACCACTTCGTAATCGCCGACCAATGCCATGAAATCGCGCCCGGCCGCGCCCCAGGCCTGCAGCAACGGGTTTTCCTGCACCTGCTCGGCGAACAACGCCACCGCCCCGCCCTCGCGGCGGCGCTGCCACAGTGTCTGCAAATCGCCCCAATAGCCTTGCGTGGGCGTGGGCAGATAGAAATGCAGCGTGCCCACCCGCGCCTGCGTGGCCAGCACGCGCAGCACGTCCGGGGACACATTGAGGATGGCGAAGGCGAACAACCGCTTCGGCAAACCCTGCGGCAGCGGGCCGTCCGGGCGCGCATAACGGTCCAGATACTGGCCGATGCGGCGCGCACGGTATTGCCGCCCGCCGGCGATGCTGCGCCACAGCCGCGCCTGCGGGTCGTCCGCGTCGGCACCGCTTTCCCAGCGCAGCAACCAGTCGCGCCGCCAGGCCTGGTATTTCTCGAACACGCTGCCCAGCTCGCCGGCCAGCGCCCACGGCTTGAGCGCGTCGCCATCGGCCAGATACCCGGCCAGCGGCGCCAACGCCGCGTCGCTGCCCAGCTCGCCTTGCAGGGTCTGGTATAGGCGCCACTGCGTGGTGGCCATGTCCAGGTCGTCGTCGGCCGGGCCGAGATTGCGCTCCAGCGCGCGCGCGACGAATTCGCCGGGCGTGAGGAATTCCAGATTCGCCGCCACCCCGTGCTCGGCCGCCAGCGTGGACTGCAGCCAGCGCCGCATCGCCACCTGCGGAATCAGCACCACCTCCGGCTGCAACACCGGTTGCTCGGGCACCGGCCGGCGCAGTTCTTCGGCGAGCAAGGCGGCCAGGGTATCCAGCGCATTGGACGGGTACAGACGGAAATCGGGCGCGGACGTGGCATGCATGCGTGGGCGCATTGTGCCGGATGCAGGCGAGATGCGCAGTCTGGGTGAGGCGTATGCGTGCATTGCGCACTGCACGCTGCAGAGCGGCGCTGCGCGTTGCCTGGTGCGATCGCTGCATCGCCACTGCAATGACCGCTGTCATGCCCTCTCTATGGACCTGCAGCGCTGCACCGCTACTCCCGGCGAAGCGCACACCCACTCGCCGGCTGCACGCTCCTAAGCGACGCACCCGACAAACGCGAAGGGCCGTACATCTGCACGGCCCCTCGCATTGCTCACTGCCTGTCGACAGACGCGATCAGTATTTCTTTTCCAGGTTGATCATCCAGGTCTGATCGTTGCCGCTGTCGCCGTCGGTTATGCCGCGGTATTCCAGCCGCGTCGACAGGCCTTGTTCGGTCAGCAGGGCCGCACCGATACCGACCATCAGGCGGTTGCGATCGAACGCGTTCTGACCGGTGCGATACACCGGGCCACCGATGATGTCGGCATAGCCCAGCGTTGCGTCGCCGCGGCCCTGGAAGTCGCGCTGGTATTCCACGCGGACCTGCGGGGTCAGGCGTCCCCAGGCCACATCGCGGCGCCATTCCAGGCGCAGGCCCAGGTTGCCGGTGGTGGTGGCCACATCCATGTCGTCATAGCGCAGCGCGAACGGCGCGATGCCATCTTCGACGTACCCATCCAGGGTTGCCCGCGCCACATCCACCCGCGCATACGGGGTGATCTGCAGATTGCCGCGTTGCAGGTCTGCACCGCTGGACAGCGAGGCGATCCACTGCTTGCCGTCGCGGCTGCCTTCGGCCATCGAAGCGTCGTCGGTGACGAAACGACGCAGGTCGTAGGACAGCAGCTGATAGCCCACCAGGGTGTCGAAGAAAAACGCCTTGCCCGGGTGGAAGCTGGCATACAGCGCCATGGTGTAGGCGGTGGCCTTGGAGTGGCTGCCGTTCCTGCCTACATCGCTGTCGTCGCGGCCCCAACCCAGGCCCGCACCCACCGCAAGCGACGGTGCCAGCCGGTAGTCCGCACCCACGCTCAAGCCATCGGTCTGGAAATCCACGCCGTTGGTGTTGGCCTGCCTGTCCAGGCTGCCGGAGCGGATCGCACCGCCCACCCACAGGCCCAGGTCGCCCTGGCCCTGCGCACCGCCGGTGCCGCCGCTCGCCATCGCCGGCGCATCGCGGAACTCGTTGTCGGCATCCTGGGTGTCCGGGCTGCACGGCTGCGCGCTGATGCCGCGATCGGCCTGGCGGCAATGCGAGGTCGGCTGGAAGGTCACTGCATTGCTCAGCGTGCTGCCGCCACGGTGGGTGGCTTCCAGACGGCGCTGGAAGTTGTCGATCTGCGCCTTAGCGAAGCGCCGCGTCGACTCGGACTGCGCATCGATCAGGCCACGCACTTCCGCATCCACACTCGGGTCGCGCCGCGGCGCCACGGTGAAGATCACGCTTGCCGCCGCCGAGGTGGCGAACGCGTTGGACAAGGTGAACTGCACGGTGGCCTGACCGACGAAGGCCGGGTTCGCCACGAAGGTCAGCATGAAGCTGGGTGAAGAAGCCTGCGCAGTGGCCGCAGGCGCAAAGCCGGAAGTGCGCGCCGCTGCCGCCGCTGCACCCACCTGGGTGATGGTGGCGGTCCCGGCCGAGGCCGGCAGCACTGCGACCACCGCGGCGGCCACGAACGGCCCGCCGGTGGCATTACGGGTCAGATCGACCTGCGACGCCGCACCCGGCACCGCCTCGGCGGTGACCGACACGGCGATCGGGCGCGCATTGACGGCGATGGTCACCGTTGCTGCGGCCGAGGTTCCACCGCTGCCGGTGACCGTGTAGCTGACCACATCGGTGCCGACAAACCCGGCCGCCGGCGTGTACACCAGCTCTAGCCCATTGACCACGGCGGTGCCGTTGGTCGGCGCGGTCGCAATGGCGATCGCAGTGATGTTGCCGGTGTCGTTGGCGGTCACCGGCACCGTCACCGCCGCATCGCTCATGGTGGCCGCGGTATCGGCCACGGCAACCGGGGCCGCCGTGCTCACCATGAAGGTATACGCCTGCGTCGCAGTAGCGTTGCCGGCATCGGCCACCGCGATGGTGAAGGACGTGCTGCCCTCGGCGGTGGGCGTGCCTGACAACACGCCGTTGCTGGCCAGCGTCAGTCCGGCCGGCAAGGTGCCGCTGGCAAGGCTGTAGGTATACGGCGCAACACCACCGGTGGCAGTCAACACCTGGCTGTACGGCGTACCGCGCACCGCTGGCGGCAGCGTGGGTTGACCCGGCACCAACGTGGCGCCGGCAATGCTCAGCGTGTAGCTCTGGCTCGCCTGCGCGGCCGGGCTGGGCGTGCTGTCGGTGACGGTCAGGGTGAAGTTGAACGTGCCAGACACCGTTGGCGTACCGCTGAGCGTGCCGGTCGCAGCGTCCAGCACCACACCGCTCGGCAATGCGCCCGCGGTCAGTGCATAGCTGTAAGGCGCGGTGCCGCCGGTGGCAGGAGCAATCGTCGCCGCGTAGGCCTGCCCCGCCGTACCTGCCGGCAAGCTGCTCGCCGGCAACGCCAGGTTCGGGCCGGCCACCGTCACTGCATAGGCCTGCGAAGCGGTGAAGGTGTTTGCATCGGTCGCAGTCACGGTGAAGTTGAAGCTGCCTTCCACCGTCGCGGTGCCGGACAGCGTGCCGTTGCTGGCCAGGGTGAGGCCAGCCGGCACGTTGCCCGCGCTGACGGCATACGTGTATGGCGCGGTGCCGCCGCTGGCGCTGAGCGTCTGGCTGTAGGCCGTGCCGCGCGTGGCCGCCGGCAGCGCAGTGGGCGCGACCACGATGACAGGTGCTGCGATGGTCAGCGTGTAGCTGCGGCTGGCCTGCGCCGCCGGGCTGGGCGTGCTGTCGGACACGGTCAGGGTGAAGTTGAACGTGCCCGCCACGGTCGGCGTGCCGCTGAGTCCACCGGTCGCCACGTCCACGACCACACCCGTCGGCAACGCACCGGCGGTCAGTGCATAGCTGTAAGGCGCGGTGCCGCCCGTGGCGGGCGTGATCGACGCGGAGTACGCCTGCCCGGCGGTACCTGCCGGCAAGCTGCTTGCCGGCAACACCAGGTTCGGGCCAGCCACGGTCAGGCTGTAGGCCTGATTGGCGGTGAAGCTCCCCGCATCGGTGGCGGTCACGGTGAAGTTGAAGCTGCCTTCCACCGTTGCGGTACCCGACAGCGTGCCGTTGCTGGCCAGGGTGAGGCCGGCCGGCAATGCGCCACTGGCGAGTGCGTAGGTGTACGGCGCGGTGCCGCCACTGGCGCTCAGCGTCTGGCTGTAGGCAGTGCCACGCGTGGCTGCCGGCAGCGTGGACGGCGCAACCACAATCGGCGGCGCGGCGATGTTCAAGGTGTAACCGCGTGTGCCCTGCGAGGGCGTGCCGCTGGTGCTGTCGGTGGCAGTCACGCTGAAGGCAAAGCTGCCCACGCTGCCGGGGGTGCCGGTCAAGGCGCCGCTGCTGCCATTGAGCGTGATGCCCGCCGGCAGGGCGCCGGCAGTGACGGCGTAGGTATACGGCGGAATGCCGCCGGTCGCTGGGTTGAGCGCCCCCGAATAGGCCTGGCCTGCAGTGCCGGCCGGCAAGCTGGCCGCCGGCAAGGTCACCGTCGCGCCGGCCACGGTCAACGTGTAGGCACGGTTGCCGCTGGTGGGACTGCCGCCGCTATCGGTAGCGGTGGCGGTGAAGTTGAAGCTGCCGGTGGCCGTGGGCGTGCCGGACAGCACGCCGGCAGCGCTCAGGGTCAGCCCGGCCGGCAACGCACCGGCAGTGACGGCGAAGCTGTACGGCGCGGTGCCGCCGCTGGCGCTCAGGTTCTGGCTGTAGGCGCTGCCCGCGGTCGCCGCCGGCAGCGATGCCGGCCCGACCGTCACCACCACGTCGTCGTTGAGGATGGTGCCGGTGCCGGTGGCGCGGGCGATGGACGCGTTGCTGACGCCGGACAGGGCGACACTGAAGGTCTCGTTCGGCTCGACCGCGGTATCGCCGTTAACGGTGATGGCCACGCCTTGCGCGGTGGTGCCGGGCGCGAACGTCATGGTGCCGGAACGCGCGACATAGTCGCTGCCGGCGGTGGCAGTACCGTCGGCGCTGGCGTAATTGACCGACACGGTCTGGCCGCTGGCCGCGCTCAGGGTCACCGTGAAGGTGGCCGTGGTGGTGCCGCTGTTGCCTTCGTTGACGCTGACGTCGTCGATCGACAGCGAAGGCAGCGCATCGTCGTTGACGATGGTGCCCTGGCCTTGGGCGTCGCTGACCCCGGCGCCGCTGACGTTGCTGACGTTGACGAAGAAGGTCTCGTTGGGTTCGCTGAGCGTGTCGCCGTTGACCAGCACGGTGAAAGTCGCGCTGCTACTACCAGCGGGGATGGTCTGCCCGGTGAGGCTGGAGGCGACGTAGTCCACGCCTGCGGTGGCGGAGCCATCGGCGGTGGCGATATCGAAGCTGACGCCGCCGGCACCGGCCGGCTGGCTGAGCGAGACGGTGAAGGTGGCATTGCTCGTGCCGGCATTGCCTTCATTCACCGAGACGTCGTTGATCGACAGCGTCGGCTGGCTCGGGGTGATGGTGATGTTGACAGTGATGATGTCGCCCCGGCCATCTTCTAGCGGGAACGTGTCGCTGGTGGCGCTGTCACCGTTGTGGGTGTAGGTGACGATCTGCGTGCCCTGCGCGCCACTCGGATTGGGGACCACGATCGTGCCGTGCGCAGGTTGCACACCGTTCCAGCCAACGCCGATATCGTCTACGCCCGTGCCATCGCAGGTCGTTACGTCGATCTGTACCGAACCGCCCTGCACCACAGTGGCGTTCAAGGTCGGGCAGTAGGTCGAGGCTTGCGCCATCGCCCAGCCTGGTGCCAAGAGCGTCATGGCGAACAGGACAAACATCACGACCAAACGTGCGCGGCCGCCGGTGGCGTCCGCTAGAAACCTACGCTGCTTGTTCACTGTCCACACCCCTGGAGCGCGCCATCCCCGGCGCCGGCAACGATCCTCGTGCCTGAAGGCAACGCCGCCCTAGAGATTTTCTCCTTCGGCATTGCGAGCGTATTTGAACAGGAACTGACTGACGAATAAACAATGAAAACTTAATACTTCATTCCAGTTCCAGATATTCCAGGCTTGCTCAATCAGAACTGGACAAGTATCTGTACGAATAACCCCGACACGCGGTCGGTGTTGCACTTACGGGAAGGAAATCCGCATGAGCGAGTTTTTCATGGGTCAGATCATGATGACCGGCTTCGTTTTCGCGCCAAAATATTTCGCGCAGTGCAATGGGCAGTTGCTGCCGGTCAACCAGAACCAGGCGCTCTTCAGCTTGCTTGGTACGCGCTTCGGCGGCAATGGAAGTACCACCTTCGCGCTGCCGGACATGCGCGGGCGCACACCGGTCGGCTTTGCGCCATCTGCAGATCCGGCCTGGCAACCGTCGCCGCTACCGATGGGCCAGAACTCCGGCGCCGAGAACGTTTCGCTGCTGCCCGACAACCTGCCAGCGCACAACCATTTGCTGGAGGGTTCCAGCGCTGCGGGCAACAACCGTAGTCCCAGCGGCCGCTCTTTCGGCACCAATGCCAGCACGACCGGTCCGGCCACCGCGCTGTATGCGGCGCCGGGCCCCCTGGTGGCAATGAATCCAGCAACCGTGGCTCAGGCCGGTGGCAGCCAGCCGCATCCGAACCTGCAGCCGTACACCACGCTCAATTTCTGCATCGCGCTGTCCGGCATCTTTCCCTCGCGCAGCTAGCGCGGGGGCTGCATTTCATAAACGCAGCGTGCCACCGCCGCGGGGCAGCGCGCCCATCGACCAGAAAGGACACCATGGCCACTCCATTCATCGGCGAGATCCGCATGTTCGGCTTCGGGCGTACTCCGCAAGGCTGGCAGGCCTGCGACGGCAGCCTGTTATCGATCTCCGACTACGAGGTGCTGTTCATGCTAATCGGCACCACCTACGGCGGCGATGGGCAGAACACCTTCGCGGTACCGGATCTGCGCGGGCGCGTGCCGCTGCATCAGGGCCAGGGCCCGGGCCTGAGCAACTACGTGATCGCCCAGACGGCTGGCACCGAGACAGTTGCACTGACCGGACTGCAGTTGCCGGCGCACACGCATACGTTGGTGGCCACAACCGCTGCCGCGACGGCCACCGCGCCGTCCGGCCTATTGCCTGGCACAGTCACCGGCGACGTGTTCTACGCGACCGACACCACCGGTGCCACGGCAGCGCCGATGGCCACGCAGTCGACCACGATCACCGGCGGTGGCCTGGCGCACGAGAACACCATGCCGACCTTGACGGTGCAGTACTGCATTTCCACTGTCGGCATTTTCCCGCAGCAGAGCTGAGCCCATTCACCGCGCCGCGCTCGGTGCGGTGCCTGCACGTTCTACAGAAGGACCTCGTTCATGACCGAACCCTATATCGGCGAAATCCAGCTGTTCGGCTTCGATTTCAATCCCGTCGGCTGGGCGTTGTGCAACGGCGCCACGCTGCCGCTGCAGCAGAACACCACGCTGTACTCGCTGCTCGGCATCGTCTATGGCGGTAACGGCACGACCACGTTTCAACTGCCGAACTTCTGTGGACGCGCCGGCTGCGAGCAGGGGCAGGGCCCGGGACTGAGCAGCCGGCAGTTGGGCAATAGCTTCGGCACGGCCGCCGTGAGCCTGTTGCCCGCGCAGATCCCGCCGCACCAGCATGGCGTCAGCGCGTTCACGCAACCGGATTCGACCAAGAAAAGCGGCACGCCCGCCAATGGCGCAGCGCTTTCAGCGCTGGGCGGCAGCACAGCACGCCCGTTCGTGACGGTGACACAACCCGACACCCAGTTCTCGCCGACGGCGCTGCTGTCAACCGGCAACGGCCTGGCCCATCAGAACCAGCAACCGTATCTGGCGGTGAATTTCTGCATTGCGTTGTCTGGCAGCTATCCACAGTTCGATTGACGCCATGCAAGGCGATGCTTCCGCGACTCCAACGAGCGTGTATCCGCAAGCAGCGTGCGAGCGCATGCCTGCACTGCTTGCGCACCGCATCGCACTGCGCGCCGAACACGACACCGATGTGCCTTGGCTACGCTATCTCTATGCCGGCACACGCAGCGACGAACTGGCGCACGTCCCCTGGCCGGAGGCGACCAAGCGCGCGTTTGTGGATCAGCAGTTCGCACTGCAACGCACGCATTATCGGCAGCATTATCCCGACGCCGATTTTCTGATCGTACAGACGCCCAACGAACGCATCGGCCGGCTGTATCTTCAACGCGCAGCCGTGCAGCACGTGCTGGTCGATATCAGTCTGTTACCGCATTGGCGCGGCAGGGGCGTGGGCACCGCATTGATCATGCATGCGCAGGCGTTGGCGCAGGCCGCAGGCTGTGGCGTGGCATTGCACGTCTTGCATGCCAATCCTGCGGCGCGCCGGCTTTATGCGCGCCTGGGCTTTCTCGCAGGCGACGCCAGCAGTACCCACCTTGCGATGCACTGGCAGCCCGCCGGGAGGGCGGCCACGCCGCTCAGTTGAAGATCGCCTGATACAAAAAGCCGTCGCGCTCGCGTGCTACCGGCACAAGAAACACCCCGACCTCGCCCAGCCGGCTGTGTCGCAGCTGATAGATCTGCTGTGGAAACAGAAACGCCGAACTGTTGCGGAACAGCAGCGAGAACGGCGCCCGGTGCACCGCCTGCGTGGTCGGCAGCGGGCGTGCCTCGACCAGCACGAAGGGAATCTCGCCGTCATTCAAGGCAGCAGAGAAGGTGTCGTTAACGCTTCCTGCGAAGTGTTCCAGGGTCAGCAAATCCATCTGCACGCTCGGGCTGGCTAAGGCGGCTCCATCATCCACGTGCAGGCATACCTCACACAACGTAGCCATGTAGGAACCCCGTGCTGCGTCACGCTCGTGAGACGGGGCGTTGCAGTTGTGGGGACGTTGGCCATCTGCCTGCGGTACAGGCGCATGCGACAATACTGCACGCACCGGTTCGGTTATGTTCAGCCGTGTGACGGTTACTCTATCGCGTTGGAATTCTGTTAAAGGCTGCAATGACGGCGTCCGAATCCCCTGTCGTGCAATTGTCCGGTGTCCGCATCGATCGCGGCGGACGCGCGATCCTGCGCGACGTGTCGCTGGATGTCCCACGCGGCAGCATCACGGCCGTGCTCGGTCCCTCCGGCAGCGGCAAGTCCACCTTGCTGGCGGCACTGACCGGCGAATTGCGCCCGGTGGCCGGCCGCGTGACCTTGTTCGGCCAGGAGATTCCGCGCGGTAGCCGGGCGCTGCTGGAGATGCGCCGCAATGTCGGCGTGCTGCTGCAGGGCAATGGCTTGTTGACCGACCTGAGCGTGGCCGACAACGTCGCGCTGCCGCTGCGCACGCATACGCGCCTGCAGGCGCCGGTGCTGCAGCGCCTGGTGCAGATGAAGCTGCACGCGGTCGGCCTGCTGGCCGCGGCCGATGCCTGGCCACGCGAGTTGTCCGGCGGCATGGCGCGGCGCGTGGCATTGGCGCGCGCCCTGGCGCTGGACCCGCCGCTGATGATCTACGACGAGCCGCTGACCGGGCTGGACCCGATCGCCTCAGGCGTGATCATGAGCCTGATCCAGCGCCTCAACGACAGCCTGGGACTGACCAGCATCATCGTCAGCCACCACGTGCATGAGACGCTGCCGATCTGCGACCAGGCCGTGGTGATCGCCAATGGCGGCATCGTGTTCGCCGGCACCCCCGAGCAGTTGCAGGACAGCACCGACCCGCTGGTGCAGCAGTTCCTGCACGGGCAGCCGGACGGCCCGATCCCGTTCGATGCGGCGCCGCGCCGCGACCGGAGTGCTGCCTGATGGCCATTGCCGAATCGATCCGTGCCTTCGGCCGCGCCGGGCTGTTCTCGCTGACCGTGCTGCGCGGCTCGATGCCCACACGCGACTTCATTGCCGAGCTGGTGCGCGAGATCTACAAGGTCGGCGCGCGCTCGCTGCCGATCATCGCCGTGGGTGGCGCCTTCGTCGGCCTGGTGCTGACGCTGCAGGGCTACCGCACGCTCACCACTTATGGCGCCTCCGATGCGCTGTCCACCTTGCTTGGCCTGTCGCTGTACCGCGAGCTGGCGCCGGTGCTCACCGCGTTGTTGTTCATCGGCCGCGCCGGCAGTTCGATCGCCGCCGAGCTGGGCCTGATGCGCGCCACCGACCAGATCAAGGCGCTGGAGCTGATGGCCATCGACCCGGTGGCCAAGGCAGTGGCGCCGCGCTTCTGGGCTGCGGTGCTGACGGTGCCGTTGTTGACCGGCGTGTTCTGCTCGCTGGCCATTACCGGCGGCTATTTTGAAGCCGTCCACGTGCTGGGCATCGACAACGGCACCTTCTGGTCGGGGCTGAGCAACAGCGTGGATTTCTGGGATGACTTCGGCGTGGCGATGCTCAAGTCGGCGATCTTCGGCGGCACTGCTGCGCTGGTGGCCGCCTACGTGGGTTTCCATGCCGAGCCCACCATCGAAGGCACCTCGATCGCCACCACGCGCGCGGTGGTCAACGCCTCGCTGCTGGTGCTGATGTTCAATTTTGTGCTGTCGGCCATGTTGTTCCGATGATCCGCCGCTCTTCTCGCACCCGCCCGCAACCTGCGGTGTGTGGACCCACCGAACCATCCGCTCCGATCCGCATCGGGGCACCTGCACCACCAGGAGTGAGATAACCCCATGGCCATGCGTGGACCACGACTCGAATTCGCCGTCGGCGCGTTTCTGCTGCTGACCCTGGCCTCGCTGCTGGTACTGGCGGTGGCCTCGACCAACCAGCGCTGGGGCTTTGGCTCCAGCCAGTACACCCTGATTGCGCGCTTCAGCCAGATCGGCCAGCTGCGCCCGCAGGCGCCGGTGAAGATCGGCGGCGTCACCATTGGCAAGGTCTCCGACATCAGCCTGGATCCGACCAAGTTCGATTCGGTGGTGACCCTGTCGCTGGACACCAAATACAAGGATCTGCCCGCCGACACCTCGGCCGGCATCTTCACCAGCGGCCTGCTGGGCGAAAGCTATATCGGGCTGCAGCCGGGCGGCGACCCGGAGACGCTCAAGCCGGGCGACGAAATCGGCTTCACCCAACCGGCGGTGGATCTGCTGCAGCTGGTCGGCAAATACATGTTCAGTGGTGGCGGCGGCAGCAGTAATGCCCCCGCTGCCAACGGCCAGGCGCCCGCGCCTGCGCAGCCCGCCTCCCCCTCTACGGAACCAACCCCATGAAGACCACCCTGCTCTCCGCTGTCCTGGCCTCGACCCTGCTGGTGTGCGCACCGGCCACGGTGCTGGCACAGCCGGCCACCGCCAGCGCGCCTGCTGCCCAGGGCGCGGCCACCAAGACCGTCATCGACAGCAGCACCCGCATCCTGTCCACGCTGGACCAGCGCCGCGCCGAATTCCGCGGCAACCCGGCTGCCCTGCGCCAGTACATCAATGGCGAATTGAACAAGGCCTTCGATCGTGATTACTCGGCCCGCCTGGTGCTGGGCGTGCACGGCCGCGGTGCCTCCGATGCGGACGTCAAGCTGTTTGCCGATGCGCTGGCCGAGAACCTGATGCAGCGCTACGGCACCGCGCTGCTGAACTTCGAAGGCAAGCCGACCTTCCGCGCCAAGTCTGAAAGCGCGCTGCCGGGCAACCGCGGCGTCAAGGTTTCCACCGACCTGCTGCGCGCCGGCAACGACCCGACCCCGGTCGACTACCTGATGCGCAACAGCGGCGGCCAGTGGAAGATCTTCGACGTGATGATCGAAGGCATCTCCTACGTGCAGACCTTCAAGACCCAGTTCGACGGCCCGCTGCGCGAAAAGGGCATCGCCAAGGTCGCGGCCGACCTGCGCAGCGGCAACCTGCAGGTGGGTGCGGCACCGGCCAATGGCCAGTAACGACCAACTGCAGCGCAACGGCGACACGCTGGCGGTAAGCGGCGTGCTCGACCGGGCCGCGGTCACGGATCTGTGGCCGCGGGCGCTCGCGCAACTCGCTGGCGCCCGCACGCTGGATCTTTCCGGTGTACAACGCCTGGACAGCGCCGGCGTGGCGATGCTGGCCGAACTGGCCGCGCGCCTGCGCAGCAATGGCAATGGCACGGTGGTGGGCAAGGCGTCCGGTCTGGACGAATTGTGCGCTGCCTACCGTTTGTCGCCCTCTCTCGATTTTCAGGCCTGAGTGCCACCCCCATGAATCAGTTCCGCTCCCTTTCCCTGTTGACCTGCCTGCTGCTGGGCGCCTGCGCGAGCCAGACGCCCAAGTCTGCCCCTCCCGCCGCCGATTCTGCTGCCAGCGCCTCCGACACCGCCGTGCGCGACGATGCCGGGGTGACCGCGCAGCCGGCCGCGGCCGGTTTCGCCGCACTCGACGCCCTGCCGGCCACTGCGGCGACTGCGCCGGCCGAGCCGGCCAGCAGCGCTGCCGACAGCGGCACGCCTGGCGCGCCGACCACGGCCGAAGATGATTTCGATGCCTTGTACGGCTCCACCACGCCGCAAGCCGGCGGCGCAGCCGCAGGCCCGGCCCTGCCAGGCGGGGCCCCGGCCTACGACCCGTGGGAGCGCTACAACCGCGGCATGCACCGCTTCAACCTGACGGTGGACCGCGGCGTGGCCCGGCCACTGGCGACCGGCTACACCAAGGTGGTGCCGCGCCCGGCGCGCCTGGGCGTGACCAACTTCTTCGACAACCTGGGTTCGCCGCTGACCATGGTCAACCAGCTGCTGCAGGGCCACCCGGTCTACGCGGTGCAGACCCTGGGCCGCTTCGTGATGAACTCCACGCTGGGCGTGGCCGGCCTGTTCGACCCGGCCAGCGCCGCCGGCATCCCGCGCCGCAGCGAAGACTTCGGCCAGACGCTGGGCGTGTGGGGCTGGCGCAACTCGCGCTACTTCGAGCTGCCGCTGTTCGGGCCACGCACGGTGCGCGACACCTTCGGCCTGGGCGGCGACATTCCGCTCTCGCCGCTGCGCCAGCTCGACGACAGCGGCGCACGCTTCGCCCTGCAGGGCCTGCAGCTGGTGGACACCCGCGCGCAGCTGATGTCTCTGGATTCGCTACGCGACCAGGCCCCGGACGAATACGCCCTGACCCGCGATGCCTGGATGCAGCGCCGCAACTACCAGATCACCCGCGACCTGCGCAGCCAGCGCAAGGAAGACGGCGAGTTGCCGGACTACCTGCGCGAAGACAAGGACAGCACGGTCCCGGTGGACGCCATGCCGATCCCGCAGTGGATTCGCTGATGGGTGGGTGAGTGGTTTGCTGGAAAATGTGAAAGCCCGGGAGCGATCCCGGGCTTTTTTGTTGCGGCGCATGCCGCCCTGCTCCGCGTGATACGTGCAGCGTTTTGGTACCGATGCCTTTGCGTCAGGCAAGCGTTCGTCCGATGGCACTGTTATTTACCGGACCGCAGCGCCGGTTCGGGCATAACGGAAGGAGTGCGATCGGCGTAGGTGAGGTAGCTCTTCCATAGATCATAGGAGCGCTGATCGTTGAGATCGACGCGACAGCTCGCCGCTTTCGCCAGCGCGACTGATGCGGTGCCCCACAACACACGCACATTGCCGCATTGCCTTTCGCTATAAGTCCGCCAGGCAGCTTGCGCTGCATCGAACGCATCGGCTGACAGACCGAAATCTGTCAGCGCCCTTGTGCGTGCTGCCTGCAAATAGTCATCGAGGTGTGCCTGCGACTGCGCAGCCTCTTTGGTCCAGCAAGCATTGCTCTGCGCAGTTGTCGCCAGGTCCACACATAGATCAGATGCATATGCTGAAACGCAGCAAAGAAGGCTCAGGAGTGGAAGTAGGTGCCTCACGGTGCCTCTTTGGCTTTCACGCATTGCTCTTCTCTACGTCTGCACGGTCAGTCAACGTGGAATGCAACTGCTGAGACCGCCCGCGTAGCAGCGCCCTGTTCGACCGAAATCGAACAGGTAGCTGACTGGATGACGAGTCGCAATATGTCTTTGTCCAAGCAACGCCGGTTAGTGCGCCAACGCCGCATCCACGGCCTGACGCAGGCGGGCGTCATCGGCGGCGACGTCGGGTGCGAAGCGTTCGATGACCTGGCCATCGCGGCCGATCAGGAATTTTTCGAAGTTCCACAGCACGCCCGGTGCCGGATTGGCCGCGATGCCGTAGCCGGCCAGCTTTTCGCGCATCGGGCCATCGCCGGTGGCCTGCGGCTGTGCGCTGGTCAGCGCCTGGTACAGCGGATGGATCTCGGCGCCGGTGACGGCGATCTTGGAGAACAGCGGGAAGGTGACGTCATAGGTGAGCTGGCAGAACTGGGCGATCTCCGCCTCGCTGCCGGGCTCCTGCCCATTGAAGTCGTTGGCCGGGAAACCCAGCACTTCCAGGCCTTGGGCCTGCTTGTCGCGGTACAGCGCTTCCAGGCCTTCGTACTGCGGGGTCAGCCCGCACTTGGAGGCGACGTTGACCACCAGCAGCACCTTGCCGCGATGCGCGGCCAGGCTGGTGGCGCCACCGTTGATGTCGGTCACGGGAATGTCGTGGATGCTCTGGCTCATCGGTGCGTCCTGTTGGAGGAAGCGCCAGAGCATAACCGCCGGGCGAGCGCGAGCGCTGCACCCGGTGCGCCGAGGTCAGCGGATCAATCGATGCACAGCGCTGCCTGGCCCATGCCGCCGACCACTTCCTGGCGGCAGCCGAAGCGATCGCTGTCGCGCTGGCAGGTGCCGCTGGTGGCGGTGCCGGTGGGCACGATGCTGGTGGCCAGGCAGTCACCGCTGCAATCCGCGTTATCGGTGCAGGTCTTGCCGGCATCGGCGTAGGGCACCACGCACCGCGGCGCCTGCATGCGGCCTACCGGACGCATCTGACCGCCTTTGGCGGTGCAGGCAGCAGCGTCTGTGGATGTTGATGGTGCAGGTGTCACAGCCGCCGCCTGGGACGGTTGCGTGGTGGGCGTGTTGCTGCAGGCGGCCAGCAGCAGTGCGGACAGTGTCGCGTACATCCATCGGCTCGACATGCGGGCTTCTTCTTGAACAAGGTGAGGCAAGCATCGCGGCTGGTGTGTCTGCGTGGCGTGCTCGGGGTGGGCGGTGTCTGCGGCTGCGGCGTTGGGCGTAGCTGGGAGCGCTGCGGCGTTACAGGGAAGGCTTCATCGCGCCCGAGGGCGCTCCTACGTGAGATCGGTTGCGAGTGAGAGCTTGTCGATCACGTGGCGTGTGCGTCGATTTGCAGCGGGGTGGATCGGTACCAAATGCACGGCGGCTACCAGATGGCTTCGGCCGTGTAGGAGCGCCCTTGGGCGCGATGGGGCGTTACCGGGAAGGCCTCGTCGCGCCCGAGGGCGCTCCTACGGGAGATCGGTTGGGATGCAGCCGGGTTGCCGACCCACGGCCTATGCGTCGGTTGCGCCAGCGTGGATCACCAGCTAACCCGTTGATGTGAGATGCCTTCAACTGTGTAGGAGCGCACCTGGGCGCGATCAAGCGTTAGCGGGAACGCATCGTCGCGCCCGAGGGCGCTCCTATGTGAGGTCAGTTGCGATTTGAGAGCTTGCCGATCACGTGGCCTGTGCATCGATTTGCAGCGGGGTGGATCACGACTAAACCCGCGACGGCTGTGAGATGGCTTCGGCCGTGTAGGAGCGCCCTTGGGCGCGGTGGGGCGTTATCGGGAATGCCTCATCGCGCCCGAGGGCGCTCCTACCGAAGGCGGTTCGATGCACTGGGTGCGGCTGTGAGGTGAATGGCTTGCCCGCGCTGGTTACGGTGTGGCCGGCTCACCGTTGGGCGCGCGAGTAAACGATTCGCACCGGCGCGCCATACTCATTCCTGCTCGTCACCGGCCTCGTCATCACTGCTGCCGGTGTCGTCATTGCCGGCGTCGTCGAGCAGCGCCTGCGATTGCTCGCCGGCCAGGGTTTCCACGCCGCGCAGGCGGCGCTCGATGGTGCGGGTCTTGCGGCTGGCTTCGCCCAGGCTCTTGCTGACCGTGGTGATCTGCCGCTCGGCCTTTTCGAGGATGCCGGCGAACTTGCCGAATTCGCTCTTCACCGCGCCCAGCACCTGCCAGACCTCGCTGGAGCGCTTTTCGATCGCCAGGGTCCGGAAGCCCATCTGCAGGCTGTTGAGCAGGGCGGTAAAGGTGGTCGGCCCGGCCAGCACCACGCGATGTTCGCGCTGCAGCAGGTCGACCAGCCCGGCACGGCGGATCACTTCGGCGTACAGGCCTTCGGTGGGCAGGAACATCACCGCGAAGTCGGTGGTGTGCGGCGGGCAGACGTACTTGTCGCTGATGGATTTGGCCTGGATGCGGATGGCGCGTTCCAGCTGCGCAGTCGAACTCTTGATTGCGTCGAGGTCGCCTTTTTCCTGCGCGTCGATCAGGCGTTCGTAGTCCTCGCGCGGGAACTTGGCATCGACCGGCAGCCACACCACCGTGTCGTCGCCGCGCCCTGGCAGGCGGATCGCGAAATCCACCGCTTCCGCGCTATCGGGCTTGACCCGGACGCTGCGCGCGTACTGCTCCATCGTCAGCGTCTGCTCCAGGATGTTCTCCAGCTGCACTTCGCCCCAGCCGCCGCGGTCCTTGACGTTGGTGAGCACGCGCTTGAGGTCGCCCACGCCGGTGGCCAGCTGCTGCATTTCGCCCAGGCCGCGCTGCACCTGCTCCAGCCGCTCGGACACTAGCTTGAAGGAGGCGTCCAGGCGCGTGTTGAGGGTGGTCTGCAGTTTCTCGTCGACGGTGGCGCGCATCAGTTCCAGCTTGCTGGCGTTGTCGCTCTGCAGGCTGGCCAGCTGTTGCTCGAGCGTGGCGCGCATCTCGCCGATGCGCAGTTCGTTGCGCTGGGTCAGCTCGGTCAGGCGTTGGCCCAGCGCTTCGGTGAAGCGCTGCTGCGACTCGCCCGCTTCGGCGCGGCCCTTGCGCGCGTCCTCGGCGAGCGCTTCACGCAGCGCGGCCATGTGGGTGTCGGTGCGTGCGATCAGCTCGGTGAGTTGCTGCCCGAACACGTGGATGCGGGCTTCTTGCTGCTGGCCGAAGCCATCGAGCTGGGTGCGCAATTCAGTCAGGCGCCCGGTGAGCAGCTCGCCGGTGCGCAGCTGCGCCTGGGTACTTTCTTCGCGTGCCTTGCGGGCATCTTCGCCGAGCGCGTCGCGCAGCAGGTCCAGGCGCTGGTCGGTGCGGGTGGAGAGCTCGGTGAGATTGCGCGCAAAGGTTTCCAGGCGGCCATCCTGCTGCCGCGCCAGGCCTTCGAGTTGTTCGCGTAGTTCACCGCGGCCGTCGCGTTGTTCGGCGCGCAGCGCCTGCTCCAGCCCGGTGGTGGAAGAGCGCCGCAGCAGCATGGCCAGCTGCAGCACGAAGACTGCGCACAGCAGCCCGATGAGGATGAGGGATTCGGATGACATGCGCGCAGTGTAGCGGTGCCGGTCGCAGCAGCTGCGTCAGTGGGTGGCCGGCTGCAGGGTCGGCACGGTGGCTGCCTGATGGTCGGGAGGGCGCGCGTGCTGGTTCGGGGTGAACTGCGTGGCGCGCGCTGGCGGTGCACTGCGACCTGCGCCGCACTGCAACGACCGACTGCGCGGCCGTGGGCAAGGCGCGGTCGGTCCTTAGCCGGATTGATCACGACAACACGCACAGACCGATGCCGCCATCCACACAGCGCGTGCCATCACTCGCGATCCAGGCCTTGTCACCGCAGCGCAGCCGCCGCCGCCGACTTCGTGCCCGCCCTGCATCGCGCGCGGACGCGAGACGCGCTGTGGCGCCATGTCCCGCAGCGGCCACCGCCATCACCACTACCGCTCGCTCAAAATCCCTCCAGCACCACTTTGCCGCGGGTGCGGTGCGGTGCGATTCCAGCGCGGCGCGGGTTGTCCACGGTGATGCGGCCGTCGTGCTCGCCCAGCGTCGTGCGCAGCACGCCGGACTCCACCAGCCCAGCGACACGGTTGAGCAAGTGATGCGGGGCGATCATGTCGTCGGTGGCGAACAGCGAGCCGGTGAAACATCAACGCCCCGTGCAGCACCTATCGCTCGCTCAGAATCCTTCCAGCACCAGCTTGCCGCGGGTGCGGTGCGATTCCAGCGCGGCGTGTGCGCGGCGCAGGTTGTCCACGGTGATGCGGCCGTAGTGCTCGCCCAGCGTGGTGCGCAGCACGCCGGACTCCACCAGCGCGGCGACACGGTTGAGCAGGTGGTGCTGGGCGATCATGTCGTCGGTGGCGAACAGCGAGCGGGTGAACATCAGTTCCCAGTGCAGCGACAGACTCTTGCGCTTGAGCGGCAGCGCGTCGAGCGTGGCCGGGTCGTCGATCAGCGCCAGCTGGCCTTGCGGGGCGAGCACCTCGACCAATTGCGCGAAGTGCTGGTCGGTATGGGTGAGGCTGGCCACATGTTGCACATGGGCGATGCCGATGCGCTGCAGGCCGGCGGCCAGCGGCTCGGTGTGGTCGATCACGTGGTGGGCGCCGAGCGCGTAGACCCAGTCCTGCGTCTGCGGGCGCGAGGCGGTGCCCACCACGGTGAGCTGGGTCAGCGCGCGCGCCAGTTGCACCAGGATCGAGCCGACCCCGCCGGCCGCGCCGACCACCAGCAGGGTCTGGCCTGCACCGCCGCCTTCGGCAATGCCGAGCCGGTCGAACAGCAGTTCCCAGGCGGTGATGGCCGTCAGCGGCAACGCGGCGGCGGATGCGTCGTCGAGCGTGGCGGGCTTGCGGCCGACCAGGCGCTCGTCTACCAGGTGGTATTCGGCATTGGTGCCGGGGCGGGTCAACGCGCCGGCGTAGTACACCGCGTCGCCCGGCTGGAACAGGGTCACCTCGTCACCGACCGCGTCGACCACGCCGCTGGCGTCCCAGCCGAGCACGCGCGGCGCCTCCACCGGCGCGGTGGCGCGCACCTTGGTGTCGACCGGGTTGACCGAAATGGCGTGGATGCGCACGCGCAGATCGCGCGGGCCGGGCGTGGGCAGCGGCAGGTCGAGCGCGACCAGCGCGCGCGGGTCGTCGATGGGCAGGCCGTGTTGCGGGTAGGCGATGGCTTTCATGGCGGTGGCCGTGGGGCGAGGAGCTGCAGCGTGCGCCATCGCCATTTCCGGAAAAACCGGCAAACTGCGCAAGCAGTTTCACTGTTGGAGAGAAGATGGTCCGATTCGATGATCTGGCGCTGTTCGTGCGCACCGCGGCGCTGGGCAGTTTTTCCAGTGCCGCGCGCGAGGCCGACCTGTTGCCGGGCCAGGCCAGTGCCGCAGTGGCCCGGCTGGAACGGGCGCTGGACCTGCGCCTGTTTGCTCGCTCCACCCGCAGCCTGCGGCTCACCGCCGAGGGCGAGCAGTACCTGCCGTACGCGCGCCAGGTGCTGGAGTTGCTGCGCGATGGCCGCGAGCAGGTGCGCGGCGGCGACCAGGCGCTGCACGGGCTGCTGCAGGTGACCGCGCCGTCGGACCTGGGCCGCAACGTGCTGCTGCCGTGGCTGACCGCGTTCCGCGCCGCGCATCCACGGCTGACGCTGCGCCTGCACTTGTCCGACCAGGTGGCCGACCTGTACCGCGCGCCGGTGGATGTGGCGTTCCGGCTGGGGCGCATCGATGACGCCGACCACGTGGCACTGCCGCTGGCGCCGGACAATCGCCGCGTGCTGGTGGCCGCACCGGATTATCTGCACCGGCATGGGCGGCCGGGCACGCTGGAGGCACTGCGCGAGCACGCCTGTCTGCTGTACGTGCTGGCCGGGCGCCCGTACGACCGCTGGCAGTTCGAGGGTGATGGCCGCCGCCAGACGGTGCCGGTGCGTGGGGCGATGCTGTGCGACGACGCCGATGTCGTGCGGCGCTGGGCGGTGGCGGGCGAAGGCATCGCCTACAAGTCGTGGCTGGATGTCTGCGCCGATGTGCAGGCCGGGCGCCTGGAAGTGCTGCTGCCGGCCTACGGCGACCGGCTGCCATTGCAACTGGTGTGCCCGCATCGCAAGCAGTTCTCGCCGGCCATTCGCCAGCTGCATGCGGACTTCGCGCAGCGCTGCCAGGCGTTGACTGCGCTGTTGCCCGAGGTGCCGGCAGGCTGATCCACCGCTCCGCGCACAGTGGCGCACGCGGCCGCGTCCGTTGAAGGCATCCTCACCGTGGCCGCCCTAGCCTGTGTGCATGGTCACGCGCCGTCCTCCCTCGCTGCAGCGCTACGGCAACCGCGATGGCGACTCCGGCGTGGTGGCCTATGCGATCACCACCGGCGCGATCGCGGTGCAATTTCGCAGTGGCGAGACTTACGTGTACACCGAGGCCAGTGCCGGCGCCGAGGCGATCGCCACCATGCAACGCCTGGCCGCGGACGGACGCGGGCTGAGCACCTACATCAGCCAGCATGTGCGCGAGCATTACGCCGGCAAACTCGAGCCGTAACGCGGTTCGACGCGTGTCATGCACATTGCCATCTCGCATCGTTACGCACGTGGCAACATCGCGCGGCAACGCGACAGCAGTGTCACATCGCAACACGTACGACACCGCCGCCATCGCGATGTTTGCGGGTCCATCGCATCGGCAGTACACAACAACCTGCATCCCATCGGGATTGGCCAAACTTCAGTGACGCATCAACCGGCCACCAGCGCGATGGCACTTGATAAAGCAACCGCCTGTTTTTTCGGCACATGTAGCGCCGACTGCATCGCAGCAGCACAAGCGGCCCGAAGCAATGCTGCGAAGGCGCGGCATACAGGCGCACGCGCATTGACCTCAACGTGACCTGCGCGTGGGTAGGCTGACGTTCTCACCTGCGAGGCTGCCTGATGACCACCGTCAAGACCCAAACCCGTTTGCTTGCCCTGGGCCTGTTCGCCTTTTTGGGGCTGTTTGGGGCGATCATCTGGTATCTGATGCGGCCGTACGGCACCGCGTATTTCTTCCCGGTGCATTTCCTGATCGGTGCGGCGCTGCCGTTCTTGATCTATGCCATCGGCGCAACCCGGCTGTGGTTCTGGCTGGGCATGATCGTCACTGCGATCGTGCTGCTGTGGTTCAACTTCTGGGGCCACGATGCCAATGGCGCGGCGCCACGCGTGCTCGACTGGAGCCACTTTGCCGCCGGCGCGATCGGCCTGGCCAGCGCCTGGGCGGTGCAGTTGCTGTATCGGCGCGCACGTCCGCCGCATCGTCCGTCGATCGATTGAGGGTGGCCGACCTTCGCCAGTGTTGGCCGGTGTCTTGCAGCGCGCGCATCACCAACCAATCCGGTCGTCACTGTTGATGGCGATCACCCGCGTCGGCAGAGCATGCCGTGGGAACGGCCGCCGCCATCCGTCGCCAGATAGCTCGCACCACCGATGACGCGCCAGCGCTGGCCACGCCGCAACGCCTGACGCGCATCTGCATCGCCGCCAGCGGCTGCGTTTCTAGCACATCGATCCCTTTAGCGCCGCGCTGCCGCAGCCCGCGCACGGCGTCGCGTGACCTTGGACCGATAGCTTTGCTGCGCCGCGTTGGGCGACACTCGGGAATTCTTTTGGTTCCTGCGAGGTCCCCATGTCGTCTTGGCTCAGGCGCAAATCCATCGATCAGGTCACCGTGCACGAGGCCGGGCGGCAGCTGGTACGCAGCCTGAGTTGGCCGCATCTGATCGCACTGGGCATTGGCGCGATCGTCGGCACCGGCATCTACACGTTGATCGGCGTGGGCGCGGACAAGGCCGGCCCGGCGGTGCTGCTCTCGTTTGTGGCCGCCGGCATCGTGTGCGCCTGCGCGGCGCTGGCGTATGCGGAGATGGCCACGATGATGCCGGCCGCCGGCAGCGCCTACACCTACAGCTACACCGCGCTGGGCGAGAGCATCGCCTGGGTGGTGGGCTGGAGCCTGGTGCTGGAATATTCGCTGGTGGTGAGCACGGTGGCGGTGGGCTGGTCGGGCTATTTCGTCGGGTTCCTGCAGTGGTTGGGGGTCAACCTGCCGCATGCATTGATTGCCGGGCCGCACGCCGGCGGCATCGTGAACCTGCCGGCGGTGGTGATCACCTTCCTGGTGGCCGGCATGCTGATGGCCGGCACCAAGGAAAGCGCCACGCTCAACGCGGTGCTGGTGGTGCTGAAGATCATTGCGCTGGGCGTGTTCGTGGCGATCGCCTTGCCGGCGTTCAACAGCGCCAACCTGCAGCCCTTCATGCCGTATGGCTTCTCCAAGGCAATGGGCCCGGATGGCGTGGAGCGCGGGGTGATGGCGGCAGCGGCGATCATCTTCTTCGCGTTCTACGGGTTCGATGCGATCTCCACTGCGGCAGAAGAGACCAAGAACCCGGGGCGCGATCTGTCGATCGGCATCGTCGGTTCGATGATCGGTTGCACGTTGATCTATGTGCTGGTGGCGTTGTCGGCGGTGGGTGCGATGAGCTTCACCGTGTTCGGCAAGAGCCCGGAGCCGTTGGCGTTGATCCTGCGCGAACTGGGCCATGGCAAGGCGGCGCTGGTGATCGGCGCGGTGGCGATCATCGCGCTGCCGACGGTGCTGCTGGCGTTCCTGTATGGGCAGAGCCGCATCTTCTTTGTGATGTCGCGCGACGGTCTGTTGCCGCGCGGCTTGTCCAAGGTCAACGCACGCACCGGCACGCCCGTGGCGATCACCTTGTTCACCGCGGTGCTGGTGGCCGCGTTGGCGGGTGTGGCGCGGCTGGACGAAATTGCCGCGTTGGCCAATGCCGGTACGTTGGCCGCATTCACGGCGGTGGCGGCGTGTCTGCTGGTGTTGCGCGTGCGCGAACCCACCCGTGCGCGGGCGTTCCGCACGCCGCTGGCCTGGGTGGTGGGGCCAGTGGCGATCCTGGGCTGCCTGTATCTGTTCTGGAGCCTGCCGAGCACCACGCAGGGCTGGTTCCTGGTGTGGAACGCGCTGGGCGTGGTGGTCTACCTGGCCTACGGGCGGCGGAATAGTCGCTTGGGGAAGGTTGGGTAGTTACCTCTCCCGCCGGGAGAAGGTATCCGTAGGGCGGATGAGGGGCGCCTCAAATATCTTTCAGTGCCAACGATGACGAACGCGTCGCCACGCGCCTTCAAGAGTGAATCATCGATGGGACGGTCTTGGCGGTAGCAGTACTGTGCTGCGCGGTGCTATGAGTACTCAGCCGCCAAATGCAGGTGAGCTGTGCCCTTCTCCCACCGGGAGAAGGTGCCCGTAGGGCGGATGAGGGTGCGCCTCAGGTATCCACCGACGATTAGCGATGAGGAACGCGTCGCCACGCGCCTTCAACCCTGCATCATCGATGGCGAAGGTTTAGCGGTGGAAGTCTGCTGCCGCGCGTGAGTCAGTGGCTTTGCCTCGTACCCTCACCCCAACCCCTCTCCCTGCGGGAGAGGGGCTTTCATCCGTCAGCCTGATGCTTGCGGTCACTGCGCGGCAGCAGGCGTGGCGCAGAACGAGGTGGGCAATGCGTCCGCTTGCGTGCCCCAGCCCTGAGTGGGCGGCTGCTTGGTCAGCGCAAACGACAGCGTGCCGCCTTGCTGCAGCTGGGCCCAGTCCAGGAATACCTGCGGCTGCGGCTTGCCGTTGACGCGGACGCCATCGACGTACTGCAGCGTGCGGCCATCGGCGCCGGGCGCGTCGATGCGCAGGCGCTTGCCGTTACCCAGGTCCAGCGTGACCCGCTTGAAGCGCGGCGCATGCAACAGGAATTCGCCGCTGCCCGGCACCGCCGGATACAGGCCGAAGGCACTGAACAGGTACCACGCCGACATCGTGCCCAGGTCATCGTTGCCGGTGACGCCGTTGGGCGCATTAGTGAACAACTGCTGCGCGGCGCGCACCACGGTGGCGGTCTTCCACGGCTGGCCGATCAGCGTGTACATCCACGGGGCGTGCAGGTCCGGTTCGTTGTTGGGGTTGTAGCGGTACTGGTTGTAGTAGCTGTACGGGCCCACCACCCAATGCGTGCGTGCGCCGTTGCCGAGGTCCTTCAACAGGTCGTCGTAGGCGAAGAAGGTGTCCAGGCGTTTGCCTGCCTGTTCGCTGCCGTGCATGGCCTGCAGCATGCCGGGGATGTCCTGCTGCAACAGCCACTGGTATTGCCAGGCGGTGCCTTCGTGGAAGCCGTGCTGCGAGCGCGGGCTGTAGTGATCGTCGGAGGGTGCGTACCAGCTGCCGTCTTCCAGCCGCGGGCGCGGAAAACCGCTGAAGCCGGTGTCGGCATCGCGCACGTCCGCATCCCAGACGCGGTGCCAGTTGCCGCCGCGTTGGCGCAACTGCGCGCTGTCCTGTGCATGGCCCAGCGCACCGGCCATCTGCGCCAGGGCGCAATCGGCCAGCGCGTATTCCAGCGTGGCCGAACCGCCGTGGTGCGGGTCCACATCCATGCCCTTGGAGGGAAAGGCGCGGTCGTATTGCACGTAGCCGTTGGCCAGGTAACTCGCGTTGCCGGAGCGGCCGGCGTGGCGCGAATTGGTGGGCGGCTGACCGAAGGCGTTCTGGCGCAGCGCGGCGTAGGCCTCGGCTTCGTTGCCCTGCAGCGCGCCGAAGCGCCACATGTCGACCAGGAAGGGCGTCACCGGGTCGCCGGTCATGATGTTGGTGTCGTAGTTGGCGTAGCCCCAGCGCGGCAGCCAGCCGCCCTGCTGGTGGATGGCCAGCAGCGAGCGGCCGATGTCGCGCGCGCGCTGCGGGCGCAGCAGGGCCAGCAACTGGTTCTGCGAGCGGTAGGTGTCCCACAGCGAGAAATACTCGTAGTAGGTCCAGCCATCGGCGCGGTGGATCGCATCGTCGTAGCCGCGGTAGCGGCCGTCGGCATCGCTGCCGGTGAGCGGCTGCAACAGGGCGTGGTACAGCGCGGTGTACAGCACGGTGCGGTCGTCGCGGCCGGCGCCCTCCACCTGCACGCTGGCCAGTTCGGTGCGCCAGGTCTGCTGCGCGCGCTGGCGCATCTGCTCCAGCCCCAGCAGCGCCCCGCCCTGCATGCCGTCGGCGCGCAGATTGGTGCGCGCGCCCTCGGCGTCCACGTGCGAGATGGCGCTGACCACGGTCACCGCGCGCGCGTTCTTGCCCTTGCCCAGCGGAAAGCTCAGCCAGGCGCCGTTGGGTTTGAGTTCGCCGCCCATGCTGTGGCGCGCGCCGGGCACGCCGCCGTCTTCGCCCCACACCCCGAACGCGGTGAACGGGCGGTCGAATTCCAGCCGGAACCAGGTGGTGTATTCCTGGCCGCCGCAGAAGCTCTGCGTGGTCAGCTTGCCTTCCACCACGCGGTCACCCACCAGTTGCACCTGGCTGCCGATCACCACGTGGCGGTCGTTGGCCTGGGCCACGTTGATCAGCACATGGCCGGTGTCGGCGCCGGGTGCGAAGGTGTAGCGCTCGGCGGCGGCGCGGGTGAGCGCGGTGGCCTCGGCGTCGATGCCGCCGTAATCGGTCAGGCGCACCTTGTAGTAGCCGGCCTGGCCCACTTCGCCGTCGTGGGTGTAGCGCGCGGCATAGCGCTTCTGGTCGAAGGCCTTGGCGTCGCCGGTATCGAAATCACCACCGGGGCCGATGCTGCCGGTTACCGGCAGGATGGAGACCTGCCCGCCCTGCTCCCAGCAGCCTGCCCCGGACAGGAACGAATGCCCGAAGCCGCGGATGCTGGGGTCGTCGTAGCGCCAGCCGGCGTAATGCGCACCGATCGGGCTGACCTGGATCAGGCCGAACGGCGCCGACGCGCCGGGAAAGGTATTGCCGTCGTCCTTGCTGCCGATGAAGGTGTTGACCTGCGCCGGGTCCTGCGCGGCCAGCGGCCCGGTCAGCGAGAGGCCGAGCAGGCACAGGCCGGCGGCGGCGCGGCGCCACCAGGGGCAGGCAGCGGATACGGCAGGGGTGGCGCTGGGCACGACAGACAACATGCGGGAATCACCTCGGGGGAGAGGGCGACGCGGACGTCGCAGGTAGGAAGCGTGCCTGCCGCACCAGAGCGCCGGCAGGCACGCGCGCAACCGCGTTCTAGAAATCGAACACGTATTCTGCCGCGATCTCGCGGCCAACCGGGCTGAACAGGCGGCTGTTGTAGAACTCGTAGTCCAGCTTGTACGGGTCCTTGTGGTTGTAGCCGGTGCTGTTGAAGACGTTGTTGACGTACAGGTTGAGCTTCATCGCCGGGGTGATGCGGTAGCCGACATTGACGTTCCAGGTGATCGCCGGGCCCACGCGGCCGAAGTACTTGCGCGTGCTCTGGCCGAAAGTGGGGCTGTTGGGATCGGTGTCGGTGCAGTTGGCGCGGTCGTCTGGCACCCCGCCATCGGCAAACGGCACGCAGCCGCCGGGGTTGTCCAGCCGGTCCAGGCCCCAGTGCGAGCGCACGCTGGGCACCGCACCGACGCGGTCGCCGTAGACGGTGGCGTTCCAGTTGCCATACAGCCAGCTCACGCTGCCGCGCAGCTTGCTGCGGATGTCGCGGTCGCGGCGCTCGGGGTTGGGGTCGGTGCGGTAGGTCTGCTCGCGCATCGAGCGCAGGTTGGTGTAGTCGAGCCCCATCTGGAAATCGCCGAAACCGGTCTTGAGCTGGTAGCGCGCCGACAGGTCGATGCCGCTGACATCGCGCTGGGCCAAGTTGATCGGGCCGCGCTCGATCGCGGTGATCGCGCCGCCTGCATCGCGCTGCACGCGCGCCAGGATCGAGGCGCAGTAATCGGCGCCGCCCGGGTTGGACCAGGCCTGCCCGGGCGTGATGGTCAGCCCGGTGCGGCAGCCGGCCTCGTCGCGCAGGATGGTGGTCTCGTCGATATCGCGGATTTCTTCGTCCAGGTGGATGCGCCAGTAGTCGGCGGTGAAGGAGAAGTTCTCGAACGCATCCCAGACAAAGCCCACCGTCCACGAGTCGCCCAGTTCCGACTCCAGGTCCGGCGTGCCGCGGCGGTTGATCGCAAACGGATAGGTCACCGCGGTGTTGTCGCCGGTGCAGTTGTTGGTCTGGTAGGCGCCGCTGGCGATGCAGCGGTACTGGTCCAGCGTGCGCACCTGCGCCGAGCTGGGCTGGCCGAGCAGGTAATGCATGTCCGGGGCACGGAAGCTGGTGGCGTAGCTGCCGCGCAGCAGCAGGCTGTCGATTGGCCGCCATTGCAGGCCGGCGCTCCAGGTGGATTCCTTCTGCGTGCCGATGTCCAGCAGGTTGGCGTCATCGTTGAACGCCTCGTAGTCGCCATAGCGGTCGTAGCGGCCAGCCAACGTGGCGGTGAGCGTGGTGGTCAGCGGCACGCTGAACTCCAGACCGCCCGAGTAACGGGTGCGCTCGCCACCGCCGCGGTCCACGTTCTGCACTTCGTAATCGAGGTTGGCGCGCGGGTCGGGGTTGAGCCGGTAGCCCTGCTGCGCGGCTTCGACCACGGCGGCAAATTCGATCGGCCCAGCCCAGCCGTCGAACAAGGTGCCGCTCAGGCTCAACGCGCCCTGATTGACCCAGGACGCGGCGCGGTTCACCGAATGCGCACCGATCTGCGCGTATTGGCCCGGGGTCAGCGGGGTCCACCAGCGCGCGCGGTCCAGGGCGTAGGCCGGCAGGCCGTCCACGGTGCCCAGCTGCGGGCCGAGGAAATAGTCATTGGCGCGTTGCCAGTCCACGGTAGAGATGCGTTCCTGCACGCGGTAGTAGGAGCGGCCCAGCGAGGCATCCCAGTCGAAGCGGCCGTCGCCCAGGGTGCCGCGCAGGCCGGCGCTGATGTCCCAGGAACGCTCGCGGTTGCGGTTGCGCAGGCCGGCCTGGCTGCCGACTTCGTTGGCGGTGAACTGGCGCACGCCAATCAACTGCTGGCCGCTGGTGACGTCGTAGAAGGCCGGGTAATCCAGCCCCGCCGGCAGCTGCACATACGGCGGCGAGGTGCCCCACTGCGCTTCGGAATCGAACACCGCCAGGTTGGTCCAGGCTTGCACGCCGTTGCCGAATTCCCAGGTGCCGTACAGATACCCGGACAGGTCCTTGCTGCCGCTGCGCAGCAGCCAGTCGGCGTAGTCGGCGCTCAGCCCGCACAGCTGGCCGGTGTTGGTGGTGGTGTCGGTATTGCGGTTGTAGAGCAGCCGATCAGCGCGGTAATAGGCGCCGCCAAACTGTTCGCACGCACCCGGTGGCGGCGCCTACCGGGTGCCGGTGGCGTTGTCGATCAAGGCAATGCCGCTGCTGGGGCGAAACCCGACCCGGCGCTGCTCGGTGGTCCAGGCGCTGTAGGGCGCGTCGCTGGCGTCGTCCATCTGCGGGCGGTCGCGGCCGAACAGCGGGTCGCGGCTGGTGTACTGCAGCGCGTAGGTCACGCTCCAGTTGTCGCCGGTGCGCCCGCCGGCCCAGGACACATCCGCGGTATCGCGCCCGCCCTCGGTGGAGGTGCCGCCGCGCATGCGGAACTGGTCGCCGCTGTAGTTCTGCTTGAGGATCACGTTGACCACGCCGGCGATCGCGTCCGAGCCGTAGATGGCCGAGGCACCACCGGTGAGCACTTCCACCCGGTCCACCGCCGCGGCGGGAATGTTGCTGTAGTTGGAGACGTTGCTCTGCCCGTTGTACGGCAGCGGGTAATCGGCCACGCGGCGGCCGTTGACCAGCAGCAGGCTGCGGTTGGGGCCGAGGTTGCGCAGGTTGAGCGGGCTGGCGTTGGGCGTGTGCGAGCCCCAGCTGACATCCGCCTCCACCGTGCCGATCGCCTGGTTCAACGTGCCGAGCATGTCGTAGACGGTGGTGAAGCCCTGGGCGCGGATCTCCTCCGAGCCGATGATCTGCACCGGCGCCGGCCCTTCGGCCTGAACACGCTTGATGCGCGAGCCGGTCACGGTGACGGCATCGAGTTGTTGCGGATCGGCCTGCTGCGCCAGCGCAGGCAACGGCGACAGCATGGCGAGCAACAGGGCCTGGGAGAGCATACGCGGGCGGTGACAACGGGAATCGGTCATTCAAGCGTCTCGTCGGGGGTGGTGGTGCGACGGAAAGACTTCGTCTTTTCAAACACTTGCGGGGGACAGTGTGCTTTGGATCGATCCAAATCTGGCGCGACGTGTGTCACGGTGTGGCAAAGATTAAGCAAGGCTAAACCGCGGCGCCATACTGCGGCGCAGCAGACCGTACGGACTCAAGCGGAAGGGTGAACCCGGATCTGTTGCGAATTCAGGCAGTTGCCGTGGGCGCAGTGCGGACTGCTGAGGGTACGCAAGCGCCGCTAACGGTTTCGCCCGCTTGTAGTCTCTTTAAAAGCAGTCAACTGGCTTGATCGTCCGGCATTAGCGTTTTGAATCCCGCTTATTCCGCGTATGAGCAAGCAACCGCTCACCGACTCGCTGCGCAGGCTCAGCAAGCCACAGGCATAAAAAAGCCCGGTCGAGACCGGGCTTGGCAACGCTGCGCAGCGGCGGGAGGGGCCGGCGCGGCCATGCCTTGACTTACCAGCGCATGCCTTCGAACGGGTTGAAGCTGGTGCTGCCCTTCACCTTGTCCAGGTAGTAGGCGTAGTTGGCACTCATGCCGGCCAGCAGGGCCAGCGGGATGCTCAAGGCGTTGCCCAGCGAGCCGGGCAGGAACGAGGCAATGATGCCCACCACCAGGCCGATGCCGATCAGGCCCAGCGCCTTGCGCCACAGGCCCAGGATGAAGAAGTAGATGAAGCCGAAGAACAGCGCGTAGAAGTTCATGCCGACCTTGAGCTTCTCGCCGAACGGCAGCGTCTTCAGCGTTTCCTTGTAGGCAGGATCCTTCGGGCCGCCATGACGGTCGAAGAAATCGAAGCGGAACTGCCACTTGGGGCTGAGCTGGGTGCGATCGAAGGTGTCCATTCCGTACCAATATGATTGAAAACGTTTACATGATAGGCGATCGCGTATTCATGAGCACGCTTTTTCGCCACTCGGGACATCACTAGGAACTTGGGCGCTACGGGGTCAGCGCTGGTCGGTAGGGCTGCTGCCACGGCGGGAGCGCCGCAGCGCATACAACGACTTGTCGGCACGGTCGACCACCGCCGCCAGCGCCTCGCCGTCCTGGCGCAGCGCGCTGCCCAGGGTGAAGCGGATCGGCGCATCGTCCGCCGCGTCCAGATAGTCGCGCGCCAGCGCGCTCAGCTGCGCAGGTGTGGGCTGATGCAGCAGCACCAAAAACTCGTCGCCGCCCAGTCGCACCAGGCGGTCCTGGGTGCGCAGCGGCTGGTTGAGGAACCAGGCCATCTGCACCAGCACTTCGTCGCCGCGCTGGTGGCCGTGGGTGTCGTTGACCAGCTTGAACTTATCCAGGTCCACCACGATGCAGCCCCACCGCACGCTGGGGTCGCGCTTGTCCAGCTCGTCCAGATAGCGGCGGTTGAAGCAGTTGGTCAACGGGTCGGTGAAGGACCATTCCAGCAGCTGCTTTTCCTGCTTGTACTGGTTGGTCACGTCCTGCGCGTGCGCCAGCACCACGGTGCCATCGGCTTCCACGTCGAGCACGTTGTGGTACTGCCAGTGGCGCAGGCTGCCATCGCCGGCGACCAGCTCGATCACGCCCGAATCCTGGCCATCGAGCACCATCCGTGACAGATATCCGTGCAAGGCGGCGTGCCGTTCTGGGCGCACCAATTCCACCAGCGCGCGGCCTTCCATGTCCTCGACGCTACGCCCGAGCGAGCGCGCGGCGGCCGGGTTCACGCTGATCAGGCGGCCGTCCATGTCGTGGGTGCAGATCAGCCCCAGGCTGTACTGGAACATCTTGCGGAACTTGCGCTCGCTGGTGGCCAGGGCGTCCACCGCGCGGTGGCGGTCGGTGACGTCCTGGACGGCACCGATCAGGCGCATGCGCCCGTCGGTCATGTCCATCGCACCGGTGCTCTGCACCCATAAGTGGCGTCCGGTGCTGCTGATCAGCGGCAGCTCCAGGTCCCAGGGCGTGCCGTCGCGCGCACAGGCTTCCACCGCCTCGGTGATCACCGCGCGCGCATCCAGCGGATAGAACGCGATCGCCTCGCCCAGACTGGGCCGGTAGCCCGGTGGCAGATCGTGCAGGCGGCAGGTCTGGTCAGACCAGCTCAAGGTGCCGCTGGCCACATCCACTTCCCAGCCGCCCACGCCGGCCACCCGCCCGGTGCGCTCCAGGAACGCTTCGCTCTCGCGCAGGCGCTGCTGCAGCTGGGCGTTGGTCTCGGCACGCTCCAGCATCAGGCGGCGCTGCTCCAGGCCTTCGGCCGCCACCCGTGCCAGATGCCGCAGGGCCTCCAGCTGGGCCGGTTGCAGCTGCCGCGGGCGCTGGTCGATCACGCACACCGTGCCCATGCGCAGGCCATCGGAGAGCACGATCGGGGCACCGGCGTAGTAGCGGATGCCGGGTGCGTCGGTGACCAGTTCGTTGCCGCTGAAACGCGGGTCGTCCGACGCATTGGGCACTTCCATCACCGCGTCATCGAGGATGGCGTGCGCGCAGAACGCCAGTTCGCGCGGGGTCTGCGACACGCCCGGCAGGCCGACGTTGGCCTTCCACCATTGGCGGTGCTCGTCCACCAGCGACACCAGTGCAATCGGCGTGCCGGCGATTGCCTGCGCGGCGGCGGCCAGGGCGTCGAAGAACGGTTCGGCTTCGCTATCGACCACCTGCAGCAACGCCAGCCGCGCCAGGCGGTCGGTCTCGTTGGCCGCAAGCGGCGCTGCTACGTGACGCTGTTTCAACGTGGTCGCTCGCCCGATGTCATCCGCGCAGTCTAGCGGAGCAGGCATAACAGCCCGCGCAGCAAATCCGTGCGCTGTCACGCAGATGTGTCGCTGGCAGAGGGGCGCAACGGCAGGTGCGGCTGCATCCGGCAGCAGTGCGCGGCAACTGATGCAGCAGTGCCGCGTGCGCGTGGAATCTGCACGGCGTCGCCCGCGTCGTGGCACACACAGTGACTGTCCTGCGCAGGCCTACTGGGCGCTGTCGGGCTCGGCCGCGGCGCTGTCCTGGCGCATCTGCAGTGCCAGATACAGGTGCATGCAATCGTCGGTGGTACCGAGGTCCACCGCGCACAGGTCCTGGATGCGCCGCATGCGGTAGTCCAGCGTATTGCGGTGAATGCCCAGCGCCTTGGCGGTGGGCGCCATGCGCATGCCGTTGGCGAACCAGCACGACAAGGTCTGCAGCAACTGGCCACGGCGGTCCTGCGTCAGCAGCGCCTGCAGCGGCTTACGCAGTTCCTCGGCTTGCCAGGCCTGGCGCAGGTCGTCCACCAGCACTGGCAGGCGGTAGTCGTCGAAGAAGAAGGCATCGGCGCCCGGCGTGCGCGCCTTGCCGATGCGCATGGTGGTGCGCGCGATCTGGTGCGACAGCGCCAGCCCGTTGGGCTGCGGAAAATACTGGCCCAGTGCCAGGCGGATGCGCAGCGGGCTGCTGGCACGCATGCGCTCGAGCAAGGTGTGTGCACGCCGGCGTTGTTCGTCCACATTCCATTGCCCGCGCCGGTCCAGCGCCGGTTTCAGCACCACCAGCTCGTTGAGCGCGGTGGCGGCGATCAGGTTGCCGCGCTCGGGCGTGGACAGCAGCGTATGCAGGCGCTGCAGCTCCACCAGCATGGCGTCCAGATCCAGGGTGTCGCTTTCCACTTCGATCACCGCGGCCACGCGCGGCAGATCGAGCGCGATGCCTAGCCGCTCGGCCCAGCCGGCCAGCGCCGGGGTCGGCCCGTCGGTGCGGATCAGCCCCAGTGTGACTTCCTCGCGCAGGCGCGCATCGCGGGCCAGCAGGCGCAGCAGCCCGGCCTGTTCGAGCATGGCCTCGGCGGCCATGCGCACCAGTTCGGCCTGTTGCCCGATGCGCGCAGGGTCGCCGGTCAGGCCCACGCAGCCGAGCACGCGGCCATCGACGATCAGCGGCAGGTTGACGCCGGGACGTACTGCGTCGAGCTGCTGCGCCAGCGCCGCGTCGATCTCCACCCGCCCCTGCCGCGACAGCACCAGCAGCGCGCCTTCATGCAGCTGGCCGATGCGCGCGGGGTCGCCGCTGGCAACGATCACGCCGGTGTGGTCCATCACGTTGACGTTGCCGTCGATGATGGTCATCGAACGGTCGACGATGGACTGCGCCAGGGTGCGGTCGAGCGTAAGCATCGCCCTATGCTAGGGGAAACCCGGCGCCGGCCGCAGTGCGCGGCGCACCACTAAGTGCGGCCAACAAAACGTAGCGAGCAGCCGTCAGGTGAGTGCGGACGGCGCGGAGGAACCGGCAGGCACGGGGGACATGCGGATTTCGTGTACCGGCCGCGCCCGCCTGGCGGCTGCGCAGTCGTTTTGATCGCTGCTCTAAGGCGAGCGCGCCGGGACCGGAAAGGCCGGTTGCGCCAGCGCCATGCCCACCTGCAACGCAGCGGCCACGTTCCGCGCGGCGATGCGCACGTTGCTGGCCGCCTCGGCCAGGGCCTGCTCCACGGTGCAGGCGCGGTGCACCACCGCGAACATCGCTGCGATGCCGTGCGCATGCAGCAGGCCGGCGCCGTTGCCCAGGCAGCCGGCAATGGCGATCACCGGTTTGCCGTGCCGCTGCGCCACCCGCGCCACCCCCACCGGGGTCTTGCCGTGCAGGCTCTGGCTGTCGAGACGGCCTTCGCCGGTGATGACCAGATCGGCGTCGGCGACCAGCGCGTCCAGCCCCAGCGCCTGCGCCACGATCTCCACGCCGGGCCGCAGCTGCGCGCCCAGATAGGCCACCAACGCCGCGCCCAGGCCGCCGGCCGCACCGCCGCCGGGCAGTTCGTGCAGCTGCACGCCCAGGTCGCGCTGCAGGAGGTTGGCGTAGTGCTGCAGGTTGGTATCGAGCTGGCGCACCATGCTGGGCGTGGCGCCTTTCTGCGGGCCGAACACCGCCGAGGCGCCGGTCGGGCCGATCAGCGGGTTGTCCACATCGCAGGCCACTTCGAAGTGGCAGTCCTGCAGGCGCACGTCCAGGCCGTCGGTCTCGATGCGCGCCAACGCGGCCAGCGCGCCGCCGCCTGGGCCGATCGGCGCGCCTTGCGCATCCAGCAACCGCACGCCCAAGGCCTGCGCCAGGCCGGCGCCGCCGTCGTTGGTGGCGCTGCCGCCGATGCCGATGATGAAGCGCCGCGCGCCAGCATCCAGCGCGGCCAGGATCAATTCGCCCACCCCCGCGGTGCTGGTACGCAGCGGCGCGCGTTCGGCCGGTGGCAGCAGCGCCAGGCCGCTGGCGGCGGCCATTTCGATCACGGCGGTGCGGCCGTCGCCGGTCAGGCCGAAGAACGCCGGCACCGGGCTGCCGAGCGGGCCGCTGACCGTGCAGGCGATCACCCGCCCGCCGGTGGCGGCCACCAGCGCGTCGACCGTGCCTTCGCCGCCATCGGCGACCGGCACCTTGGTGTAGTGCCAGTTAGGGAACACCTCGCGGAAGCCGGCCTCGATCTGGGTGGCCACCTGCAGCGCGGACAGGCTTTCCTTGTAGGAATCGGGGGCGATGACGATCTTCATGAGGGCACTCGCTTGGACGGACGCATCACTGGTTCACCGCGCGCGCCGGCACCCGCAGCACCAGCGCGGCGCCCAGCACCATGGCCGCGGCCAGCACGTACAGGGCCAGCTCGGTGCTGTGGGTGGTGTCCTTGATCCAGCCCACCAGATAAGGGCTGACGAAGCCGGCAACCTGCCCGGTGGAATTGATCAGCGCCAGCCCACCGGCGGCCGCGGCGGCAGTCAAAAAGCCGTTGGTCAGCGGCCAGAACAGCGGCAGCCCGCTGACCGCGCCCATCGTGGCCAGGCTCATGCCCAGCAAGGCCAGCCACAGGTGGTCGGTGAGCGCGGCGGCCAGGCACAGGCCGGCGGCGCCCATCAGCAGCGGGATCACCAGATGCCAGCGGCGCTCGCGGCGGCGGTCGGCCGAACGCCCCATCAGCACCATGAACACCGCCGCGGCCAGGTAGGGGATGGCGCTCATCAGGCCGATCCGGGTCGGGTCGGTGACGCCGCTGCCCTGGATGATCGACGGCAGCCAGAAGTTGATCGCATACACCCCGCTCTGGATGCAGAAGTACACCGTGCCCAGCATCCACACCGCCGGGTTGCGCAGCACGGCCGCCAGCGAGGTGGACGCCCCGGCCGGCTTGCCCGCTTCATCGGCGTCCAGCGCGCGGGTCAGCGCCTGCTTCTCGCTCGGGGTCAGCCAGCGGGCCTGCTGCACGCCATCGCTGAGCAGGAACCACACGCCAACGCCCAGCAGCACGGTGGGCACGCCCTGCAGCAGGAACATCCACTGCCAGCCGGCCAGCCCGCCCTGCCCGGCCGAAAAATGGCTCAGGATCCAGCCCGACAACGGCCCGCCCAGCACCCCGGAAATGGGAATGGCCGACATGAAGATGGTCATGACCCGGCCATGCTGCGCGCGAGGGAACCAGCGCGTCAGGTACAGCACGATGCCCGGGAAAAAGCCGGCCTCGGCCGCGCCGGTGAGCAGGCGCAGGGTGTAGAACCCGGCCGGGGTGCGCACGAACATTAGGCCGGTGGAGAGCAGGCCCCAGCTGATCATCATGATCGCCACCCAGCGGCGCGCGCCCAGCCGCTGCAGGATCAGGTTGCTGGGCACCCCGCACGCCAGGTAGCCGATGAAGAAGATGCCCGCACCCAGCCCGTACACGGTCTCGCTCATGCCCAGATCGCCCAACATCTGCAGCTTGGCGAAGCCGACATTGACCCGGTCCAGATAGTTGAACAGGTAGCAGACGAACAGGAACGGGATCAGCCGCAGCAGGATCTTGCGGTAGGTGGCGGCCATGCCGTCAGGGTGCGGCAGGGGCCGGGAGGCTGGGGTCATCGCACGCTCCAACTCAGGGGTCGTCCAGGCGAACCGGACGCCGCAGCGCCCGCACCGCGGAAGGGGTGAACGCATTCTAATTGGCGCTTTTTCCTGAAATCTTCGGCAGAGCGTTGCCTGTAGTGGCGCTTGCAAACGCCGGTTTTCGTGCAAACACCCAAACGGAGCGCTTCGGCCTTATCAGCCCGGGCAGCCTACCTAGCCGAGCCAGCCACTGCCGCCGCGGGCCCGACCGCTGCCAGACAACCCCCACCATCAGACGCGGCGAGCGCTGCCCGCTACCTCAGAGCACGGACGCAGGCACCCCGAGCCGAATCACGCCGCAGCCATCACCCCATCCACCCACAAGCCATCCAGCCCCACCGCTCTCCCTGCACAGCGCCCTGCCCCCACCGCGCACGACCAACCGCTTCAACGATTCCCCACTCCCGATTCCCGATTCCCAGCCGCATAGGCCTGCGCCTGCCCCATCACCCGCAGCAGGTTGCCGCCCCAGATGCCGGCGATCTGCTGTTCGGTGTAGCCCTTGCGCAGCAGCCAGGCGGTGATACGCGGGAGCTTGGAGACATCTTCCAGCCCGACCACGCCACCGCCGCCATCCCAGTCCATGCCGATTCCCACATGCGCGGGCCCGGCGATCTTGAGCACGTGCTCCAGATGCGCGAAGAAATCCTCTTCGGTCGCGCGCTTGACCGGGTAGCGCGCATCCAGTGCCTTGAGCGCTTCACTCAGGGCGGTGCCGTCAGACATCTTCAAATGCTCCCAGCCGCCGTATTGGTCGGCCAGCGCCTTCTCGGCGGCCTTGCGCTCGGGGCTGGCGCCGCTGTCGATGAGATAGCCGCCATACGAATTCACCTGGATCACCCCGCCATGCGCGGCCAGCACCTTCAGGCGTGCGTCGTCGATGTTGCGCGGGTGGTTGTAGACCGCCCGCGCGCCGCTGTGCGAGAGCACGATCGGCACCGGCGACAACGCGATCAACTGGTCGAACACCGCATCGGAGGCATGCGATTGATCGATCACGATGCCCAGTGCCTGCGCCTGCTGCACCAGTTGCTTGCCGGCCGGGCTCAGGCCTTTCCACTCGGCCCCTTTCGGGTCGGTGGCCGAATCGGCGAACTCGTTGTTGAGAAAATGCACCGTGCTCATCAGCCGCAGGCCCTGCGCGTAATAAAAGCGCAGCAGCGACGGGTCGGCCACCAGCGGGCTGGCGTTTTCCATGCTGATGTAGACCACGCGCTTGCCGGCGGCCTTGATGCGCGCGGCATCGGTGGGCGTGGTGGCCAGCGCGAAGCGTTGCGGCTGGGCGGCCAGCAGGTTGTGGATCTTCATCAGCCGCTGCAGGCCAGCGTCGCGGTCATCCAGATGCGCGGCCGCACTGCGATTGCCTTGCCCGGTATAGACCGCCCAGAAGCCGCCATCGAGCGCGCCTTCGAGCATGCGCGGGTAGTCCACCTGCGACAGCCGATTGCCGGCATGGCCCTGCATCACATCGAAATCGCCGCGCTCCAGATTGGCCGGCGTGTCCAGGTGCGAATCCAGCGTGACCAGGCGCTTTTGCAGTGCGCTGGCGCGGGCCAGCTCGGCGGCGGAAAACTCCATCGCCTGCGCCGAGGAGGTGGCGGCCAGCAACAACGACAAATACAGCGTGTGCAGTTTCATGCGGTCTCGCTTGGAGGGGGGGTCACCGGATCATAGCCGCAGGTGTCGGCGCGGCGGGCACCCGCATTGCGTCATCGGCTGGCCGTCATCGGGCGGGCGCAGCGGCGCAATGTCCACCGGTGCCACAGCACGAACGCCGACCGCGTTGCAGAACCGAATAATCCATCTTCAAACCAATTGCAGACCCGCGCGCGCTGCGCACACTTGCGCCGCCGCCCCTCCAACGGCCTGCCACCGCCCTCGCTTCGCCACACCGCCCCAGCGCGTGTGTGCGGTGGCGTGCGCGCCTTCACTCATGCCCGAGCGCCCTCATGCCCAACGCATCGCCTGCATTGCCCCGCCGCCTGTCCGCCCGCCGTCTACTGGCCGCCGCCCTGATCGCCACCGGGCTGCTGGGTGCCGCCTCCACCGCCAGTGCGGCCTGCACGGCCGGTACCTGGACTGCGCGCGCCAACGAAGCCGGCATGCCACCGGTGCGTTATGAAACCACGCACTTTGCGTTCCGCTGGAATGGCGACGGCGTGTCCAGCGCCGACGTCCGCGCGGCTGGCGAGCACCTGGAGATGGTCTGGGATACCTTCATCAATCGCCTGCAATTCCCCGAGCCGGCCTGCACCAGTGCCACCAAGACCAAGGCCAGCATCCACCTGGATCCGAGCTTCGGGCTGAGCGGTGGGGTCACCGGCAGCGGCAACATGGGCATGTGGATGGCACCGGGCGGCCTGCGCGATCACTGGGGCCTAGCACACGAACTCACGCACGCACTGCAGGGGCAGACGCAAAGCCTGCGCGACTCCGACTACACCGGCTGGATCTGGGAATCGCACGCCAACTGGATGACCCACCAGCTGCCGGAATTCCACGCCAGCGACGTGCATTGCTCCAGCATGCTGGTGAACTACCCGCACCTGTATCTGGGCTCCACCCGCGACCGTTACTGCAACTGGCAGTTCCTGGAGTACCTCAAGAACCGCTACGGCTACGCCATCGTCAACGACCTGTGGGCCAAGGCGCCCAAGCCGGGCGATCCGGCGCAACGCAGTGCCGACCCGTTTTCGGTACTCCGCACCAACATGGGCTGGACGCAGGCGCAGTTGAACGATGTGTTCGGCGACTGGGCGCTGCGCAACGTCAACTGGGACTACACCAACCCCGATGGCAGCGATCAGGGCGCGCTGTACCGCGCGCGCTACGGCAGCAACCTGGCGTTCGATCCGCAACGCACCCAGGACTGGGACAACCGCGACCGCGCGCTGCGCATGACCGTGCTCGACCCGGTCGCCGGCCAGGCCAACCGCTACCGCGTGCCATTCGAATGGGCGCCACAGCGCTGGGGCTACAACCTGGTGCAGCTGATCCCCGCTGCCGGCGCCACCAGCATCGGCGTGAGCTTCGAGGGCCAGGTGCAGGCTGCGCCCGCGGTCACCGCATTGCCCGGCCTGGTGACCGACCCGGCCAGCATTCCAGCCCCGGATTCGGACTGGCGCTGGGGGGTGGTCAGCATCGACAGCAGCGGCCGCGCGCGCTACAGCGCCCTGCAGCGCGGCGCCAAAGCCAGCGTCACCGTGGCCCTGCGCAGCGGCGACCGCGCGGTGTACCTGATGGTGATGGGCGCGCCCACCACCATGCACAAGATCAAGTGGGACCAGTCCTATTACGCGATCTATCGCTACCCGTGGAGCGTGACCCTGAGCAACGCGGCCGCGGCCGGCAGCCAGCCCGGCGCGCCCACGCCCACGCCGGTGGGCCGCCGGCATGCCAACGGCGGCGGCTGGGTGGCCAACACCGCCAATGTCGCCTCCACCGCCTATGTGGGGCCGTTTGCGCGCGTGCTGGCCGGCAACGTGCTGGGCAATGCGCGCATCGACGGCCACGCCACGGTGATGGGCGGCACCGTGCAGGGCAACGCGGTGCTCGGCGGGCTGACCGTGTGGCACCCCGGCGCGGTGATCGGCAACACCGCGCAGGCCCAGACCGTGTTCATGGGCCCGGGCGCCTTCGGTGCGGTCACCGTGGCCGGCACCACCCAGGTGCGCGGCGACCTGGAGCTACGCGAAGGCACCACACCTAGCCAGGGCGTGTTCTACGGCTATGCCGACACCGAGACGATGCGCAACCCCGAGTTCGGTGCAGACCTGCGCCAGGCGGTGCCGGAGATCACTGCGCGGCCGGCGGGCTGGTAATCAAGCTGTTGCGCTGAGCGTTGTCTGCCCCGCAGACAGCGCGCGCTGGCCAGGAAGGCCGTGCGTGCGGTGCTGGCGCGATCACGGCCGTGGATCGCGCAGCACGCATGTCTTTAGAGCGGCTAACAAAACGTAGCGAGCAGCCGTCAGGTGGGTGCGGACGGCGCGGAGGAACCGGAGTGTACGGGGGTACATGCCGATTGCGAGTACCGGCCGCGCCCGCCTGACGGCTGCGCAGTCGTTTTGATAGCTGCTCTTAGTTTGCGCGTGCGGTGACACGCGTGAGTAGCCCAGCAACGCGCGCATCGGACACACATCGCGTGCTGATCAACAGCCTGCGCTCACACTGCAGCGCGCGCCGAACCACTCAGTCGTCGAGTTCGGCCAGCCGCGCACGCACGCTGTCGGCATCGATGTGGTCGCGCAGGTGCGGCCACTGCCGTGCCCACACCGACAGGAACACGATCCAGGCGCCAAACACGCCCAGGCAGGTCGAACCCAGTGCCAGGATCAGCGGATGCAGCGGCGACTGCACGCCGGTCTTGAACAGATACATGAAGGCCCCGGCGAACAGCAGCCACACACCGAACACCGGCCAATTGCTGGCCAGCAGGCTGGTGTTGGGGCGCTCAATCTGGCGCAACAACCGGCGCAGCGCCTTGCGTTCGTCGTCGTGGATGGTCATCGCCAGGCCTCTGCTGCGGGATGTGGAGGGCGGCAACCCACTGGCTGCCAGGCGCGCGGTGATGGCGCACGTGCAGCGCGGCAGCGTGTAGCCATGAGCCCCTTGCATGGTGCCAGGGCATGGCGCGGGCATCACGCCTCGATCGTACTGCGGCCCGCCTCATCGCCCCCGCCGATACCCACGGCACCGGCAGGGAGCTAAGGACGTTGTCAGTCGACCACGCGGCAGAACACCGCCTTGAGATAACGCGATTCCTGTACGTGCGCCATGAACGGATGGTCCGGGCCGGCACCGGCCACCTTGAGGATCTGGATGGTGCGCCCGGAGAAATACGAAGCGCGCCGCAGCATGTCCAAAAACTCCTGCTCGGCCACCAGACCGGTGCACGAGAAGGTCGCAAACAGGCCGCCCGGCTTGACCACGCCCAGCGCCAGTTTGTTCATGTCCAGGTACTTCTTCAGCGCCGGAATCACCTGCTCGCGGTCGCGGGTCATCTTTGCGGGGTCCAGGATCACCACGTCGTATTTCTCGCCGCGGTTGGCCGCATCGCGCAGCCACGGAAAGATGTCGGCCTGCACGAACTTCGGGCGCACGTTGTTGAGCTTGGCGTTGCCCTTGGCAATGGCGATCACGTCTTCGTCGATGTCCACGCCCAGCACCTCGGTGGCGCCGCGCGCAGCCGCATACACCGCAAACCCGCCGGTGTTGCAGCACAGGTCCAGCACGGTCTTGTCCTTGACCTGCTCGCTCAGCCACTGGCGGTTCTCGCGCTGGTCGGCAAAGAAACCGGTCTTGTGCGCACCGGCCGGGTCGGCACGGAACTTGATGCCGTACTCGGTGATCACCGACGCTTCGGTGGTGGTGTTGCTGTGGAAATCGAAGCTTTCCTGCTTCTGCACATGCTCATCGGCAAAGCTGTGGAAACGGCAGCCGGGGAACTGCTCGCGCAAGGCCTCGTAGATCCACTCGCGGTGGCGGAACATACCGGCGGCGAAGAATTCCACCACCACCAGGTCGCCATAGCGGTCCACCACTAGCCCGGACAGGCCATCGCCTTCGCTATGCACCACGCGCCAGGCATCGGACACGCCATCGAGCTGCAGCCAGTCGCGGCGCAGGCTCACTGCCGCGGCGATCTTGCGCGAGAACCAGCCCGCATC
Source organism: Xanthomonas sp. LMC-A-07 (assembly GCF_030208825.1). Lineage (NCBI taxonomy): Bacteria > Pseudomonadati > Pseudomonadota > Gammaproteobacteria > Lysobacterales > Lysobacteraceae > Xanthomonas > Xanthomonas sp. LMC-A-07. Next base: position 530,593 of record NZ_JARVTF010000005.1, read on the forward strand.
CACCGGCACCGACTGGTCGGTTTCCAGGATGCGCACGGCGATGCGCGAGTGGCCGTTATAGAAGCCGCGGCCGATCCATTCCCCATCGACGCCGACCACATCGACGATGGTGCCGGGTTTGGGCTTGGCGGCGGGCTTTTCCACCAGCTTCTGGAAGATCCACGGGTGGCTGGAGCGCCACGCATTCTTGAGTCGGACGACGGGGACAGGAGTATTCATCCGCCCATTGTATCCGGCCGGATTGACGTGCCCGGCCCCTGCCCGCAGAATCGGCGCCAGAAGGGGAGTAGCTCCCAGCGTTGTCGCCGTCATTACGAGTCCTGTCCGTCAGGCGCTCCGGTGCAACGGCAACCGGCCCGGCCGGTTGCGAGCGAGACCTTCGCCGCGCAGGCGAAGGTCCGTCACCCGGAATCCACGATTTCCGTGTCACAAGGCCTCAGCCCACCGGCTGTCCAGGTCGTTTCACTTTTCGGGATTCTTTATGCAAACCATTGGCAATGTCTGGTTATGGGGCGGCTTCGGGGTCGTGGTGATCGCCGCGCTGCTGATCGATCTGGTGCTGATGCGCCATGGCGGCGCCCACAAGGTCACCTTCAAGGAAGCCACCTGGTGGAGCATCGGTTGGGTGCTGCTGGCGCTGGCCTTCAACGCCGGGCTGTGGTGGTACCTGCAGGGCACGCTGGGCGACGCGCAGGCCGACCAGATCGGGCTGCAGTTTCTGACCGGTTACCTGGTCGAGAAATCGCTGGCGGTCGACAACATCTTCGTGTTCCTGATGGTCATGACCTACTTCGGCGTGCCGGAGGAACAGCGCCAGCGCGTGCTGATCATCGGTGTGCTGGGCGCCATCGTGCTGCGCGCGATCATGATTTTCGCCGGCTCGATGTTGCTGGCCAAGTTCCATTGGCTGCTGTACGTGTTCGGCGCGTTCCTGCTGCTGACCGGTATCAAGATGTGGTTCTCCGCCGGCAAGGAGCCGGATCTGGAAACCAACCCGGTGTTGCGCTGGATGCGCAGCCACCTGCGCCTGAGCCCGCAGTATCACGGCAACCTGCTCAGCGTGATCAAGGATGGCAAACGCTGGTTCACCCCGCTGTTTGTGGTGTTGATCCTGATCGCGGTGATCGACGTGATCTTTGCGGTGGACAGCATCCCGGCGATCTTTGCGATCACCACCGACCCGTTCATCGTGCTGACCTCCAACGTCTTCGCGGTGCTGGGCCTGCGCGCGATGTTCTTCCTGCTGGCCGGCATGGCCGACCGCTTCCACCTGCTGCCGTACGGCCTGGCGGTGATCCTGGTGTTCATCGGCACCAAGATGATGATCATCGATCTCTACAAGATCCCGGTGCTGGTCTCACTGGCCGTCGTGGTCGCCATCCTCATCGCCACCATCGTGCTGAGCCTGCTGCGCCCGGCGAAGCCGGCTGGGCACTAAGGGGCTGGGATTGGGGAATCGGGATTGGGGATTCGTGAATGGCAGCGCCGCGTGCGCTGCTCGTCTCTGGCGCACCGGCCATCTTGAGGGGTCCCTGCCCGCCCACCATCGCGGGCCCTGACGCGGTATGGATGCCGCGTCAGCGCTTACAAGGATGGACTTGCGGCGTGTCCCGCGATGGTGCGCGGGCAAGGGCCCTGCAGCCAAGCGACAGATCAACAATCAGAAGCTAGGTGAGTCGAGGGCGCGGTGCCCTCACCGCTCGCGGGACACGCCGTGAACCCGTCCCTGGGGGCTCGGTGGCGGCATCCATGCCGCCACACGGTCCCGCAAGCGGCGAGGACACCGCACCAGAAAGTCTGCTGGTTGCTTTGTTGAAAGCCATAAACACCGACCATCTCCGATGGTCCTTGCCCGCCTACCGTCGCGGGACCTTACGCGGCAGGGATGCCGCGTCAGCGCTTACAGGGAGGTACTTGCAGCGTGTCCCGCGATAATGGGCGGGCAAGGGCCCTGCAGCCAAGCCGTAGATCGTCCAGGCTGATGCGCCAACGATCGGAGCCGGGAGTGGATTGTCCCGTCGCCGGGCCTGCTTATCCCGAGCTGGGTAGGCTTGTAAAAAAACCCGTGCGACGCCATCCGTGAAGGCATGACCTCGCATCCTGCTGCCACCGCCGACGCCACCACGCAAGACCGCCTGGATCGCTCCCGGGTGCTGCGTGCCTTCAACCTCAGCCTGGCTGCCGTGCTGCTGCTGGTGGCCGTGTTCACCGCCCAGGGCATGTTCGACTGGCGTGCGTGGGCGGTGGCGCCCCTGCAGGCCGACGGGCTGATCGGCATCCTCACCGCGCCACTGTTGCACGGCTCGCTCGCGCATCTGGGCGCCAATGCGGCCGCGCTGCTGATCCTGGGCACCCTCGCCGGCAGCGTGTATCCGCGTGCCACCGCGATGGCGTTGCCGCTGCTGTGGCTGGGCTCGGGCCTGGGTGCATGGCTGCTGGGCGACCCCGGCAGCCGCCACCTGGGGGCGAGCGGTGTCACCCACGGGCTGATGTTCCTGGTGTTCGTGCTGGGCCTGCTCCGCCGCGACCGCCCGGCGATCGCCACCAGCATGATCGCGTTCCTGTTCTACGGCGGCATGCTGATGACCATCCTGCCGCACGAATCCGGCGTGTCCTGGCAATCGCATCTGGGCGGCGCGGTGGCCGGCCTGATTGCCGCGCTGCTCCTGCGACTGCGCGACCCGCAACAGGCCAAGCCGCGCTACAGCTGGGACGACGAGGACGAAGACGCTGCCTGGGAGGTCAGCAACGCCGAGCACGCCATGCTGGAACCGCCGCCACCGCGTCAGGTGCCGGTGCTGTGGCAACGGCAGGACGATGGCTCGGAAAACGTGGTGCTGCATTTCCCGCCACGCGAGCGCCCACCGGGCGCGTAGTGGGCGTTCTGCAGGCGACTAACCAAGTAATCAGTGCTGTGCCGCGTTTGTAGGAGCGCGCTTGCGCGCGATGAAGCGTCACGGGTAACGCCCCATCGCGCGCAAGCGCGCTCCTACGCACTCCGCGTTACCTACCACGGTGTCTGCCCGCTCAACGCGCGTCGCGCCAAGCCCGTCTTGCCGGCGAAGAATGCGTCGATGCCGGTGCAGAGATAGCGTTGAATTGCGCCAGTGCACCAGGCACGTAACACCATTCTTCAAACAACCGCCGACCAATCCACGTCGCCGCCCGCCTCACGTAGGAGCGCGCTTGCGCGCGATGAAGCGTCACCGGTAACGCCCCATCGCGCGCAAGCGCGCTCCTACGCAGGCGTTACCTACCACGGTGTCTGCTCGTTCAACGCACGCCGTGCCAGGCCCGGGTCGTCGGCGAAAAAACGCGTCGATGCCGTTGCAGAGATAGCGCTTCAATTCCGCCAGTGCGCCACGCACGTACAACCATTCTTCAAACAAACCACCGACCAATCGACGTCGCTGCCCCGCCCCACGTAAGAGCGCGCTTGCGCGCGACGAAGCGTCACCGGTAACGTTCCATCGCGCGCAAGCGCGCTCCTACGTATGCGTTGCTTACCGCGGTGTCTGCTCGTTCAACGCACGCCGCGCCAGGCCCGGGTCGTCGGCGAAAAACGCATCGATGCCGGTGGCCAGATAGCGCTTCAATTCCGCCAGCGCACCCGCTTCGTTACGTTGGGTCGGCGCACCGCCACTGCGGTTGTCGGCAGCGAGAAAGTAGTTTTCCGGACGAAAGGTGTACGGCTGCACCTGCAATCCCGCCGCATGCGCATCGCGCACCAGACTGGTCGGTTGACCCAGGCGCTGCTGCGCATCCAGCGGAATGATCGCGCGGATGTCCGGGCCGATCGCGTCGGCATAGGTGGCAACCTGCGTGAGCCCGGCCGGGGTCATCAGTTGCGCATAGGTGGCTGGCGCAGCGCCCTTGCCCGCATCGGGCAGCGCCATCTGCGCGCCACTGAGCAATTGCAGCAGCCGGATGTTGCTCTGCCGCCCGATCTTGCCGCGCAGGTAGCGCAGGTTGGTGGTCTCGAACGACTGGATCACCACCGGCGCCGTGCGCGTATACGCGTGCGCTTGCAGGGTGGCCAGCACCTTGTCTTCCATCGCCAGGCCCAGGCCGCTGAAATAGCTCGGGTGCTTGATCTCAGGAATCAGCCCGATCGTGCGCCCTGTGGCGGCCGACTCCGCCGCAACGAAGTCGATGATCTCGTCCAGCGTCACGATCTGAAAATGGCCATCCCACTGCGTGCCACGCAACTGCGGCAACCGCTCACGCGCGCGCAGGGTCTTCAACTCGGCCAGGGTGAAGTCTTCGGTGAACCAGCCTTCCAGCGCCTGGCCATCGATGGTCTTGCGCGTTTTGCGCGCGGCAAACTCCGGATGGCTGGCCACGTCGGTGGTGCCGCCGATCTCGTTCTCGTGGCGCGCCACCAGCACGCCATCCTTGGTCGACACCAGATCCGGCTCGACGAAATCAGCGCCATCGACGATGGCCTTGGCGTAGGACGCCAAGGTATGTTCCGGGCGCAATGCGCTGGCACCTCGGTGCGCAAAGATCTGCACCGTCTTGGCCAGCGGCGCCTCTGCAACGGCGGGACCGCTCATGCCGGCCATCATCGCTCCCAAGACTAGAACACGGTGGAACTGCATCATGCCTTTCTCCAACGAAAAAGCAGCCATCAAAACCAAAGCATGATCGCCAGGCGAACGCGGCCGATTGGTGGTACGGCATGTACGACACGTACACCTCGCTTTCTCCGCAGCGTCCGTACCCGCCTGGCAACCACGCGCTAAGAGCGGCTAACAAAACGTAGCGAGCAGTCGTCAGGTGGTTGCGGACGGCGCGGAGGAACCGGAATGCACGTGGGTACATGCCGATTCCGAGCACCGGCCGCGCCCGCCTGACGGCTGCGCAGTAGTTTTGATAGCTGCTCTAAGTCTTGTCAGCCACTCTAAAACTAACAGCGTCCATCAGCATCGGAAATCCGTAAGCAGCAGCAAGACCCGCCGTTACGAATCCCCAATCCCGATTCCCCAATCCCTAACTCAGAACTTCGCATCCAACGTCAAAAACACCTGCCGCGGTGCACTGGCGTGAAACGCGAGCTGGCGGCCATTCGGATCGCTGTTGGCGAACGCGGTGAGGTTGGAGGCGTAGCGCTTGTCGGTGAGGTTGGTCACGTTGAGCGAGAGCTTCAGCGACTGCAGCATGCTGACCTGGCCAAACTCATAGCCGGCGCCGGCATCGAACGAGGTGTAGCCGCCAAAGCCCTGATCATTGGTGTAGGTGTAGAAGCGCTCACCGGTGTACTTGCCACGCAGGTTGACGTTCCAGCCAGCGTAGTTGAAGGCGATTTCGCTGGCGAGCATGCGCTTGGGCGTATCCACTGTGGTCTTGCCCGCGGTGGGAATGGTCACCCCGTTCTGCACATAGTTGTCGTCGTAGGTGGAGCGGTTGATCGAGGCCGAGTTGTACCACTGCAGGTAGCTGGTGGGCTTCCAGATCACCGTCAGTTCGCCACCGCGGCTGCTCACCGAACCCACGTTGAAGAAGCGTGTGGTGCAGGCCGGCGTGGTGCCCTGCTGGATGCTGGCGCAGGGGTTGAGCGAGAGCAGGCGGTTGTCGAAGGTGACGTCATAACCGACCAACGAGGCTTCGAAGCGGTCACGCACGAAGCGATAGCCGGCTTCCAGCGTGCGCGACTTTTCCGGCTCCAGCGTGCCCACGCTGGCATCGAACGAGGCCTGCGTCACCAGCAGCGGGCCACCGGCGCCACCGCCCTGGAATGCGGCGATGTTTTCCGCGTACGAGGCGAACACTTCCTGCCCTTCGGCAAGGCGATATCCCAACCCGATCTGCGGCAGCACCGACTCGCTGGCCTTGATCGAGCCGGTGGCCACCGGCGCTTCCACTGCGATGCCCGGCGTCTCGCGCGCGGTCATTTCGGTGCTTGGGCTCTTGATGCCCAGATCCACGCTCAGGCGGTCGTCGAGAAACTTGAAGTTGCCCTGCACGTAGAACTGCCGCGTGGTGATGATGTAGTTCTGCGAGAACAGCCGGCGGTCGGGATCCTGCAGGAACTTGTCATCGCTGACCGGACCATCGATCCAGTAGAAATTGCGCTCCACATCGTGGTGATTGCGCTCGTACCACAGTCCGGCTTCCAGATGATGCGGGCCCAGATCCCAACCGAGTGAGGCGATACCGCCAGTGCGATTGATCCAGTAATTGGTGCTGCGGATCGAGATCGGCAGTGCCTGCGGCGTACCCGGGTTGGACGCTTGACCCGGTGACCACCAGTGGCCCTGGCCCTTGTTTTCATGGTGATACACCTGCGTGTGCAGGCTGATCGCATCGTTGGGCTGGAAGTCGCCGGCCACGTAGAACAGGTCGTCGTCGCGCAGCGCGCGGCTCTGGTAATACGCGTCGTCCACGTTATCCACGCCACCACTGAAGCCGCAGCGCGCCGCATTGCGCGTGGCCGGTGCGCAGTACGCCGCCGCCAGTGCGCGGTTCCAGTCCGGCGCATACAGGTTCCAATCCCAACCCAGGCCACGCGCCATGCCGCTCTTGGACAGGTAGGAATAATCGGCTTGCGAGGTGCGCGAGGTATCGGCAAATGCGGTCAGCTTGCCGCCGTCGAACTGATACACGCCCTTGGCATTGAACTGCCGGGTGGTGGTCGGCGACTCGGGGCGCGCCCACATGTCGGCTTCGGCATTGATGCCGGACACATACGCCGAGAACCCGTTGTAATCACCGGTATCAATACGCAGGAAGGTGCGGCGGTTGGCATCGGAGCCCACCGTCTGCGACACCTGGCCGCCAAATACGCTGGACGGATCGGCCGAGTAGTACTGGATGGTGCCGCCGAGGTTGCTGGTCGACGCGGTACCGAGCGCACCGATACCCGAAGCCAGCTCCACGCCGCCGAAATTCTCGGCGATCAGCGCGCGGCTGATGTTGAGGCCGTTGTAGTTGCCGTACGCGTTATCGCCCAGCGGCAACCCATCGAGCGTGTAGCCCAGACGCGTGCCGTTGAAGCCACGCAGGCTGATTGTTTGCGACTCTTCGTTCGCGCCGAAGGCATCGTTGGACTGGACGTTGACGCCCGGCATGCGGTTGAGCAGCTTCTGGATGCTGGTGCCCGGCGGCAGCACCGGAATGTCCTGCTGGGTGATGCGCTGCACCTGACGGGTTTCGCCCTGACCGATCACCGACACCGCATCGAGTTGCTGCACGGTTCCCGTTGCGGCAGACGCGTCGGCACCTGCCTCGGTAGGCGTATCGGCGGCGCGCACGGCCGGTGACAGCACGAGCGCGGTAAGGACAGCGGCACTGAGGAGATGGGTCTTGGGCATGAGCGGCGTGGGGGAAGAGTCAAAAGATGGCGGCAAGCGTGCGACAGCTGTCTTGCGCCGATGCGACGGCCGCATGACAGTGCGGCGACAGTCGCTGCGTTGCGCGCGCCGTCACTGCGTGGCGCCGGCATGCAGCTGTCATCTGCGCGTCGTAATGTGCGCGTTCTTCCCGTTGTGCCGTTTGAGGAGTGTTCCATGCCGCAGCGCCGTGCTCGCTCGTTCCGTCGGACGCTGACTGGCGCCGCCATTGCCACGTTGCTGATCGACAGCGGCCTGGCGGGTGCGCGGGAGACGCCAGCTTCCGCAGGTTCGGTGATTGCTACCGACGCGCGTGGTTATCTGCAGAAAGAGCAATTGCCCGACAGCCTGCAGCTGGTCCCGCCACCGCCGCAGGATGGCAGCGCCGCGCTTGCCAACGACGAAGCAGTGGCCAAGGCGATGCTGCAACTACGCGGCACACCACGCTGGGACCTGGCCACGCGCGACGCCGCGCTGGGCTTCCCGGCGGCGGCTGGCCACTTCAGTTGCGCATTGGGCGTGCAGATCGACCAGGCCACGACGCCACATCTGCTGCGCCTGCTCGAACGCAGCCTGCGCGATGCCAGCACCAGCACCAGTGCGGCCAAGGCGCGCTATCAACGCCCGCGCCCGTTCATGCGCAACGATCAACCGATGTGTACCCCGGCCGACGACGACAGCCTGCGCAAGAACGGCTCCTATCCGTCCGGTCACACCGCCATCGGCTGGAGCTGGGGCCTGATCCTGGCCGAACTGGCACCGGCCAGGCGCGATGCCCTGCTCGCCCGCGGCCGCGCCTTCGGCGACAGCCGCCTGGTCTGCAACGTGCACTGGCAAAGCGACGTCCTGCAGGGCCGCATCATGGGCGCCGCCACCGTCGCGGCACTGCATGGCAACGCCGATTTCCAGAACGACCTGGCCGCCGCCCGCCGCGAGATCGCCAAGGCCACGCCGGCGAACTCCACGACATGCGCGGCAGAAGCCGCCGCCCTGCAGACGGTGTTGCCGGGCGTGCTGTAGGCCAGATCGCGGTGATGCGTGCCTGCGCGATGTGCAGGTCGCAGGCATGCAACCGAACACTGCGGCTCGCAGCATTCGTCGATTGGCGCATGCAGGCATGAAGGCATGGGGATGCCTGGGTTCTGAGTCGACGGGCAGGCTACCTGGCGCATTCGTGCAGCAGTGCGTTGCCCGCTCGAACGCTGGCAATGGTGCCGTTTCCACTACCAGCCTGTTGACCGCTGCCTTGGCGCATAGCCGCCGAGATGCTGGTCATGCGCGGCATCAGCGATCACAGAGCGTTGGCCTGACATAGGCGCCGGCCACCCACCATCCGCCGAGCACAGCAGTGGGCGGCCTCTTGGCAGGTAATGCTTCCGCAAGAGATGCGAGAGACCCGCTTGGTCGATCTGCGGGCGTGTTCTCCCGGCACTGACTCGCCCAGCTGTCGCACCGCCTCGCTGTGGCCGAAAGACGTGCGCGCACTGGCTTGCTTCTTCCGGCGTTCGCCTGAACCCCTGGCGCCCTTGGGGGCATCCGCAGCAGCGGCAAATACTTCATTCGCATACAGCATTTGGCCTTGCGAATCCCGGCCCGAAAGCACCGATCTCGTCAAAGGTTCCCGGAAGATGACATCTCTGTAAATCCTGGGTTAATCTTCAGACAGGCTTCAGGAAGCTGACCTCCATTCAGGTTGTTCAGGCGATCCCCGAAGTGCAGTTCCCCTCGACTGCGATCGCAGTCGAGTCCCACGTCTGCAGTGTCCGTGACCGAATTCATCAGGAGAGAGAGGAATGACGCGTCCAGGGGTCCGTAGTGTGTTGTCCAGGAACATCAAGCGCAGTGCCTTGAGTCTTGCGTTGGGGATGTGCGTCGTCGGTGGGGTGCAGGCGCAGAGCGCAGTCGGCTCGATCTTCGGTAGCGGCCAGCCAGGAAGCACGATCGCCATCCAGAGCCCGCAGACCGGCGTCAGCCGCTCGATCACCGCGGGCGCGGACGGGCGTTTCACCTTCAGTCAATTGCCACCGGGCAAGTACGTGATCACCGCCGATGGGGTGACGCGCGAGGTGGACGTCAAGGTCGGTAGCGGCTCGCAGGTATTGCTCGGCAGCGATGCCAAGACGCTGGACCGTGTGGAGGTCGTGGGCGTACAGGCCTTCAATCCGATCGACGTGTCGTCAGTGGAATCGACCACGGTGTTCACGGCCGAGCAGATGGTCTCGCTGCCGGTAGCCAGTGATGTGTCGTCGGTGGCGCTGCTGGCACCGGGCGCCGTTCGCGGCGACAGCGGCCTGGGCGCGGGCAATCTGGCCTCGTTCGGCGGCTCCTCGGTGGCCGAGAACGGCTACTACATCAACGGCTTCGACGTGACCAACATGCGCACGTTCCTGTCCTTCGCCAACATCCCGTTCCAGGGCATCGGCCAGCTGCAGATCAAGACCGGCGGCTACGGTGCCGAGTACGGGCGCTCGCTGGGCGGCATCGTCAGCATCGTGACCAAGTCCGGCTCCAACGACTGGCATTACGGCGCCAGCGTTGAATGGGCACCGGACTGGGGCGCTGCAGCAGCCAAGAACGTACGCGAGCGCGATCCCGATGCGTCGGACCCGCTGTACCAATACCGTAGCGATGACCAGTTCGACAGCACCATCTATTCGGCTTACGCCAGCGGCCCGATCATAAAGGACCGCTTGTTCTTCTTTGCAATGGTGGAAGGCCGCCAGGAGACGGAAGACAACTTTTACGCGCTGACCAGCCGGCGTGTCAGTGACACGACGCCGCAGGGCCTGGTCAAACTCGACTGGTACATCAACGACAGCAACCTGGTCGAATTCACCGGCATCTACAACCAGGCCAAGACCAAGTACCGCACCTACGAATACGACACCGACGCCAACGGCGATAACCGCTACAACGTTGGCAGGCACGAAGTGCCGATCGAGCAGTACGAGATGGAAAACGGCGGCAAGGTCGGCATCCTTAAGTACACCGGCTACTTCACCGACAATTTCACCCTGTCGGCGCAATACGGCTATTTGAGCAACCTGATCGATTCCCGCTTACCTGCCAATCCCGCCGGCGGAGAGTGCCCATGGGCGTACAGCTTCGGCCTGACCACCAGCGTGGTCGACCGCTATATCGGCTGCAACCCGGGCACGATCACGACCATCGCTGATCTGGATGCCGAACCCGATGAAGACATCCGCAAAGCCTTCCGCGTGGATGGCGAATGGGTGCTGGGCGAGCACCGACTGCGCTTTGGTGTGGATCAGGAAAAATACGAATCCAGCCACCGTGGCCAGACCTACGCCGGCGGCATCAACTGGGCGTACTACACCGTGCCGGGCAATGCTGTCGCAACCGGCGCGTTTGCCGGACAGCCGGGGCGTACGGTCAACGGTCAGCTCGTGCCGCGCGGTGCGCTGTACGCACGCTCACGCGTGTATCAGACCAGCAGCTCCAGCTACGAGAACACCAATAGCGCGTTCTATCTGGAAGACAACTGGCAGGTCACCGAGAACTTCCTTGCCGTGCTCGGCCTGCGTGGTGAAAAGTTCGAAAACAAGAACGGTGATGGCATCGCCTGGATCGAGTCCGATTACAAAATGGCGCCGCGCCTTGGCTTCTCCTGGGATGTGCTCGGCGACGCCAGCCTTAAGCTATTCGGTACCGCCGGCCGCTACTACATTCCGGTGGCAACCAACTCGAGTATCCGTGCCACCGGTGCCGAATCGACCGTGTCCAACTGGTACTTCGTCAATGGCTGGAGCGAAGCCGATGGCACGCCGGTGGGTCAAGGTGCGCAGATCGGCCAGACCCAGGCCAACGGCTCGCTCACTGCGCCGAATCCGGCCTCTGTCGCATCGACCAACCTGTCGCCGATGTACCAGGACGAAGTGATCCTGGGTGGCCAATTGCAGCTGACCGAGAACTGGATGGCGGGTGTGCGCATGATCCGCCGCGAAGTGAAGTCCGGCATGGACGACACCTGCACAACCAACCCCTGGATTGATTGGGCCGCAGACAACGGCTATCCCGATTTCGATCCAGGATCCGTGCCGAGCTGCTACTTCCTCAATCCAGGAAGCGATGTCACCCTCAATGTCGATTTGAACGGTGATGGCGAAGTCGAACTGGCCACCTTGCCTGCCTCGTACCTTGGACTACCCGAGTACCGTCGCCTCCACACCGCGCTGGAATTCTTCTGGGAACGGACCGGCGAGAAGTTCAACTTCCAGGGCTCCTATACGTTTGCCAGGACACGCGGCAACGTCGAGGGCTACGTCAATTCCACACTGGAGCAGGAAGATGCCGGCCTCACCCAGGACTTCGACCACCGTCTGTTCACCGATGGCACCTATGGGCCGACCCCGAACGATCGTCAGCACACGCTCAAGCTGTTCGGGGCATACAACCTCACGCCCGAATGGCAGTTCGGCGGAAATCTGGTGCTGCAGTCCGGCCGCCCGATCAACTGCCAGGGCTATATCCCACTGGACGATATTCCGCAGCCTGACCAGGGCAATCTCAGCGGTTACAGCGGCTCAAGCTTTTATTGCTTGAACGCTGAAGGCACACGCGAGCTACGCCAACGTGGCGACGAAGGCCGCACACCATGGACCTGGACCTTCGATCTGGCAGCGGCCTACATCCCCAATTGGGCCGACAACAAGCTGCGCATCAAGCTCGACGTCTTCAACCTGTTCAACAACGATCGCGTCACCGAGTACAACGAATTCAGTGAGGCCTCGCGTGATGTGATCAGCCCGAACTATTTGAACGATGGCAATTACCAAACACCGCGCTCGTTCCGGCTGACGGCACGCTACGACTTCTGAGCGTGCGCATGATGAAGTGACCACAGCATCCGGCCTCGCAAGAGGCCGGATTTTTGATGGGTGGCGCATGAGCGAGGTCGCGGCCACCGCATCACTTCCCGATACAAAAACTCGAAAAGATCTTGCCGAGTAAATCGTCCGCGCTGAGCTTTCCGGTGATTTCGCCGAGGGCTTCATGCGCCAGACGCAGTTCTTCGGCGGCCAGTTCGAGCTGCTCGTAGCGCAGCTCCAGATCTGCGGCGTCGGCATGTTGTTCGGCGCGGTGCAATGCATCGACATGCCGCGTGCGCGCTGAAAATTCGCCATCCACGCTTTCTATGCCATCGCCCAGCGCCAGTTCGCGCAGGCGGGTGTGCAGGTGCTCCAGCCCCTGCCCGGTCACCGCAGACACCGCGATCGCATCGGCGTCCATTGGCCCAGCCACAGCCAGCAGGTCGCATTTGTTGTGGATCCACAACCGGCGCGGTACCGCATCAATGGCATCGCCGAGGGCATCGCGCGCGGCCTGCGGGTCACGTGCATCCAGCACGACCAGCGCCAGGTCGGCACGCTGCAGTTCGGCGCGCGCGCGGCGCATGCCTTCGCGCTCGATGGCATCGCCGCCCTCGCGCAGGCCTGCGGTATCGACCAGGGTCAGTTCGAAGCCATCGAGCTGGATCGCCTCGTGCAAGGTATCGCGCGTGGTACCGGCGACATCGGTGACGATCGCCCGCTCGCTGCCGGCCAAGGCGTTGAGCAAGGAACTCTTGCCGGCGTTGGGCGGGCCGATGAGTACTGCGTGCAAACCATCGCGCAACTTGCGTCCACGTTCGGCATCGCGCAACAGCTGCGCAAGCAGTGCGCGCGTGCGGCTGAGCTCCTCGCGCACCTGCGCGCCGCCCAGCGTGTCCAGGGGCTCATCGGCGAAGTCGATCGCCGCTTCCACATGGATGCGCAACCGCGTGAGGCTCTCACTCACCGCATCCACGCGTCGCGAGAACACACCGTCGAGCGATCTGCGTGCCGCACGCGCTGCGCGCAGATCGCCGGCGGCGATCAGGTCGGCAATGGCTTCGGCCTGAGCCAAATCGAGTTTGCCGTTGAGGAAGGCCCGCTCGCTGAACTCACCCGCACGCGCCTGGCGTGCACCCAGCGCGATGCAGCGGGCCACCAATTGCCGTAGCAGCACCGGGCTGCCGTGGCCCTGCAGCTCCACCACCTCTTCGCCGGTGAAACTATGCGGCGCGGGGAACCACACCGCGATGCCGTCATCGATGACCTCGCCCTGCGCATCACGAAACCGCGCGTAACGCGCATGCCGCGGTTGCAGTCCGGCGATGCCCAGCGCGGTGGCGATCTGTACAGACTGCGGGCCAGACAGCCGCACGATACCGATACCGCCAATTCCGGCAGCAGTGGCGATGGCAACGATGGTGGAAGGCGAAGCATTCATGCGAAGAGAGAACGAAGAGAAATCACAGAGTCTGCAACTGTGCGCGTGCCTGCTCGGCACCGGCACCTTGCGGCTGCAAGGCGAGATAGGTGGTGTAGGCCTTGCGTGCCTTCTCGTGATCGCCTGCCTTGGCATAGGCATCGCCGAGGTTGAGATAGGCCACCGCGCGCGAGGGATCGATTTTCAAGGTGTTTTCCAGCCAGCGTGCGGCTTCGGCATAGCGCTCCTGGCGGTAGTACACAAACCCCAGGTTATTGGCAGCCAATGCAAAGTCCGGCCGCAGCTTCAGGGCTTCGGCGAACTGCTCGGCGGCATCGGCGTAGCGTTTTTCCTTGTACAGCTGCAGACCACGTTCGTTGGCCAATTGCGCACGCTGACGGTCGCTGCTCTTCACCGCGGTCGGCAACACCAATGTGGCTTCGCCGCCCTGCAAGGTCTTGACCGTCACCGGCGTCGCGTTTGCCGGTACGCCGGCGCTCACCGCCGCCGGGCGCACTGCATCCACGCGGCCATTGAGCGCGATCGCCGCCGCCGACAACTGCGCGGTGTCGGCGGTGAGGAATTCTTCGCCACTCGGCACCTGAAACACAAACTCACCGCCCTGCGATCCCGGCAAACTGCCGAATGCCGGCGTCTGCGCCGACACCGCAGACACGGCCGGCGCGACATACGCGGCCAGCTCGGTTCCGGTGATCAAGCCATCGCCATTGAGATCGCCTTTGCCGGCCAGTGCCTGCAACACCACCCAGGTAAATACCGAATGCCCATTCGGGCCACTGTCGGCCACCTGTTGATCGGCGCCGCCGGCGGTGAGCATCTGGCGCGCGATGCGGCGGGCGTTCTCACGCAGGTAGGCGCTGGAACTTGGACCACCACGGGTCAATCCCAAACCGCTGTAGCAGGCATCCATCACGAACAGCACGTGCTTGGCCTGCAGGCTTTCGGCGATGTTCTGCAGGTCGCTCATCGCGATCGCATCATTGGCCAGATGCTCCGGGTCCGAATCCACCGGGATGATGTAGCCCAGGTCGCGCCCGGAGGCGAGCCGGCGCGTGGCGCCATGCCCGGCGAAGAACACGAACACGCGGTCGTTGGTCTGCGCGCGACCATCGCCGAGCCGGTCATGGAACGCGGCCAGGATATTGTTGCGGGTGGCTTCGGCATTCTTGAGCACGATCACCTGCGACGACGGAAACCCCAACGGGCCGGTCAAGGTGTTGGCAATCGCCTGCGCATCGTTGGCGGCGTATTCGAGCTTGGGCCAGCGCGCGTAGTCGTCGATGCCGATCACGATCGCCCACGACTTGGCATAACCGGTGGTCACCGTTGCGGCCGCGGTCGCGCTGGGTGCGCGCGCCACCGAGAAATCGCGCCCGTTCCAGCCGGCAAACTGGTAGCCATCGGCAATCAGGCGATCCAGGATCTGCGGCAACGCTTTCACGGCGCGGTCGTGGATATCGTGGAACAGCACGATGCCGCGCTGCTCCTTGTTCACCTGGTCCAGCACGCGCTGCACGATCGATTCCGGCACCGGGTCGGCCCAGTCCATCGAATCGATGTTCCACATGATCGATTTCAGGCCCGCTTCGCCGAGCAACTGCAGCCCTTCGGCATTGCGTGCGCCATACGGAAACCGAAACAGTGGCGCGCGCTTGTTGTCCACCGCACGCAACAGCGTGTCGGTATCCAGCACCTGGCTGCGCAAGGCCGCACCGGTGGTCTTGGATAGCTGTGCATGGGTGAGGCTGTGATTGCCCACCGCATAGCCTTCTTCCATCAGGCTGTGGCTAATCTTGGCCAGCGGCGCCAGGGTCGGCTTGCCTTGCGCATCCAGGTTGCCCAGATTGCGGCCCACTTCGAAGAACACGCCGGGCACGTCGTAGCGTTTGAGGATGGCCACGATCTCTTCGGTATACGCCTTGTGCGGGCCATCGTCGAAGGTCAGCACCACCGTCTTGGGCGGCAGATCGCGGCCGAAGATCTCGCTCTCGCTGTCGCGCGCGGAGAACGGATACGGCTCCACCACGCCGTGGTCGCGCAGGATCTTTTCGCGCGTGTACAGCGTGCGCAGATGCGCCACGTAGTCGTCCCATTTCTCGCGCTTGGGCGTGATGGCGCGGCTGCGATCGAAGCGGGAGAAGATCTGGGTCAGCTCGGTGTTGTAGGTGCGCTCGATTTCATCCAGCGCCTCCAGGTCTTCGCCAATGCGTTGGTGCAGTTTCACCGCCGGCAATGCCGAATCGCGGCCAATACGCGCGTGCAAATCGCACAGCACTTCGCGAAAGGCCAGGCGATCGGCATCGTAGAGATCGGGCGCCGACTCGACGTCGTCCAACACCGTGGCAAGGGTAGCGAAGCGGGTGGACGCCTTGGAGGCCAGCACGGTCTCGAACCGTGCAGCAATACGCTCGCGCTGCTCGAGGTTCTCATGGAACAACTGCTGGCCCACGCTGCTGGAGGTGGCACGGTCGCGCGGCGATTGCGCGGCCTCATCGGCCAGCAACACGATGATGCGGCGATGCCGGTCCAGTTGTTCGCGCAACTGCACGATCAGGGCGCGCGCAGCTTCGGCAGCGGGATCGTTTTGCGCGGCAGATGTGGCGGATGCGGCTGGCTTGGCAGCCTCCTGCCCATCGCGCCCGTCCTGCGGTTTGCCGCAGCCAGCCAGCAGCAACAGCCCCACATAACTGGCGCACAGCAACAGGCGGTGCAGCGGCGATGACATCACGAACGCATCCTTGGCAATGGTCAGCACGTGCGGTGGTGCACTGCGGGGGCACATGTACAAAGCCCGCCTTGCGGCGGGCCTTGTTCCACTTACTTGGCGTTGGCCTGGATGATCTTGCTCGGCTTCTCGCCGTGCTGGCGGATCATCCACCACTGGATCAACAAACCCAGACCGCCGTTGACGACCCAGTACAGCACCAGGCCGGCCGGCATGAAGGCCATCATGACGCCGAACACCAGCGGCATGAACTGCATCATCTTGGCCTGCATCGGGTCCATGCCCGGGGTCGGGGTCAGCTTCTGCGTCGCCCACATGATCGAAATGTTCAAAATCGGCAGGATGAAGTACGGATCGCGTGCGGTCAGGTCCTGGATCCAGCCCAGCCACGGCGCCTGGCGCAGTTCCACCGATTCCACCAACACCCAGTACAGCGCGAAGAAGATCGGCATCTGGATCAGCAGCGGCAGGCAGCCACCCATTGGGTTGATCTTTTCCTTCTTGAACAGCTCCATCGTCGCCTGCTGGTACTTCTGGCGATCGTCGCCGTAGCGCTCCTTCAGCTGCGCCAGGCGCGGCTGGAAGCGGCGCATCTTTGCACCGGACTTGTACTGCGCGGCCGACAGCGGATACAGCGCCAGTCGCAACAGCACCACCAGGCCAATGATCGCCCAGCCCCAGTTGTGCAGGAAGCTGTGCAGATGGCTCAGCACCCAGAACAGGCCCTGGCCGATGATGGCCATGATCGAGAAGCGGCTGTAGTCGACCACGCGGTCCAGACCCTTCACGTCTTCCTTGGCGAGCAGGCTGACCAGCTTCGGGCCCACCCACAGGCGCGCCTCGGTGCTGGCGCTCTGGCCCGGTGCCACGGTGAAGGCCGGGCCACGCAGTTCAGCCACGTCACGCGGGCCATCCTGCGCCAGCACGTACAGCGAGGCCTGGTCCTTCTGGGGGATCCACGCGGTGAAGAAGTGATGCTGCAGCAGGGCCACCCAGCCGCCGGTGATCTGGCGATTCAGGCCACCGTCGTCCATGTAGTCCTTGAACGCGCGGCGCTCGTACCCTTCCTGCGGGCTGTACCAGGTCGCGCCGTTGAAGCTGAAGGAATCCGGGTTGGTCATGCCGCGGCTGAGGATGGTCGGCACCCGGCTCAGCTTGCGGAACACATAGCCGTTCCACGCCGCATCGCTCTTGTTGATCACCTCATCCTTGATCGAGATCGCGTAGCTGCCGCGCTGCAAGGTGAAAGTGCGGCGGATCGATACGCCATTGGGGCCGTTCCACACGAACGGCACCACCAGGGTGTTCTGGCCCTTGGCCAGTTCAAACGTGGTGCCCGGCTGCTCGGCACGGAAGCCGCCCACGCCCGGCACCGGCGAGCGCTCGCTGGCCCAGCCGCTGGTGGCGTTATACGGATGCGCGGCATCTTCGGTCAGCAACTTGACCGGCTCGGTGCCGTCCTTGGTCTGCGGGAACTGCAACAGCTCGGCGTCCAGCACGCTGCGGCCGTCCAGCTTCAGGCGCAGCACGTCCGAGGTCAGGGTGATTGCCGGCGCGGCACCTGCCGCCACGGGCGTGGCCGTGGTGGTGCTGGTCGCAGGCACCGCGGCAGGGCTGCCGGCTTGCGGGATCGCCTGTGCCGACGGCACGTTCGCCGCAGGGGCCGTGGCGTCCGGATCGCGCGCCGCCGGGACCGCCTGCGAGGCGATCGGCGTCGGCGCATTGGCGGCCGCCTTGTCCTTGCCCCACTCCATCCACAGCAGTGCCGCGACCATCAGCCAGGCAAAAATCAGGAAAACACGGGTCTGGTTCATCGGGCAGCAACTCGCTCAGTCGGAACGGGGGTCCGGCTCTGTCGGGGAAAGGGAGGATGGGCGCGGTGCCCTGGCGGGCGGCATTGTGCCGGGCGCGGCAGGCAGGGGCAATGCGCCGGCACGGCGCAGCAGACGTACGAAGGCGTCGCGGATCTGTGGATTGGTCGCTTTCGCGGCCGCCGAACGGGCCACGATGACGTAGTCACCGCCGGCAAGCTCCGGCAGCAGGTGGCGCATGGCATCGCGCAGCACCCGCTTGATGCGGTTGCGCCCCACCGCACGCGTATCGACCTTGCGCGACACCGCCATGCCCAGGCGCGGCGGCGTCTCGCCACTGCGCCAGTGCAGGCTCAGCAACGGGTCCGAGGTGCGGCGCGCGATATCGAAGACGACCGTATATTGCGCACGCGTACGAACCCGCGCAGAGCGAGGAAATCGCCTGCACGGGTTCGATGCGTTCACTGAAGGGATTGCCTCGGCCGCAGGGAGCGGCGCGGCAATCAAGCGCTCAGGCGCTTGCGGCCCTTGGCGCGGCGGCGAGCCAGGATCTTGCGGCCGTCGGCGGTTGCCATACGTGCGCGGAAGCCATGGTCGCGTGCTCGCTTCAGGTTGCTGGGTTGGAAAGTACGCTTGGTGGCCATGGGGCCCTCTGCATGGATGGAGACGAATAGAACCGGAAATTCTATAGGAGCTGTCGGGGCCGGGTCAACTCCCTGCTGGCTTTACCGCAAGTGACGGTGTGCATGGCCTGTGGATGGACCTGTGAATAACCCTGGGAAAAGCCTGCCCCGGGTGCTAGTCTGGTCCATCCTCTTGTCACGACCGGGCTGCGAGCACGGCGCTTTTCTGCGCGCCGCAGCCAGCAACAGATGATCACACTTTGATGGATGCTTGGCCCCGCTGTCTGGAACGTCTCGAAGCTGAATTCCCGCCCGAAGATGTCCACACCTGGTTGAAACCCCTGCAGGCCGAAGACCGCGGCGACAGCATCGTGCTGTATGCGCCGAATGCCTTCATCGTTGAGCAGGTCCGCGAGCGATA
This sequence comes from Xanthomonas sp. LMC-A-07, assembly GCF_030208825.1. Classification (NCBI taxonomy): domain Bacteria; kingdom Pseudomonadati; phylum Pseudomonadota; class Gammaproteobacteria; order Lysobacterales; family Lysobacteraceae; genus Xanthomonas; species Xanthomonas sp. LMC-A-07. The sequence continues at coordinate 549,774 of NZ_JARVTF010000005.1, forward strand.
CCTGCCGCGCATCCGCGAGTTGCTGGCGTATTTCGCCGGTAATGGCGAGGTGGCGCTGGCGGTCGGCTCCCGTCCGCGTGCGCCGGAGCCGCTGCCGGCACCGCAAGCCGTCGCCAGTGCGCCGGCGGCCGCGCCGATCGTGCCCTTCGCCGGCAACCTGGATTCGCACTACACCTTCGCCAACTTCGTGGAAGGCCGCAGCAACCAGCTCGGTCTGGCCGCGGCGATCCAGGCCGCGCAGAAGCCGGGCGACCGGGCGCACAACCCGTTGCTGCTGTACGGCAGCACCGGGCTGGGCAAGACCCATCTGATGTTCGCGGCCGGCAACGCGCTGCGCCAGGCCAATCCGGCCGCCAAGGTGATGTACCTGCGCTCGGAACAGTTCTTCAGCGCGATGATCCGCGCGTTGCAGGACAAGGCGATGGACCAGTTCAAGCGCCAGTTCCAGCAGATCGATGCGCTGCTGATCGACGACATCCAGTTTTTCGCCGGCAAAGACCGCACGCAGGAAGAGTTTTTCCACACCTTCAACGCGCTGTTCGACGGCCGCCAGCAGATCATCCTGACCTGCGACCGCTATCCGCGCGAAGTCGAGGGCCTGGAGCCGCGGCTGAAGTCGCGCTTGGCCTGGGGCCTGTCGGTGGCGATCGACCCGCCGGATTTCGAGACGCGTGCGGCGATCGTGCTGGCCAAGGCGCGCGAGCGCGGCGCCGAGATTCCCGACGACGTGGCGTTTCTGATCGCCAAGAAGATGCGCTCGAACGTGCGCGACCTGGAAGGGGCGCTCAACACGTTGGTGGCCCGCGCCAACTTCACTGGCCGCTCGATCACTGTGGAGTTCGCACAGGAGACGCTGCGTGACCTGTTGCGTGCGCAGCAGCAGGCGATCGGCATTCCCAACATCCAGAAGACCGTGGCGGACTACTACGGCCTGCAGATGAAGGACCTGCTTTCCAAGCGCCGCACCCGCTCATTGGCGCGCCCGCGCCAGGTGGCGATGGCGCTCGCCAAGGAGTTGACCGAGCACAGCCTTCCCGAGATCGGCGATGCGTTTGCCGGCCGCGACCACACCACCGTGCTGCACGCCTGCCGGCAGATCCGCACGCTGATGGAGGCCGACGGCAAGCTGCGCGAGGACTGGGAAAAGCTGATTCGCAAGCTGAGCGAGTGAGCGTTCGGCGCCCTTCTCGCTCGGCTTGGAAAAAAGCGTGGATGAGTTGGGGCCAAATGCGGGAGAATCTGTGGATAAATGCGGCTGCAGCGTTGAGGCGAAAACTATCCACAGGTTTTCCCACCGCTCCAGGGGCACTAGTCCATAGACTTTCAAGCTCAAAAATGTCCTTGGAAACAATACGTTAGCGTGGTTGTCCGCCGAAAACGGCCCTACCATCACCACCAAGCTTTTGATTTATTCCACATCTTTAAAGCATAGGGGCACGGAACCACATGCGTTTCACACTGCAGCGCGAAGCCTTCCTCAAGCCGTTGGCCCAGGTGGTCAATGTCGTCGAACGGCGTCAGACATTGCCGGTACTGGCGAACTTGCTGGTGCAGGTGAACAACGGTCAGCTGTCGCTGACGGGGACCGACCTGGAAGTCGAAATGATCTCGCGCACTATGGTCGAGGACGCCCAGGACGGCGAAACCACGATCCCCGCGCGCAAGCTGTTCGACATCCTGCGGGCCCTGCCTGACGGCAGCCGCGTAACCGTCTCGCAGACCGGTGACAAGGTCACGGTGCAGGCCGGGCGCAGCCGCTTTACGCTCGCCACGCTACCGGCCAACGACTTCCCGTCGGTGGACGAAGTCGAGGCCACCGAGCGTGTAGCCGTGCCGGAAGCCGGGCTGAAGGAGCTGATGGAGCGCACGGCGTTCGCGATGGCCCAGCAGGACGTGCGTTATTACCTCAACGGCCTGCTGTTCGACCTGCGCGATGGCCTGCTGCGCTGCGTGGCGACCGACGGTCACCGCTTGGCACTGTGCGAGACCGAGCTGGAAAAGTCCGGTAGCGCGAAGCGCCAGATCATCGTGCCGCGCAAGGGCGTGACCGAGCTGCTGCGCTTGCTGGAGGCGGCTGATCGCGATGTCGAGCTGGAACTGGGCCGTAGCCATATCCGCGTCAAGCGCGGCGATGTCACCTTCACCTCGAAGCTGATCGACGGCCGTTTTCCGGATTACGAGGCGGTGATTCCGATTGGCGCAGACCGTGAGGTCAAGGTGGACCGCGAGGCGCTGCGTGCGTCACTGCAGCGTGCGGCGATTCTGTCGAACGAAAAGTACCGCGGCGTTCGCGTCGAAGTATCGCCCGGCCAGCTGAAGATCAGCGCGCACAACCCGGAGCAGGAAGAAGCGCAGGAAGAGATCGAGGCCGATACCAAGGTCGATGATCTGGCCATCGGCTTCAACGTGAACTATCTGCTGGATGCGCTCTCTGCACTGCGCGACGAGCATGTGGTGATCCAGCTGCGCGATGCCAATTCGTCGGCGTTGGTACGTGAGGCTAGCAGCGAGAAGTCCCGCCACGTCGTGATGCCGTTGCGTCTCTGACGCTGCGTTCCACGTGGAACACGAAGGGCCCGGCGTAAGCCGGGCCTTTTTTGTGGGCCGAGGAACATTGAGACAGATGGCTCTCTGCCATCGACGTGCCTGACGGCGTACTCGATGTTTCTCGAGCCAACGTGCCTTGGTTCGACCTGAGATGTCGTGACCGACCGGTGGTGCGAAGTCATGCGGATTGGCTGAGGCAGCGAGCTTCCGCGCAGGCGGATCAACTGCTGACTTGTGTCCCGTGGCAATGGGCGGATGTTACGCGCGCTTGGCCTGGGCCGGCTCTGAGCGCCGCAAGAGCCATCTTGAGCAATCACAGAAACAATTATTTGCCCTCTTCCGATCAAGGCTCGAAAGCGCTTGCGGTTTCGTGGGCATAGCACGTTGCGGCTATCGGCATACGCTATCCGCTCCAGTTCGCCCCGCTCCGTAAAACAACTGACGGCGTCAATTGATCTATAAACATCCGAAGCAGAAAGAATCAGCGCCCCTGTAGGAGACCAGGTCTCCTGGGGAGGTCTTTATGCGATTGGAGCAAGGCTTCTCAAGTAGTTTTTGAGTTATGCATAACGCTCAAAGCTTTTAAATCTAGATAAATCTTAAAGGCTTGGTGGTGATGGTAGGGCCAGATTGCGCCGAAAAGTAGGTTAAGCATCTGTTCTTAAACGCTTTTGTCGCCTTGAAACCCTGTGTCTAGACCCGCTCAAACGACCTGATTACCTGTGGATAAGCGAAACGACCACCGTGGGCGCCAAAACTGTCCACAACTTGTCCCCAGTTTGTTGCCGCGTGACGGAAATGTTTGCCGAAGCACGTCCACTGCCGATCACGTATGCTCCGCCCCGTCCGATGCCGGACTTCAAGGCCAAGCAGACCGATCGATGCATGTAGCGCGGTTGTCCATCCATCGACTTCGTCGCTTCGAAGCAGTCGAGTTTCATCCAGCCAGTACGTTGAATCTGTTGACCGGCGACAACGGTGCCGGCAAGACCAGCGTGCTTGAAGCCCTGCATGTCATGGCCTACGGGCGCAGCTTTCGTGGCCGGGTGCGGGATGGGTTGATCCGCCAGGGTGGGCAGGATCTGGAAATATTCGTCGAATGGCGCGAACGTGCGGGCGACAACACCGAGCGCACACGCCGTGCCGGCCTGCGGCACAGCGGGCAGGAATGGACCGGCCGCCTGGATGGCGAGGACGTGGCCCAACTCGGGTCGCTGTGTGCCGCACTTGCGGTGGTGACTTTCGAGCCTGGCAGCCATGTGCTGATCAGCGGTGGCGGCGAACCAAGGCGGCGTTTCCTGGATTGGGGCTTGTTCCACGTGGAACCTGACTTTCTGGCGCTGTGGCGCCGGTACGCGCGCGCACTCAAGCAGCGCAACGCCTTACTCAAGCAGGGCGCACAGCCGCGCATGCTGGATGCCTGGGATCACGAACTAGCGGAATCCGGCGAAACCCTCACCTCGCGGCGCCTGCAGTACTTGGAGCGGCTGCAGGAACGCCTACTCCCGGTCGCAACGGCCATTGCCCCGTCCCTCGGCCTGTCTGCACTGACGTTCGCACCCGGCTGGCGCCGCCACGAGGTTTCGTTGGCGGATGCCCTGCTGCTCGCCCGCGAACGCGACCGCCAGAACGGCTACACCTCGCAGGGCCCGCACCGCGCTGACTGGGCGCCGGTGTTCGACGCCCTACCCGGCAAGGACGCGCTGTCACGGGGGCAGGCCAAGCTCACGGCACTGGCCTGCCTGCTTGCCCAAGCGGAGGATTTCGCGCACGAGCGTGGCGAATGGCCCGTCATGGCGCTGGATGATCTGGGTTCCGAGCTGGATCGTCATCATCAGGCCCGGGTGATCCAGCGTTTGGCCAGCGCGCCGGCGCAGGTGCTGATCACCGCAACTGAACTTCCCCCAGGACTAGCCGACGCCGGCAAGACCCTGCACCGGTTCCACGTGGAACACGGTCAGCTTGTGCCCACGGCCGGCGCGACTGATCCGCCGCGGCTGGCATGAGCCGGCTGGTATAATTGCCGCGCTATCCCCCTTTTCCCACGCGCGATACGGCTTCCGCCGTCCTCGTGCGTGTTGTGGAGCCAACGGCACGCGCATGACCGACGAACAAACCACACCGCCAACACCCAACGGCACCTACGACTCCAGCAAGATCACTGTGCTGCGTGGCCTCGAAGCCGTCCGCAAGCGCCCCGGCATGTACATCGGCGATGTGCACGACGGCACCGGCCTGCACCATATGGTGTTCGAGGTGGTCGATAACTCGGTCGACGAGGCCCTGGCGGGCCACGCCGATGACATCGTGGTCAAGATCCACGTGGATGGCTCGGTAGCGGTGTCGGACAACGGCCGCGGCGTTCCGGTGGACATCCACAAGGAAGAAGGCGTCTCCGCAGCCGAGGTGATCCTCACCGTGCTGCACGCCGGCGGCAAGTTCGACGACAACAGCTACAAAGTGTCCGGCGGCCTTCACGGCGTGGGCGTCTCGGTGGTCAATGCCCTGTCCGAGCACCTGTGGCTGGATATCTGGCGCGACGGCTTCCACTACCAGCAGGAATACGCGCTGGGCGAGCCGCAGTACCCGCTCAAGCAGCTGGAGGCCTCGACCAAGCGCGGCACCACGCTACGCTTCAAGCCGGCGGTGGAGATCTTCAGCGACGTCGAGTTCCATTACGACATCCTGGCGCGCCGCCTGCGCGAGCTCTCGTTCCTCAATTCCGGTGTCAAGATTGCGCTGATCGACGAGCGCGGCGAAGGCCGGCGCGACGATTTCCACTACGAAGGCGGCATCCGCAGCTTCGTGGAGCATCTGGCCCAGCTCAAGACCCCGCTGCACCCGAACGTGATCTCGGTGACCGGCGAGCACAATGGCATCGTGGTGGACGTGGCCCTGCAATGGACCGACGCCTATCAGGAAACCATGTACTGCTTCACCAACAACATCCCGCAGAAGGATGGCGGTACGCATCTGGCCGGCTTCCGCGGCGCGTTGACGCGCGTGCTGAGCAACTACATCGAGCAGAACGGCATCGCCAAACAGGCCAAGATCACCCTGACCGGCGACGACATGCGCGAAGGCATGATCGCAGTGCTGTCGGTGAAGGTGCCCGACCCCAGCTTCTCCTCGCAGACCAAGGAGAAACTGGTCAGCTCGGACGTGCGCCCGGCGGTGGAAAACGCCTTCGGTGCGCGCCTGCAGGAATTCCTGCAGGAAAACCCGAACGAAGCCAAGGCCATCACCGGCAAGATCGTCGATGCCGCCCGGGCCCGTGAAGCTGCCCGCAAGGCGCGCGATCTGACCCGCCGCAAGGGCGCGCTGGATATCGCCGGCCTGCCGGGCAAGCTGGCCGATTGCCAGGAAAAGGATCCGGCACTGTCCGAGCTGTTCATCGTCGAGGGTGACTCGGCAGGTGGCTCGGCCAAGCAGGGCCGCAACCGCAAGAACCAGGCGGTGCTGCCGCTGCGCGGCAAGATCCTCAACGTCGAACGCGCGCGTTTCGATCGCATGCTGGCCTCCGACCAGGTAGGCACGCTGATCACCGCGCTGGGCACCGGCATCGGCCGCGACGAGTACAACCCGGACAAGCTGCGCTACCACCGCATCATCCTGATGACCGACGCCGACGTGGACGGCTCGCACATCCGCACGCTGCTGCTCACGTTCTTCTACCGGCAGATGCCGGAGCTGATCGAGCGCGGCTACATCTACATCGGCCTGCCGCCGCTGTACAAGCTCAAGCAGGGCAAGAGCGAGCTGTATCTCAAGGACGATGCCGCGCTCAACGCCTACCTGGCCAGCAGCGCGGTCGAAGGTGCAGCGCTGATCCCGGCCAGCGACGAGCCGCCGATCACCGGCGAGGCGCTGGAAAAACTGCTGCTGCTGTTCGCTGGCGCCAAGGAGGCCATTGCCCGCAACGCCCACCGCTACGACCCGGCGCTGTTGACCGCGTTGATCGACCTGCCGCCGCTGGACGTGGTGCAGCTGCAGGCCGAAGGCGACGTGCATCCCACGCTGGATGCGCTGCAGGCAGTGCTCAATCGCGGCACCCTGGGCACGGCGCGCTATCACTTGCGCTTCGATCCGGCCACCGACAGTGCCGCCGCCTCGCTGGTGTCGGTGCGCAAGCACATGGGCGAGGAATTCACCCAGGTGCTGCCGATGGGCGCGTTTGAAAGTGGCGAACTGCGTCCGCTGCGCGAGGTTGCGCTGGCCCTGCATGGCTTGGTGCGCGAAGGCGCGCAGATCCTGCGTGGCAACAAGAGCCACCCGATCACCAGCTTTGCGCAGGCGCAAGCCTGGCTGCTGGAGGAGGCCAAACGGGGCCGCCAGGTGCAGCGCTTCAAGGGCCTGGGCGAAATGAACGCCGAGCAGTTGTGGGAAACCACGGTCAATCCGGACACGCGGCGCCTGCTGCAGGTGCGCATTGAAGACGCCGTGGCGGCTGACCAGATCTTCAGCACCTTGATGGGCGATGTGGTGGAACCGCGCCGCGACTTCATCGAGGACAACGCGCTGAAGGTTTCCAACCTGGATATCTGATCCGCCGCCTGCACCGCCGCATCGCCACGCGCGATGTGGCGGTGTGCGCCGCCCTGCAGGGATGACGATGAGCGCAGTTCTTCCGCCTTCCCCGGCGCCGGTGTCGGTGCCCGGTCCACCGTCACTGCGGTCCGCCGTGCTCGGTTTCTGCATCGATCTGCTGATTGCCATCGGCCTGTTGCTGCTGTTGAGCGTGGCCGGCTTTGCGGTGTGGGGCTTTCTGCGCAGCATGGGCGAGGTGCAGGCCGTGCGTGCGCAGGGCGGCAGCCCCTCCCCGGCCGCGATCATGGCCGCCATCGGCCAACCGGGCGTCATGGTGCAGCTGCTGATCGCGTTGGTCAGCACGGCGACTCCGGCGGTGCTGCTCTACTTCTGGCGTCGCCGTGCCACGCCCGCCGAACAGGCCACGTCGCGTGCCGCGATCCGGCGCCGGTCGACCTGGGGCTGGATTGCGGCCGTGGCCGCCGGCGTATTCATGCTCAGCAATCTGGTCAGCGTTCTGGCCTCGGCGCTGGGCATCAAGCCGGTGCCGACCAACCTGCCGCTGATGGAAGAGGCCATCAAGCAATGGCCGCTGGCGCTGGTCGTCTTTGCGGTCGCCATTGCGCCGGCCTACGAAGAACTGCTGTTCCGGCGCGTGTTGTTCGGGCGTCTGCTGGCGGCCGGGCGGCCGTGGCTGGGCGTGGTGCTCAGCAGCCTGACCTTCGCCCTGGTACACGAGGTGCCCGGCATCAGCGGCAATGGCGTGGTCGCCATCGCCCAACTGTGGCTGGTCTACGGCGGCATGGGCGCGGCGTTTGCATGGCTGTATTGGCGCACCGGCACGCTGTGGGCGCCGATCCTGGCGCATGGGATCAACAACGCGACCGCCTTGGCAGCCCTGTACTTTTTCGGTCTTGGCTGACCCGCTTGACGAAAAGTTAAGACGACCCTGCCAAAATGCCCCCAGGGTTCAAGGGGGATTGAATGAAAGCCAGGTTGTTGATCGTTGTTGCCGTCCTCGCGTTGACGGCGTGCGCCACCACTACTTCGCCAACCGGCCGCCGTCAGGTGGTAGGTGGCGTGACGCAAGACCAGCTCGACAAGCTTGGCGCGGAGTCCTTCGCGCAGACCAAGGCCAAGGAAAAAGTCAGCACCGACGGCAAGCAGAACGCCTATGTTCAGTGCGTGGTCAATGCCCTGGTCGCGCAGTTGCCGCCGCAATGGCGCGAGACTCGTTGGGAGACCGCGCTGTTTGTTGACGACGAAGCCAATGCCTTCGCCCTGCCCGGTGGCAAGGTCGGTGTGAATACCGGCATCTTCACTGTGGCCAAGACCCAGGATCAGCTGGCCGCCGTGCTCGGGCATGAAATCGGGCACGTAATCTCTCGCCACCACGAAGAACGCATCACCCGCCAGCTAGGCGCCCAGACCGGCCTTGGCATCATCGGCGCGCTGGCCGGCGCTGCCTATGGCGATGGCGCCGCCAGTGCGGTGAACCAGGTGGGCGGCATGACCGCGCAAACCGTGTTCCTGTTGCCTGGCTCACGCACCCAGGAAAGCGAGGCCGACGTGGTCGGCCAGCGCCTGATGGCGCAAGCCGGCTTCGACCCGGCCCAGGCGGTGAGCCTGTGGCAGAACATGATGGCCGCCAGCGGCAACCGTCAGCCGCAGTGGTTGTCCACCCATCCGGACCCGGCCAACCGCATCCGTGAGTTGCAGGCCGACGTCAATGCCCTGCAACCGGTGTATCAGCAGGCCCGACAGGACGGGCGAGTGCCCCGTTGTGGGTAATCGCGTCGATGCTGCACCACAGCACGGAAACCGTTTTCGGGAACTGAGACTTTCTGCTAAGTTTGCCGGCTCAGAATTTTCGTACAGCTTCCATTCCGCTTTTCGTACCGCCCAACGGCGGCTCGTCCGAGGTGAATCATGAAACTGCTCAACCGCAAGCACGCCCTGTTGTCCCTGATCATCGCCGCATCGCTGGGCGGGGCTGTCGTTACCGATGCGGTCGCGCAGTCGGACCGCTCGACCGAGCGGGCCAACCGCAAGTCCAAGAACAGCGGCAAGGCCGAAGAGCTGTACCCGCAGTCCACCCGCACCGCGCCGACCATCAAGCCGTCGTCCAAGCTGGGCAGCAAGCTGCAGAAGCTGATCGAAACCTTCAACAAGGGCGAGGATTTCCCGGCGGTGCGCACCCAGGCCGACGAGATCCTGGCCAATGGTTCGGCCAACGAAGCCGACAAAGCGCTGGCCGGCCAGCTGGCCGCCCAGGCGGCGTACAACATGGACGACACCGCCGCTGCCAAGACCTATCTGCAGCAGGCCATCGCACTGAACGCGCTGGACAACAACGGCCAGTTCCAGTCGATGCTGATGCTGGCGCAGCTGCAGTTGCAGGATGACCAGCAGGCCGAAGGTCTGGCCACGCTGGACAAGTACCTGGACGAGAGCAAGTCGCAGCGCCCGGAAGATCTGATCCTCAAGGGCCAGGCGCTGTACCAGGCCGAGCGCTACAAGGAAGCCATTCCGGTGCTCAAGCAGGCCATCGCCGCCTCGCCCGAGCCCAAGGACACGTGGAACCAGCTGTTGATGGCGTCCTACGCCGAAGCCGGGCAGACCGGTGAAGCCGTGGCCGCCGCCGAAGCGCTGGCCGCCAAGACACCCAACGACAAGAAGGCCCAGCTCAATCTGGCCAGCATGTACATGCAGGCCGACCAGATGGACAAGGCCGCCGGGGTGATGGACAAGCTGCGCGCGTCCGGTCAGCTGACCGAAGAGAAGGAATACAAGCAGCTGTACTCGATCTACGCCAACACCGAGAACAAGGAAAAGGACGTCATCGCCGTCATCACCGAGGGCATGCAGAAGGGCATTCTCAAGCCTGACTACCAGACCTACCTCGCGTTGGCGCAGTCGTACTACTACAGCGAAGACGTGCCGAAGGCGATCGAGAATTGGCAGAAGGCCGCCCCCCTCTCCAAGGACGGCGAGACCTATCTGAATCTGGCCAAGGTGCTGCATTCGGAAGGACGCATCCCCGAGGCCAAGCAGGCCGCACAGCAGGCGATCGCCAAGGGTGTTAAAAAACCCGAAGACGCCAAGAAGATCATCAATCTGAAGTAAAAAAAGAAAATAAACCCCCGAAATCCCTGTGTTTTTAGTGGTTACAGGACTCGGGATTGGTATAAGCTTGGGAGTTCCTGCGGTGTCAAAGCCGTCCGAAAACCTGGGGATCATCACAGTGATCCGGGCCCCCACTGAAAGAGCCATTGGCGCATGACGGAACAACTCGTTATCCACAGGCATGACTATGATGCCGGGAACCAGGGTCTGAGCTGGGCCCGCATTATCGGCATTGCTTTCGTAATTGCCCTGCACCTTACTGCATTGATGATGTTGCTGATCCCTGCAGTCGCGCCGAAGGCTCCGGCCGAGAAGGAGCGCACCACCATGGTCACCTTGGTGGATGCACCGCCTCCTCCCCCGCCGCCGCCGCCGCCGCCGCCGCCGGAAGACAAGCCGCCACCGCCGGTCAAGAATCTGTCGCCGCCGAAACCGTCACCGGTTCCGCCGCCGCCGGAAGCTCCGGTGGTCGACGTTCCCGAACCGCGTCCGAGCGATATCGTCACGCCGCCGAGCCCGCCAGCTCCGCCGGCTCCACCGAGTGACATCGGTGCCAGCGTCGATATCTCGTCCAAGAACATGAACCCACCGAAGTACCCGCCGGCCGCATTCCGTGCCGGTGTCCAAGGTGAGGTCATCCTGATCGTGGATGTGGATGCCAACGGCAACGTGACCAATGTGTCGGTCGAAAAGTCCAGCCGCAACCGCGACCTTGACCGTGCCGCGATGGACGCAGCACGCAAGTGGAAGTTCAACGCCTCCACTGTCAATGGGCAGAAAGCCGCCGGCCGCGTCCGCGTCCCGGTCAACTTTGCTCTGAACTGATCCCACGGGCCGGCTGCGGCCGGCCCAGGATCCTGTCTTCCTTTCGCTCCACCCTTCATCACCACACACAACAAAGGTAAGCGTCATGCTGCAGGAATTCGTTATCGCCGCCGCTGCAGGGGGCTCCAATCCGTCGGCCGCTCTTTCGCAGATGGGCTTTGAGCACCTGATCACCGAAATGACCTCCAGCCCCGGCGACTTCGCCGTGTCCTGGGTCGTTCTGATCACCCTGATCGCCATGTCCGCTGCCTCCTGGTACTGGACTGTCATCAACATCTTCCGCGCCACCCGTCTGAAGAGCGCGGCTGACCGCGTCACCACCGCGTTCTGGGATGCCCCGAATGCACAGGACGCCATCCGCGCCATGGAAGAGCAGCCGGCTTCCGAGCCGTTCTCCAAGATCGCACTGGATGCAGCCCAGGCTGCTGCGCACCACCAGCGTGCCGAAGGCAGCACCGGCGGTATGGGCGAGAGCCTGAGCCGTTCGGAGTTCGTCGACCGCGCTCTGCGTCAGGCCGTGACCCGCGAAAGCACCAAGCTGCAGTCGGGCATGACCCTGCTGGCGACCGTCGGTGCAACCGCGCCGTTCGTCGGTCTGCTCGGTACCGTGTGGGGCATCTACGGTGCGCTGATCAAGATCGGTGCAACCGGCTCGGCCTCCATCGACGCCGTTGCCGGCCCGGTGGGTGAAGCGCTGATCATGACCGCGATCGGTCTGTTCGTCGCAATCCCGGCCGTGTTCGCGTTCAACTTCTTCTCCAAGGTCAACAGCTCGGTGATCGCCAAGTTCGACACCTTTGCCCACGACCTGCACGACTTCTTCGCCACCGGTTCGCGCGTTCGCTAATCCGGTAGTAAAGAACGCCTTCGCAACGATTTAGACGGAGCCCGTTATGGCCTTCAGTAGTGGAAACAGCGGCGGCCCGATGGCCGACATCAATGTGACGCCCCTCGTGGACGTCATGTTGGTGCTGCTGATCATCTTCATCATTACGGCACCGCTGATGTCCCACAAGGTCAAGGTGGAGCTGCCAGAGGCCAACTTGATCCAGAAGGAAGATGCGGAGAAGCGCGCCGCACCGATCACCCTGGCCGTCAAGGAAGACGGGTCGCTGTACTGGAACGACGAGCCGATCTCCAAGGAAGCCCTGGAGTCGCGCCTGTCCACCGCCGCACAGCAGACCCCGCAACCGCCGCTCAACTTGCGCGGCGACCGCACCACCAAGATGCGTACGATCAACGAGATCACCAAGATCGCGCAGGGTCAGGGCATGTTGGACGTCGGCTTCGTTGCAACCAAAGAGAAGGGGCAGTAAGCCATGGCATTCAGTACCGGTGGAAACCGCGGCCCAATGGCCGACATCAATGTCACGCCCCTCGTGGACGTGATGTTGGTGCTGCTGATCATCTTCATCGTGACCGCGCCGATCATGACCTACCCGATCGCCGTGGATCTGCCGCAGCGGGTGCTCAACCCGCCACCGCAGACGACCGAACCGCCGCCGCCGATCGAATTGCGGATCGACGCCAGCAACCAGGTGTTCTGGAACAACAGCCCGACCCCGGTCGCGCAGTTGCAGCAGAAGATGGAAGAAGTGGTGCAGGCCGATCCGACCAATCAGCCGGAGCTGCGCATCGATGCCAACGAGGATGCTGAGTACGAGGTGATGGCCAAGGTCCTCGCCGCGGCGAAGAACTCGCAGATGAAGAAAATCGGCTTCATGCAGTAAGACATCGCACGACCGCAACACAACAGTCATGACGCGACTGCAAACGCCACCGGAAACGGTGGCGTTTTTTTGTGTGCGGTGATGACGCGAGGGTGCCGCGCATGCGCATTCGATGCTGCCGATCAAATAGTGGATGCAATCGGTGAGTCGTTGTTGATCCACGCGTGCGGACGGCAGCGATGCGATGTTGAAACGGCCTCGCTGATGAAGAGTTGATTGGCAGTCACTAGCACGTCGCTGACGTTCTGCAGGTACATCGGTGCCAGTGATCCGGGCCATACTCAAGGCATCTTGCGCTGCGTACCTATCAAGCGAGTCTTGGGAAAAGGCGTGCGTTGCGATGGGTTGGCAAGCAATCGCACTAGCTGCAGATCGCTTCTATCGCATCGCATCGAACGCGATGCCTTATCGCCGAGATGCATACAGAGATGCACACAGAGATGCACACAGAGATGCGCTAAGTAGTGCCGCGCATACGCAACGAGCTTGTGACTCGTGCTTGCGATTTCCGTGACCAACCAAACAGCTGACACGTGCATTCGAACGCGTGTGCAGTGGCTTGATGGGATGCCTTGATGAGCTGACATGCAGAGCGACGTTCGCCTGAGATCGACGAACGCTCGCACATGCAAACCTGACGTGCATGTCTGCACATTCCGGTCCACGTCTCATCGTCATTCGTCTTGGGTATATCTTCTCCCGAAGTGCGGAGCATGCAGCTTCGTTAGGACCTGATTCCGCCCAACGCGCGCCACCTGCTGGCGTCGGCTGTGGCAACCCCAAGCGGCAAGCGCCATCCAATATGTAAATAGTGAAGCGATGGACGACATGCCGAGCGGCATTCGCATGCGATCTGCGGACGCTCATACATTCAAACCTGACATCCATCTAGAAACGCACTTCCACTCCACCCAAGCGCATCCGCCTTTCGGGCAACCTCTTCTTGAACATCGAATCTGATGCCTAGTCGGCGCTGAGTCCATCAATGCTGGCAACATCGTGTTGCCGCCTCCAAACGCTCATGGCCATTTCGAGTACGGAGAGGCACGGGCTGAGTGGGTACGAAAGTGCTTGGGCGAAGCGCGATTGCACGCATCGCAAGCTCGACTGCGCGGCCGATGCGCTATGTGAGCCACAGCTGCCCCGCCCTTCCCACCCGCAATCCCGGGTGTATGCTCGATCGTGCAGCACCCACAACCACAGCACAGGAGGCAGGTCATGGCTTTCAGTACGACAGGGAACCGGGAGCCACTGGCGGACATCAACGTCACGCCATTGGTCGATGTCATGTTGGTGTTGTTGATTATTTTTATCGTGACCGCGCCCATGCTGGCCCGGCCGATCGTGGTGGGTCTGCCACAGCGCACGCCGCAACAGTTGGTGCAGGCCGTGCCGCCCGAGCCGATCGCCCTGCGGCTGGACGCCGACGGCCAGGTGTTCTGGAACGCCAGCCCATTGCCGCTGCAGCAACTGCAGGCCCGCTTGAGCGAAGAAATGCAGGTGACAAGCAGCCAGCAGCAGCCGGAATTGCACATCACTGCCAGCCCTGACGCGCAGTACGCGGTGCTTGCCAAGGTGCTGGCGGCGGCCAAGAACGCGCAGGTCAGCCGGATCAGTTTCGTGCAGTAAGTCATGCAGCTGCGCGTCCGTGACGGACGCGCAGCTGCATGTTGCGTGGACTGCGCGCGGCTCGCTAAATCCCGTGCCTAGGCGGCTGTGGTTGCGCCGTTAGCTATGATCGCCAGGTAGGCGCGCACGGTCGGTTCCAGGCCCTGATACAGCGCCTCGCCGATCAAGGCGTGGCCGATCGAGACCTCCAGGACGCCGGGAACCCCGGCCAGAAAATCGGCCAGGTTGTGCTGCGACAGATCGTGACCGGCATTGATCCCCAGGCCGGCCGCGTGGGCACGCCTGGCAGCATCGGCGAACAGGGCCAGGGACGGTTGCGCTTGGCCGTGGTGATGGGCCTCGGCGTACGGGCCGGTGTACAGCTCGATGCGATCGGCACCCAGCGCGGCCGCCTGCGCAATCTCCGGATTACCGGCATCCACGAACAGGCTCACGCGGCAGCCGAGAGCCTTGAAGGCGGCAATCAACGGCGCCAGCCGCGCGCCATCGCGGGCGAAGTCCACGCCATGGTCGGAGGTGAGTTGGCCGTCGCCATCCGGCACCAGGGTGACCTGTTGCGGGCGCGTGGCCTGGCAGAGTTGCAGCAAGCCCGGATAGCCGGCGCGCGGCGGGGCAAACGGATTGCCTTCGATGTTGAATTCCACACCGTGCGTGCGCGTCAGTGTGCTGAGCGTATACACGTCGTCAGCGCGGATATGCCGTTGGTCCGGGCGCGGATGCACGGTGATGCCCTGGGCGCCGGCTGCAATGCAGCTGCGCGCGGCCTGCACTACATCCGGGTCCTGACCGCCGCGCGAATTGCGCAGCACCGCGATCTTGTTGACGTTGACGCTGAGGTGAGTGCTCACGCGCTGCTTAGGCCTGCGGCTCGCCGTCGCGCGCGGCAGCCAGTGCAGCGGCCTTGCGGGCTTCGGCCAGCTCGCGCAGCCGGCGCAGTTCGGCTGGGTCGATCATGCTACCGGTGTCGCGCTGGGTATCGCCCATGCGTGCGGCGAACCAGCCGCGGGTCCAAAGCAGCAACAGCAGCAGTGCCACCAGCAGCGACACCACCAGCAACCACACATGCGGCGTGCTGAAGGCCAGCACCAGCGCACCCAGTGCCATAAGCAGAAACAGCCAGTGCATGACGAGCTCCCCGTTGAGTGGCGGCAGTGTAGCGCTGCGCCCGGCGTGGTTCCACGTGGGGCGCGGCGCGGTGGTCAGAGCAGCGGCGACAGCAGCCGCGCGAAGGCTTCCGGCAGGCGCGATCGCCAAAACGGCCGGCGCAGGTTGAAGCGCACTTCCTGTGCCTGGGCCATGTCGGTGCCGATCATGCCGGCGAGCTCGGCGGCCACTGCCTGGTCTCGGAACAGCATCGATAGCTCGAAGTTCAGCCGGAAACTGCGGCTGTCGAAATTGGCGCTGCCGACGATGCAGACATCGTCGTCGGCGATCAGCGCCTTGGTGTGCAACATGCGCGGGCCGTACTCGTAGATACGCACGCCGGCCTCCAGCAGTTCATCGAAATACGAACGCGCAGCATAGGTGACCAGGCGCGAGTCGCTGACGCGCGGAATCAGCAGGCGCACGTCCAGCCCGCCCAGCGCCGCAGAGGTGAGCGCCATGCGCGCGGCCTCGCCCGGCACGAAGTACGGCGTGACCAGCCAGACCCGATGCCTGGCTTCGTGGATGGCGGCCACCATCAGCCGGTGGATCGCTTCCCAGGACGAATCGGGGCCGGACACCAGCACCTGCGCATCGATGCTGCCCTGCTTGCGGGTGGGCACATCCTCCGGCCACAGCTGCTGGCCATGGAAGGCGCCCTGGGCCTGGCGGGTGGCGTAGAGCCAGTCCTCCAGGAACACCAGCTGCAGGCTGCGCACCACGTGGCCTTGCAGACGCACATGCAGGTCGCGAAACGCGTCGGGGCGAACCTGTTCGTTCTCTTCGTCGGTGACATTGATGCCGCCGGTGAAGGCGATGCGGCCGTCGATGACGATCAACTTGCGGTGCGTGCGCAGGTTCAACCACGGGCGCTTGAACGGCTTGAGCAGCTGGGTGGGATGGAACCAGGCGGTCTCCACGCCGGCCGCACGCAGCGTGCGCAACGTGCGCCGGGTCATCGCCGAGGAGCCGACCGCATCCATCAACAGCCGCACCTTGACCCCCGCCCGCGCGCGCTCCATCAAGGCCTCGCAGATCGGCATGCCGCTGCGGTCGGGCTGGAAGATGTAGTACTCCAGGTGGATATGGT
This sequence comes from Xanthomonas sp. LMC-A-07, assembly GCF_030208825.1. Taxonomy (NCBI): domain Bacteria; kingdom Pseudomonadati; phylum Pseudomonadota; class Gammaproteobacteria; order Lysobacterales; family Lysobacteraceae; genus Xanthomonas; species Xanthomonas sp. LMC-A-07. The sequence goes on from NZ_JARVTF010000005.1 coordinate 566,391, forward strand.
CGCGCGCCTGTGTGATCGCCTCGATGATCGCCGCATAGGTGGACGCGCCATCCACCAGCCACAGCGCTTCGGTGGCGCTGCTTGGGGCCAGGCCGGTGGTGGATTGGGCGATCTTGGCCAGCTCGGTGCAATCGGCATCGGGCGGACACACGCTGCTGTAGCTTTCCATGCCCGAACGCGACCGCCCGCGGCGTAGACGCTGGCGTTTGACCTTCTGGGGGCCCAGCCAGTAGTAGATCAGCAGGCCCAGATACGGCAGCGCGGCCAGCGACAGCACCCAGCTCAGCGTGGCCACCGGCTCGCGCTTCTGCAGGATGATCCAGCTGACGATCCACAGCAGATACAGCACGTAGGCGGCGAAGAGGAGCGCTTTGAGGTGGGGAATGTCGGCCAGCCAATCCCACGCGCCCTGTGCAAGTGCGAGCATGCGCGGATTCTACGGCGCACACGCTCTGCTGCGATGACTGCCGGCTGCTGCACTGGCGACCCTGGCAGCACATGCACGGGCGAGCTGCGGATTAGGGCTCAATGAGCGAAGACACGTCTTGCGTTCGGTATGGGGCCTACCGAACGTCGCGCTGCAGTGCCCGTTGCCGAGGCGAGCGTTCTGCCCAGACATGGGGGCATTACATCGACCACGAAGGCTGAAACCTTCATCCATGCCAGCGGGCTGATCCCAGCAGGTGAGACGCGGCCGCCGTAGCATGCCGGCATGGCAAGCGCGATCAAGGGCCGGGGTGCGACCGGCCATCTGCCCGGACGGTTCGAGGTCACCACGCCGCAGGCGGTGGACGATGGCTGGCACGTGGACGATAGCGACGAGTTCGCGCCGCCCGCATTGCGCACCCAGGTCACCGACGAGACCGCGCGCAGCATCATCAGCCGCAACCAGTCGCCGGACATCGGGTTCTCGCAGTCGGTCAATCCATACCGTGGCTGCGAGCATGGCTGCAGCTACTGTTTCGCTCGGCCCTCGCATGCCTACCTCAACCTCTCGCCGGGGCTGGACTTCGAAACGCGGCTGTTCGCCAAGACCAATGCGCCGGAGCTGCTGCGCCGCGAACTGGCGCGGCCCAGTTACGTGCCCAGCCCGATCGCACTGGGCATCAACACCGACGCCTACCAGCCGATCGAGCGCAAGCGCGGGTTGACCCGGCAGTTGATCGAAGTGCTGTGGGAGGCGCGGCACCCGTTCACGCTGATCACCAAGAACGCCCTGGTCACGCGGGATCTGGATTTGCTGGCCCCGCTGGCGCGCGCGCGCTTGGTCAATGTGCACTTCTCGGTGACCACGCTGGATCCGCATCTGTCGGCCAGGCTGGAACCGCGTGCGTCCGCGCCGCATGCGCGCCTGCGCGCGATGCGCAGCCTGCACGAGGCCGGCGTGCCGGTTGGGGTGATGGCCGCGCCGGTGATCCCGTGGATCAACGATCACGAGCTGGAAGCGATCCTGCAGGCCGCCGCCGATGCCGGCGCCAGCAGTGCCGGTTACGTGCTGCTGCGCCTGCCGCACGAGGTGGCACCGCTGTTCCGCGAGTGGCTACAGACCCACCACCCGCAGCGCGCCGAGCACGTGATGAGCACCATCGCCCAACTGCGCGGCGGCAAGGACTACGACAGCACCTTCGGCACCCGCATGCGCGGCCAGGGCGTGTACGCGGACCTGCTGGCGCGCCGCTTCGCGCTGGCGCATCGCCGCGCCGGCTTCGACACCCGCCGCACCCCGCCATTGGATACCGAACAATTCCGCCGCCCGGCACCGCCGCCCAAACCGGTCAAGGACTCGCCGCAGGGGCAGCTGTTTTAGAGCGGGGAATCGGGAGTGGGGATTGGGGATTGGGGATTCGCAACGGCGAGAGCCACCGCAACAGCGCAGGTCTGCTGGTGCGATTCTCCATTGCCGATTCCCTATTCCCCGCCGTACAGCGCCTGCGCGGACTGAAACAAAATCCAGCTGGTGGCGATGAACTTGTCGCCACCGACCGGGCGGTTGCCGCGGTGGGTGTGGGTGAAGGCGGTGGGGGCGATCAGCAGGCTGCCGGTGCGTGGGCGCGCCTTGCGGTGCTGGAACAGGAATTCGGTCTCGCCCTGTTCGAACTCCTCGTTGAGATACAGCGTCCACAGCAAATGGCGGTGCAGGGTCTCCGCGCCGGCGTCGCGCGGATACAGTTCGCAGTGCCAGTACGGGTAGCCGCCCCGGTCGGCCAGATACCACTGCAGGTTAATGGCGCCCGGGCGCAGGCAGGTGCGCGCCAGGTCGCTCAAGGCCGCATCGCTCATCTGCGCGATGTCCTCGGCGACCAATCGGTGCGGAGTGCCGTCTGCGGTGGTGACCTGCAGCATCAATGGCGAAATCAACGCCTGCGGATACTGCCGCAGGTAACGGAGCAGGCCCTCGAAGACGGCCTGTTGCAGGCGGTTTTCCACCGCCGCCCAGTCGGCCAGGCCGCTGATGCGTAGATCGCGGCTGTGCTTGAGGTCCGGGAACACGCCGCTGCCGATGCGGCCCGGCTGCAGCTGCTGGCTGTCGCGCATGCGTTGCACGATCGCCGCGCAGTCGTCGCGCGAAACGGCATCGTCGGTGATCTGGATGAAGTCGGGTTGGTCCATACGCAGGACCATAGCAACGTCGTCGCTGTGCTGCACAGCCCTGGGTGGCGGTGAGGCACGCTCACGCACGCGGCGTCTGCGCAGCGTCGATGATCACCGCGCTGCGCAACGACGAGGCCAGAGCGATGTCGTGCCATTGGTCGTGGTGTTGATGCCCGCGGCGGCGCACCGCAATCAGCGACGAACATGCAGGCGACGATGCATCACTGGCTGCAAGGCGAGGTCGCGCAACTCGCCTGTTCCGTAAAAGCAAAGTGGCTGTTGCGCATGCGCGCAAGGTCGGCGGTGCGGTGGCGCTGCCCTGAACTTCGGCCGGGATCTTCGCGCCGACATGGAGAGGCCCTGCACTTTGCCTCGGCAGGCTTCCCAGATTTGCTGGTGCGCGAGTCGCTAACTTCCATGCTTAGCGCGATGTACTGCTGGCACACCCAGAAAAACCTTGCCTGCGTTTCCTCGATGTTTGCAGCGCATCCGCAGCCGCGCCTCAATGCGAAACCTCCATTGAGGCGACGCCCTGCGCCTCCGCCAGTTCAGATGCAGCGTGCCCCGGCGCCTCGAATCCATGCCATGGAGATACCTGCGCCCCAAAAAAAACCCCGCCGAAGCGGGGTTTTTCGTACGTCATGCAGCAGCGGCGATCAGAACTTGTAGTTGATCGATGCGGCCAGCACGTCGCCCTTCACCTTGTAGCTGCCAGCCAGACGGTCGCCGGTGGCGCTGACGGTATCGCTGGTCGGGTCGCTGGTGAACAGGTGCGTGTAGCCGAAGTTGTATTCGGCCTGCTGCGACGGACGCCAGCTCAGACCCAGCGACACCCACTTGCGGCTCGCGTCCGGCACGCGCACGTCACGGTGCTCGGCGGTGGTCGGGGTCTGGTCATACGCCACACCGCCACGTAGGGTCAGCGTCTCGCTCATGCGGTAGTCGGCGCCCAGCGAAGCGAAGGTGGTATCGCGGTAGGAGAAGTCCAGCACGGTGTTGGGCTGGTTGGAGGCGAAGTCCAGCGTTACCTGGTCGAACTTGCTCCAGGCGGTGCGGGTGACGTCGGCCATGATCGACCACTGCTCGTTCACATTGTGGGTGAAGCTGGCGGTGGCGCTGGCGGGCAGGGTCACCGTGGCACGGCCGCTGGTGTCGATGAAGGTACCGGGCGCCGCACGTGAGAACACGGCCGCGGCAGGACCGGGAATGTTGAAATCGACGTCTGCGCCGGTGATCTTGTGTTCCACTTCGGAGCGGTAGCTGAAGCCGATGTGGGTGTTCTCATCGATGCTGAACAAGCCACCGAGCGTGAATCCGACTTCGGTGCTGTTGCCCTTCATCCGCAGCGAGCCGTCGGCGTTGCCCGGTGCAAAGCCCGGAACGCGCGAGCGCGCCAGGATCGAGCCGGCATCCACTGCATTGCCCAACTCGATGTCCAGACGCTCGGCGAACACCGACGCACCGAACGACACGTACGGGTTCACGTCGTACGAGAACGCGACGTTGAAATCGATCGCCTGCAGCTCGGTCTTGGTGCCGTGATAGCGACCAACCCAGTCATTGTCATATTCGGTCTTGAAGCCGAACGGCACGGTCAGCGAGGTACCCAGATGCATGTTGTCGTTCTCACCGAACGGCATATGGAAATACATCGCCGGAACGGGCGCGATCATACCGGCATCGCCGCCGTTGCCGCCGGAAACGGGCGCGCCGTTTGCGTACGTCGCGGTCTCAGGCTGAAACTTCGCCGAAAAGCTGATGGCGCTGACGTCGGCCTGGAACAGGCGGCCGTCCAGCTGGCGCATGCCGGCCGGGTTGTTGGCGATGATCGATGCGTCGTCCGGGGCGCTGCCCGAACCTGCGAAGGCGCGGCCGAGGCCCTTGGCGCTGTTTTCCTTCAGCTGGAAGGCGGCACCGTGTGCCTGGCCAACGGCCAGCACGCCGGCAATACCAACGGCCAGCAGGGTGGCGCGGCTGAGAGTGGAAGCGGTAGACATGAGTTGTTGCTCTCCGGAATAAAGACTGCAGTGGTCGGTACAGCGCCCGCGCCCAGTGGCCAACATGGCCCTGGAGCGCGCCGGAGACCCCCCCCCGACATACGACGCCGTACGCAGTATAACCACGACGATTAACCGAACAATAACGAAGTGCGCGTTATTAGCCCGGTCAGGTTAGGGGTGGGTTCAGGACGGTGAACCCGCTATTGTGCCACTCCGATGTTTGTCTCGATCCCCTCCCGCAAGAAATCCGCGCCGCGCTGGGCGGTGCCGCTGCTGTTCGCGGCCGTCTGGCTGGCCTATCTGTGGTCGATCAGCCGCCCGACCGAGGCGCGCAATACGCTGTGGCTGGACTGGGGCGCGCTGTCCAGCGGCGTCTCCAATCTGGGCGACTGGTGGGCCACCTTGCGCGACGGCAGCGTGCTGCGCCTGTTCACCGCATTGTTCCTGCACGCGGACTGGTCGCACCTGTTGGGGAACCTGGTGTTCCTGCTGATCTTCGGGCTGCCGGCCGAGCGCATCCTCGGGCCCTGGCGGTTGTTGCTGCTGTTCCTGCTGGGCGGCGCGGCCTCCAACCTGGCGGCGATCTTCGCCATCGGCACGCCGGACCGGGTGATCATCGGCGCCTCCGGTGCGGTGTCCGCGTTGATCGGCACCTATCTGGCGCTGTTTCCTGGCGCCAAGCTTGGCGTGGTGCTGCCGCTGGGCGTGTTCCTGGAATTCATCCGCGTGCCGGCGCCGCTGTTGATCGGTGCGTGGGCGGTGTTGCAGGTGGTGTTTGCCTATATCGGCCCGGCCTTCGGCATGGTGGCGTGGTCGGCGCACATCGCCGGTTTCGTGTTCGGCATCGTCTATGGGTTGTATGTGCGCGCGGCGATCGCGCGGCGGCTGCGCAAGCGCCACGGGTTCTAGCGCCCTGCCCTGCGCCTATAATCGCCGCATGTCCAAGCCCTTGTACAAAGTCACCTTCCTCAATCACGGCAAGGTGTACGAGCTCTACGCCCAGCACGTCACCGGCAGCCATCTGTGGGGCTTCAACCAGATCAGCGAGCTGGTGTTCGACGTGCATGACGGGTTGGTGGTCGACCCCACAGAAGAGCGCCTGCGCGAAGAGTTCGGCAACACCAAGGTGCTGCACCTGCCGATGCAGAGCATCGTGCGCATCGAGGAAGTGGAAAAGAAGGGGCAGTCGGTGATCCGCGATGCCGCCACCGGCGACAAGGTGGTCACCCCGTTCCCGCTGTCGACCAAGCCACGCTGATGCGCATCCTGGTGCCGGACGATTACCAGGGCGCCGTGCGCGCGCTGCCCTGCCTGCAGCGACTGCAGGGCCATGAAGTGCAGGTGTTGGGCGCGCTGGCCACCGATCCCAACGAATGGGCCGAGCGGCTGGTGGAAGCCGATGCGCTGGTATTGATCCGCGAACGTACCCGCGTGGACGCCACCTTATTGCGGCGCCTGCCGCGGTTGAAGCTGATCAGCCAGACCGGCCGCATCGGCCCGCATGTGGATGTGGCGGCCTGCACCGAGTTTGGCGTGGCGGTCACCGAGGGCGTGGGCTCGCCGGTCGCGCCGGCCGAGTTGACCTGGGCGTTGATCCTGTCCGCCAGCCGGCGCCTGACCGAGTACCAGCGCGCCCTGCATCAAGGCCGCTGGCAGGCGCTGGGCGATTCCGGGTTGGGGCGCACCTTGCATGGGCGCACGCTGGGCATCTGGAGCTACGGCCGCATCGGCCAACGCGTGGCCGCATTCGGGCGGGCGTTTGGCATGCAGGTGCTGGTATGGGGCGGCGAGGCGTCGTGCGCGCAGGCGGCGCGCGATGGCTATGCAATCGCCGACAACCGCGCGGCCTTGTTCGAACGTAGCGATGTGCTGTCGTTGCACCGGCGCCTGAGCACGCAGACCCGGCATGACGTGACCGCCGCCGACCTGCTGCGCATGCGTCCCGATGCGTTGCTGGTCAACACCAGCCGCGCCGAACTGATTGCACCCGGCGCGTTGATCGCGGCCCTGGACGCCGGCCGGCCCGGGCACGCCGCCGTGGACGTGTTCGAGCGCGAACCGGTCCTGGATGCGCGCGACCCGCTGCTGCAACACCCGCGCGTGCTGGCCACCCCGCATCTTGGTTACGTGGAACGCGACAGCTACGCGGCCTACTTCGAGGCCGCATTCGACAACGTGCTGGCGTTCGCTGCTGGCACACCGCGCAATCTGGTCAATCCTGAGGCATTGCTGGTTGCGCGTTAGGGTGTGAGGTTGCGTGGTTGCGTTGCGGATTGCTGCTGCGCTGCCGCTGCCGATGTCTGATGCGCGAACGGCTCGTCATCACCTGCTCTTCTAGAACGATGTAGCGAAAACAGCTGCAGCAAATCCGCATGTGTCCATACGGCTTCCCGCAAGCACGCGTCGTGGTCCTGCGATGCACCGTGCGCCCAAGAGGCACGACCGCATGTCTTGCTGGCCACCTGCAATGACGTGCAGGGAGCACGCATGACCGACACAACGGCCAGGTTTTCAAACCCGCCGTATTGGTGGCAGCGTGGCACGCATCACGCGCACCTGCGGCCTGCGTTATCCGGACTGGTCGTGTGCTGCTGCGCTGCGCTGCGCATCGATTTCGGTGACGCATTCGCGCGATATGCAGTGCGTGCACTACATGTCACCCAGCTTAGGTGGTGAGCGCGAATCAATGCATCGAGCAGCGCGGCACCCGCAAAAAGCCGGCAGAGCATCGTTAGTGATGAAGTGGTGTTTTCAACGCGCAACCTCAACGCGCAACTGCGTCGCTGGGAGAGTGCTTAGGCTAGGTGCCCTCGCCCAGCGTCTAGGCTGCTGGCGAAGACGTGCTAAAGACGTTCTACACGTTTAATGACGTGCAGTGCGCGGAGTCCTTACGTATCGCGCACATCAGCAAGTGAGTGCGACCAAACGTGGAAGACCACCTGCAAAAAAGCGCCGACATCTTGCAGAGAGTTTTTCAAAGCAAATAGCCGTCGCCTGGCGACCGGCGATGCCTACGAGACGTGCCTCTATTCCGCAACGTCTGCGTCCAATCACCGCATGCGTGGCTAACAACTGCTGCATGTAAATTCGCGGCACGACTTACAACGCACGACGTGCGCATGCACACCAGCGCCGGCTGCGCACTGCGGGTGCACGTGGCACCCGCAGCACTGCCCTTTACTTGACCGGCTCGGCCGGCACAGCTGCCGGTACTGGCGCCGCTGGCTTGGCCTTGTCCGTCGGCTCGGCCGGCGTGGTCTGCTCGCTGGCGGGCGGGCGTGGTGCGGCCGGCTTGGGCTCGGGCGTTGGCTTGATGGCCTTGGGCTTTTGCGCTTGCGCCTTGGCCTTGCGGGCGGCCTGTGCCTTGGCGACCGAGCCAGGTTGCTTGAGTTCGGCCAGCGCCTCGTTGATCGGGCCATCGCCCGGCAGCACGTCGCCGGCGCTATAGCCCTCCTCGCCTTCCGCATCGCCGCGCAGGTGGCCCGGCAGGGTCGCCTCGCTGAAGTCTGTGAGGCTGGCCGGCACGTCGGCGTCGCCGGGCTGCGGTTCGGGGGTGAGCATCACTTCGGGCACGATGCCGCTGGCCTGGATCGACTTGCCGCTGGGCGTGTAATAGCGCGCGGTGGTGAGCTTGACCGAGTCGCCGTTGTCCAGCGGCAACACGGTCTGCACCGAGCCCTTGCCGAAGGTGCGGCTGCCGATGATGCGCGCGCGCTGGTTGTCGCGCAGCGCGCCGGCCAACACTTCTGACGCGCTTGCCGAACCGGCGTCCACCAGCACCACCACCGGCGCACCGCCGAGCAGGTCGCCCGGGGTTGCGTCGAACTTGGCGTCGCTGATGGAGATGCGCCCGCGGGTGCTGACGATGTTGCCCTTGTCGAGCAGATCGTCGGCCACCTGCACGGCCGAGGTCAGCAGGCCGCCCGGGTTGCTGCGCAGATCCAGCACCAGGCCACGCAGCTTGCCGCCGGCCTGCAGTTGCTTGAGGTTCTTCTGGAAGTCGGCGCCGGTGTCGGCCTGGAAGGTGCTGATGCGGATGTAGCCGTAACCAGGTTCGAGCAGCTTGCTGCGCACGCTGGCCACGCGAATGGTTTCGCGCTGCAGGGTGATGTCGAACGGTTTGGCGACCTTGTCACGCACGATGGTCAGCGTGACCTTGCTGCCGGATTCGCCACGCAGCGGCTCCATTGCCTTGCTGGCGTCGATCGGCTTGCCGTCGATGGCCACGATCACATCGCCCGCCTTGACACCGGCGCGTGCAGCCGGCGTGTCGTCGATCGGCGCAATCACCTTGAGCGTGTTGTCCTGCTGCTGCAGCAATTCCACGCCGATGCCGTCATAGGCGCCGGTGGCCTGTTCGTCGAAGGCCTCGGCGTCTTCCTTGTCGAAGTAGGTGCTGTGCGGATCCAGGTCCGACAGCAGGCCGCGCACGGCCGCGTGCATCAGCTTCTTGTCCTCGACCGGGTCCACGTAGGCCTGCTTGACCGCGTTGTACACGGCCACGAAGCGGCGGATCTCGTCCAGCGGCACCTTGGAGACGGCGGCTTCGTTGGCTTCCGGGTCGTCCGCGGTGGCCGGTGCGGCAGCGGGGCTGGCCTGCTGTGCCCAACCGGGCGACGCGAACAGGGCCAGCGACAGGGCAACGGACAGGACGGCTACGCGCATGAAGCACTCCGAAAAGAGAGAAGACGCCCCACAGCGCGGCGCTGGCTGGATTATGCGCGAAGCAGCGGTAAATCCGCGTTGAATCGCCGTCAACGCCGGTGTATGTGCGAAGCACCGGCAAGGCTGCGCGATGAGACCTGCTGCGGTGCTGCCGTCGGGACGGTCCGCAGCGACACTCTGGTGCCGTGAGCTGCCGGCATGCGAGCGCCAACACGATCCAGTAAGCAGACGCCGGACAAGAGCAGCGATCAAAACGACTGCGCAGCCGCCAGGCGGGCGCGGCCAGTGCTCGGAATCGTCATGTACCCCGTACACTCCAGTTCCTCCGCGCCGTCCGCACCCACCTGACGGCTGCTCGCTACGTTTTGTTAGCCGCTCTAAGTGCGGCGCCCCATGCACTCAGCGGCGCTGCAGCCAGCTCGAAGGATCCACTGGCTGGCCGTTGCGACGCAGCTCGAAGTACAGCGCCGGCACACCCTGCCCGCCCGAACTACCGACCTTGGCCACGGCCTCGCCACGCTTGATGCTGGCGCCGGCATCGCGCAGCAAGGTGTCGTTGTGCGCGTACAGGCTCATGTAGCCGTTGCCGTGATCCACGATCAGGATCATGCCGTAGCCGGTCATCCAGTCGGAAAACACCACCGTGCCATCGGCCACCGCGGTGACCGTGCTGCCCTTGGGCGCGCCGATCAGCACGCCCTTGCTGGTATGGCCATCCGGCAGCGTGGCGTTGAAGCGCGCCAGCAGGTTGCCCGACACCGGCCAACTCAGGCCACCGACCTTTGGCGCCGGTGCGTTGGCCACGACCTTGGGCGGTGTCTTGCCGGGGCGTTCCGGGCGATCGGTTTTGCCGCGCTTGGCCTGCGCGGCGGCTTCGGCGGCTGCACGCTTGGCCGCCGCGCGGCGCTCGGCTTCTGCCTTGGCCGCGGCTGCACGCAGATTGGCGAGCAACTGCTCCAGCGCCTTGGCATCCTGGCCCAGGGCTTTCTCGCGCTCGGCGCGCTGTTGATAGCGGGTGTCCAGTTGCGCAACGGTGGCGGCCTGCTGCGAGCGGTCTTTCAGCAGCGACGAGGCCTGTGCTTTTTGTTGTGCGCGTGCGGCGTCCAGCGCCTGGCGCCGCTCGGTGATCTGCTGCTCGACCTGGGTCAGTGCCTCCAGCTGCGTGGTGAGCCCCTGGATGCGCTGCGCGCGCGCGTTCTGCACGTAGCGGTGGTCGGCCAGCATGCGCGTGGCATCGCCCACGGTGTCTTGCGACAACAGCACTTTCAGCGGCGCGTTGCGGCCTACATGGTCGGCGGCGCGCAGCAGTGCGGCCAACTGCACGCGTTGCTCGCGCAGGCCACGCTGCAGCTGCGCGCGCTGCTGCTGCAGTTCGGAGAGTTTCTGTTCGTGCGTACGCAGCGCGGTTTCGGTCTCGCTCAGCGCACGTGCGGTCTTGGCGACTTTTTCATCGGCCTGGCGCAGCTGCTGGGCGGCGGTACCGCGCTTGCCTTCCAGGTCGCGGCGGTCGGCGCTGATGGTTTTCAATTCATCGCGCAATTGCTGCAGCTTGCGCTCGGCCTCGCGTTGGCTCTGCGCCCCGGCGCTGGTGCCGGCCAGCAGCGTGCAGGCGAACACGGCCGCGGCCAGCCATGCGCGTGCGGGCGGGCTGCGGGTCGGGTGCGGCAATGGCGCGGCGGCAGGAGGCAAACGAAAGTTCCAGTGACTTCAGGCAGGTGCGCGATTGTAGCCAAGCATGGTGTGATCGCTGCCACGTTACCGATATCCGCCGCGGCGGGAGGTTCAGCATGAAGCACGCGCATTGGATCCTCGTGTTCTCCCTGGCCTGCGGCAGCGCCTGGGCCGATGAGGACATCAGCAAGGTCAATGGCCGCATCAGCGCCGAGGCCGGCAAGACCTACGGCGACCTGGAAACGGTCAACGGTTCCATCGAGATCGGCGCCGCGACGCAGACCAAGAACGTGGAAACCGTCAATGGCAGTATCCAGGTTGGCGAGCACGCCCGCACCGGCGGTGTCTCCACCGTCAACGGCGGCATCCGCCTGGGCAGCAAGGTGGTGGTGTCGGGCAATCTGGAAACCGTCAACGGCTCGGTGCTGGCCGAGCGCGGCAGCCAGATCAGCGGTGGCGTGGAAACCGTCAACGGCAGTATCGGCCTGGTGGAAACCGAGCTGGGCAACGGCATCGAGACCGTCAACGGCGACATCACCGTGGGCGTGGGTTCGCATGTGCGTGGCGGCATCCTGGTCACCAAGCCCAATTTCGGCTTCTCGTTCAAGCCGAACCGCAAGCCGCGCGTGATCATCGGCCCGAATGCGGTGGTCGATGGCCCGCTGAAGTTCGAACGCGAGGTCACCTTGTACGTGCACCGCAGCGCCAAGATCGGCGCGGTCACCGGGGCCACCGCGCGCAGCTTCGATGGCGATGTGGCGCCGGAGGACTGACGCGCTCACCACCGGCTGCGCCTAGAATCGGGAACCCCCGCGCACCGAGGAGTCCCGATGCCCCGCAAGATCGTGTTGTGCCTGGCCGCCGCCGTTGCGTTGGCGGGCTGCAAGCGTGAGTCCGCCGACCCCACCACCGCGCCCAGCGCGCAGGCACCTGCCGACAGCGCCCCCAGCGCACCGGTCAGCAGCCACGCCTTCTCGCCGGAACTGACCACCGGCGACTTTGCCGAGCTGGTCAAGACGCTGGCCTCGGACGCCTTCGAAGGCCGCGGGCCGGGCACGCCGGGCGAAGAAAAAACGGTCACCTACATCCGCGACCAGATGCAGCGCATCGGGCTGCAGCCGGGCAATGGCGACAGCTGGTTCCAGGATGTGCCGATGGTGGAAACCACCGCAGACCCGGCCACCGCGCCCAGCCTGCGCAGTGGCGCGCAGAGCCGCCCGCTCACCTTCGGCACCGACATCGTGGTGGGCACGCGCACCGGCCAGGCCGAGGTCAAGCTCGACAACAGCGAACTGGTGTTCGTCGGCTACGGCGTGGATGCGCCGGAGCAGCAGTGGAACGACTACGCCGGGCAGGACTGGAAGGGCAAGACGGTAGTGATGTTCGTCAACGACCCGGGCTTCCACAGCAACGACGCCAAGTTGTTCGACGGCAAGCGCATGACCTACTACGGCCGCTGGACCTACAAGTTCGAAGAAGCCGCGCGCAAGGGTGCGGCCGCCGCGCTGATCGTGCACGACACGCCCGGCGCCAGCTATGGCTGGGACGTGGTGAAGAATTCCTGGTCCGGCCCGCAGTACGACCTGCCGGCCAAGGACGACCCGGACCCGCGCCTGCCGGTGCAGGGCTGGATCAGCGCCGACACGGCTAAGCAGCTGTTCGCCGACGCCGGGCTGGACCTGGCGCAGGCCTACAAGGACGCCGGCAAGCGCGGCTTCAAGCCGGTGCCGTTGAAGGCCAGCTGGTCGGTGGACCTGAAGAGCACGATCGCCCAGAAGTCCTCGCGCAACGTGGTTGGCGTGCTGCCCGGCAGCACGCATGCCGACGAGGCGGTGCTGTACATGGCGCACTGGGATCACCTGGGCAAGCACGACGGCGAAACCGGCGACAACATCTACAACGGCGCGGTGGACAACGCCACTGGCGTGGCAGGCATTCTGGAAATCGCCGATGCCTTCGCGCATCAGGATCCCAAGCCGGCGCGGTCGGTGGTGTTCGTGGCGGTGACGCTGGAAGAATCCGGCTTGCTGGGCTCCAAGTACTACGTGGCCAACCCGAGCTTTCCGCTGGACAAGATCGCGGCAGTAATCAACCTGGATGCGATGTCGGTGGCCGGGCGCGCACGCGATGTCACGGTGGTGGGCATGGGCAGCTCGGAGCTGGAAGACATCCTCAAGCCGATCGCCGCCATGCAGGGGCGCACGCTGCACGGTGAGGCTACGCCGGAGAGCGGCTCGTACTTCCGCTCGGACCACTTCAACTTCGCCAAGGCCGGCGTGCCGGCGCTGTACGCCGACGGCGGCGAAGACCTGCGCGAGGGCGGCACCGCTGCCGGCCGCGCAGCCGCCGAGGACTACGGCCGCAATCGCTACCACGCGCCTGGCGATCAGTACGATGCGGCTACCTGGAAGCTTGATGGCACCATCGAGGACCTGCAGGCCGTGTATGGCGTGGGCAAGCAGGTGGCGGCTGATCAGCAGTGGCCCAACTGGTATGCGGGCAATCCGTTCAAGGCCGCGCGCGACCGCATGATGGCCGGCAAGCCGGGTGCGGCCGCTGCGCCGGCGCCAGCGGCCAAGGAAGACGACAAGCCTGCGCCTGCACCGTCGCGCTGAGGTGCGGGCAGCCCCTGTGACCGCGCGCTGCGTTGCGACAGGGGCTGCAGCGGTTTGCTACAACCCGTGCGAAATGTTGGCACGTTGAGTCCAACGTCTGACGCACTTAGCGCCGAACAAAAAAGGGCCTCCGCATGGAGGCCCTCTCATTTGTGGCTCGTTTAAATCGCAACGTACATCCCGCGCGGCCGCTGCGCGTAGGCGGGAGCGATCAATCGTTATCCACGCTCACCACGTGCCCATCTTCCGGGTCAACGTGCAGGTCTACCTTCTGCCCACCGCTTTGTTCGGCATCGGCCTTCCACAGGCCATCTTCGAACTTGAGGTCGTGCACCTTGGAATAGCCCTTGGTGGAGAGCGCTGCACGAATGTCGGCCTCGCTCATCTTGGATGTGGTCTGGTCGCCATACACGCGGCCGGTGGTCGGGTCGATCCGCACATCCACATCCTTGCCGTCGCCGCTGCGCGCATCGGCCGTCCACACGCCGTGCTCGAACTTGATGTCGTGCACCTTCGTGTAGCCCTTGGCCGTCAACATGCTGCTGACTTCGGCGGAAGTGAGTGCCTTTGCCGGCTTGGCGGCGTCCTGCGCAAACGCACCGTGTGCGGTAAGGGCAAGTGCGCCAACCAGCGCGGTGGTCATCAAACGCTGTGCCATGAGAGTGCTCCTAGCAGTGAAGTGCGTCCATGCTGGGCGCTGGCAGATCGCGGCGTGGTGAAAAAGCGACCTTATGCATTGCAAAAGTTCAGTTAGCTGACAACCGGGGCGCCTGTTCACCCGTGCTGCACGTGGCGTTTACATCTGCGCATGAGGCCGCTCATAACGGTCATTGCAGCCTAGCGCCGTCGTTGACCGCGAAAGCGCACGACCGTGTGAGCGAGCAAGCAGAGAGCCGCTGTGCACTAGCGGTAATCGATTGCCACGCCTGCCACGGCAGCTACGCGGACGTCATCGTCGCAATTCAGCAGAAAAATCCGTAGGAGCGCCCTTGGGCGCGATGAAGCCCTACCGATCACGGTAACGCTCCATCGCGCCCAGGGGCGCTCCTACGAAAGGCGGGCATGCGACATCGTGTCAGCGTGTAGCGCGTGCGGCCTGCGGCGAGAGGATGACCATCTGCGGCTTGTCGGTGCCGTCCTTGTTCGGATGCACGTTGTAGGCGTAGCTGGTGTTCCACCATGCGCCCGCTGCCCACCATGTCCAGCCCAGCCAGACATCGGCGTTGTTTTCCATGTAGGCCAGCATGCCTTGCAGCGCGGTATTGCAGACGGCGTTGTTGGCGGTGCCGAACTCACCGAGGAAGCCACGCTTGTTGTTGGCGCGCAGCCATTCGGTGAAGGCACGCAGGCGATCGGCGCCGACGGTTTCACTAACGCAGACACTGGAGGTGCCGCTGGAATCGGCATCCAGATACTGATGCACTTCGAACGCATAGCGATTGAGCGGGTCGCTGATCGATGCCAACGCGGTTGCATTGGAAAACCCATCGCTGGTCAGCGAGTGCCAGCTGTGTGCGCCGGTCCACAGCGCGCCCGGGACCAGGATCAGATTGTTGGCGCCGGTGGCACGGATCGCATCGATGCCTGCCTGCGCTGCACCGGCCCATTCGCTGGCAGAGATGTTGTTGGGCTCATTCATCAGCCCGAAGATCACGGCGTTATCGCTGTTGAATATCACCGCCAGGCGCCGCCACAGATCGGCAAAGGTGGCGAGCGGCACTTCCGGCCCACCCACTTTATAACCGTAGTACTTGCTGTAGTTGTGGATATCCAGCACCAGATACATGCCCGATGCCTTGGCGCGTGCCACCGCTTGCTGCACCAGTGCCAGCTGCGCCGAATCCAGCTCGCCGCGTGCGGCAGGTTGCAGACGTTCCCAAAGGATCGGCAGGCGAATCACGTTCATTCCGGTCCCAGCGAAATAGCTGTAATCGGTGCTGGCGGGATACATGTAGTCCTTGTTGAGGACGCCAGGTTTTTTCGATGACGCAAATTCCGCACCCGACAAATTGACGCCGGCGTACTTGAGTGCACGCGTTTGTGCATGGCCCATCGGCAGAACACCGAGCAGCAGGAAGAACACCGCGCAGGACATTAGCCTGCGCAACCACAGAGAACACGACATGGAAACCACTCCTTCGACGACGGAAAAGATGCATCGCAGCCCCATGGCGTGCGATCGACGTTCGTTACGCTGCATCTGCCCGTTCAATGCATCACGCGTGCCAGCCGCGCATCGCGCGGTGGTTAAAGATGATGTGCGCAGGGGCTCACAAACAAACTGCGTTGTGGCCTGCACTTTATGCGGCGTGGGAGGAGCTGGCACCGGGATCGTGCGGTTGTGCCTGCTTTCAAGGGAGATTGCGCTTTCACGCGTGACGCGACCGCGACGAAATCTCGACATGCGATTTGCTAGGCGACGAAAGCGTGACGCCAAATCTCCGGCTACGCATGCAACCGACGCACCAGCAGTACAGGTCTACTGCGTGCGTCGGCTGCTGCGGTTGTACACAAGCGAACTGATCGATTGCCGTTATCGGGTGACGCGATGCGCGCGTGCGCTCAAGGTTTTCATCTGCGGCTTGTCGCGGCCTTGCGCATCGGGCTGCACATTGAACGGATAGCTGGTTTTCCACCACGCGCCTGCCGCCCAGAACGTCCAACCGATCCACACATCGTGGTTGGTTTCGAGATAACCGAGCATGCCGTCCAGCGCCGCATTGCAGGTTGCGTTATTGGCGGTGCCGAATTCGCCAAGAAAGCCACGCTTGCCTTGCGCGCGCAGCCAGCCGGTGAAACTGCGCAAGCGCTCCGCACCGATCGTGCGGCTCACACAACCGGCACTGGTGCCGCTGGAGTCGGTATCCAGGTATTGATGGACTTCGATCGCATAGCGATTCAGTGGGTCGCGGATGTTCGCAAGCGCCACTGCATTGGACTGCCCGGCCACGGTGGAATACCAGCTGTGTGCGCCCGACCACAATGCACCGGGCACCAGAATCAGGTTGGTGGCACCGGTGGCACGAATGCTGTCGATGGACGCCTGCGCGGCGGCGGCCCAACTCTCTGGCGAGATGTCGTACGGCTCGTTCATCAGCCCGAAAATCACGGCGTTGTCGCTCTTGAACGCAATGGCCAGGCGGCGCCAGAGGTCGGTGAACGTGCGCACTGGCACCGGCTTACTGCCAATCTTCTGGCCGTAATACTTGGCGTAGTTGTGCACATCGATAATCAGGTATTGATTGGCGGCCTTGGCGTTGGCCACTGCCTGCTTCAGCAATGCCAGTTGTGCCTGATCCAGCGGACCTTGAGCTTTGGGCTGCATGCGCTCCCACAGGATCGGCAGGCGCACGATGTTCATCTGCTTGCCCGCGAAGTACCCGTACTCGGACGCGGTTGGATAGCGGTAGTCGATATTGAGCACGCCCGGTTTTTTGGACGACTGGATCTCCGCACCGGAGATGTTGACGCCTGCGTATTTCAGACGATTGGGGCTTTGCGCCTGTGCGATGGACATCGTGGCGATGCACAGCATGATCAACGCGCAGCGCAGCAGCTGGCGTGGCCAGGAGGGGGAGGCAGACATGGGGTGTTCCTTGCAGTTGCGGGGGAGATACGCTGCCCGCAACGTCATGCCGCGCGACGCGGCCAACAGCGCATCTGTCTCTACCCTAGGCGCAACGGCACGCTGAAACTACAGATGCGAGGTATCACTCTTCCAAGCTGTGCGGTGTTTCGCAGTGACGGCAGGATCTGGTCGACGCATCCGCGACAGAGGCACTTTGTCATGCCCATGTATGGAAGCATGCGCGCAGCTTGCAACGGCGCGCGTGGCGCGTCGGCCAAGAGACCTGTGGCGAAAAAACTGCCTGGCTAAAAACACGGCATGCCGGGATCACTGCAGCACGGGCAGCCACACCGCAACGACCGTGGTGCGCCCGCGTGATTACGTTTGCCTATGTGGTTGTGAGCCGTTGCACGCGCACGTGGCAGCTCTACATACACGCCGCACAAACGGCGCGCCAGGTGACAGACACCTCCAACGTCGCACGTGCGGCGTTGGCATTCGGCTGCGCTAAAGCGGCCAGCAAGCAGAGACGCAGACGCCAGGCAGGCGCGAGCGTGGAGATGCATCGGTATGGACTGTGTGTCCACGCGAACGGCTCCGTGCATGCGCCTGCCTGGCGTTTGCTCGCTACATGGTGCTTGGGGCGCTTACTTGCCGGCGCGGCGCGCGTGCTCGCTCAGGATCGACATCTGCGGCTTCTCGCTGCCGTCCTTGCCCGGCTGCACATTGAACGGGTAATCCGGCTTCCACCACGCGCCGGCTGCCCACCAGGTCCAGCCCAGCCACACGTCGCTGTTCTTTTCCATGTAGCTCAGCATGCCTTTCAGCGCGTCGTTGCAGACCGCATTGTTGGCTGTGCCGAACTCGCCCAGGAAGCCTTTCTGCTTGTTCTCGCGCAGCCAGTCGGTAAAGCCGCGCAACTTGTCTGCACCCACCGTGGCACTGGTGCATTCGGGCTTGGTGCCGCTGTAGTCGCCGTCCAGGTATTGATGCGCTTCGAAGGCCAGATTGTTGCCCGGGTCCTTGAGAATCTGCAGGGCCTTGGCATTGGAGACGCCGTAGCTGGTGCTGCGCCAGCTGTGCGCGCCGGTGTAGGCCGTGCCAGGCACCAGAATCAAATTGTTCGCGCCGGTCTTGCGGATGGTGTTGATCGCCGCTTGTGCGGCCGCGGCCCAGTCGGTGGAGGAGATGCCATTGGGCTCGTTCATCAGCCCGAAGATCACCTGCTTGTCGTCCTTGAACTCCAGCGCCAGGCGGCGCCACAGATCGGCCAGTGCTGCAGGCGGCACCTCGTCGGTGCCGATGCGCTTGCCGTTGTACTTGGCGTAGTTGTGCAGGTCCAGGATCAGGAACTGCTTGTTGGCCTTGGCGGCGGCCACGGATTTCTTGATCAACGCCAGTTGCGCCGCATCCAGCTCGCCATTGAGGGTTGGCTGCAGGCGTTCCCACAGGAACGGCAAGCGAATGGTGTTCATACCCTTGCTGGCGAAATAGCTGAAATCCGCAGCCGCCGGGTAGGTGTAGTCCTTGTAGAGCGTGCCGGGCTTCTTGCGCGAGTTGAACTCGGCGCCGGAGATGTTGACGCCTACGTACTTCAATCCGCCGCGGGCGTTGTCTGCCTCCTTGGCATGCGCCAACGGCAACGTGGCGAGCAGGGCCAGCGCCAGTGCGGCAGCGTGGGTGCGGGTGGAGCGGGGGGAAGATGGGAACATGGGGAGCCTCCTTCGGCAGTCGACGTAGGCGGCCGCAGGGGGAGGGCACGGCCAGCGAGGATGGTGCAGCGCCACACCATCGATGGTCAGCCTAGGGGCCCCGGCGTTAGCGCGCCATTCACGCGGGCAACGCTGATTTGATGATGCGCGAACGTCCAAAGCGCCATGTTGGCTCCACGGTCGAGTTCGCAAGCCGACTGGCAAGACGCACTGTCGCAGGAGTGCGACGGAGCGGTGTCCTAAGCTAACGCACCTACTTTTTTGCTGTCTGCGCCCTGCGCGGGCGGCGTTTCCGTCCCCTGGAGTATCCCCATGAGCAAAGCCCACGCCTACGCCGCCCAAACCGCCGACCAGCCGCTGGCGCCGTTCGTCTTCGAACGTCGCGCGCCCGGTCCCGACGATGTGCAGATCGACATCGCCTACTGCGGTGTGTGCCACTCGGACCTGCACACCGCCCGCAACGAATGGCACAACACGGTGTATCCCTCGGTGCCGGGCCACGAGATCGTGGGCCGCGTCACTGCCGTCGGCAGCGCCGTGACCAACTTCAAGGTCGGTGACCTGGCCGGTGTGGGTTGCATGGTCGACAGCTGCCGCAGCTGCGCCTCCTGCCAGGAAGGCGAGGAGCAATATTGCGAACAGGGCTTCACCGGCACCTATAACGGCCCGATGTTTGGCGGTGGCGAGAACACCTATGGCGGGTACTCCGACCATATCGTGGTGGACCAGAAATATGTGCTGCACATTTCCCACAGCGACAACCTGGCCGCCGTGGCCCCGTTGTTGTGCGCCGGCATCACCACCTATTCGCCACTGGCGCATTGGAAGGTTGGCCCCGGGCAGAAGGTGGGCGTGGTCGGCCTGGGTGGCCTGGGCCACATGGCGGTGAAGATCGCCAAGGCCATGGGCGCCACCGTGGTGCTGTTCACCACCTCTGAAAGCAAGCGCGCCGACGCGCTGCGCCTGGGCGCCAGCGAAGTGGTGATTTCCAAGGACGAGGCGCAGATGGCGGCGCAGTACAACACCCTGGACTTCATCCTCAACACCGTGGCTGCGCCGCACAACCTGGACCCGTTCCTCAATGCGCTCAAGCGCGACGGCGCGATGGTGCTGGTGGGCGTGCCCGAACATTCGCATCCGTCACCGGCGGTGTTCAACCTGGTGATGAAGCGCCGCACGCTGGCCGGTTCGCTGATCGGCGGCATCCGCCAGACCCAGGAAATGCTCGATTTCTGCGCCAAGCACAACATCGTCTCCGACATCGAAACCATCCGCGCCGACCAGATCAACGAGGCCTACGAGCGCATGCTCAAGGGCGACGTGAAGTACCGCTTCGTAATCGATATGGACACGCTGGCCAAGGCGGCCTGATCGGTTATTGCGTCAGGCTGTGAAGTCACCGCTTGCGTTGTTTTGTATGACGCAAGCGGTGGCCGGGTGCGTTGTGTCACTGGCGCGGCTATCGGCCATGAAAAAGGGTTGACGTCCCAACCTTTATGCGCAGCGGACTATTTTTTTTCGGCCTAATGATTGGACGGATTCTTGTCAGAATGCCGCGACCCGCGGGCGAGGAAAGAGATACTGAACACCAGGCCAGACAAGAATGCGATTGCGACGAGATAAAGAATGGCAACATTAAGCCAATAACCAAACGGCGCGTCGTAAACCGAGAAAAAACCGTCACTACAGCGGCGACACGAGACCGTACCAGTCACCAAAGCTTCCCAGACCAGTAATGCTGGTGTTGCCCCAAGGGAAAATGCCAGGACGGCTCCGAGAACGACACGAGAACGGGCCTTGGGCCGTGCATACCTGCTCCAGAAAAATCGATATGCGGCCCAAATAATCGGTGGCAATGCCGCCCCGAAGAACCAAACGGAATTTAGCGACATAATGTCCATGCTGGTCTAACGCCCAATGTCATCACTGCGCTTCGCAACGTCGTGAGGCTTTCATTGGCTAGGGTTGTTTGGTCATTTGCAATGAGCGGTTGAACGCCTCTAGATAGCTGCCGCCAAAATGGTTGGCTGCGATGCACTCGCCAATCAGCGACCCATACCTTTGCGCGTCTTCGCGCGAAGCGATCACGGCGGGAATCACGATCAGCTTACTGGTAGCGCAGTGCTCAAACAGCGGCTCGAAGGCGACAAGACACTCCTTGTGGCTTCCATTCAAAGACCGTTGCAAAGGAGAATCCGTACATAAGGCGGATAACGCGACCGACTTGAATCGCGCAAGCCAAATATCGCGTGGCATACCTGCTGCTGACTGGCGATCTGCCGCTGATTTCTTCCAGCCTGTTACCACGCCTCTACCGACGCCAAAAATGACAAAAAGCGTGCAAAACTCCATGAAGGACAACGTAGCGTACTTCAGGAATTTGCGCATAAAGCGTGTTGATCTCGTGGCATAGCAGCTGAGTTGAGCCAACCCGCGAAGCTGGGTCGGCCGGACGAATCGTCACGGGCATTATCCACACCAGCGACCCCGCGACCCAGCGACCCAGGGATTGCAGCGCGGAGTAGAAACCGCCCGAAACAAACTGAGCCGCGAACGTGCGTGGATCAGAAGATTTGTTGGGCCTATGAGACTTGAGTGCTCAGCACGCCCAGCACACATTTCCCTCGAACAAGCGCATAACCCCAGGCAAACCGCTTCCCACTTGCAGGCCAAAGTTGCTCATAAGCCATGAAGTAATCGCCGGAGCGGTACTGCTTCTTGAGCCACAGCCAATCTTTGTTGCCGTAAGCAAATGGCACCTGAGGCGCCTTCTTATTTGCCGCCGCGTACTTGAGACCAATCTCTTCCATCTGCACGATGGAAAGAGGTAAGCCATCAAGACGCAGTTTGTCCGATTCCTGGCATATGGCGGTCTGCGCCGCAGCCACGCTACCGGCAGTCAAGATCAGCAAACCGGCAACGAGTGACCTGAGCATGCGGCCTAGCATCCTCACGCCGCAGCCGGCTCCTTGACCTGCGCTTTCACACCCAGCAGCTGCACGATGCTGCCGGCCGCGTCGCGGCCTTCGGCGACGGCGGTGACCACCAGGTCGGCGCCGCGTACGCAGTCGCCACCGGCGAACAGGCGCGGGTTGCTGGTCTGGTAGGGCAGGCGGCCGTTGTCGTCGGATGGCGCCACGATGCGACCGTTGCTGCCGGCTTCCACGCCTTGCGCAGACAGCCACTCCGGCACCGTCGGCGAGAAGCCGAAAGCAATGATCACCACGTCCGCTTCCAGCAGGGATTCGCTGCCCTCCACCGGCACCGCGTTGCGGCGGCCGCTGGCGTCGGGCTCGCCGAGTTTGGTTTCCACCACGGTCACGCCGATGGCTTCGTCGTCGGCGCCGGATTCGATCGACAGCGGCTGGCGGTTGAACAGGAAGCGCACGCCTTCTTCGCGCGCGTTGGCCACTTCGCGCGCCGAGCCGGGCATGCTGGATTCGTCGCGGCGGTAGGCACAGGTGACTTTGGCCGCGCCCAGGCGGATGGCGCTGCGCACGCAGTCCATGCCGGTGTCGCCGCCGCCCAGTACCACCACGCGCTTGCCGTTGAGGTCGGGCAGGGCGATCTGGTCTTCCCAGCCGGCGATCGGCCGGCCGTGCGGGTCGTTGCCGCTGACGATGCGGCTGTTCTGCACCAGAAACGGCAACGCCGGCAGCACGTTCTTCAGATCCTGGCCGTCCAGCCCGCCGTCGGTGTAGCGGTACGCGCCGGTGCCCAGGAACACGGCGTCGTATTCGCAGAGCAACTGTTCGATGCTGACGTCCTTGCCGATCTCCACACCCAGGCGGAACTGCACGCCCATGCCTTCCAGGATCTCGCGGCGCTTGCCGATCACCGACTTGTCCAGCTTGAAGCTGGGAATGCCGAACTGCAGCAGCCCGCCGATCTGTTCGTAGCGGTCATACACCACCGCTTCGATGCCGGCGCGCACCAGGCGGTCCGCGCAGGACAGGCCTGCCGGGCCGGCGCCGACCACGGCCACGCGGTGGCCGCTGGGCTGCACGTTGCCCAGGTCCGGGCGCCAGCCCATGCTGAAGGCGGTATCGACGATGTACTTTTCCACCGCGCCGATGGTGACCGCGCCGAATTCCTCCAGCGTGCAGCTGCCTTCGCACAGGCGGTCCTGCGGACACACGCGCCCGCACACTTCCGGCAGCGGATTGGTGGAATGGCACAGCGCGGCGGCCTCGATGATGCGATCTTCCTGCACCAGCTGCAGCCACTGCGGAATGGCGTTGTGCACCGGGCACTTCCAGCTGCAATACGGGTTGCCGCAGTCCAGACAGCGGCCGGACTGGTACTGCGCGTCGGCCTTGTCGAACTTGCCGTACAACTCGCCCCAGTCACCGGACGTACGCAGCTCCACCGGGATGCGCGTGGGCATGGTCCGCGGCAGGTCAAGGAATTGGAAGGCTTGCTTGCGGCTCATAGGGGCTGGGATTCGGGAGTTGGGATTGGGGATTCGCTAGAGCGGGCGACCTGGCTCTGACGCAGTGCGAACCTTGAACAAAGCATCTCGACGCTTGAGCGCAGGGGATGGAGATCCGGGAATCGGAATTCGCCAATGCGACGGCAGGTCGCAGGGATCGAGCGAATCCCAAATCCCAAATCTCCAATCCCGTCGCTGCGCCGTGCCGCCATCAGGCGGCGCGCCGCAGCGACTCGGTCAACGACTCAATGCTGGCGGCCTTGGGTTTGACCAGCCAGAACTTGCCGATGTAGTCGCGGAACTCGTCGAGGATCTGCTGCGCCCAGATGCTGCCGGTCAGCTCGCGGTGGCGGCTGATCAGGGTGTGCAGGTGCTGGCGATGGTTCTCGAAGCCTTCGGCGGAGACGCGGTGGATGTCGATCAGCTCGTGGTTGTAGCGGTCCACGAAGTCGCGTTCGATATCCAGCACATAGGCCAGGCCGCCAGTGAAGCCGGCGCCGAAGTTCAGGCCCACCTTGCCTAGCACCAGCACCACGCCGTCGGTCATGTATTCGCAGCAGTGATCGCCGGCGCCTTCCACCACCGCCAGTGCGCCGGAATTACGCACCGCAAAACGTTCGCCCGCGCGGCCGGCTGCGAACAGCTCGCCGCCGGTGGCGCCATACAGGCAGGTGTTGCCCACGATCGGCGTGTTGCGCGCTTCAAAGCGTGCGCCGCGTGGTGGGCGCACCACCAGCCGGCCGCCGGCCATGCCCTTGCCGACGTAGTCGTTGGCTTCGCCTTCCAGCTCCAGCTGCAGGCCACCGGCGTTGAACGCGCCGAAGCTTTGCCCAGCGGTGCCGCGGAAGCGCAGGTTCAACGGCGCATCGCTCATGCCGTGGTTGCCGTGCGCCCGCGCAATGGTGCCGGACAGACGCGCGCCGATCGAACGGTCGGTGTTGTGGATCAGGAAGCGATGGTCGCCGCCGGTCTTGTTGGCGATCGCATCGGCCAGCAGGCCGTCCATCTGCGTGGCCAGGCTGTCCGGCGATTCGTACAGGCGCTGGGCCGCGCAATGGCTGCCGTCGTACTGCGCATGGGTGAGCAGGCGTGACAGATCGACCTTGACGCCCGGACGCGGCGAGACCTCGAGCTGTTCCAGCAGGTCGGTGCGGCCAACGATCTCGTCCAGCGAACGCACGCCCAGGTACGACAACCACTGGCGCACTTCTTCGGCCAGCAGGCGGAAGAAATGCTCCACGCGTTCGGGCAGGCCGGTGAAGTAGTTCGCGCGCAGGCGCTCGTCCTGCGTGGCCACGCCGGTGGCGCAGTTGTTGAGGTGGCAGATGCGCAGGTACTTGCAGCCCAGCACGATCATCGGCGCGGTGCCGAAGCCGAAGCTGTCGGCGCCCAGCAACGCGGCCTTGACCACGTCCAGGCCGGTCTTCAGGCCGCCGTCGGTCTGCAGGATGGTGCGATCGCGCAGGTCGTTGGCCACCAGCGCCTGGTGCGACTCGGCGACGCCCAGCTCCCACGGCACGCCGGCATAGCGGATCGAGCTGACCGGGCTGGCGCCGGTGCCGCCGTCATGGCCGGACACGGTGATCAGATCGGCGCCGGCCTTGACCACGCCGGCGGCAATGGTGCCGACGCCGGCATGCGCCACCAGCTTCACCGACACCAGTGCGGTCGGGTTGACCTGCTTGAGGTCGTAGATCAGCTGGGCCAGGTCTTCGATCGAATAGATGTCGTGATGCGGCGGCGGGCTGATCAGGCCGATGCCGGGCTTGGCGTAGCGCAGCCGGGCGATCAGTTCGTTGACCTTGTGGCCGGGCAGCTGGCCGCCTTCGCCGGGCTTGGCGCCCTGGGCGACCTTGATCTGCAGCACCTCGGCGTTGACCAGATATTCCGGGGTCACGCCGAAACGGCCGGAGGCCACCTGCTTGATCTTGGAGCGCTTCTCGGTGCCGTAGCGGGCCGGGTCTTCGCCGCCTTCGCCGGAATTGCTGCGCCCGCCCAGGCGGTTCATCGCAATGGCGAGTGCTTCGTGCGCTTCCGGCGACAACGCGCCCAGGCTGATCGCGGCGGTGTCGAACCGGCGCAGCACATCGGCGGCCGGGGCGACTTCGTCCAGCGGCGTGGGGGTGTCGGCGCGCTTGAGCTGCACCAGATCGCGCAGCGTGGAGGCCGGGCGCGAATGCACCGCATCCACGTACTTCTGCCAATCGCTGGCATCGCCGGTGCGGGTGGCGCGCTGCAGCGTCATGACCACGTCCGGGTTGTACATGTGGTATTCGCCGCCGTGCACATACTTGAGCAGGCCGCCCACTTCCGGCTTGAGCTGGTCGTTCCAGGCGCGTGCGGTGAGCTCGCGTGTTTCGGTGTCCAGCCGCGACAGGCTTACCCCGCCGATGCGCGCCGGCGTTTCGGCAAAGCACAGCTCCACCACGTCCGGGTCCAGCCCGACGATCTCGAACAACTGCGCGCCGCGGTAACTGGCGATGGTGCAGATGCCCATCTTGGAGATGATCTTGGACAGGCCCTTGTAGATGCCCTTGCGGTAACGGCGGCCGATCTGCGACTGCTCGCCGCCCTTGCTCAGTTGCAGGATGCCGCGCCGGCCCAGGTCGAACAGGGTCTGGTAGGCCAGGTACGGGTACACCGCGGTGGCGCCGAAGCCGAGCAGGCAGGCCATGTGGTGCGGGTCGCGCGCGGTGCCGGTTTCGATGATCAGGTTGACGTCGCAGCGCAGGCCCACCTTGCACAGGTGGTGATGCACCGCGCCGGTGGCCAGCAACGCATGCGCCATCGGGCGGTCCGGCACCGGGTAGCGGTCGGACAGCAGCAGCATCACCGCGCCATCGCGGGCGGCGGCTTCCACTTCCTGGCAGATGCGTTCCAGGCCGGCCTTCAGGCCTTCTTCCACGCTATAGGACAGGTCGATCAGGCGATTGCGCGCAACGTACTGCTCCATCTTCAGCAGCTGGCGCAGCTTGCGCTGGCTGAGCACCGGCGAATTCAGGATGACGTGGTTCACCGTCTCCGCGCCGGCATGGAAGATGTTGGTCTCCTTGCCGAGCTGGGTGGTGAGCGACATCGCGATGCCTTCGCGCAGCGGGTCGATCGGCGGGTTGGTGACCTGCGCGAACGCCTGGCGGAAGTAGTCGTACAGCGGCCGGGTCTGGCGGCTGAGCACCGCCATCGGGGTGTCGTCGCCCATCGAGCCGGTGGCTTCCTGCTCGGTCTCGGCCAGCGGTCGCAGGATCTGCTCCACTTCCTCGGTGCTGAGCTGGAACAGCTTGTGGTAGCTGCGCAGGGTCTGCTCGCTGAAGGGTTCTTCCACCAGCGAGGGGTCGATCAACTCGGTCTGCAGGTAAGTCACGCCCTGCTGCAGCCATTGCTTGTAGGGCGCACGCGCACGGTTGATGCGGTCGATGGCATCGGAATCGAGCAGATCGCCGCGCTTGAGATCGATCGCCATCATCTCGCCCGGGCCCAGCTTGCCCTTGCGGGTGATGCGCTCGGCCGGCAATTCCCACACGCCCGCCTCGGAGGCCACCAGGAAATGGCGGTCGGAGGTCAGCATCCAGCGCGCCGGACGCAGGCCGTTGCGGTCGAGCATGCAGGCCGCGTAACGGCTGTCGCAGGCCACGATGCCGGCCGGGCCGTCCCACGGCTCGGTGTTGAGGCCGTAGAACTCGTAGAACGCGGCCAGATCGGCGTCCTTGAACTCCAGCGACTGGGTCGCCGGCGGCACCAGGATGCGCAGCGCCTGCAGCAGGTCCATGCCACCGGCGATCAGCAGCTCCAGCATGTTGTCCAGGCTCTGCGAATCGGAGCCATGCATGGAGATCACCGGGTCGAACTCGGCGATGTCAAAGCGCGGCGTCTGCCACACCTTGCTACGCGCCTGCGCCCAGCGCCGGTTGCCTTCGATGGTGTTGATCTCGCCGTTGTGGGCGAGCAGGCGGAACGGATGCGCCAGCGGCCAGCGCGGCAGCGTGTTGGTGGAAAAACGTTGGTGAAAGACAATCGCGCTGGACGACAGATCGCTGCGCTGCAGGTCCGGGTAGAACGTGCTCAGCTTGTCCGGCAGCACCATGCCCTTGTAGCTGATGCCATTGGGCGACAGCGTGGTGACGTAGAAGTTGTCCACCTCGCGCAAGGCCTGCTCGGCGCGGCGGCGCGCCAGAAACAGCGCCAGGGTGAAGCCGTCTTCGGTCTGCTCGGCGCCGGCATCAACAAACACTTGCTCGATGCGCGGCAGGGTGTCGCGGGCCAGCTGGCCGCACACGCTGTCATCGGTGGGCACCACGCGCCAGCCGCGGAACTGCACGCCGGCAATCTGCAGCTGGGTTTCCAGTTCGCTGCGACAGCGCGCCGCATCGGCCTCGTCCAGCGGCAGGAACACCACGCCGGCCGCATAGCGCGTGCCCAGCGTGATACCGGCGTCGCGGGCCAGCCCGCGCAGGAAGGCGTCGGGTTTGCGGATCAGCAGGCCGCAGCCATCGCCGGTGAGTCCGTCGGCGGCCACGCCGCCACGGTGGGTCATGCGCGACAGCGCAGCGATCGCGGTATCGACCAGCGAACGGGAAGGCTGGTCGTCCAACTGCGCGACCATGCCAAAACCACAGGCGTCGCGTTCGTCGCGCGCGCTGTTGTAGAGACCGTAGTCGTCGAGCCCTTGGCGAGTGCGGGGGGCCATGTCTGCCTCTTTGCGATCCGGGAAAACGGCGACGACGTTGCACCGCTCGACCATGGAGCGGTGCAAGAGATCACCGGATCATCGACTAAAACACAGTTGATGCGGTGCCGCAATACACCGTTACAGCTGCAACGAGAGCGGCCTGAATCCCTTGTGCCAGCAGGCTTGGCGCCCGATGGGAGCGCCAGGCCTGCTGCGTGCTCAGCCGCAGCGGACCGAGGTGATCATGTTCTTGGCGTCCACTTCAAGATTGAGCCGTTCGCCGTTGAACTCCATCGTGGTCATCTGGCCGGGTTTGAGCACACGCACCGCCTTGGCACCGGCGTCGTTGCGGGCTTGTTCGCTCACGGTTTCGGTCAAGGGCTGGCCCACCAGCGATTGCACTTGAGTGGCATCGCAGGTGCCGATGGGCGGTGCGTCCGGTGCGGCAGCCGGTGCCGGGGCGGAGGCTTGTTCGGCGGCTTGCTGCGCCTTGGCGGAGACGGCTTCCTGCTCGTCCGGTTGCGGCTTGTTACAGGCGCTGAGTGCGGCCAGCACAACCAGCGTGCAGGCCAGGCGGGCGGTAGGCAGGACAAACCTCATCGATGACTCCAGCACAGGGGGATGGCCCAAGCATAAGCACAAACGCCGCCGCAGGCATTGCTTGCGCACGCTGCGTTGCCATGACGTTGACGCGGCCTAGTCCGGCCCGGCCCAACAATCGGCGCCAGCCTTCCGATGTGTGCGCAATGAAAGCCAACCGTGTTCTTCGCAATGCCGCCGTCGCTGCCAGCACCGCAGGCAAGCTGGCCACCGTCGCCACCACTGCGGTGGCCGCCACCGCCGCCGTCACCACCGCTGCTGCGGTGGCCCAGGCCAAGGCCACCGCGCGTGCGGCCGGCCTGGTCTATGTCAACGACCAGCAGCCCGGCATCAGCCGCCGCAAGGCTGGCAAGAGCTTCAGCTACCGGGACGCGGACGGGCAGCGGGTGACCGATGCCGACACCCTGCAGCGGATCCGCGCGTTGGCCATTCCGCCGGCGTATACCGAGGTGTGGATCTGCGCCAAGCCCAACGGCCATCTGCAGGCCACCGGCCGCGATGCACGCCGGCGCAAGCAGTACCGCTACCACGCCGATTGGGCGCAGGTGCGGGGCGAAGGCAAGTTCGAGCGCGTGATCGCCTTCGGCGAAGCACTGCCGAAGTTGCGCCGCCGGCTGCGCCGCGATCTGCTGCTGCCGGGCTTCCCGCGCGAAAAGGTACTGGCCATCGTGGTGGCGTTGCTGGCCGACACGCTGGTGCGTGTGGGCAATGCCGAATATGCGCGCAGTAACCGCTCCTACGGGCTGACCACGCTGCGCAACCGGCACATGGAGTTTCTGAAAGGCGGCCGCGCGCGGCTCAAGTTCCGCGGCAAGAGTGGCCAGGAACATGAGATCGAGGTCGACGACAAGCACCTGGTCAAACTGATCCGCGAATGTCAGCAGCTGCCGGGGCAGTCGTTGTTTCAGTACAAGGACGATGACGGCCAGCTGCAGCCGGTGGATTCGGGCGAGGTCAACGACTATCTGCGCGAGGCGATGGGCGAGGACTTCACCGCAAAGGACTTCCGCACCTGGGGCGGCACGCTGGCGGCATTGCAGCGCCTGGCGCGGCTGCCCTTGCCCGAGCGCAGCAGCGAGCGGGCGCTCAAGCAGGTGCAGAACGATGTCATTCGCGAGGTGGCCGATGCACTGGGCAACACGCCGTCGGTCTGCCGCAAGGCTTACATCGACCCCTGCGTGTTCGAAGGCTGGCGCGCCGGTGAGTTGCAGACCCTGGCCACCGGTGTGCGCGGCGAACGGCAATGGGAAGCGGCCACGCTGCGGTTCTTGAGCGCCTCGCGCGCCAAGGTGCGCAAGGTGGTGAAAGCCGCAAAGTCTTCGGCCACATCGGTCAAGCCAGCCAAGCGCGCGAGCAAGCGTGCCATCAAGCGGCCGACGACGGCGAAGGTGGGCGCACGCAAGGCGGCGTGATGCGGTGCGTGTCCTGGCGTGGTGCCGAGGCAATGGCGGTGTGCATCGCTTCGGCAGGTGCCTTGTGCGTTTGTCGCGCGACCTGTTGTGTGCGCGGTGCGCGACCGGATTGCGCGAATCAGCAGGCGTACGAACGGCGCTGCAGGCGGTAGGTAGTCGCCGGCGGCAGGTTGCGATACGTGCGCCCGATCTTGACCGCTTCCAGATCGAGCTGGTCGAGAATGCAGTCGGGCACCGAGCACTTCAATCCGTAGGTAAACAGATACATCCGGCCATCATCCTTGAGATGCAGGAAGGCACCGCGCACGATCGCCGCCACCTGGTGCATGGGCATGGTCAGCAAGCCCAGGCCACAGATCACCGCATCCACGCGCCCGCCGTCGATGCGCGGCAGTGCTTCCAAGCCGGTCACATCCATCTGCAGCAGGTTGGCGCGGGGGAATCGCTGTTTGAGCAATGCGGAAAACGCCGCGTTGTACTCCAGCAGCACCAGATTGTTTTCCTGCACGCCCCTGTCGAGCATCGCTTCGGTGAACACACCGGTGCCGGGGCCGAGTTCGAGCACCCGCTCGGTATTATGCGAGAGCTCGGAGGTGATCACCGCGGCCAGCGCGCGCCCAGAGGGAAGGATCGCCGCAACCGATGCGGGCGCAGTGATCCATTCGCGAAAAAATGAAGTCCTGTACGAACGCGCCATCAATCCTCACACCCGGTTGCAGAGTCTGGCTCAGGCACCTGCCGCCTACCTTGTGGATGCAGTGTGCCAGCACGCCACGCAAGGCATCCCCGCAAGGATGAGTCCGCCGGCAGTCTGTCGCGGGCGGCGGGATGTTTTCAACCGTTTGTGGCTGGACGGGTGTTCGCGGTGGTGCGTGCGTTCAGTGCGCGCGCGATGTCTTTATAGATTAGCAACGTCGCGAAATGCATCCGCGCATTGGTCACGGCGCTTCCTGTGCGCGGTTGCTGACAGGGCTTCAGAGCGAGCGGCAACGGGCACTGCGGGGCGATGCGAACGCTCGGTCATAAAAGGATGTGCAGTGTGGATGGCAAGCAGAAGACAGGTGCCGCCAGTTGGACGACAGCTCCGCCGGCAACGCCGCACCGTCGCATGTGCATAGGCATTGCGTGGCTTTGCATGTCGGCGCGACGCATCAGCGACCGGCAACGGTCGGGACCATCGGTAAGGATCGGGTGGCTGCCGGAGACACCGGGAAGAGCCAAGCGGCTGCCACAACGGCTCGCAGCCAGAACTTGCTCATGTTGGGCGACACGCCGTCTTGCGCGCATGCGGATGCTGCTGCTTGCTGATGCAGCCGCCCAGCCTCGCTGGCGCTGCGCCAATTTTCGCCTGTCGGATCGTGTGGCACAGCGTTGCTGTGCGCGACGGTCGTTTGGAGAGCACTTCAACGTATCGGCATCAGGCGAACTGCAGGGCCGCAACCTGCGCGCATCGGCGTGGCTTCAAGGCATTCGGACCGATGCGCGATGCGTATGGTCCGCGCGTTGTGCCGCATGGCTTTATCCAATGCCATCGGCGCCCAGCAGACGTATGCGAATGCGCCGCGCTGGCGAGACGCCATGCGGCGATGGCGCGCCGAAGCGCGTGCGGGACTGCTCAGCCGCAATAGATGGCGGTGATGTTGTCGTTCGGGCCGGTCTCGATGGTGAGGTGATCGCCGCCGGTTTCGCTTGCGCCTTGGGCCGGGTCGGCCAGGCCGCTGGCAGTGGTGCCGCCGGTGCTGCGCTCGCCACGGCGCACGCTGACCTGCAGGCTGTCGCTATCCACGCGGGCGCGTTCTACGGTCTGCGCCGCGGCGGCCAAACCAACGGCGCCGCGCACCTTGTCGGTATGGCACTGGCCGGAGATCACGCCATCGATCGGCTGCACCTGCGCAACCTGGTTGGTGCTGCATGCCGACAGCAGCAGGACGGCGGCAAGCGGGGCGAGGGTGCGGACCATGGCGATCTCCAGCGGGAAGAATGGCCGCAAGCGTGAAGGCCGCGCTGTGGGGATCGGATGAAGACGCCGGTGCTTGCGACGCGTGTAGCGAATCGCTGAGCGGATGTCGCGCGCTGGTTGGGGCATCGGTTTGCAGGAGTAGGCCGCCAACCAGTGCGCAGCGTTTGGTCAGGCCGAAAGCCAAGCTCCTACGCCCGGGACGCCCAACGCCTGGTGCGTCGCTCAGCGAGCTGGTTTTGAAGGTCTGGTGCGCATGTCGCCGGTCCAAGCGTCAGGATCGAGACGAAACAGGACGCTGACTGCCGAAGGCAGTGATGCACGAGCAACCGCATCGATACCGGCGACAGCAACCAACGGCACCGGCAACAACCGTATCAGCAACCGCAACTCCACTACTCATCAGTTCCGGCTGCAACGCAGCCACCGCAATGCCCATCGCATATGGCTTGGCGCCGAGCACTGCTCGACCCGGGCCAGATGGAGGGGTTGCCTTATCGCGGCACCACGCAGACGTGCGGTGCCACAGAGAGCTGCGGCGATGGCGTGGCTGTGACTTCCGCAGCCGCGACGGTTGCAAGTTGCCACCGTCGCACTGCCGCTGCCAGCCTTCCAACTCAGAGCTTGACGAAGCTGGCCACCGACAGCGGGCCAAACGGCAGGTCGAACAAGCTGCCGCCGCTGGCCAGGCCGCCCAGGTCGACGCTGGCCAGGTCCAGCTGCGTGATCAGCGCGGCGACCTGCGCCTTGGCATCGGCATCGTCGCCAGCCAGGAAGAACGCGCGTTTGCCTTCGGCGACGTCGAGCTTGGCCAGCAGCTGCGCGTCCAGGTGGTTGAACGCCTTGACCACGCGGGCGCCCGGGACCAGCTCGGAGAACACCACGCTGGAGGGCCGGCCGCCGAGATCGATCGCCTTCAGCCCATAGCCGCCGAGCGGGTTGGACGGGTCGGTGGCGTCCGGCGAATCGGGTGCCACGTCCATCAGCGCGTTGTTGGCATCGATGACGATGCGGCCGTTCCAGTCGGGCAAGCCAGCCAGAGCGGCGGACAGGCTGTGCCAGCGCACCGCCACCAGCACGATGTCGGCCTGGGCGGCCTGATGGGCAGTGGCCGGGGTGATCGAGGGGCCGAGTTCGGCCGCCAATGCCTGCAGCGAGTCCGGGCCGCGGCTGTTGGAAATCATGGCCGGGATGTGCTTGCTGGCCAGGATGCGTGCGAAACCACTGCCGATGGCGCCTGCGCCGATGATGCCAATGCTCATGGTGACTCTCCTAATGTATGTCGTCGACATGACGACATTTAAAGTGAAATGAAGGGGTGGGATTGGACTACTGTTCCAGCGGTAGGGTGAACTTGCCCAGCCGGGCCACGTCGGTCGCGAGCTGGGCCACGCTGACGGCGGCCAGTTGCGCTTCCATTGCCTGCTGCGCGCGTTGCAGCACCGGCTGCAGGGCCGGCAGGATGTGGCCGCCCACCGCGCAGTTTTCGCACGGCGGGGTGCGGTGCACCGCAAACAGCTCGGTGTTCTCCACCGCACGGTAGATGTC
Source organism: Xanthomonas sp. LMC-A-07 (assembly GCF_030208825.1). Lineage (NCBI taxonomy): Bacteria > Pseudomonadati > Pseudomonadota > Gammaproteobacteria > Lysobacterales > Lysobacteraceae > Xanthomonas > Xanthomonas sp. LMC-A-07. Next base: position 599,829 of record NZ_JARVTF010000005.1, read on the forward strand.
CAGCAGGGTGATCTGCTCGGCCGGCTTGGCCAGCAGCGCGCCACCGCCGGCACCGAGCTGCGAGGTGGTCAGCCCGGCAGCCGTCAGCCGCGAGAGCAGACCGCGGACCACCACCGCGCCGGTGTTGGCGCTGTAAGCCAGGTCTTCCGAGCGCATCGGCTTGCCGCCCACGACCGCCAGGGCGGTCAGGAGATGGGTTGCGACGACGAAGCGGGTACTGGTGGTCATGGCGGTCAAGTTGATGTGTTGGCGACACAATTACACTTGATTCAATGCCTGTCAACGCTTTTCTGAAATCTCTGCCGTGGGTCCATGTCTCCCCGGCGTGCGGGGCGCTGCCGCCAGTGTCTGGCAGTGAGGCGTTGATGCGTGCTGTTAGGTGGGTTTTTCATCGCACAGGGCATAATCCACGGTGCAAATGGGATGCCTCGCTTACAGACGCCTTGGAGCTCAGCAGCGTGTACTGCTGTCGCAAGTCAGTGAGGGCGAGCGTGCGGTGATCGGCGACTAGCATCGCTGGAACCCCTTCGCGCTGCGAGCGGATGCACCTGCTTTGCTGCTGTGCTCCGGTAGTGCGATGTGCGATCAGCAATCAGCGGCGACCAATCCCCGGCAATTCGAGCAGATACGCGTGCTTGGCTGCAATGCACCCGGTTGGCGCCAGGCCGCAATCAGCGATCCGCCGTCATGGAACCGCTTCGCACTCGAACCCATGCATACGCTTTCCTGCCGTGCATTCCGGAGTGCCATACCGCGATCAGCACGCTGCGATGACAGCCCGTGACCAGTCGCAAGAAACCCTTTGCAGTGCGAATGGATGCACACGTTTGCGACGCGCAGCAGGCAGCGATGCAACACGCGCTGCAATCCGGGCTTCCCAGCGCCAAGCCGGTTGGCCACTGCCAGCAACCAGTCGATTACTTCGAATAGTGGACGACTCCACTCCAAATCTTCCGTCTAGTCGATCAATGCGGCGGCGCCTAGTCTTTCCCTCACCGGAGCAGACCGCTCCACCAACACCCCGAGGGGAACCGACATGAACGCACAACTGGCCTCCTTCCACGCCGATCCTCTGTCGCAGGGCGCGCCGACCGTGCCGTCCATCGCCCGGCCGCGCCCGGTGGTGTTCCGTACCAGCGGCACCCGCCGCGGCCCGATCACCCGGCTGATGAGCCCGGGCGACCTGGGCCAGCTGGTCAAGCCGTTCGTGTTCCTGGACCTGTTCACCGTCAAGCCGACGATTGGCGGGGCGCCGATGGGCATGCATCCGCATTCGGGTATCGCCACGCTGACCTACCTGATGGAGGGCGAGGTGGGCTACGAAGACAGCACCGGCAAGCACGGCACCCTGCCCAGCGGCGGAGTGGAGTGGATGCGCGCCGGCAACGGCGTCTGGCACGACGGCATGCCGGTGGGCGGCGCGTCGGCGGTGGGTTTCCAGCTCTGGGTGGCGCTGCCGGCCGCCGAGGAGAACGCCCCGGCGCAGAGCCTGTATCTGTCGCCCGAGCAGGTGCCCAGCGTGGGCCCGGCGCGGGTGTTGCTGGGGCGCTATGGCCAGGCGCAGAGCCTGATCCCGGCACCGGCCGACATGACCTACCTCAGTGTGCAGTTGGCCGACGGCGAGCGTTGGCGCTACGTGCCGCCGGCCGGCCACGACGTGGCCTGGATCGCGGTGCACGGCGGGCAGCTGGAGGCGGCCGAAACCATCGCCAGCGGGCACATGGCGGTGTTCAAGGACGGCGAGCAGGCGATCGAGGTGACCGCGGTTGGCCCGACCACCTTCGTGCTCGGCTCGGCGGTCAAGCATCCGCACGATCTGGTGATGGGCCATTACTCGGTGCACACCAACGCGGCCAGCCTGGCCCAGGGCGAAGCGGAGATCCGCCGCATCGGCGCGCAGCTGCGCAGCCAGGGGCGCCTGGGTTGAGCAACGCGATCGGCGGCATGCGTGCCGCCGATCACTGCGCTGCACCCAGGACGGAGCAGCGCACCGTGCTGATGCCATCGCCCGCAGGAATTGCGTCACGCCACGCATCTCAGCCGTGCGCTGCAGTGCAGATGCGTCTTCGCACGATGTAGCAACGGCCTGACGCGCTGCAGCTTGCGCTGCTCTCCGCTTTCAACAGGGTGCTGTGACCATCACCCGTGTGTGCACAGCGCTCCATGACTCACCGCCAGACCACCGCAGCAACGCCTTCGCGCGTTGCCGCACCCCACGCATCACTTCAACCACTTCAATCACTTCCATCAGAGACATCACCATGAAACTGCTCCATCTCGATTCCAGCATCCTGGGCGACTATTCCGCCAGCCGCCAACTCACCGCCAGCATCGTGGCCAAGTTGCAGGCCGCCGATCCGGCGCTGCAGTACACCTACCGCGACCTGGCGGCTAATCCGATCGGCCATCTGTCCGGCGCACATCTGGCGGCCGCGCAAAACCCCACCGGCGACCAGACGCCGGAGCTGGCCAACGACCTGGCGCTAGGCGCGCAGGTGCTGCAGGAATTCCTGGATGCCGACACCGTGGTGATCGGCGTGGCGCTGTACAACTTCACCATCTCCACCCAGCTCAAGGCGTGGATCGACCGTGTACTGGTGGCCGGCAAGACCTTCCGCTACACCGCCGAAGGCGCGCTCGAAGGGCTGGCCGGCAACAAGCGGGTGATCCTGGCGGTGGCGCGCGGTGGCCGGTATGGCGAAGGCTCGCCGACGGCGGCACTGGAGCATGCGGAAACCTACATGCGCGCCGCGCTGGGGTTCGTTGGTCTGCATCAACCGGAAGTGGTGGTTGCCGAAGGCCTGGCCCTGGGCCCGGAGGCGCGCGCTGCCGGCATGGCCGCTGCGCAGGCACAGATCGACGCCTTGCCGGTGTGATCGGGTGCGGGCGGCTGCATGCCGCTCGCAGCAACCGGTTGGCGCGGTGAGGTATCTGCGCCGGCATGATCTTCAGGCAGACACATCGAGCGATTGCATCGCTCATGTGTTTTAAAAAACCCGTGCAAACACCGAATTTATACGCCTTAGCGCAGCGATCAACACGATTGCGCAGCCGCCAGGCGAGCGTGGCTGGCGCTTGGAATCAACATGTACTCGTACACTCCGGTTCCGCACGCCCGTCTGAAGATTGCCGCTACATTTTGTGAGCCGCTCTTGGTCGCAAAACACGCGCAGCAAATCATCGATCACCTAATCAACCAATGCCAGCGCACCGCACTACATCGCATTCAAGCGCGCGCTGACCGCCTCGATAAACGCTGTCACCGCGCGCGGCTGATGCCGCCGGCTGGGATACAGCGCATGCACGCCCTGGCCATTGCGCTGGAAATCCGGCAACACCGTGATCAGGCGGCCTTCGGCCACATCCGGCCAGGTCAGTGCCTGCGGCAACAAGGCGATCCCCAGCCCAGCCACGGACGCCAAGCGTAGCGCGCGCGCTGTATTTGCGGCAAAACGGGTGGGCACCTGCACTGTTTCGGCAAGCCCGGACGGACCTACCAGCGTCCAGCTGACGTGCCCGCTGGGATGCGGAATGCCCAGGCAATCGTGCTGCGGCAGCTCATCCAGGCGCAGCGGCCTGCCACGTGCCTGCAGATAGTCTGGGCTCGCCACTAGCACATCGCGGTTGTCGGCCAGGATCGGCCGCCCCACGTAACTGGAGTCGGCCAGGGTGCCGGCGCGAAATGCCACGTCGATGCGCTCGGCAATCAGGTCCGCACGCGCATCGCTGAGCAAGAATTCCAGGCGCACGCGCGGATGCGCGGCCAGGAAGTCGGCCACCCATTCGACCCGAAAGAAATCCAGGAAATCCGCCGGCGCCGCCACCCGGACCAGGCCCGCGACCTCCTCGCCACCGGCCATCAGCGACTGCCCGGCATCGGTCAGCCCGTCCACCGCATCGGCGCAACGTTCGTAGAACGCCTGCCCAGCATCGGTCAGGGTGAGCTTGCGGGTGGAGCGCTGCATCAGCCGCGTATCCAGCTGCGCTTCGAGCTGCTGCACGCGCCGGCTCACGCTATTGGGCGCGGTGCCCAGCCGGCGCGCGGCCTCGGCAAAACTGCCGCTACGCACGACCTGCACATACAGCGCAATGTCATTGAGGTCGATCACGGCAGGCACACCTTTGTCGGTCTGCGGTGAGTTTAAGCGCGCCGGGGATCAGGTGTTGTGCGTCGGACGGCAGGCGCTGATCAGGCCCGACGCGTCCCTGCATGGATGCGGTTGAACCGGTGTGCAGGCAAGCAAACAGCCAATTACGCATAAGTGCCAACGTCGAGCACGGAGCGCGCAATGCCGAGTAAGAGCGCACTTTCGCGCGATGAAGCCTTCTCGGGAACGCCCCTCGCGCGCAAGCGCGCTCCTACAAAAGCCACGGGCCATCATCCCTGACAGCCCGCATGACAACGGCTCAGTCCAGCGTTTCCAGCAGATCCACCTGCCGGCTGCTCAGCAGCGGCACGATGCGTCCGACCACCAGGCTGCGGTAGTGCGTGGTGCTGCGGTGCGCTTCGATGGCGGCGCTGTCGCGGTAGCGTTCGATCAGCACGATGCACTCCGGGGCCTGCGGTGCATGCAGCACCTCGTATCCGAGACAGCCGGGTTCCTGCAGCGAGTGCCGCTGCAGCTCTGGCAGCAGCGCCACCACCGTGGCGCGCGCGCTGGCAGGCACGCTCCAGCGCGCCACCACCACGATGGGGCGGGCCGGCGCGCTCATGCCTGCACCTGCAGTGCGGCCACCAGTGCGTGCGCAAGCGGGCCGGCAGAGGCGGGGTTCTGGCCGGTGATCAGCGTGCCGTCCACCACTACATGCGGCTGCCAGTCTGCGCCGGCGGAATACAGCGCGCCTTCCTCGCGCAAGGCGGATTCAAGGTCGAACGGCACATCGGCGCGCGCGTAGCCATCTTCTTCGGCGGTGGAAAAACCGGTGACGCGGCGGCCCTGGACCAACGCGGTGCCATCGTCCAGCGTGATGCCCAGCAGCGCGGACGGGCCGTGGCAGACGGCGGCGACCAGCATGTCGGCCTCCCACGCCTGCTTGATCAACGCCTGCACATCGCGGTTCCCGCTGATGTCCACCATCGGGCCCAGCCCGCCGGGCACGAACACCGCGTCGTAATCGCGCACGTCCACTTCGGACAACTTGCGGCTATGCGCCATGCGGCCGAAGGCCTTGCTGTGGCGAAACGCCAGCTGCGCCGCATCAGATGCGTCGTAGCCATCCTCCGGTGCCGCGCCACCGGCAGGCGAGGCGAATTCGATCGCGATGCCAGCCTGCTCCAGCACTTCGACCGGGTGCGCCACTTCCGGGAAAAAGTAGCCGGTGGGGCGCTGATGGGGGCCGATCTGGCCGGCGTTTGTCAGTACGAACAAGACATGCTTGGTGTGCATCGCGCTCTCCTTGAGGGTGATTGAGTCCGGCAGCAGCCGGTGGAGAGACGATAGAAGGCGCACGGCGCGGGCAGTAGACAGCGGGCGGCTGACAGATTGTAAAATTCAGTAAGACAAACGCACTTGAGGCTGCCATGGCTGTGCTGGACGAACTGCGCGCCATGGCGATCTTCGCCACGGTGGTGCGCTGTGGCAGCTTCGCCGCGGCCGCGCGCGAACTTGCGCTGACGCGCGCAGTGGTCAGCCATCACGTGGGCGCATTGGAAGCGCGCTTGGGCGTGCCGCTCGCGTACCGCAGCACGCGCAGTTTCAGCCTGACCCCGGCGGGCGAGGCGTTTCGCGTGCATTGCGAGCGCTTGCTCGACGAAGCCTCGGATGGTTTGCGCGGCATGGAGCTGTTGCGCGCCGAACCGCAGGGCGAAGTGCGGCTCACCTGCTCGCACCATTTCGGCAACAAACGCATCCTGCCCGCGCTATTGGCCTTTCGCCGCCGCTACCCGGCGATCCGCCTGCATATCGCGATGGGCGATGCCAACGTGGATCTGGTGCAGCAGGGTGTGGATCTGGCAGTGCGCGCCGGCCCGCTGCCGGATTCCACGCTGTACGCGCGGCCATTGGTGCGTGAAGCCACCTTGCTGTGCGCGTCACCGGCGTATGTCAAACGCTACGGCATGCCCACCACGGCCGCCGCGCTCAAGGAACACCGCTGGGTGATCTACCCACCCAGTCAGCGGCAGACGCAGATTCAGATCGACGGCGAACGCATCGACATCCCGGTGCAGGGCGACATCGTCACCGACAGCGCGGTGTCACGGCTGGCCTTCGTGCTTGCCGGCGAAGGCATCGCGCGCCTGCCCGGCTACGACGCCGCTGCTCCGCTGGCCGCAGGCGAGCTGGTGCAGGTGCTGCCGCAGGCACAGACCGCGCCGCTGGAGATCTACCTGGTGCATTCGAAAAAGATCGGCCCCAGCGCCCGATTGCTGCGCGACTTTCTGCTGGAGGTGGCGCGCGAGGGTGGCTGGTAGTGGGCTAGCGGAAACAAGCCGTGCGCCAAGAGCCCGCTAGCGGGCGTGCATGTCCCACAGCTGCATGAGTTGCGTAATGGCCGCATCCATCGCCTTGAAGGTTTTGCCGTCCCTGGCGAGCGTGGATAGCCCGAGCATGAAGCTGTCGAACACGCACGTCAGCGCGGCCGCGTCGACGTCCGCTGCAAGGCTTCCATTGGCGATGGCGCGGTCCACGCACGCGCGGATGCCGGCGCGTGTGTGCGCACGCGAGCGCGTCAGCGGGGCAGAGAGCGCGGAGAACTCCTGCGACGGCGTGCTCATGACGCCAAGCGTCACCATGCAGCCCCTGGGATGGCCGCGTTCGCACTGCATCCTGGCCGAACGGCGCAGCGCAAGCTCCACGGCCTGCTTTGGCTCAAGCGAGGTGTCCCACAGGCAGTGGGTCACTTGTGCGTAAGTCGCCAGGTAGCGCTGCACGCATTCTGTGAAGAGTGCTTCCTTGGAGCCAAATGCGGCGTAGAAGCTGGGCGCACTGATGCCGCCGCCGATGGCCTCCTTGAGCTGGCTCAAGGAAGTGGACTCGTAGCCCTGCTCCCAAAACAGATGAAGCGCCTGCTCGACCGCGGCGTCGCGGTCGAAGCTGCGTGGTCTACCCATCTGTGCCATGGCACCCTCCAAGACTGACATCAATACTAGTCGATACAGATATGGTTGACAAACGCAACTGTGCCCGGCCAAATATGTATCGATCGGTATATATCTGTGACCTCCACGGTCCGTCACCAAGGAAAACCCTGTGGCTTCTTCAAACGCATCATCGGTAGACGCGGTGCCCGCGCCGCTGCCCATCGCGGCCCTGTTGGCACTGGCCATGACCGGTTTCATCTGCATCGTGACGGAGACCCTGCCGGCCGGGCTGCTGCCGCAGATGTCCGCAGGCCTTGGTATTACTGCAGCGCTTGCCGGGCAGACGGTCACCGCCTACGCGCTGGGTTCGGTGCTGGCGGCGATCCCGCTGACCATTGCCACCCAGCAATGGCGGCGACGTCATGTGCTGTTGCTCACCATCGTCGGCTTCCTGGTGTTCAATTCGGTCACTGCACTGTCCAACAGCTACAGCCTGACTCTGGTGGCGCGCTTCTTTGCCGGCGCAGCGGCAGGACTAGCGTGGAGCCTGCTGGCCGGTTACGCGCGGCGCATGGTTGCGCCGGAACAGCAGGGCAGGGCCATGGCGATTGCGATGGTGGGCACCCCCATTGCGCTCTCGCTCGGTGTTCCGCTGGGCACGTGGATGGGCGGCCTGTTGGGGTGGCGCACCGCGTTCGGCAGCATGTCGGGGTTGACGGTAATCCTGATCGCCTGGGTGCTGCTGAAAGTGCCCGATTACCCCGGCCAAGCGGCATCGCAGCGCGTGCCGCTGCGCAAGGTGCTCGCCACACCGGGTGTCCGGCCGGTGCTCGCCACCGTGATGGCATGGATGCTGGCACACAATATTCTGTACACCTATGTCGCTCCATTCGCGGCGCACGTGGGTTTGGGCGATCGTGTCGATGTGCTGCTGCTGATCTTCGGCGTGGCGGCACTGCTGGGCATCGCGGTGACCGGCAAGCTGGTGGAACGCCACCTGCGCCGCACCGTGCTGATTTCGTTGGCGACGTTCTTCGCCATCTGCGTGGTGTTGATCGTGCTGCAGGACATGCAGCCGGTGGTCTACGCCTGCGTGGCGGTCTGGGGGCTGACCTTCGGCGGTGCGGCAACCCTGTTGCAGACCGCGCTTGCCGACAGCGCGGGTGAGGGGGCCGATGTTGCGTTGTCGCTCAATGTCGTGGCCTGGAACAGCGTCATCGCCGGCGGCGGTGTGATGGGCGGCGTGCTGCTGAACCACTGGGGCGCGCAGAGCTTTCCCGCGGCCATGGCCGTGGTGCTGGCGATTGGATGGTGCATTGCCTGGCGCGCGCGGCGCCACGGCTTTGCTGCGGGCACGCGTTCAGCGGTTGCGGGCCATTGAGGTTCCGCTGTGAGTGAGGGCATCCGCGAAGTAGCGAGGAGCGTCCGCGCAGCGGACTGGGCGTTGGCGCGCAGAAGCTGGTGACGCAGAGGCATCAGTATTGCCACCGTCGGTTGGAGTCGCGCAGGCACTTGTTCGTCGACGGTATGCGGGTGTTTCTCCAGCTGCGTGGTCGTGCAGCGGCGCAGCATCGCGGCATCGGACTCGGCGTGGGAATGCAGTTGTCCAAATACCAAGGCCTTGCGCGTAGAGGCTGCTGGTCGCCGGCCGCCGCCGTGTGCGCTCGCCATCATCGACAACACGGCTCTGCTTGGTCGCATATCAGCGCGTGGTTCGTCCCAGGCTGTTGCGATAGCAGATGGCTCCGCCGGTGTGTGGCCGGCGGAGCCATCTGCCGCGCTGTGCACTACACAGCATCACGGCATTCACGTACAAACTAGCGTTGGTTACGCCTGCTCGGTCGGCACGACATATAGCTCGGCAATATTCACGTGGGCCGGCGCCTGCACCGCAAACAGCACGGTTTCCGCAATATCGGAGGGGTCCAGGGCGCGCAGCGATCCTGCAAATCCCGCCATCATGGCCTGGTATTCCTCGCTGCTGGTCTGGGCAAACAGTTCAGTCGCCACTGCCCCGGGTTGAATGCTGGTCACCCGAATATTGTGCTTCTTGCCGACCTCGGTTCTCAGGCTTTCGGTAAAGGCGGTCACGGCATACTTGGTTGCGGAATAAACCGCAAATCCAGGCCCCAGCAGCTTGCGCCCTGCGACCGACGAGGTATTGATGATATGGCCGGAATGCTGCTTGATTAACTGTGGAAGCACCGCTGCGGTGACATGCAGTACGCCCTTGAGGTTAACGTCGACCATCTGGTTCCATTCGTCGGTCAGCAGATCTTCGACGTTGGACAGCGGCATGAGCCCGGCATTATTGAACACGATATCGATCGCACCATACGCATCCAGCAATGCTTTGACGCCCGCGTCGACGGAGTGCTTGTTGGCAACATCCATTTCCAATACCAATGCGTGCCCACCCTGGCTCTCGATCTCGGTTTTCAGAGCCTCCAGCCGATCTGCGCGCCGCGCTGCAAGTCCCACCTTGACGCCTGCCTTGGCCAGCCTGAGTGCAGTCGCGCTGCCGATGCCACTGGATGCGCCAGTGATGAGTGCAACTTTTCCGCTGATCTCGATATTCGTCATTTAGATAGTCTCTGGAGAGGTAAATAGCCTGAGTAACGCTTCCGGGGAAGTAACGGGCAATGTCGGCATGCGGTTCTAACGTCATGGCATAACTGAGCGCCCGAGGTGACAGAGAATATCTGTTCTATACTAGGTTTCAATTACGCACCTTGAAGGTACTAGATATGGTCGACGATACCGACAGGGTCTGTAGCCTCGGCAGAGTCGAGGACATCCGTGTTGCCCTGGATCCGATCGCTAACAAATGGTCGATCATGATCCTCACCGTTCTTTGTATGGGTCCCACGCGCTTCAATGACATCAAACGGCGCCTGGGCGGTGTGACCCATAAGTCGCTGACCGATTCGCTGCGTCGGCTCCAGCGCGTGGGTCTGATCAAGCGTCAAGTGATTTCTTCCTCGCCAGTGGCTGTTCAATACGAACGTACCGAGCTTGGGAAAACTCTCGAAGGCCCACTTCTCGGCTTGCTGCATTGGTGCGACGTGCACGCGGACGACATCGCTGCAGCAGAGGCACGTTATGTATCCAACGAGGCAGTCATCGAAAATGCGGAGCCAGTGGCCGACTACTGATGCGCAGCACGTTGATTGCATGGTATGACCAGGCAGCGTTGCAGCAGACCTTAGAGCAGCTATCAGAACTACTGCGCAGCCGCCAGGCGGGCGCGGCCGGTGCTCGGAATCGGCATGTACCCCCGTACACTCCGGTTCCTCCGCGCCGTCCGCACCCACCTGACGGCTGCTCGCTACGTTTTGTTAGCCGCTCTTAGTGCGACGTGGCGACCAGAGTGCGGCGGCTACGACATCACGTCAGCGATTGAATTGAACGGTGGCAGGGAACATCCGCCGACAGCGCGGTGGTGAAGCGCTGACCTGATGAATATTTGCACGCGGGCAACGCAGCAAGCCCGCAGTGGATGTAGCAAATAGTGCCTTCCAGTTAGAGAGCCTTTGCAAAACAGGCAGGCATCGAACCCGTGGTTTCTTTCGCGCGCGCACACGCTGCAGGGCATCTTTGACTCGCGCGTGACTTGTACTCGCCCATCCAGCCGTATTGGCCGAGGCTAGGGGAACTTAAGACCGTAGCAGTCGCTTTGCACTGCCACTGAGCAGTCGTTGCGCCACTTACGCCCGCAGGCTCGCGCACAGCAACGCCGGTCGACCTTGCTGTCATCTCCTGCCCAACCCACCAACGGCACCCTGCCATCCGACCTATTGACTACAGCTGTCGTCAGGCCTAGCGTAGCGACAACTGTAGTCAGGGAGTCGGACATGCGCGGCAAGACCATCGGGGACCAGGAGCTGGCCCTGCTGCAATACATCGAGGAGCAGCGGCACGCCAGTGTCGGTGAGGTGGCTGCGGCGTTCGGCGAGCCGCGTGGGCTGGCGCGCTCGACCGTGTTGACCATGATGGAGCGACTGCGCACCAAGGGGTTCCTGCGGCGCAAGCAGGTCGACGGGATGTACCGCTACAGCGCCACCGCTGGCCAGGACGATGTGGTGCGCGGGGCGGTGGGGCAGTTTGTGGAAAAGACCCTGCAGGGGTCGGTATCGCCGTTCGTGGCGTGGATGTCGCAACGCGCCGAAGTCAGCGATGCCGAACTGGCTGAACTCGAAGCATTGGTTGCCAAGCTGCAATCGCAGCGCAAGGAGGATTGAGTCATGTCGCCCCTGATCGAAGCGGTGTTATGGAAGCTTGGCGCCACCAGCGTGCAGACCGCGGTGCTGGTGTTGGTGGTGTGGGCGCTGTGTCGCGGCGTGCGCCGTCTGCCGGCGGCCACGCAAACCTGGTTGTGGTGGTTGGTGGGTGTGCAGGCGCTGGTTGGCTTGGTATGGAGCAGCCCGGTGCAGCTGCCGGTGCTGCCAGCGCATCACCTGACCACTGCGCTGGGTTCGGCCGACAGCCTGGCCCCGATGGCAACCGCCGCCGCGGCATCCACGGCCGCACATGCTAGCGCCACCGCGCAGGTGATGCAGGTCGGCGCCTGGCCCACCGTTGCGATGGCATTGCTGGCGCTGTGGGTGGCGGGCGTGCTGGTGCTGGCTGCCGGCACGGCGCGCGCCTATCTGCGCAGCCGTGCATTGGTGCGTGCGGCCGAGCCCTGCACCGACCACGCCTTGGTGCAGGCGTTGCAGATGGCCTCCGAAGCGCATGGCTTATCGCGCCCGCCGGCCCTGCGGTTGTCATCGCAGATCGATTCGCCGCAGTTGATCGGCCCGTGGCAACCGGTGTTGCTGTTGCCTGCTGCACGTCTGCCGCACATGGCCGATGACGATCTGGACATGGCGCTGACCCACGAGTTGATCCATCTGCGCCGTGGCGATCTGTGGTGGGGCTTGCTACCGGCATTGGCGCAGCACCTGTTCTTCTTCCACCCGCTGGTGCATCTGGCCGCGCGCGAATATGGCATCGCCCGCGAAGCCGCTTGCGATGCTGCCGTGGTCGCCGGGCACCGCCATTGCCGCCACGAGTACGGCCGCTTGTTGCTGCAACTGGGTGTGGCGCCGCGCCCACGCGGTGGCGTGGCGAGCGCGTCGCCCTCGTTTATCAGTTTGAAGCGCAGGCTGTCGATGTTGCAGGACACCCGCGCGTTTCCACGGCTGGCCGCCGCGGTGATTTTGGCCACAGTAGCGGTGTGCGGTGTGCTGCCGCTGCGTCTGGTGGCCAAGCCGGTACCGGTGACGTCTCCGCGCATGCAGCCGGTTGTGGTCACTGCCCCGGCAGCAGCACGCGCTGCACGCGCACAGGTCACCACTGCAGACGCTGCAGCACCGATGACCGCGTTGCCTGCACCGGCGCTGCCGGCTGCGCCCGCGGAAGCGGCCGCCCCTGCCACGCACGGTGTCATCGCCGATGTGCTGGGTGCCGAGCCGCTGCATGACGCGGATGCGGACCCAGCGGACAGCGGCTGGAATCTCGACCTGGACCGCATCCGCCGCGATGCCACCCGTGGCGCGCAAGCCGCGGTGCACGACGCGCTCGCTGCCAACAACCAGGACCTTGAGATGCAGCACGAGCGGATGCAGGAAGCACAGGACGCATTACAGGAAGCACGCGAACAACTGGCCTCGTTGGGCCCGGAATTGGCCCAAGCCAAACAGGACGCGCAACAGCAAGCACGCGAAGCCGAGCAACAGATTCGCGAAGTGGCGCAGCAGCATCGTCAGGCGCAATACGCGTATGCCGCTGCGATGCGCCAAGCAGACGCGCTGTCGCGGCAGCAGGTCGAAATGGCCAAGCAGGCCGCGCGTCAGGGCCGCGCTGAAGCCGAACGCGGGCAACGGGAAGCGGCACAAGCGCAACGCGAGGCAGCGCAGGCGCAGGTAGAGGCCGAAAAAGCGCAAGTCGAGGCAGACCACGCGCAAGCAGAAGCAGAACGGGCGAAGAACAGCTAGGAGCCATCGACGACACGACTGCGCTTACCGTCAGGCGGGTGCGGTCGGTACCAGGAGCCGGCATGGACCTGGCGCAGGTTTTGGCGACGAATCCCTTCATAGCCTGCTAAGAGCAGCTATCAAAACGACTGCGCACCCACCGCGCGGTGAGCGCAGTCTTCTTCATTGCGCTTCAGCGCAGTGCCTGACGCCAAGCACCTGCCGGCGCAATGGGCTGGTATCGCATCGGTCAAGGTAGTACCTGCTTCACCACGGGCCCGCCACAGCCCGGCATTTCCTGAGTCTGGACGCCTGCAGCGTCGGCAACGCCGTGGCCGTGTATTCGCAGTTCTTGATCCGCCTGCGCAGTCAAGCAGGCACCCGTTGCACGTTGAGGAGATCGCAGATGCATCAAGTCACAGTGTCACGTCGCTGCGTAGCGCTCTAACGCAGAGCGTTACACGCACCACCTGAAGTCAAGGCAGGCCACGCCACCGGCTTGCCCGCCGATCCACCGATGAACCGAGTTTCGACGCCCACAGCGTCGGCAACGCCGTGGGCGCGCGTTTGTTGTTCCCCAATCCGCCGGCGCATGCGTGCAGGCGGAACCAACCTTTCAAGGAAATTGCACATGCGCCAGATCAACCTTCTACGGCGGTACCTGCGTGATGCAGTGCTACTGGCACTCGGTGCGTTCGCCGCACCTGCAGCGATGGCGACACCGCTTGCGCCTGCGTCGTTGGCAAGCGCGGCACCCGCCGCCGCCGCCGCGCCGTTGCCGCCAGCGTCGGCAGTGTCGCCCAGCGCCACAGCGCGAACTGCAGCACCGGCTGCTCCGGAACCAGCAGTTCGCGCTGCATCGCCAGGACCTTCGGCGCGCGCACGCCCCGCCCAACCTGTTGCGCCTTCTGTACCGGCCGCACCCATCGCACCCGCAGCATCACCGCATCCGCATCCGCATCCGCATCCGCCGGCGCCACCCGCGCCTGTCTCATCTGCGACGCAAGCGGCGCACCCCTTCATCGTTTCGCGGCCGCGCCAGGTTGCACGGCACGCGCTACCAGCCAGCCGCGCCTGCGGCACCGCGACGCCAAGCACGCAAGACGATGGCGATGCCTATGTGTTGCTGCAGGGCGAACGCGAGCTGATGCACGGCACGGCCGACGATCTGCAGGCCGCGCGCCGGCATACCAACGCCAACGGCTGGGTGTTGTGGTTCCGTGCCAGCGGTGTGCAGTACGTGGTGCGCGACCCCGGTTTGATCCATCGGCTGCGCACCGGCTATGCACGCAGCCTGCAATTGCGCGCGGCGCAGGAGCGGCTGGATGCGCGTCAGCAGGCGCTCGATGCACAGCTCGCTGCAGCGCCCGAGGCAGGCACTGCCGCACCTCGTGCGCCGTCGTCGAAGGTGCCTCCCACCAGCACGCAGGTCCTGGACGCCCAGCGACACGCATTGACCGAACAGCAGGCCGCGCTGGCAAGGAAACAGGCGGGCGCCACGCGTCTGGCCACACGTCAGGCGCTGGGCGTTCTGCGCGAGGCGCTGGCCAGTGGCCGGGCAACGCGGGTGGCGGGTTAGCAGCCAAGGCAGGTAACGCGTGTCGCGCTGCATCGTGCTGCGTGTGTTCCCAAACGCTGTCAGCAACGTCACGCAATGCCCGGGCCTGCCATCAACCCAACACCATCCGCACCAACTCACTCATCCGTGGAGATTCTTATGTCGTACATCACTCGTCTGCTTCCGCGCGCTGGCACTCACGCGATCCAGCGCGTTGCGCTCACCGCCATGCTGCCGCTCTGCCTGAGCGTGATGCCTGTTGCACAGGCAGCACGCAACACCGCCACTGTAGCTGCGCCTGAGGTTGCACGCACGGCAACAGTGCGCGCCGACACCGCACGGACCGCAGCCCAGGCAGCCAATACCCCGCGCCCCACGGCACCGACGTCGGCACCAACCCGCCCGGCAACAAGCGGCGTAACCACGCACGGCCAGCTCAGGCTCTCGGCCAGCGCCGACCAGGACGCCTATGTGCTGATCCACAACGGCGAGAACGTCATGCATGGCACGCTCGATGATCTCAAGCGCGCCCAGCGCCTGGCCGGCAACAGCAACGCAGTGCTGTGGTTCCGCAGTGGCAGCAAGAGCTACGTGGTGCGCGACCCGGCAACGCTCGATCGCCTGCATGCACTCTATGCACCGGTGGCGCGGTTGGGCGATGCGCAGGGGGCGCTGGGCGAGCGGCAAGGCAGGCTGGGCGAGCAGCAAGGTGCACTGGGCGAACAGATGGCCGCCCTGGCCGAGCACGATGCAGCCGCTGCTGCCGCACAGGCGCATGCAGCAATCGCAGGTGGTCCCTCTGCCTCAAGCAAGGCCGAGCATGCCGCCCAGCAAGCCAATGCGGCGCAGCAGCGCAGCAAGCAACAGCAGATGGAGGCGCTGGCCACGCAACAGGCCGCACTGGCCGGCCAGCAGGCCGACCTTGCCGAGCAGCAAGCAGTGGCCAGTGCGCGCGCAGAGGCGCAGGCGCGAAGCCTGATGCGCGAAGCAATCCAGCACGGGCTGGCAACCCTGGTCGAGCGTTGATCGCCGCACTGCCTGTTCGCCGATACTGTGCGCTATCGGCAGGCGGCGAGCAGGCAATGACGTATCGGGTGATGGTGTTGGGCGGTTACGGGCACTTCGGCGCACGTATCGTGCGTGCGCTGGCGGCGGCGCCGCAGGTGCATGTCATCGCGGCGGGGCGTCACCCGGGCGCGATCGCCGCTACCTGGCCCGATGCCGCGCCCGGGCATATTTCGGCATGCCGCCTGGACATGGCCGCTGACGACTTCGCGGCGCAGTTGGCTGCCACCGCGGCCGACGTGGTGGTGCACACCGCCGGGCCGTTCCAGGGCCAGGACTACGCAGTGGCGCGCAGTTGTCTGCAGGCGGGCGTGCACTACATCGACCTGGCCGACGGCCGTAGCTTCGTGCGCGATTTCCCAGGCGCCATGAACGCGCTTGCGCAGCAGGCCGGGCGTGTGGCGATCAGCGGGGCCAGCACCTTGCCCGCGCTGTCGAGCGCGGTCATCGACGCACTGCTGCCACGGTTTTCGGCCTTGCACGACATCGGCATGGTGATCGCGCCAGCGCAGGGCACGCCGCTGGGGCTGGCCACCGTGCGCGCGGTGCTGTCGTACTGCGGCACACCGTTTACGTGGTGGAGCGAGGGGCGTTGGCAGACCGTGGTGGGATGGGCCGCGCCGCAACGTGTGCACTTCGCAAAGCTAGCACCGCGCCTGGCATCCCCCTGCGATGTGCCCGACCACGACCTGTTGCCGCAACGCTATCCCGGCGTCCGCAGCGTGCAGTTCCGCGCCGCGCTGGAAGTGGGTTTCCTGCAGCGTTGCCTGGCCGCACTCGCCTGGCTGCGCCAACGCGGGGTGCCGCTACCGATGGCGCGCGTGGCGCAGCTACTCGCACGCGCCGGGCGCTGGTTTGATCGCTTCGGTACCGACCTGGGCGGGATGCGCGTGACGCTGCGCGGCGAGCGCGACGGCCAGCCACTGACCGTGCACTGGGATCTCACTGCCCCGATGCTGCACGGCCCGGAAATTCCCTGCCTGGCCGCGATTCTGTTGGTACGTAAGCTCGCCGCCGGCGCTGCATTGCCCAGCGGTGCCCATGCATGCATGGGCTTGCTGACGCTGGCCGAGTTCGAGCAGGCGTTCGCCGCGTGGCAGATGACCACCGAGGTGTCTGAGGCGCGGGCATAAGCGTGCCGCGCGAAGCTGTCAGTGACAGCGCTGGTCACCATCAGCCACGCTCACACTTCGTATTCGGTACGAAACGCATACATGTCGGCAAACGTGCAGAAGTGAAAGTGCGGGATGGTAATTGGCCCAGTGTCTGCAAGCCGCTTCAGCCACGACGTCACCACGCTGCGATACGCCGCCTGCTCCGCAGCATCGAGTGTGGCGCACAGATACGCCAACGAAATATGGAAGCGGAAGTTGACGTAGTCCGGCCGCTGCAAACGGGTCAGTGCCATGAGCCCCGCGCGTGCAGCGTCCAGCCGCTGCGTGGTTGCGGCATCGGCCGGCAGCAGCGGAATCAGCAGGTTGTCGTTGCTGCCGGTCTTGGCCACAGACGGGTCGACGATGAACCGGCATGCCCCCAACGGGGCGGCAGCGCGCTGCTTCAGCCGCGACAGGAAGCTGGCATTGATCTCGCCCAGCGGCACATCGCGTGCCACATCGCTTGGCCATGGCCCACGTGCGCGATCGGTCTCGTTAACGCCGCCCAGCAGGGTCACGTGATAACTGCTGGGCGGCAGCAGCGCGAACTTGTTGCCAAAGCGCTGCTCCGGCAATTGGCGATAGATATCCAGCACGCGGTCGAAGCTGTCGTAGCCATCGCCCTGTTGCGGCAGATGGCCAACGAAGGTGTTGCCCGCAAACGGCAGCGGGCGGCGGGAGCGCGCAAATTTGCGGCCTACGTCTGAGGGCGCTGTTGTAGTGGCGAATGCCGGCACTGTAGCGGCCAATGCCGATGCGCCGGCGGCGGCAAGCAGGGCGCGTCGGCTGATGCGTGGAGGTGGAAGCGGGGGCATATGCAGTTCCTCAGAGTTTGACATTGACGCCAAGCATCACCGTTGGCGCCATCTTCCACGCCGACTGCACGTATTCCTGCTGGCGGCCGATGCGGTATTGATAGCCTTGCCCGGCCAGGTTGAGCACATCCAGGCTCACCGCCACCGTGGGTGACACGTCCCAGCCCAGTTTCAGGTCGATGCGATCCAGCGGCTGCTGGTAGCGGTTGCGGTAGAACTCCAGCGCGTTGCTGTAGTTGGGGTAGCGGTCGTCCCACAGCTCGCCGGTGTGGTTCCAGGCCAGCGATGCGCGCAGCGGGCCGCGCGCGTAATTCATGCTCAGATTCCACAGCTGTTTGGGTTGCTGTGGCAGCACGGTGAGCGAGGTGCGGGTGCCATCGCCCAGCACCACCGGATACGCCACGTCCAGCAACGTGATGTTGGCACCCACCGACAGGCCGTTCAGTGCAGGCAACCACGGGCCCAGCTCCTTGATGGCGCCGAGTTCGGCGCCGCGCAGGCGCACCGGGCGGTCGGTGTTGCGCGGTTGGGTGACCAGCACCTGCTGGCCGTCGATGTCCTGCAGCTGGCCGTAGCGGAAGATCTCGTTGGATATCGTCTTGTGGAACAGCGCGACCGACAGCAGGCTGCCGCCATCGTCGAAGGTCCAGTCGTGGCCCAGGTCCAGATTCTGCGAGCGGCGCGGTTGCAGGTCCGGGTTGCCCTGGTTGAGCGTGGGTGGGGTGCTGCCGAGGGTGAGCACACCGCCGTTCAATGCCATCTGGTCCAGGCGTGGTCGGCCGATCGAGCGCGATGCGCCAATGCGCAGCGTGCCGTTGGCACTGGTCTGCAGTTGCGCGGCAAACGACGGCAACCAGTTGCGATAGGTCCGCACCGCGTTGACCGGCGTCCAGGTGGCGCCGCTCGCCTGCAGGCCGGCGCTACCGAAGCGTGTCTGTTCCAGGCGGACACCCCCGGCCACCTGCCAGCGCTCCCCGCGCCATTGCGCCTGGGCAAAGCCGGCGCGGACCTGCTCGTCCACGCTGTAACTGCCGCTGTTCTGGGCGCTGGTGTCCACCACGCCGCGCGCTTGGCCGGCAGCCGCATCCCAGCGTACGTCGGCCAGGGCCGGGTCGATGGTCATCATCGGCATCGTGCAGCCCAGTGCGCAGATCGGGCTGCCCAGCACGTCGTCCAGCGCATACGGCAAGCCGCTCCAGGTGGTGCGCGCAAACGCGGTCTGCATGTGCGTGCGCACCTGCCGCAGGCCCCAGGCCAGGCCCAGGCCGCGGCTGTCCTCGTCCATGTTGCGCCGCAGGTCCAGCTGCAGGTCGCTGACCCGCTCGGCGTAGGTCGTGCGCTCCTGCTGGTGGTTGAGGTTGGCATAACGCGCGGGGTCGTCGGCCTGCGTGGGGTTCAACGCAGCGAAGGCAGGTAGGTTGCCGGTCCAGTCGAACGCGTAGGCCAGGCGGTTTTGCTGGAAGCGATCCCAGGTCTGCGGGTTGTCCACCGTGGCGCGCGAGGTGCTTGCCCGCAGCGCGCCGCGCCACTGGGCCGGTAGCTCGGCCAGCAGCTCGCCATTGAGCCCGGAGAGCCCACGCTTCCAGCGCAATTGCCCCAGCTCGACGAGCTGATTGACGTTGTCCAACGTGCCGCTTTGCGCGCCGGTGCGGGTCAGGCGCGCGCTGTTTTGCACTTGTGCGGCCTGGGTGTTGCGGTCCGATGCCTCGCGCTGGCGAAACGCGTATCCGGAGATATGGCCACTGAGCGGGCCGTCCGGCTGCCAGTCCACGCGCAGGGTGACGCCGCGGCGTTCGCGGGTGTTGTCGTAGTTGTACCAACGCCGTTCGCTGGGCACGGCAGCACCCACGCCGGCATAGGCGAGCGGCGCACGTGCGCCGTCGGCGTCGTACCAATTCAAGCCGCCGCCGTTTTCCTGCTGCGGCACCGAGATCTCACGGCGCCACACGCTGGCCGCGCCGAGGAAGGCAAATTCGCCCTCACGCCCGAAGCGTTTGCTCCATTTCAGTTCGCCTTCGCCCACCGGGGTGCGGCCGCCGTAGCGCTGCCCCATCAGGTTGGCACCGCCCTTGGCCGAGGCCGTCAGCAGGCCGTCCGGTCGCGCGAAGCCGGTCGCGGTGACCAGGTTGGTGACACCGCCAATGGCAGCACCGTCGTTCTCCGGCAGCAGCGACTTCACCACATCGATGCGGTCGACAAAATTCGCCGGCAGCACATCCATCAAGGCCTGCCGACTACCGATGTCATTACTGGCAAACGCAAAGCCATCGATGAGCATGCTGTTGTAGTTGCCATTGAGGCCGCGCACGGTCACGTAGCGCGGTTCGCCCTGGTATTCGACGGTGCTCACGCCGGTGACGCGCCGTAACGCATCGCCGATGTTGAAATCGGGCAATTGCCCGATGCTGTCGGCGGCAACCGAATCAACGATGGTAGGTGCGGCCTGCTTGGTGGCGATGGCACGCGTGTTCTGCGACTGGAACGGGTTGCGCACCTGCACGGCATCCAGGGTCTGCGCGTCGGCCGCCACCGGCGCCTCGATGGCGCTGGCGAACCGGGGTAGGCAGCCAGTCACCGCCAGCCCGAGCGCGAGCGGCACCACGCGTCGCGAGGGCAAAGCGCGCCGTGGCGGGCAGGTGGGGCGGGAATCCGGGTGCAACAGGCGCATGGCACGCTCCAGCAGCGAGACCCAACGCGGGCCGCAGGTGAGTTAAATTAAGCTGCTTAATTAAAACCTTTGTGACAACGCCGGAGCTTTCGCTGCGCATGCCATCTTTCTTCGTAAATGCGGCGATCCGTTCGCACTACCGTCGTCGCAGCGATGGGCAGGCCGCCGGTGCCAGCGAGCGCATGCTGCTGGATCTGGTCCGTTGTGCCGGGCAGATCGCCCGCGCCGATCTGCCGCGGGCCACGGGTCTCAGCGTGCCCGGCACCAAGGGCATCATCGATCCGCTGGTGGCCAGCGGGCTGCTGCAGCTGGGGCCATCGCTGCGGCGCGGACGGGGCCAGCCCAGCGTGCAGGTGCGCCTGGCACCCGACTATGCGTACAGCCTGGGCGTGTCGTTGATGGTGGACGGCATCGCAGTGCTGCTGATCGACTTCGCCGGCCAGGTTCGCGGCATGCGCCAGTTCACCGCCTTCCCGCTAACGCTGGCGGCGGTGCGTACGCACCTGCCTGCACTGGTGGAGGCGCTGCTGCAGGACACCGGCGTGGAGCGGCAACGGCTGTTTGGCGTGGGCCTGAGCATGACCGGGCCGCGCATCGGCGACGGCACGCGGGTCAATCCGCCGCTGTCACTGGACGCGGAATGGATGCAGGTTGAGCTGGACGCGCTCGTTGCCGACTGCCTGCAGCTGCCGGTGTGGATGGACAACGACGCACACTGCGCGGCGCTGGCGGAGGCGGTGTACGGGATCGGCCGCCAGTCGCCCGACCTGGTGTACCTGTACATCGCCGATGGTTTTGCCGCCGGTGTGATTGCCGCAGGTGACGTCCGCCGCGGCGCGCATGCAAACGCGGGTGAACTGGGCCGCATCTCGGCCATCACCGGCACCGCACGGCCCACGCTGGAAAACCTGCGCCAGGCGTTGGTGGCCGAGGGTCATGTGCTGCCAGATCTGCACGCGATGCTGCAGCACTACGATCCGGCATGGCCGCAGATCGATGCTTGGCTGGACACCGTGCAGGCCACCGTGACCCTGGCGGTGGCGGCTGTCATCGCCTTGATCGATCCCCCCGTCATCGTGTTTGGCGCGCGCCTGCCTACCGACCTTGCGCAGCGGCTAATCGCCCGCGTCCGCTTCGAATCGGCACCGCGGCGCGGCGTTGCATCGCCGTATCCGGCGTTGCTGGTCGGGCAGGTGCAGGCCAACGCCACGGTGCTGGGTGCAGCCATGCTGCCGTTCAAGGAAACGCTGTTTTAAGCCAGACGCTGCGTGTGCGATGAGGGACCAACAGCGCAGCGGCATCGCATCGCAGCGGCTCAGGTTGCTGTGATTTCCTCGCTGTCTTGCGCCTGCACCGCCACCAGGCGCTGCATCAACAGCGACAACGTCACCACGTCCTGGTGGTTGTGGTCGGCCACGCGGCGCAGGTTGCGTGCGCTGCCACCGCGCAGGTAACTCAGCCACGCGGCCGGCGCCTCGGAGCCGGGCAGGTCGTCTTCGCGCACCACGCGCAGCAGCTGCCGCTCGATGGTGGAGAGCTTGCAGTTCTCCCAGGTGCCGCGATAGCGGCGGCGGGTGGGGAACAGCAAGTCGACGTGGTCCAGTGCGGAAATCGGATCGCCACGCCGTGCCAGCCGGTAGCGCGTCTTCAACAGCGGCGCGTCGTAGCAACGGCCGTTGTAGCTGGACAGCACCGTCTGCGGAGTGAGCCAGCTGCGGAACAGGTCCAGCATCGCGCTTTCGGCGGCCATCGTGGACATCATCAACTGACGCACGCGCAGCCCGCTGCCGCGCGTGGCATCCACGCGCCAATCGGCCACGCCAATCATGAAGGCGCGCGTGCCGGTGCCGCCGGCCAGGCCGGTGGTTTCGGTATCGAAGAACAGCAGGTGCTCCGGTTCCACCGCATCCTCGCGTTTGGCGAAAGCCAGCGACAGCGCCTCGCGCGGGATGGCCTGCGGCAGGAAGGCTTCGATCAGGTGCAGGCCGGGCGCGATTTCGTCGCCTGGCAGATGCCGATCAAGGGACGGTGCACGCACCGGCATGGTGGCGGACACCGCGCG
Source organism: Xanthomonas sp. LMC-A-07 (assembly GCF_030208825.1). NCBI lineage: Bacteria > Pseudomonadati > Pseudomonadota > Gammaproteobacteria > Lysobacterales > Lysobacteraceae > Xanthomonas > Xanthomonas sp. LMC-A-07. The sequence goes on from NZ_JARVTF010000005.1 coordinate 622,129, forward strand.
CTCTCGCACACCAATCATCTTGCGCAACGCACCGATGTCGGCGCGCCGTTGCATGGCTGGCGCCGCTGCTGGCGTTTGCACTGTTGGCAACGCAGGCGCGGCTACGGCACTGGGTGTTACCGCGGGTTTGTGCCGCACATCGTGTTCCACCCAGGCAAACACCGAGGCATCGCGTGCCGGCGGTACTGCCGGTGACTGGAGTGCGCGGCGCATCATTCCCGATGGGCTGGGTTGCTGCTGGGCCGCATCCATGCTGCTTGCGCCGGACGTGCGGGTGGGGCGCATCACGTGAGCGCTTCGCGTACCTGCGTTCGCGTCAGGCGACAACGCGCCGTTATCGCGCATGGCTGACGGCCGCGCACGCGCAGCGTGATCTGACAATCCGCGCACCGTTGCTCCCGATGTCGCCACACCATCGCCGGCCGCCGCTTGCCGTTGTGCGCGCGTCGGCACTGCTGCGGCGTCCTTCCGTGGCGCAGGCGTCATGCCACCCACCTGGCGGCGCAATAACCGCAGCCGCTCTGCACTGACACCGGTCGTGTTGCCAGCCGCAGTTGGCACGGCAACAGGCGCATCTGTTTCCACAGGGACGGGCGGCGCCGATGTTACGGAACGCGACGCTGCACGGTGCCCGCCACGCTGCACCGTCCCGGCATCGCGGCGCATGCTCAACGGCTGCAGGTCATCGGCATAGGTCGCAAGATCGCGCGCACTGACGGCGTTCGAGGGCACATCGAGCCGTTCACCAGCCGTGGCGTTCGCTGCGGCGCTGTCAGCGCGCGTGCCGTCCACGGCAACTGCGGCCCGATGCAAAGCTGCGGTGCCATCGACACCGGCCTGTGCACCGGAACCAACAGCAACGGGCGTGTCCGCCTCTACAGCTGTCCCCGCGCCCGCGCACGCACCATCATCCACGCGCAACGCATCGGCCGCCTCCACACGCGCCGACGTAGCAGCCTCTCCACCCACCGGCCCGCGCACATCCGTCTGCCCCGCCTGGCGGCGCAACAGCCGCAGGCGGTCCGCACTCACACTCATGCAAGCACGTCCAGCGCCAGGTCGTCATCCACGTGCGTGGCGTGGCGCAGTGGCGCATCCGGGTCGAACAACAGCGCCAGCACCGTCAGCGCCAGTGACTTCGGCGATTCACCCTTGCCTTCTTCGTGCGCAGCCAGCACCGGGCCCACGCAGGCCGGGCAGCCGGCGGTGCAATCGCAGCGGCGCACCAGCTCGTCGGCGCGCTGCAACAGCTCGGCCTGGCGCAACCACAGTGGTTCACTCAGGCCCACACCGCCGGGGAAGTTGTCGTACAGGTACACGGTGGGCACGAAGGCCTGCTGTAACTCCACCGTGCCTTCCTCGCCTTCTTCCACGCCGCGCAGTTGCCCGCGGCCGGTCTGGTCGGCCACCGCAAACCACGCGCCGTCGCCATTGCCCACGGCCTTTTGCAGGTCGCGCGCGTCGGCCATCACCGCCACCGTGGCCACCACGTGCAACGCATAGGCCGCGCCGAGAAACCCATCCAGCGCATCCTGCTTGGACGCGAATGCCTTGCCCAAGGTGGCCTGTGGCAGCTGCCACCACACCGCGGTGGTGTGCAGTTCCTGGTCGGGCAGGTTCACCGGGCCGTAGCCGATGTTTTCATGCGTGTAGTAACGGATCTTCTTGTAGCCGGACACACGCCGCACCACATGCACTTCGCCATGGTGGGAATCGCCACGCCCGGCCACGCCGCCATCGAAGCGGTCCAGTACCTTCAGCTTGGTGTAGTCGATGCTGTCGGTGTAGTAGTCCACATGCGTACGCGTCACGTACGCCTTGCGGCCTTCCCAATCCAGCCGCTCCACTTGATACGGCGTACTCTGCACCATGTGGATGGCGCCTTCGTACAAGGTGAGCGCAGCGGCCGAATAATCCACCTCGGCGATGATCTGCTGCTTGCCGTCGGTCTTGTCCACCACCACGAAGTTGCCATCGGCCACCGAGCGCAGGCTCACCGCGTTGGCCGGGTAGCTGTCGGCGATCCATTCCCAGCGGTCGCCTTCCTGGTGGATCACTTCGCTTTCGGCCAAGGCTTCCAGGAACACCAGCGGGTCGATCGGGCCGAACGGTTCATCGGCAATGAACGGCAATTCGAATGCCGCGCAGCGGATGTGGTCGAACAGGATCAGCGGCTGATCCGGCGCAATGCGTGCATGTTCGGGCGAGGCATCGGCGAAGAAATCCGGGTGCCGCACCACGTACTGGTCCAGCGGCTGCGAGCTGGCCACCAGCACACCCAGTGCCGGTTGCTGCCGCCGCCCGGCGCGGCCAAACCGCTGCCAGGTGGCCGCCACGCTGCCGGGGTAGCCATTGAGGATCACCACGTCCAGCGCGCCGATATCAACACCCAGTTCCAGCGCCGAGGTGGACACGATGCCGTCGATGGTGCCCGCGCGCATCGCGCGTTCCACTTCGCGGCGCTCGGTGGGTAGATAGCCGCCACGGTACGCACGGATGCGCGCCGGCTTGCGCGGGTCGTGGTCGAAGATGTCCTTCAAATACTTGGTCAGCACTTCCACCATCAGCCGCGTCTGCGCAAACACCAGCGTCTTCAGCCCGCTCTTGATCGCGATGCGCGCGATGCGGTTGCTCTGCGACCGTGCCGAGGCGCGCAGGCCCAGGTCGGCATTGACCACCGGCGGGTTCCACAGCAGCACGTGCTTGTCGCCGGTAGGCGCGCCGGATTCGGTGATGGCATGCACGCGTTCTTCGATCAAGGCCTGCGCGTGCGCATGCGGGTTGCCGATGGTGGCCGAGCACAGGATGAACTGCGGGTTGGCGCCATAGAACGCGCAGATGCGCTTGAGCCGGCGCAGCACGTTGGTGACGTGGCTGCCGAACACACCGCGGTAGGTGTGGATCTCATCGATCACCACATAGCGCAGGTTTTCGAAGAACTGCGCCCACTTGGTGTGATGCGGCAGGATCGCCTGGTGCAGCATGTCCGGGTTGCTCACCACGATGTCGCCATGCAGGCGGATCGCCTGGCGTGCATCGCCAGGCGTATCGCCATCGAAGGTGAAGGCTTTCACCCCCAGCTCGCCGGCGCGGTTGAGCTCCAGCAACTCGGCCACCTGGTCCTGCGCCAGCGCCTTGGTCGGGAACAGATACAGCGCCTTGGCGCCGGCGGTCATCGCCGCGCTTACCACCGGCAGCGTGTAGCACAGCGACTTGCCCGAGGCGGTGGGCGTCACAATCGCCACATGCTCGCCGCGCTGGCTCGCCGCCCAGGCATCGGCCTGGTGGCTGTAGAGCTGGCTGATGCCGCGCGCGCGCAGCGCATCGGCCAGGGCCGCCGGCACGTCGTCGGGAATGGGCGCGTAATGGCCTTCGCGCCCGGGGATGGTGAAGCTGCCGGTGATGCGGTCGTGGTAGCGCCGCTCCAGGCGCTCGGTGAGCAATGCGCCGTCGCGGCTGGGCCGGCCATCAGTGGTGGCCAGGGCGCGTTCGGCGGTTTCGGTGCGGGGAGCGAGGGCAAACGGAGGCATACGGCGGCTCCCAAAGAGGGGCATGAGACAGGGGAGGTGTCTCAGGGTATGAGACCGCGGCCAAACCGGCGAGCCTGTGTCACTGAGCGGATTCAGCAAGCGGGTATCCTGTCGGGCCCCACCGGGCCGCGCCATGCGGCGCCGGCGGGCTCCCCCACCTCGAAGACCTGCCGTGCCCGTGCCCCCCAGCGCTCTCGCCCCGCACTACAAGACCCCTTCCGCCCGCCGTGCCGACGTTGTGGTGCACGCCGCCGGGTTGTTCCTGGCCATCGTTGGCGGCGCCTGGATGATCTGGCGCGCGCATGCCAACGGCACGATGGTGCTGGCCACCTGCGTCTACGCGCTGGGGCTGCTGGTGATGTTTGCCTGCTCGGCGGCCTACAACTTCGCCCCGCCGCAGCGCCAGCCGATGCTGCGCAAGTTCGACCACGCCGGCATCTTCGTGATGATCGCCGGCTCCTACACGCCGTTCTTCCTGCTGGCGCTGGATGGCAGCTGGCGCTGGGCCATGATCCTGAGCGTGTGGGGTGTGGCCCTGTTCGGGGTGTTCGCCAAATTGTTCCTGCCCGGCATCGCCAAGGGCTTCTGGGTCGCCATCTACCTGCTGCTGGGCTGGGCCGGCATCGTGGTGATCAAGCAGATCGTCGCCGGGTTGGACAGCACCGTGCTGTGGCTCATCGCCGCCGGCGGCGCGTTCTACACGGTGGGCGTTGGCTTCTACGTGCGCAAGTCCATGGTCTACAACCGCGCCATCTGGCACGCCCACGTGCTGGGCGGCGCACTGTCGCACTGGTGCGCCATCTGGCTGTGCCTGCGGCCGATGGGCGAGGTGTAGCGCGCTGTCGATGTCGTCGAGCAGTCGCGTATGCCCCTCGCTCGCTAGCATCGACACGTCATGGATCTATTGATCGCCTGACGACGTCGGCTTCCAATCAGAGCGCGCAGGTACAAGTACAAGGATCAGCACGTCGTCGCCGTCGCGTGTGTAGATCAAGACATATCTGCCGTGCTGGCAGGTAGACAAACGCGTTCCCGGCAGTGGCCCAGAGTGATAGATGGCGGCACCATCCAGCGCGTCGCCCTCGGTTTCGATCCGGTCGTCCTGTTCACATGCGGCGGAATACATCTGCGGGTCGGAGATTTCGATCGCGCGCGCCAGTGCTGAGGCGAGCAATGCGGTGCGCGCATCCAGCGCGCTCTGCTTCCAGGCCACGCTCGCGCACGCGTGTCCTTTGCAGCCAGTGCTGCCTCAAGCGCCGCACGTTGTTGCGTCTTGAGCGTCTCCATCTGCTGCTTCGCCTGCGCGCTGGAGAGTGCGGGGCGGGGGTCGGCCAGGGCATGCTCGGTCTGGGTGCGTAGCGACACCGCATAGCGTGCGTCCAACTCCTTGACCTTCATCGCCTCGGAGCGGTCAGGCCGGCGCTTCGTCTTGCCGCTCTCGGCGTCCCACTGCGCAGCGTCCACATGAAGCACGTCCAATGGCATGCCCATCTCGCGCAAGACCTTCAACGCACTTTCGAAGCTGCCAAACCGGCGCGGCGCATTCGCCTTGGTGGCCAGCACACGGGTCTGGTTATGGGTCTGCAACCGCACGGTCCAGGCACCGGCTTCCCCGATGACCGACGCCTGCCTGACCGCACTGGCGTCGACCAGGGCGCGTGCGGTCGCCAGCTTGACCAGATTCGTCATGGCGCTATCCAGTTAACGATTAAGAGCAGCTATCAAAACTACTGCGCAGCCGCCAGGCGGGCGCGGCCGGTGCTCGGAATCCTCATGTACCCACGTACATTCCGGTTCCTCCGCGCCGCCCGCACCCACCTGACGGCTGCTCGCTACGTTTTGTTAGCCGCTCTAAATGGCATTCACCTTGCCATTGATCAGGGGCGCCAGCTAACGGCTGTCGGTCAGGCTCGCACCCTCACAGCTTGGTCTTCAGCACCGCCTCGAACGCCGCGTCCGGCTCAAGGCTATCGGAGAGCACGATCACCGAATGCAGCGTGCCCCGCGCCTGCACGCTGTATTCGAAGCCCACCTGCTTGCCGTTGCGGCTGAACACCTCGATCTCGCTGTACTCGCCGATCTCGCCCTCGAAGCGTTCCTGCGTGTAGCCGTGCTCCTTGGCGAAGTTCTTGGCGGCCGAGCGCGCGCCTTCCCAGACGGCATCTTCATAGTTGATGGGCTGCAGCAGGCTCACCAATTGCGTGGCACACGGCGTGGCGCTGGTCATGCCATAGCCATCGACCGTGCCCACCAACGGGATGCTGCTCTGGCTGCGCTTGGGCGTGGCGTTGACGGTGCAGCCAAGCTGCTGCAACTCGGCCAGAGTGAAGTGCTCGGATTCCGGGCGCGGCGGGTCAGCGGTGTGGCTGCCGTTGCAGGACGCCATCAGGCCAACCAGGGCCACGGGCCAGAGGATGCGGAAGGAAACGGTCAACAACGGCGACGTCCTTGTAAGAGTTGAGAAAACACATACCAAGTTTGGACCTGGGCGTAGGAGCGCACCTGGGCGCGACCTAACGTCAGGCCAGCATGGCCAAAAGCCGGTGCGCGCAACAACAAGCGCACCACAACGCTGCTGCGTGAATACCTGCGTGGCGCTAACACCACCACGCCGCCTCCCAACCACCACCACGCGCGTATGCACCCGCGCAGTCAGCACAACAGCATAGCCGGCAGGCGCCCAAAACGCCTGCCGCTTTCCATCAGCCCACCACGCGCGGTGCCAACAGATCGCCCAACCCCACCCGGTGCAGCATCTCCGCACGCAGGCGATCGAGCACGCCGAAGCCCACGTCGGCACCATCGCCAGCCGGGTCGATATGCACGCGGAACGGGCGCTTGCCGAACGGCGCATCCACCACCTGCACGATGGCCTGCGCCACCTCGGCCACGTCCGCATGCTCCGGCACGCGCCGCCAACGGCAGTTGGTAGTGCGTCACGACCATTTCGACGAATGCACTAGGCGATCACACCGGCTAGCTTAGTCACGCAGGAAGCCGTTTTCATCCACGCAAGGTGGCAAAGAATTTTGCTGTCCCTATCCAGGAGGCCACCTATATTTGTGTTTTGATAAATCGGGCTCCGTTGACGCTACGCTATAAGTATGATTTTGTGTTCAAGTACCATCGCAACATTAAAAATCGACAAAGTTTGCTTACTAACAAGGAGTTGGCAATGCATGCATGGAGAGTAACGGCAATAGTGGGCTTAATAATCTGGTCTCACTCGGCATTAGCGGCGGGGCGATTGAGTATTAAGATTGAACAAGCAGTTAAAGCTGTTAATAGCGATAAGCCTGTAAGTAACAAGCAAGATGAAACAGGTATACGCGTCGTTGCTACTAATCTAGGTGGCCAGGACATCGAAGTCGTAGATCAGTGGTTTCCAAAGACCAACAAAAGTGGTCTTTTGATGAACAATGTTTTTCGTGTCTTGGCAGATGATGGAAGTGAAGCTCCCTATTTTGGCATCTATGTCAACATGGACGGCGCGCCAGAAGATGTATATGTCAAAGTGGGTCCAAAGCAGAAGAAGGTGGTGGACGTAAATATTCAATTGAATTATCGTCTCAAGCCAGGGCGGCACTACACTGTTAGCTTAAGAAGTCCTTCTCTTTATTTGAACAGGCCTAAACTGACTTATAAGGATGCATCCCGAGACTCACTTCGGGCATCGTGGCTTGAAGCGTCATCAAATGAAGTTAGAATTTTTGCTGGCGATCAGCTAAGACTGAATAACATCTCTAAAGACGAGTCATCACAAGATAACTGAGGCGGAATTCGCATCTTGCAGCGCAGCTCAGGTCCAGCATGTTGGACAAAATGTTATACCGCAATCAACCGCGATCGCTTACGAAGCTCTTACTGAATACGGCCAGCAGACGAAAGTTCAGACCTTCGATGTTCCGCCATATGTTGACATGTCGTTTGAACCGACCGCGCGATTTACGACTTGGTTCGGCGTTCATGGTGATCCTGATGACTACTGCCGGACGACCAATATAATGACAGTATGGTATTCGCCACATGGTATCGATTGCCCTGGCTATATAGCGTAGTGATGGAATCCGACGTCGCAGGGCGCCCTTGGCGCTTTGCTTCGCTGCGCAGGGTCACGTTCTCGATTCCCTGGCAGTAACGCGCCAATCCCGGATGTTGGTGCGCGCGCTACTGCTCCTAGCTGAAGGGCGTGGTTTCGCGAAGCACTGAGTTTGCTGAGCTGCCCGCTGCCGAGATGTAACCCTCAGAGCGAGCGAGCCTGCCCCGATTGCTGCTGCACAACATCCTGTTGCTGGCTTCTCTGTATTTCCTCAGCTTTCGCCTGCTGCAGTGTCTCCACCTGCGTCAGACGTTGCTCCGCCGGAACAGACAGGGCTTCCTGTGTCGGCATGTGCGCCCTATTCGCAGCTGGATCAGGGGAAGCATTGCTCGCGCGCCACATATGCAACACTTCGCCGCTGCCCAGATTTGGGGTAGGTGTGTTGAATGCAAACTTCAAGTCGTCTTTCGCAGTGAAGCCTTTCTCAGCTGCCATCAGCATCAAGCTGGCACTGAGCCGCTCACTATTGTCATCCCAGGGCTTTCCGGCCTGGCGGTCTAGCTCACTGACGCCTTGGCGTACTTTTTCAAGCAAGGCCCTGTCGATGGACGGATGTTGACTGCGGCCGCTTCTTTCGTCGCTTGGAGCAGCAAGATCAAACGCCGGGCTGACATGTTGGTGCGTACCCTGCGTATGCTGGAATAGCCCACGTGTGGGTGGGGTCGTGCTGGTATCCCAGTATGGCTGAGGGTTAGCCGCACCGGTTTGGGAAAGATCAATCCCGTTATGTTCCAGCAACGGTTCCTTGAAGCGGAGGCGCTGCATATCAAGATGCATCTGGGGTGCAATGCCGCCCACCGGATGAGCGTGCGTCCTCTCGATATAGATCGCCCGACTGACCGCCCCTGCACCGTAGTAGTTTGGGTAATCGGAGTCGCCATGAAATCCGATGCCGGTGGTCTGAGCTGTGGGTAGGCCTGGTGTTCCTCGCGGTTGCTTGTTGAAATAGTAAGTCTCTTGGGCGGCAACATTCTGCGGCGTCATCGGCAGCGATCCGTCGGCATTGAATGTAATTCCCTGCCGTGCCTGAGCTTGTAGAGGATTAGAAGGATTGAGTTCCACAAAATCGTCGATTCGCCCGTTCCCCAGTGACTTCATTGCCGTTGCGTCAACATGAGGATTGCTTTGTCGTACCCTGTCTGCCAAGGCGTTCCATCCAGCAATCTGCGCTTTCGCTTCGTCCTGCCGGTTACTGGCAATCAAGTTCTCGATAGGGACTGTGTAATCATTTATCGGATTGTTATCTTTGGCAATTGCAGTGGCTGCCTGATCAAACCTGCGGTATGCAGCCGCTGTGTCGATCTGGTTGAAGGCATGTTGCGTCTCGTGCCCAAGAACAAAAGTCAGATCATTGGCACTGATCTGATTGAACCGGCTTGGCGGCTGGGAAAGCGTGGTTGGGGGAAGGCTCATCGTGTTAGTTGCCGGATTGAACGTTCCGCCAGCAACAGTTCCACTCAACGGCGCGAAGTTTTCCAACAGCATGTGCGGTTGCCTTGCGCTGGTATCAACGGTAGTGACCGCTGTCTTCATTTCGCGTGCTAATGCAGGCGAACCATTGATGGTGGCTTGAAGGTTGGTGACCATGTTCTGCGTCACCGGTTGGCTTTGTTGGTTTGCGTCCAAATAGGTGCTGTTTGCAAAGCGCACGCTCATTTCTTGCAGGCGCAGCGCAGCACGCAGGTCCGTACTCGGGCCACTGCCCGGGTCAAGAGCCGGAAGCGTTATGACGCCAGTGGATTTTTCATATGATCCAGTCAGCGGCTCGGAGCCGCTTGCCCCTAGGGCAAACCCGGTCAAATGACCGTTTGCTGCTTCGCTATTCAGGCGTTGAGTGAGATCTTGGTCAGCAGCAAGCGTCGCTCTCAACTGCGACACTTGATCGGCACTGACTCCTGGCTGCCCAGCGAACTGAGCCAACGCAGCTTGCAGTTGGGTGTTTGCACTGGCCATCTACTCAGTCCTCAAATCTATGAGCGCTGATCCTTTTGACGCAACCAGTTGCCTTTTCCCCCGAAGCCTCTGCGCCTTTCTGATATGGATTTATTCGGACAAGCAGATTGCGGCGCGTATAGCTGTAATCCACAACCAAGCCAATCTCGTTATGAGACGTGGGCGCCGGTGAGAACCCCATGTCTACCAGCGATCGCTGAAAGTCTTCTAGCTTCAGCTCGCAGGGCAAAGTGCTTGCATCTGCGGAGGGATTCGATTGAATTAATTCAAGTGCAATACTGGACTGCGCTGACGAACTCTCATGAAGATTGTAAATCATGCTGTACTGCCAGTCGCCTCCAGGCACTTTTGACGTGTAGAAGCCAGACTTCTTATCTTCATCAGCTTGAAATGTAACCCCCATCGACGTCTGTACGACTGTCGGCGAAAGCGTGTCAACGCCATCGGTATTCTTGATCAATACCAAAAATCGCTTTCCCAGCTCGTTGGGTGTGATCTGGTTGCTCTCGCTCATGATTGCTCTTTCCTTGGTCGCAGTTGCCACACCATCCGTTGCACAGGACGTGGAGGAGAAGGTTAGTGTCAACGCCAGTAGCAGTTTCCAATGTTCTTTCATGTTCATGGTCCTTCTGGCATTCGAGGCTAAGTGTGCCGGCTCAGCGGAGGCCGAGCAATATTCCAAGCCAGTGCGGACAGAAGGAGTGGTGAGAAAGCACCTGTCGTCATCGGCCTTTTGTCTAAAGCGACAGCTGATCACGCGATACAACCCGTGGCGCTGGATGCTCAAGCCGCACTAGTTAGCAAAACCTAGTCATCGTTCCGGCCAGTCCGCCGGCCAGGCAGCTCACGCACGAACCAGACACACGCCGCTACCGCGCACCACCCAAATCCTCCAGCACGTCCTCCACCTGCTCGGCCAGATGCTGCAGACAGCGCGCCCACTGCTGCAGGGGAATGGCGGGCATGCCCATGGCGCCTTCGTCGCGTGTGCGTGGGCTGGCCAGGGTGGCGAGCAGGCGCAGTTGGTCGCGCACGCGCAGCAGGTGGTATTGCGTGCCTTCGGACATCCAGTAACCGGGTTCGTCGTGCATGCCGCTCTCCTTGCCATCAGGCAGCTCCCGCTGCACAACGCAGCGGGATGCCGGGAGGCTAGAAACCGCACAAAGCCGGCGGGCTTATTCCCCTTGCGGGTGTTGTATTCGCCGCCCTCCCGGCGCAGGAACGCCGAGCCATGCCCGATCTTGCGACCGGACACAAAAAACCCACCAAGTTGTCGGAGGTGGGTGCCGCTTTGTGAGGAGTTTCTAGGCTCCGTTCGGGAGTGTGCTGCTAGGGCTTCTCAGGGTCATGCCAGATGCAGCTCGCGTGCGATTGCCCAACGATGGCTTGTGCTCGTGTACGACGGCCTGCATGAAAAAGAAGGCAGAGGACGTCCCCTGCCGCCGCAATGCTGGCGTTGTCGCCATGCAGGCACGCCGCGGCTGCAGGACCTACCGGACAGGCGCCGTCTGGCTTGGCTCGTTCATGCTCCGCGACCCCTCGGGTTGCTGGGTGAGCGCGCGTTCCTGCGCCAGCGCCTGATTGGCGGCCAGCAGTTGCTGGTCGGACTGTTCGACCGGTGTCTGGATGGCCTGCTCCACGTCCACATGCACCCGCTTGTGTGCAGGGTCATCCAGGCGGCCCTCAACTGCGAACACATTGCCGGTTTTGCCCATCACTACGTGGTCCACACGCGTCAGTGCGTTCTCTGCCAGCGACCGGTCACCGGCGCCCGGATACGCATCGCGGTTGTCCTTGCACACGGCCAACAGACTCCGGCTGATTCGTTCGCTCATGGCGTCGTACGGCTTGCCCGCACGAGGTGCAGCCGGGTCCGCTGTTGATGGGCCTGTGCTGCTTGCCGGTAACGCCGTGCAGGCGCATGTCGAATTCCGTGCGGCCCATTCGTCGTTGTTACGAAGGCCGGCATCCTGCCTGCCGCGTCGTGCTCCCGCCGGGGCGCACAAGGAACCCGCAATGCGTGAGTTGAAATTGATGATGTCGGTGTCGCTGGATGGGTTTGTCAGCGGCCCGGCGGGCGAGATCGACTGGATGTTCAGTGGCGACCAGGCAGCCATTGCCTGGAAGGTTGAAACCGCGTGGAATGCCAGCCTGCACCTGATGGGCAGCCGTACATTCCAGGGCATGGCCAGCTTCTGGCCGACGGCCACCTCGCCGTTTGCCGTGCCGATGAACCAGATCCCCAAGGCAGTGTGTTCGGCACAGGGCCCGGCAGTGCTGGAGGTGGCCCGCGCATCACTCGCCGCTGCGCGCGCGCAACTGAGTACCCTGCCGGGCGCGCAGCTGCAGGCCGGCGCGGACAGCTGGGCCAATGCCACGGTCGCCAGCGGCCCGTTGGCCGATGCAATCGCCGCGCTCAAGGCCCAGGACGGCAAACCGATCATTGCCCACGGCGGCGCCGCCTTCGCGCGCAGCCTCATCGCCCACAACCTCGCAGACGAATATGTGTTGGGCGTTTACCCGATCCTGCTGGGCAAGGGCGTGCCGATCTTCAACGACCTGCCGGCCCCCAGGCCGCTCACGCTGGTGAGCACCCACACCTTCCCCAGCGGCTTCATGGCGCAAACGTATCGGCCTGCGTAGAAGTGCCTGGTGCCGTGTGTGTTGTCAGCAGCGCGGTGGCTGCTGGACACAAGACATCTGAGTCGTGCATAGCAGGGCCTGCCTTCCCGACATCATCCACGCGCCGTCTTGCATGCAGGCAGGTGATCATGCCGACGCGGCATTGATACGTGTGAGCGGGGCGTTGTGCACAAAATGCGTGCGCAGAGCCTTAAACGCCAAACGCCCCGGACAAGCCGGGGCGTTTGGCGTTTAACTCATTGGCGTAGTGCGCGTGGACCATTCAACGGCGATGGCCCTCAACGCATTCCGCCTTCCATCGGCTGTGCACTACCCGCAGGCTGCAGCACTGCGCACCAAACCAACCTGACATGAGCACCACCTGCCAAACCTGCAACAGCAGCGCTGGAGCGAAGGAGTTACTTGGTGGGCTTGGTCGCGTCGCGCACGTCGTCGGCGAGTTCGCCGGCCTTGCGCTGCACCTTGCCGATATTCTTTTCGGCGGCGCCTTCCAGTTCGGTGCTCTTGTCGCCGGTGACACGGCCGATGGCTTCCTTCACCGAGCCCTTGAGCTGCTTGGCGGCGCCTTCGATACGGTTCTTATCCATGGGACGTTTCTCGTAGTTTGGGGAACCAGTCCAGTCTGTCTGGGCCGGTGTGAGCATGGTGTGCGTCTGTTGCGGCGCTGCCCACATGCGAATGCACTAGCTGGACTGGTGCATTCGCGTCATCTACCCCGCGCTCATGGCTTGCGTGCAGGTTTCTTTGCCGGGCGGCCGGCAAAACCACGCTCACGCGCCCAGACAATGGCTTCGCCGCGGCTATGCACATCGATCTTGGAATACAGCGCGGCCACATGGTTGCGCACCGTGTTGGGCGACACACCCAGTTGCTGGGCGATCTCCTTGTCGGCCAGGCCTTCGGCGAGCAGGCCCAGCACATCGCGCTCGCGGCCCGTGAGGTCGGCCACGCCACAGCCGTGCGCCTGGCTGGGGCGGTTGGCACGGCGCACGTTGGCTAGTTTTTCCAGCAAGGTCTGGCTGAACCAGGAGGCATCCTGCATCACCGCTTCAATGGCGGTGACCAGTTCCATCTCGGTGCGTTTGCGGTCGGTGATGTCCATCAGCGACACCAGATAGCACTGCACGCCGTGGATGCTCACCGTCTCGGCCGACACCAGGCAATCCAGGGGTTCGCCGTCCTTGCGCGCAATGGCATATTCGACATTGAGCATGCTGCCGCTTTCGGCCAGCGCATGGCAGAACTGCTGGTACGCCTGGCGCGTGGCAAACAGGCCGATTTCATCGATGGATTTGCCCATGATGTCTTCGCTGGCGTACTGCGTGGTTTGCGAGACGGCATCGTTGATCTCCACGATCTGCAGGCTCTCTGCGTTGCAGATCAAGGTGGGCACTGGCGTGATGCGAAATGCCTTGGCAAAACGCTCCTCGCTCTGGCGCAGCGCCACCTCGGCGCGGCGACGCGGTTCCAGGTCCATGAAGGTAAACAGCATGCAGGCCTCTTCGCCGATCTCGATCGGCTGGCCGGCCACCACCACCATCTTGGTGCTGCCATCGGGCAGGCTGAGTTCTGCCTGCATCTGCGGAATGGTGGCGCCTTCGTTGAGTCGCTCCAGTGCCAGCTCGCGGCGCTCGGCCAGCTCCAGCACATCCACCTCGAATACGCTCTTGCCCACCACTGCCTCGCGGGTGTAGCCGGTCATTTCCACAAAGCCCTGGTTGACCTTGATGTAGCGCTGATCGGCGAGCCGACAGATCACCGCCGGTGCCGGGTTCGCATTGAAGGTGCGTTCGAACCGCTGCTCGGCGCTGGCCCAGTCGCTGGCGTCGGCGACGATGAGCACCAGGCAGTCGGGCGCGCCCTGCGCGTCGGTGAGCACCAGGCTGCGCACGCGGTGCACCCATTGCGCGTCGGTGTCGGCGCGGACCACTTCCACCACCACGTCGTTGAACACTTCACCGGCGATGACGCGGTCGATGGGGTAATTGCCGGCGTTGAGGCGGTGGTTGTTGCGGTAACGCAGCTGGAAGCGCGCGCGGTAGTCGCTCACCGTTGCGCCGAGTTCGGCCAGGTCGCTGGCGCCATGCATGGCCAGTGCGGCCTCGTTGGCCCAGGTGATGGTCTGGTCGGGCTCCACCAGGATCACGCCTTCGCTCAGGCCGGTGATGATCTGCTGCAACTGGCGGCGATTGGTGGACTGCGGCGGCGGCGCGAGCGGCGCCGTGGGTTCACACGCGGACGACATGCACTAACTCCTGAGGACGGCGGCAGGCCACACCAAGCGTGGCGCGCAACGGTAGCGGCTGCCTGACGCGAATGCACTAGCCGGCCTGGTGCATTCGGCTCAGGCATCGCCGCTGGCCGGCTCACACACTGGCGGCACGTTCCCTCCACGAGGCATTCCATGGCCCACGTCGTCCGTTCTTCCTACGCGCCCCGCATGTCCTGGGGCGCGGTCCTTGCCGGCTGCACCTTCGCACTGGTCACCTATCTCACCTTGAGCGTGCTGGGTACCGCCATTGGCGCCTCCACCATCGACCCGCTGCGCGAGGCCAACCCGGTCAGCGGGCTGGGCACCGGTGCCGGCATCTGGCTTGCGCTGAGCACGCTGGTGTCCATTGCCCTCGGCGCGTTCGTGGCCGGCCGCCTGGCCACCGCGCGTGGCGGGCTGCATGGCCTGCTGAGCTGGGCGGTGACCTCGCTGATCACCACCTGGCTGGTGGCCGCGCTGGCCAGCAGTGCGGTGGGCGCGGTGTCCGATGTGGCCGGCAAGGGCCTGTCGTTGACCGGCCAGGGCATTGCCGCGGCCGCGCCGTCGCTGAGCAATGGCGTACAGCAGGAACTCAAGCAGCAGGGCATCGACCTGGATTGGGCCGACCTGCGCGGCCAGCTGGACACTGCGCTGCGCCAAACCGGCAAGGCCGAACTGGACCCGCAGCGGCTGAAGGACCAGGCCCAGGACGCGGCCACCGAAGGCAAGGCCGCCGCCAGCGACGCCGCACAGACCCCGCAGGTGGCCGGTGATGCGTTGGCCGCCTGGTTCGACCGCGTCCGCGCGCAGGCCAAGCCGGCCATTGATGCCGCCGACCGCGACGCGCTGATCAACCTGATCGTCGCCCGCACCGGCAAGCCACGCGCCGAGGCCGAGCAGATGGCCGACAACTACGCGCAGACCTACCAGAAGGCCGTGGCCCAGTACGACGCGCTCAAGCGCACCGCCGAGCAGAAGGCACGCGAAGCCGGCGACACCGCCGCACGCGGTGTCTCGCGCGCCGCCTGGACCACGCTGGTGCTGCTGCTGTTGGGCGCCGCCGTGTCATTCGCCGCCGGCCGGGTGGGCCGCCGTACCGATCCGGTGGTGGAGGGGTGAGCCCTTGGCGGCGATGACGTCACCTGCCGACCAGCACTGACGGCATGCGCGTGCGAGCCGGGCCATCTAGGGGTGGCCCGGCTTTTTTTGTGGTGTCTCCCGCCGCACGGCGTGTTGCGTGGCGGGATGCTGTGGAGCGCTGCGAGCAACGAGGGGGTTCGGTGCTGTGGGTCATCGGATGCTGGCGTGCAGAAACGCCGGCAGTGGGCCGCAGACCTCACGTATGCGTTAGGTCGTGCATATGACAGCGGTGAAGCGCTGCGTGTGAGGTTGACCGCTCTGCGCGGTGCGCGTTGCCTTCAGACGAGCGGCAGCTGCGGGGCTGGCACGTGTGGCGTGCTTCCGGCGATGATCCGGAGCGGGGATTCCAGGGAATGGCAATGCAAGCGGACGCTGCAACAGGCGCGCATGGTGCGCGCACCAACTACGTCTTGATCGACTACGAAAACGTGCAACCCACCGACGCACGCTTGCTCAATCGCGATGATGTGCGGGTGTGGGTGTTCGTGGGCGCAAACCAGAAAAGCGTCTTGACCGATCTGGTCACCGAGCTGCAGGTGCTGGGCACGCGCGCCAGGTATGAGCGTTGCTCCGGCAACGGCTTCAACGCGCTGGATTTCCATATCGCGTATGTGCTGGGGCAACTCTCGCGCGACGACCCGGCCGGCTTCTTCCATATCATCTCGAAAGACACCGGCTTCGATCCGCTGATCGCTTACCTGAAACAGCAGAAGATCTTCGGCGCACGTGCTGCCAGCATCTCGCAGATGCCGCTGTTCAAGCCGATGGCCGCTTCGGGGCATATGGCGACTACCGCACCGCAGCCATTGCCTGCATCTGCAACGCCACCGTTGATGCCGCGCGCGCTGATTTCGGTTCCTGCCTCCAAGGCATCGGCGCCTGCGGCGGCCAACGAACTAGCCCCAGTAACGCTGCACCCTGCGCAGGTCTCAACCACGCCAGCCAGCGCGAAGACACCCGTACCACCGGTCAAATCCACCGCCGCTACACATCCGGCCAAAGGCACCAAGCCGCCAACAGCGGCCGAGCGTCTGCAGAAGATCCGCGCCTCGTTGGCCAAGATGCCGGCGCGTGCGCGCCCCATCAAATTGACCTCGCTGCAGAATCACATCGCCGCGCATTTCCAGAAAGCGATCAGCGCCGCAGAGGTCAGCGCCGTGATCGCCGGGCTACAGAAGGCCGGCGTGTTGCAGGTCAGCGAAAGCAAAGTGCGCTACTGCTGATCGCGCAACGCGCGGGCTGGCTCGGCTGCACATGGTTGCGCGCAACTGCAGTGTGCGCACTACAAATAATGGGAGTGGCGAACATCAGGCTGCACAGGTACGTCGTAGATCTGGCGCGCTTACCGTGCGCTGCTGATGCCAGTCACTCCACGCTCGCCGCCACCAGCCGCTGCCACAGCGCGGCATTGGCCGCCTCGTCCGGTTCCAGCGTGGCGAGCACGCTCAGGGCGTGGGCCTCGGTTTCGGCGCCGTGGCGGGCGAGCATGGCCAGGGCGGCGGCCAGGCGCCCGTAGCGCAATGCGCGCCCGAGCGATGTGGCCAGCAAGGTGCTGTCGTGCTCGGGGCGTTGTTCGTCCAGCGCGGTGCCGAGTTGGGCGGGCAGCTCCCAGGCCGTGGCGATGGTCTTGGCCACCGCGGCGGTGTGGCGGTCGACCAGGGTGGCGGCCACCTCCAGGCTGTACGGCACCGACGGCTGCTCGGCGTAGGCGTCGCGCAGCACGCGCAGGATCACCACCGCGCCCAGGCCTTGCAGCAGGCCGGCCAGTTGCGCCGACAAGGTGTCGCCACCGCGCTCGCGCACATAGGCGGCCGCGGCGGTGGCCGTGCGCAGCGCGTAGTCCCAGACCGCCGCCGGCAGGCGGGCGTACAGGCCACCTTCCAGGCTGAGCACTGGTTGCATCACCGCGGCGGCCACGATCTGGCGCACGCCTTCGGTGCCGATGTGCACCACCGCGCGCTCCAGGCTTTCCAGCGGGCCGCCTTGCGGGCGATACAGGGCACTGTTGGCGATGCGCAGCAGGTTGGCGGCCAGCGCCGGGTCCTGCGCGATGATCGCGGCGATGCCGCGGCCGGACGCATCCGGGTCGTTGACCGCACGCATCAGCTGCGGCAACAGGTGTGGGCGCCGCGGCAGCAGCTGCGGGCGCATGTCCACGTGGTCGAGCGCGCTGACCGCACTGGACAGCACGGCGGCCTGGGCGGGGTCGATGGCGGCGTCGGCATCGGCCAGCGAGGGGGTGTCCATCACCGCGGCATACATGCGCCGCAACAACGGGCGCATCGGCGGCGGCTCGGCCATCACCGCGCGCGGCTCGGGTGTGCTTGCAGGCATGGCGGTGGCAGCGCCATCGGGTGCCGCGGTGGCGCCCGCGGCCGGTGCCGCTGGCGCGGACTCGGGCAACGGTGCGGGGTCGGTGGTGGAGACGGCGGGCGGGTCCCCACGACGCGAGGCGGCGACCACGCCGAGCACGATGGCAAGCACGCCCACAACAGCCAACAGCACAATCACAAGCATCTTGGGAAATCGTTTGATCAGTGGCGCGACTATCCGCGAAGCGGGCCGTGCCGGCAACGTGGCACGCGCGCGGGCACTGCCTGGCGCGGTCGTGTCGATTTCCGGCGGCCTGGTGCGTCGTCGGGCAGAGGGTCGTCCTCTGCCATCTGCGAGTGCCATGTCCACCGTCACCCTGCACCGTGTTCTGCGTGCCAGCCCCGAGCGGGTCTACCGCGCCTTCCTGGATGCCGCTGCGTTGAGCAAGTGGTTGCCGCCGCATGGGTTTACCAACACGGTGGAGCATCTGGATGCCCGCGTCGGCGGTACCTTCCGCATGGCGTTCACGCAGTTTGGCAGCGGCCAGCGGCACGCCTTCGGTGGCACCTACCGGGAGCTGGTGCCCAACGCGCTGCTGCGCTACGACGATGTCTTCGACGACCCGTCACTGCCCGGTACGCTGCTGACCACGGTGCGGCTGCTGCCGTTGCCGTGCGGCACCGACCTGCACGTGGTGCAGGAGGGGATTCCCGAACAGATCCCGCAGCACGCCTGCTACCTGGGCTGGCAGGAGTCGTTGACGCTGCTGGCGTTGTTGGTGGAAGCGCAGCGCGCTGAGTGAACCTGGCGCCACAGCGACTGCTGCACGATCGATGCGGCGGTGCAGCGATGAGCGGGCTGTCTTCAGGTTGACCGCTGCGCTGCACGCGATGCTAACGGGGACACCGCGACTATGCGTCACCAGCTGTGCAGCCCTAGAGCATCTAGGCAGCTTAAAGGGTGCAGGCATCCGCAGTTGGACCACTTTCTTCGACAGACCCCGTGCAGGCATGGAGGTCTGTCGCGCCGTGTGTGGCGTTTGCTGGATGTGCTGGTCGACGCCGCCGGCGGTATCCGTAGGAGCGCGCTTGCGCGCGATGGAGCGTTACCGGTAGAGCTTCTTCGCGAGCGAGCGCGCTCCTACGCGGCTGTTTGCGCGGTTACGTATTCTGATCGTTTGCGTGCTGGCCGCTCCAAGGTTTCCGAGCTGTAGTCGCACGCTCTGTGGCGGCTGTACGCCGAATAAGCGCACCAGTCTTGTCTACGTTGATGCTTTGGCAACCGCGACCAAGCTGCCTTTGTAGGAGTGCGCTTGCGCGCGATGGGGGGTTACCGGTGAAGCCTCATCGCGCGCGAGCGCGCTCCTACGTTGCATTTGCTTGGCGCGTTACGTGCTGCGATCGCTTGCGTGTCATCGCCGCTACAACATCTGTCCTGAGCCGCGGGTTCTGTCCCAATGTCGAATGTGGTGGAGCGTGCAGCCCTGGCGTAATGATTTTGGGCCGCCCTGCGGCACCCGCGACCAGGCTGCCTTTGTAGGAGCGCGCTTGCGCGCGATGGGGCGTTACCGGGGAAGCCTCATCGCACGCAAGCGCGCTCCTACGAGGCATCGATCAAGCGGACGTTGAGCGGCGTCTCTGAGCTACGCGCTCGCGTGCAACTCATCTACAACGTGCCCTGCTTCCACAGCCGTACGATTTCCGCGGGGGCGTGTTCTTCGGGGATGCGCAGCGGTTCGCTGGCGCCGTCCCAGATGATGCTGAAATAGCGGCGGTCGCCGCCGCCGGCTTGCGGGGCGGGGAGTGCATGCGCCAAGCACTGATCCAGCAGCGCGCCCAGGTGTTGGCGTTGCACCTCGTCCAGCTCTTCCAGCACCAGCTGGCGCTCGCGGCGCATGGCCGGGAATGCGGCCACGCCACCTTCGCGTGCCAGCCGCAACACGACACCCGGTTGCAAGGGCGGCAGTTGCACGGTCATGCGAGCACGCCTACGTCGCGCCAGGCCTGTTCCACCGCACTGGCCTCGGCACTGCCCGCGCCGTAATCGGTGCTGGCCACGCGCACGGTGAGTGCGGCGAAGGTGGCGAAGTCCGCACTGGCCGACAGCGCGCCGCCGGTGAGGGCGCGGTACCAGATGCGCCCGGCCTTTTCCCAGGCGTAACCGCCGATGGCAACCGCGGCGCGTTGGAAGGCGCGGTTGGGAATGCCGGAGTTGTAGTGCACGCCGCCGTCGTCTTCTTGCGTGTCCACGTAGGCGTCCATATGCGCCGGTTGCGGGTCCTTGCCTAAGGCCGGGTCGTCGTAGGCGGTGCCTGGCGCCTGCATCGAGCGTAGCGCCACGCCCTGCACGCCGGGCAGGAACATGCCGGCACCCACCAGCCAATCGGCTTGCGCGGCGTCCTGGCGCAGCGCGTATTGCTTGACGAGCACGCCGAACACGTCGGAGACCGATTCGTTCAAGGCACCGGACTGGCCCTGGTAGATCAGGTTGGCGGTGCGCTCGGTAACACCGTGGGTGAGCTCATGGGCCACCACGTCGATGGCGATGGTGAAGCGGGTGAAGATCTCGCCGTCGCCATCGCCGAACACCATCTGCTCGCCGGTCCAGAACGCGTTGTCGTAGTTGCGCTCGTAGTGCACGGTACCAAGCAGCGGCATGCCGGCATCGTCGATCGAGTTGCGCGCATACACCTGCTGGAAGAAGGCATGGGTGGCGCCGAGGTAATCGTAAGCCTCGGTCACGGCGACATCGTCGGTGGGCGGCGCACCTTCCTCGCGCACCAGCACGCCAGGCAGGGCGGTGCCTTGCTGGGCGTCGTAGAGATGCCGCCGCACCGCGGTGTCAGTGGTGGCGGTGGGCGCATCGTCGGCGCTGTCGCGCGCCAGCAACCCCTGCGCGCGGCGCTGGCGCAGCTGCGCGGTAATGTGGCGGGTGAGCTGCGCGCAGTGCCGTGCGCGCTCCGGTGCGGCCTGCGCCACGTGGTCCAGCAGATACGGCGGCAGGATGCCGGCGCGGCGGGGCGCAACAGACGCAGACATAGCGATCTCCACAGTGGGGGCTGCGCCGGCGACTATGCGCGGTGCGACTTTAGGAAATCGTTAGCTGCCAGCGGTCCTTGCCATGGCAGCGCGCTGCGGACCGGCTGGCGTTCATGCCAGCTGCGCGAGCGCCTGCGTGATGGGGGTGGGCCCATCCACGAATCCCACGGTCTTGCCGATGGTGGCCGGCGTGACCAGGGTGGCGGCGATCACCTGCGCGACATTGGCGCGCGATACGCCCTCGCTGGTGTCGCTTCCCGGGTCGCGGGCGATGCAGCCGCTGGGTGGGCCCAGGGTGAGCCGGCCCGGCCCAAGCACGGTCCAGTCCAGCGTGGTGCCGCGCAGGTGCGCATCGGCAGCTGCCTTGGCCTGCGCATAAGCGAAGAAGCCATCGTCCGGGCTCACCCCGTGTTCCAGCCCCGCGCCCAGGTAGGACACCATCACGTAGCGCCGCACACGCGCCTGCTCGGCCGCGTGCATCGAGCGGATCGCGGCATCGCGGTCCACCGCATAGGTGCGTGCGGCATCGCCACCGCCGGCACCGGCCGACCAAACAACTGCATCATGGCCGGTGATGTGCGCGGCGATGGCCGCGGTGTCGGCATGTTCGATATCGAACAGCGCGGGTTTGGCGCCATCGGCGATCACATCGCTTGCGTGGTCGGGATTACGGAATAGCGCGGTGACGTGGTGGCCACCGGCCAGCAGCAGCGGGGTGAGCAGTCGCGCCACCTTGCCGTGGCCACCGATCAACAGAATGCGAGACATGGAATTCCAACCAATGCGCCTGCTGCGAGGCGTGATGACCTAGCGTGACGGCTGCGGCGCTAAGGCGATGTCATTGGTTGCGTTCGCAAGGCGTTTCGCAGGGCGTTGGCAACGAATGCATGCGATGCCCTGATGCAGCCGCCGCGGTGACGCAGGGTGGCCACGGCATTTACGCAGTTTGCCCGCGCCCGCAGCGCTGCCGGACAATGCGCCCGCCACGCACCGTGGCGTACCAGGCCCACCGATGACCGCTCCGTCTGATTCCCACGCCCGCGTTGGTTGCGGCGCCTTCATCCGTCGCAGCGACGGCCGCCTGTTGCTGGTGCTGCGGGCACGCGCGCCCGAACAAGGTCACTGGGGATTGCCCGGCGGCAAGGTGGACTGGATGGAAACAGCGGAAGATGCAGTAGTGCGCGAAACCCTGGAAGAAACCGGTCTGCACATTCGCCTGCAGCGCGTGCTGTGCGTGGTGAGCCAGTTCGAGCGGGCGCTGTCACCGCCGCAGCACTGGGTGGCACCGGTGTACCTGGCCGCGATCGACGGCAGCGAAACCGCCGTGCTGCGCGAACCCGACGCACTGCACGACCTGGGCTGGTTCGCACTGGATGCATTGCCCACGCCACTGACCCGCTCGGCAACGCTGGCGGTACAGCAGCTGGCGCATGATGCCGCGGCTTGATTGAGACATACGGATGCTGCAAGTGCTGCGCGGGTAGTGGTGCAACCGCGCGACACGCGGGCCACGTTGGATCCAGAGGTGTCTACACTGAAGCGGGCGCGGGGATACACCCCGGCATTGCGGCAGGTTGCCGCCAAGCGGCGGCCCCTGCTTGAAGAGACGGTGCAACGGCGCGACCGGCGTCGTTAGCTGACGTGGCTCGACTGGCGCGCTCGATGCAGACGTGTGGCCTGATCAGGAACGCAGTAAGACACCTCCGGCATTCGGTACGCTGCCGCCAAGCGGTGGTGCTGTCTGAGGCACTGATGTGGCGGCGCGACGCGTGCTTGGGTGTGTGGCCCGGAGGACGCGTCAGCGAATGCGCAAGTCGCACGTCGCGCACACCGCAAGCGCAACGGATGCAGCCCCGCCAGCACGGGCACAAAATCTTCTCGCACGCCTCGCTAGGCTGAGTGCTGTTTCCGCGTTGCGAGCTGTTGTCCATGCCGTCCTCCGATCTGCGTGCCTTCGTCGTCCGTGTGGTCATCGTGCTGGCCCTGGTGGCCTGCGCGTGGTTGCTGTGGGCGCTGTCGGGCCTGCTGCTGATGGTGTTCGGTGCGGTGGTGGTGGCGGTGCTGCTGCGCGCGCTGGCCAGTTGGGTCACCCGCTATACGCCGCTGTCGGATGGCATGGCTTTGGGGCTGGTGGTGGTCGTGGTGGCGGTGGGATTCACGGCGTTGCTGTGGTTGTTCGGCTCGCAATTGGCGACAGAGCTCGGCGCCCTGCAGCGCACCTTGCCGCAGGCCTGGGCGCGCTTCCATGATTGGGTTACGGCCGGGCCGTTGGGGCCAGCGCTGGAAGAACTCACCCGCCAGGCACCGGCGCGCGTGTCCAATCTGGCGCCGCGTGCCGGCGCCTTCGCGCTCAGCATCACCGGTGGTGTGGCGAACCTGTTCCTGGTGCTGGCCGGTGCGGTCTATCTGGCCGCGCAACCGCAGTTGTATCGGCGCGGGCTGTTGTTGCTGTTTCCCGTGCAGGCGCGCGCCACCATGGACGATGCCGTGCGTGCCAGCGGCACCGCGTTGCGGCTATGGCTGCGCGGGCAATTGCTGGCGATGGTGGTGGTGGGCGCACTCACCGGGCTGGGCCTGTGGGCACTGGGCATTCCCGGCGCACTTGCCCTGGGCATCATCGCCGGCCTGCTGGATTTCGTGCCGATCGTCGGGCCGATCCTGGCCGCCATTCCGGCCATCCTGCTGGGCTTTACGGTGAGTCCGCAGATGGCGCTGGCCACGGCGGCGTTGTTCGTCGTCGTGCAGCAGATCGAAGGCAACATTCTGCTGCCGTTGATCCAGCAACGCACTGTGGATCTACCGCCGGTGTTGCTGCTGTTTTCGCTATTCGGCATCGGCACGTTGCTGGGGCCCGCAGGTGTCTTGCTCGCTGCACCGTTGACGGTGGTGGCCTTCGTGCTGGTCAAGCGCCTGTATGTGCAGGAAGCACTGCATACACCCACCTCCATCCCCGGGCAGAAGCACGACTGAGCAAGGCGTCTGCGTAAGCGGCACCGCTGCAATGCAAGTAATTTTTTCAAGCATGGATGTGCCTGCTTGTGCGCTGCGCGACGCGATCACTGCAGCGCCGTCTCCCATGGCAGCCGTACACATGGCATGCCGCAGTGCGCAGGCTATGCTCGTGCGTTGATCGACGCCTGGGAGGGCATTGCATGACACACCATCGATGGACACGACGCATGCTGCTGGGGTGCCTGGCGTTGCTAAGTGCGGCGAGCGCGAGTGCGGCTGCGCCTGCAGCTGCAGCCGCATCGGAGCCGGCCGCAACGCTGGGCGTTCGACATGTGCCCGCGTTCGATCTGCCCGTGTCTGAGTACCTGAGCCCTGCGGCCCGTGCGCAGGTCAGTGGCGACGTGGACCGCGGCGACCCGCTGGCCAAGGCCGACAACGCCACGCTGCTGCGCCAGCTGCCCACCATTCGCTCCGATACCGAACGTTGGGCCGCAGGCGTCATCGCGCAGATGCGCACGCGCTACGCGGTGGAGATCACGCCCGAGCAGTGGAACGGTGTACCGGTGCTGCGTGTGCAGCCGCGCACGCGCACGCCCGAGCAGGCCAAGCGGTTGCTGATCGAATTGCATGGCGGCGGCTTTGTGATGGGCAGTGCGGCCTCGTTCGGGTTGATGGAAGCCATTCCGGTGGCGGCGATGACCGGCATCACCGTGGTGGCGGTGGATTACCGCATGGGCCCGGAGCACCAGTTCCCCGCGGCCAGCGAGGACGTGGCCGCGGTGTATCGCGCCGCCCTCAACACCTACACCCCGGCGCAGGTGGGCCTGTTCGGCTGTTCGGCCGGTGGCGTGCTCACCGGCGAGGCGCTGGCGTGGTTTGCCAAGGAACAATTGCCGATGCCGGCGGCGGCGGGCCTGTTCTGCGCTGCTGGCGACGCGCGTTACCGCGGCGATTCGCAGCGCGTGGTCGCGGCGGTGAACGATGCCCTGCTGCCCGATGCGGCAGGCGCCCTGCCGATCATGGAGGACCTGTACTACGGGCCGGATGTGAATTTCCGCGACCCGCTGGTATCACCGGTGTTCTCCGATGCGGTGCTGCGCCAGTTCCCGCCCACCTTGCTAATCACCGCCACACGCGCGGCCGAGTTGAGCAATGCGTCCTACACGCACGCGCGGCTGGTGGATCTGGGGCGCGAGTCGGACCTGCATGTCTGGGACGGCTTGGGCCATGCCTTCCATCTCACCGACACGCTGCCCGAGAGCCAGCAGGCCCTGCGGGTGATGGCGCGCTTTTTCAGCAAGCATCTGGGCCTGCCGCCGCCGCCGCTACCGGCGGCGCGCTAACGCGGCACACACACCGGCTACCCGCGGTGCTTACATCGGCTTGCTTAGGTTGAGGTCGATGGCGCTGCAATTGCATCGCTGACACTGAAACAGGAGAAATTACGGATGAGTCTGCAAATTCCCCAAGGTGCGTTGGTGGTGGTGGCCGATGGCGGCGAAGCGCGGTGGTTCACCAATACCGGCGACGAAGCCAAGGTGGTGTTGCGCCAGCATGCCCGCACCGATGTGCAGAACGTCGATGACGAGGGCCCGGCCGGCAAAGTTCCGCCCCGCACCGCAGAGGCGGAACTCGACGAAATGACCTTCGCCAAGCAGCTGTCGCAGGCCTTGAACGACGGGGCGCTCAAGCACGAGTACAACCACTTGGTACTGGTGGCCGACCCGACCACACTGGGCCGGGTGCGCCCGCTGCTGCACAAGGAAACTCAGCAGCGCCTGGTGGGCGATTTGGCGAAGGACTTCACCAACTTGCCGCTGGAAGATATCCAGCGCGCGCTGTCCTAAGGAGCGCACGCAGCGATGGCGTTCGTGCGGGAGTACGCGGCGCAGGCGCCGGACCGTAGCGCGGTCGATGCGCAACCGGGGCTGCAGGTGCTGGAGTTCGGCACCGACTGGTGCGGCCACTGCATGGCCGCGCAACCGCTGTTGCAGAAGCTGCTGGGCGGTTACGCGGATATCGAGTACCGCAAGATCGAAGACGGAAAAGGGCGGCCGCTGGGCCGCTCGTTTCGCGTGAAGCTGTGGCCCACCATCGTCCTGCTGCGCGATGGCGAAGAAGTCGCCCGCGCCGTCAGGCCGCAGACGCGTGAGGATTTGCAGGCAGTGTTATCGGCCTTGGAGGCGGTGGGGTGAATCCGCTGCTGCGGTCGGCGCGGTCTGCTGTTCTACTGGTATGAAAGTGCCACCGCGGCGCCGTCGCACACCGCGCAAATCCATGTAGGGGCGCGCTGACGCGCGATGGGGCGTTACCGGTAAAGCCCGATCGCGCCCAAGGGCGCTCCTACGAAAGGCGGGCCGTGCAGCACTCGTTAGCCTCCAGAGCGAGGGTGTTTGCAGCATCAATAACGCAAGCGCGCACCATGCAGAGATCGATAGCTCCGTAGGAGCGCGCTTGCACGCGATGAAGCTCTACCGGTAAAGCCCGATCGCGCGCAAGCGCGCTCCTACGAAAGGCGGGCCGTGCAGCACTCGTTAGCCTCCAGAGCGAGGGTCTTTGCAGCATCAATAACGCAAGCCCGCACCATGCAGAAAACGATAGCTCCGTAGGTGCGCGCTTGCGCGCGATGAAGCTCTACCGGTAACGCCTCATCGCGCGCAAGCGCGCTCCTGCGACAAGCGGGCGCGGATGATTCATGTCGGCAAAGCCACGCGCACTTGCTGAAGACACATTCAGGAAAACCCCTGAAATCAGGCCATTTACCGCAGCGTCCCACGCTCGCGCCTGCAACGCTGTGCACGCTGGTGTAACATGTCGAGCTGATCAAGCCCTTGGGCACTGCCCACCCCTTGGTCGTCTGTCCCGCAGCGTCGCTGAGTTTACGCGGCCGTCCGGGAATGCCTCCGGCGTCGTCCACTGCATGTGCCTTAGCCGTGCAGCGCGTGATGTGCCGTGCCTTGCGTAGTGTCAGGGCGAGCAGGCAGCGATGGCCGCACCAGGAGACTTCCGCATATGCACGACACGCGCGCGATCCGCTCGCATTTCGGTTGGTTCAAACGCCGCCGCCAATTGCAACTCGACGAGGTCACCGTGGTGGACCGCGGCATGCTGCGCAAGGCCGTGGGCGCGGCCGCGCTGGGAAATGCAATGGAATGGTTCGACTTCGGCGTCTATGGCTATCTGGCGGTGACGCTGGGCCAGGTGTTCTTTCCGTCCAGCAATCCCACCGCGCAGTTGATCGCCACCTTTGCGACCTTCACCGTGGCGTTTTTGGTGCGCCCGATCGGCGGCATGGTGTTCGGCCCGCTCGGTGATCGCTATGGCCGGCAAAAGGTGCTAGCGGCCACCATGATCCTGATGGCGCTGGGCACCTTCAGCATCGGCCTGATTCCCTCGTACGCGCAGATCGGCCTGTGGGCGCCGGCGCTGTTGTTGCTGGCGCGGTTGCTGCAAGGGTTTTCCACCGGCGGCGAATACGGCGGCGCGGCGACCTTCATCGCCGAATATGCCACCGACCGCAATCGCGGCTTGATGGGCAGTTGGCTGGAATTTGGCACATTGGGCGGCTATATCGCCGGTGCGGCGACTGTCACCGCGCTGCACATTGCGCTGAGCAAGGCGCAGATGCTGGACTGGGGTTGGCGGGTGCCATTCCTGGTGGCCGGGCCGCTGGGGTTGCTCGGCCTGTACATGCGCATGAAGCTGGAAGAAACCCCGGCGTTTCGCGCCTATACCGAACAATCCGAACAGCGCGAACGCGAAACCGCAGGCCAGGGCCTGATGACCCTGCTGCGCCTGCATTGGCCGCAGCTGCTCAAATGCGTGGGCCTGGTGCTGGTGTTCAACGTCACCGACTACATGCTGCTGACCTACATGCCCAGCTATCTCAGCGTCACCATGGGCTACGCCGAGAGCAAGGGCTTGCTGCTGATCATCCTGGTGATGCTGGTGATGATGCCGCTCAACGTGGTCGGTGGCATGTTCAGCGACAAGCTGGGCCGGCGCCCGATGATCATCGGCGCGTGCGCGGCGTTATTCGCACTGGCGATCCCGTGCCTGTTGCTGATCGGCAGCGGCTCGGACGTGCTGATCTTCACCGGGTTGATGCTGCTTGGCCTGGCGCTGGTGTGTTTCACCAGCTCGATGCCTTCGACACTGCCGGCGCTGTTCTACACCCCGGTGCGCTATAGCGCGCTGTCGATCGCCTTCAACGTGTCGGTGTCGTTGTTCGGTGGCACCACGCCGTTGGTCACTGCGTGGCTGGTGGAGCGCACCGGCGACCCATTGGTGCCGGCGTATTACCTGATGGGTGCGGCGGCGATCGGTTTGGTGACGATGCTGTTCGTGCGCGAAACCGCCGGGCTGCCGCTGCGTGGTTCGCCGCCGGCGGTGGCCAGCGACGCCGAAGCGCGCGCGCTGCTGCAGGGCGACAGCCCGGTCACGGTGGACGCGCAGTTGCCGCTGAGCGGCACGCCGTCGATCGGCCAGCCGCGCCCGGCGTAAGGCCCGGCGGCGCGCTCAGCGCAAGGCCGGGTCGCGGGTGTCGGGCATGTCCGGGTAGGGCATGCCCTGCCCGGTTTCCACGTAGCGTTTGAGGCTGCTGCCCAGGAAGAACTGCCAGCCCTGCGCACACACCTCGAAG
This sequence comes from Xanthomonas sp. LMC-A-07, assembly GCF_030208825.1. Lineage (NCBI taxonomy): Bacteria > Pseudomonadati > Pseudomonadota > Gammaproteobacteria > Lysobacterales > Lysobacteraceae > Xanthomonas > Xanthomonas sp. LMC-A-07. The sequence goes on from NZ_JARVTF010000005.1 coordinate 650,690, forward strand.
CACGGCGAATCGCGGTAACCGGACTGCACGAAGTCCAGCCGCGTGCCATCGCTGGTGGACAGCAGATCAAAGCGCATCACCGTGCCCTCCCACGCGGTGGTGTCGAGCATGTTGGAGCGCTCGCAGCGCCAGCACACCTGCCGGTGGTCGGCACCGCCATCGATGTGCAGTTCTACCTGCCAGCCGTGGCCGCTCCAGTCCAGGCACACGCGCTCGCCTACCTGCCGCACCTCGCGCGTCCACCAGCGCGCCAGCTGCGCGGGCTCGGACAACGCGGCGGAGACCACCTCCGGGGCGGCGGCAATGACGAAGCTATGGCGGATCTCGCGGTTCATCGGTCACGGTGTTGCCTGCGCGGAGGCCGATGATCGCGCATCTTGCGCGCAACATGCAGTTTTCGCCGCGAAGGTTGTGCCCGCTTGTGCTCCGCTCACATGCGGCTGAGTACCATCGCCACAGGCCCCAAGACGATGACGACCGCCATGACGACGCTCCCGATCCCGGTGATGGATGCCGCAGCGCAGCACGATCTGGCCACAGCGCACGCGCTGCTGGAAAACCCCGGTGTGGCCGCACAGATCGCAAATACACTCGGCGCGCCCATCGAAAGCCTGGTGGCCAAGCGGCTGCCCAAGGTAGTGACGCGCAGCATCGACGGCGTCACCCGGCGCGCGCTGCAGGTGGCGATGAAATCCGCGCTGCTGAGCCTGCGCGGCAAGACCGTGGCGCACGCGCCGGCCGCCACCGCGCGGCACACCCTGGCGGTGGCTGTGGCCGGCGGCGCTGGCGGCTTTTTCGGCCTGCCTGGGCTGATGGTGGAATTGCCGGTGACCACTACGGTGATGCTGCGTTCCATCGCCGACATTGCGCGCTCGGAAGGCGAGTCCCTGCACGACCCGGAGACCGCGCTGGCCTGTCTGGAAGTGCTGGCGCACGGCGGCCGCAGCGTCAGCGACGACGGCGCCGAGTCGGGCTACTTCGCGGTGCGCACTGCGATGGCGCAGCAGCTCAGCGCCGCCGCGCACTACGTGGCCGCGCACGGCTTCGCCAGCAAGGGCGCGCCGGCATTGGTGTCGCTGGTCTCGCGCATTGCCGCCAAGTTCTCGGTCAACGTGGGCGAAAAACTCGCCGTGCAGGCCGTACCGCTGGTGGGCGCGGTGAGCGGCGCCACGCTCAACACCTTATTCATGCGCCACTTTCAGGCGATGGCGCGCGGGCACTTCATCGTGCGCCGGCTGGAACGCCGCTTCGGCGCCGAGGCGGTGCGCCGCGCGTATGACGCGTTGCCTGCGCCGCGCTGAGTGCAGGCTGAGCATCGGATCGATCAGATGGGGAACGTAGTCTGTCCGATCCGATGCAGCCCGGACGGGATGTCAGGCGTCGATCACAGTGGTTGTGGCGTGCACAGTGCGCGTGCCGTAGCGGAGCCGATGAATTGGTTGTTTGCGTCGCTCACCGTGACGGTGGCATTGATGAACATGCTGCCGCGTGGACAGTAAAAAGAGCACTCAGAACTATTGCTGCAATTCCTGGGGAAAATGGCACCTGCGGTATTGCTGAAACTCCATGCGTATTTAAGTGGCCTGGGCGAGCTGGGGCTTTCGACGCCCGCCCAGCAGTAATCGCTTCCGTTACAGTCGAGCATGACCGTAGATGACTGCGCTGCCGCGCTGGGCGAGGCGGTCATTCCAACAACGACCAATAAAAGACTCCCGGTGCAAAAAGCAACAGCCTTGTTCATGCACATATCCTCGTGAGTAAGTCCCCCATGTGATAGTGCCCAAGCGAAGAATCTACATCTGCGATAGACATCTCCGTTTTGTGGATATCCACGGAGCGAGATGACGAATGACAACCCAGTCGCATGACCTCGTATTATCTCGCCATGCATATTGCATGACGATTTCCAAGGCGCTGTTGCCATGACCAAACCCTTTGCCCCCGCCTCCGCACGCAACCGCGATCCGATTCTGAGCGTGCTGCAGCGGTACTTCGCTGACCGGCAGCATGTGTTGGAGATCGGTGCGGGCACCGGGCAGCATGCGGTGCACTTCGCTGCTGCGATGCCGTGGTTGCGCTGGCAGGCCAGCGACCACCCGGACCATTTGCCGGGGATGCGGCAGTGGCTGGACGAAGCCGCGTTGCCGAATACGCCGCCGCCGGTTGCACTGCAGGCGGTGTTGACGCCCGCGCCGGGTCTGGCACCGGCGCCACCGTTGCCGCCGGTGCAGGCAGGCATGCCCGCCGGTTACGACGCCATCTACAGCGCCAACACCTTGCACATCATGGGCTGGCCACAGGTGCAGGCGTTGTTTGCCGGCTTGCCTGCGGTGATGGCGCCGCAGGCGGTGCTGGTGATCTATGGGCCGTTCAACCGCAACGGTGAATTCACCAGCGATAGCAATCGCGACTTCGATGCGATGTTGCGCGCCCGCGATGCGGCGTCGGGTATTCGCGATGCCGCGGAGGTGGATGTACTGGCCGCGCAGGTGGGCTTGCAGCTGGTGGACGATGTGGACATGCCGGCGAACAACCGTTGCCGGGTGTGGCAGCGCGCTTGATCCTTTGGTGGCGATGACGCCGCGCTTTTGCGTTGGAAGGAACTCATTTGCGCCGTTGGCAACGCGGCACTGCCCTGTCAGGTGCGCCGCCGTTCCAACCACCACACCCCCGCAGCCACGGTAAGCCAGGCGAGCAGCCACGGCCAGCGTGCGCCGGGGTGCGCTGTTGGTGTGGCAGCGCTCGCGCGGCTGGAGCCGCTGGCCGCCAGTGCAGCGGTGGCCTCGCGCAGCTGTTGGCGATACCGCGCGGGCGCGTCGGTGGGCGCGCGCACAAACAGCCAGCGTTGGGTGGTGCCGGTCTGCAGGCGATGCCAGCCGGTGGCGGCCGGCCAGTAGCCGGCGCAAGGCGGCGCGCTGCCGCTGCGTTCGGGCAGCAGCGGCTGGCGGCTGCCATCGGGCGCAATCACGTGGGCGTCTGCGCCCACATCGCACAAGGTCATGCGTTGCTGCACCCAGCCGTCCTGCACTGGCGCGGGAAGTGCGGCGCCTGGGCGTGCCACCGCGCCGAGCAGTTGCGCCCACAGCTGTGCATGCAGGTCGCTGCGGCCTGCCAATACCAGCGCGTAGCTGTCGTCGACCACGCTCACGCCGATGCGCCCGCGGCCGGCGCTGCGCCACCAGCCCAGTGCGGTGCCATCGCTGGCGAGTGCGGCGACGATGGCGTCTTGAACCTGTGGTTGCAGCGTGCGGCGTTGCAGGGGCGGCACGGCGGTGTCGGTGGTTGTGCTGCCGGTGTTGGTAGTGGTGTCGGTGCCGGCGTCGGCCGGCGCCGCTGCCACGGTCACCGCGGTGCTGGTGTCGCCGCCGCTCACCGGCAGGCCGAGCGCGGCGAGCGCGCTGCGGGTGGCCGCATCCACCGGGCCGGTCACCCGCACCAGCACGCCCAGGCCGCGTGCGATGGCGGCGCCCAGCAGCTGGCGTTGTGCTGCGCTCAAGGCCAGCAGGCGGCGGGTGTCGAGCACCAGCACATCCAGCTGGTCGAGGCTGGCGGCGTCCAGGCTGGCCGCATCGCCCAGCTGCAGGCCGGCGCTCACGGTCACCTGGCTACGTACGGTCAGGCCGGCATCGCTGGCCCAGCGGCGCAGGTATTTGACCTCCGGCTGCGGGGCGCCGGCTAGCAACAGCAGCCGGACCGGCGGCACCGGGACCACCTGCACCGGCACCGCCAGATGCCCGCGCTCGGCGCCGGCCGCATCGCGCAGGCGCAGGCCGAACAGCACCTGCCCGGGCGCGCGCGCCAGGCCGTGCAGGCGCACCTGGCCGTGCGCATCCGGCGAGGCGCGGTCGACGCGTTGGCCGGCCGGGTCGAGCAGTTCGACTTGTGCGCCCGGCAGGCCCTGCACCTGCGCGGCGATGGTCAAGACTTCGCCGGGCGCCACCGACGGCGGTGCCCAGGCGGCGACCAGACCGGCCGGTGCCGGGCTCGGCTGCATCCGCACCGGCACGCGCACGGCGTCGCGGTCGCGCGCGGGCAGGCCGTCGCCATGCACGATCACGGTGGTGGTGCCGGGCGCGCGGCGCAGCGCGGTGGCCAGGTCCGGCATGCGGGCGACACCCGGCAAGCGCGGGGCTTCCGGCAACGCCACCCACTGCGCGGCCTGGCCCACCTGCGCGGGTTGGGTGCCGGCCGTGGCCACGTGCAGCGGGCCACCGTCCTGCAGATGCGGCGGCGGCAACAGCACCGGGTAGAGCAGGGCAGCCAGCACGGGTTGGGCCGCAAGCAACAGCCATAGCCTGCCGCGCGGCAGCGGGTGGCGTGCGTGCGCGCGCAGCAACCGCAGCCAGCCCAGCACCACTACCAGCAGCAAGGCCGCGCCGACGATCCAGGGCAGGGCGACGGTCATGACCGCCCCCTCTGAGCCGCATCACGAAGCACCGATGCTGGCGGACGCAGCGGGCGGGCCAGCGCGCGCTGCCGGTGGCCGGCTTCTGATCGGCAGGACCAGGACCCGGGAGAACGGGATGCGGCAAGCATCGGCGGCACGGCAGCGGTCATGGCTGTGGCGCCTCGCGCAGGGCATCCAGGTACCGCTGGCCGCGCGCGTCCGCGGCCGGGCGGCGGTGCACCGGGGCCGGCGGCGCGGTGACCGTGCGCCACACCAGGGCGCGCAGCTGCGCCCGGCACGCGCGGCAGGCCGGTTCGCTGCGCAGGGTCTCCACCGCGGCGGCCAGGCTGAGCGGGTCGGGCAGCTGGTCCTGTGCGGTCTGCAGCCAGCGCGCGTACCGGTCGAGCAGCGCATCGGGCACCGCGCCGTCTTCGTCCAAGGCGCTCCACAGTGCCAACGCGGTGGGGTCCGTTGGCGGGCGGGTGTCGAGCGCGGCGGGGCGGTCGCCCAGGCCATCGCGCTTGCCGGTCATGCGCCGGCTCGGGTCGATCGGTGGCAACTCCGGCCCCACCCGCGCCAGGTAGATGCGCTCGGCCTGCTGCACCTGCTTGATGAAACCCAATGCCTTGTTGGCGTACGGCAATGCGCGCTCGGGGTGGCCCTGGCGCAGCTCGCCTTCGGATTGCCACATCTGGTCCAGCGCGGCGCGCAGCAGGGCGCGGGTCTGTGGGTCGAGCAACGTGGCTGCTTCGGCGTGGTCGTGGGTGTGGCCGAACTCGGTCAGCACGTCCTGTTCCTGACCAAACCCACCGCGCGCCGGCTGCGCGTCGTCGTGGTCATGGTCGTGCGGGTCCAGCGCGGCTGCGCCGGGTGGATGGTCGTGATCATCACCGGTGGCCTTGGCTGTGTGCTCGGCATGTGCGTGCTCGGGGGGCGGTGCCGGTGCATCGGCGGTGGGCATGTCGGCCGTGGGCAGGTCGTCGGCTGGCGCGTCGCTGGTGGGCGGCTCATCGGCAGTGGGTGGCCCCTTGGGCGCGCCTTCGCTCTCTTCGCCCAGGAACTGGCCATAGCGCAGCCGCAGCAGGCGCTGGTCCACGCCGATGGCGTCCGAGCGCTTGAGGTAGGTGGCCGCATCCAGGCGGGGTTTGTCTTTCAGCAGCGCCTCGGCGTCGATGATGATCTGGCGCTGGCTGCGGAAATACGCGGGCAAGGTCTGCTTGACGCTGGCCTCCAGCCCGGCGGCCTGGGTCTGCTGGGGCGGCGGCCAGCGCAGGATGACGCTGGCGCTGCGGCCTTCCTGCGGGGCGGGTTGGCGGGTGTCGCGCACCACCAGCTGGGCGATCAGGTCATCGCCGGCGGCCATGCCCAGCGCCTGCGGCTGCAGCGTGGCCACGAAGCTGCGCCGGGTGGCCGGGCCACTGCCGGTGAGCGGGCGGCGCTCGGTGCGGAAGGTGATGTTCTCGCCGCTGCCCTGGGCCAGGGTCAGGCGCAGCTCGGCGCCGGCGGCCACGGCGTAGTCGTCGCTGGCCTCGAAGCGCAGCGTCCAGGCACCGTTGGCCGGCGTCCACAGCACCAGGCTCTGTTCGGGCGCGAGCACGCGCACCTGCGGTGGGCGGTCGGGTAGCACGTCGAGCCGGTGCAGGCGACGGTCGGCCGGCTGGCCGTCGATGAGGATGCGGTACAGCGTGGGGCGCTCGGCCAGCAGCTGGCCGTGCCACTGCTCGCCGTCTGGCTGCCGGGTCAGCGGGAGCACGCGGCCGTCGTTGAGACGCAGCGCCACCGTGCGCGGCGCCGGCTGCACCTGCAGCTGCCACTGCAGCCGGGTGCCAGCCGGGACCCGGCCATCCAGCTCCGGCAGCTCGGCCGGCGGCAACCCGGTGTAGGCCGGCGGTGTGCTGCGCAGCCGGGCCTGGCGCAGGGCGGGTTTGCCGGCTGCGGCGCGCGCGGTGGCGACTGGGTCGGTGGTGGGCGCGGCGGGTGCGCTGGGCTGTGGCCACACCAGCACCGCGACGCCGGCCAGCACGCCGAGCAGGGTCCACGGCCACCAATGCCAGGGCCAGGCCGGGCGCAGGTTGCGCGGGCTGGCGTGCAGGCGCTGCTCCAGGCGCTGGCGTTGCAAGGTCTGCAAGGGGCCCAGCGCGGCGGGTGTGGCAAATAGCAGGTCGCTGCTGTCGTCCAGGTCCGGTGCCTGGTTCAGGCGGCGGATCAGCCAGGCCTGGTCCAGCCGACGCGCGGCTTGCCAGGCCGCCACGGCCAACGCGACCAGGCTCGCCAGCAGCACCAGCCAAGCAGCTGTGCCCGCGCCCAGCCGCCAGCTCAGCAGCGCCGGCAGCAGCGCCAACGGCAGCCAGAACAGCAGCACCGCTGCCGCGCGCCGCCGCCGCGCCGCCTGCCAGGCGCGTTGCAGTGCGGGCGTGCTCATGCCGCCCTCCCCCGGCGCGGACCGGTGGCCAGCCAGCGTTCGATACCGAACAGCAGCAGCACCAGGCCGATCAGCCAGGGCGCCAGTGGCTGTGGATCGATGCTCAGGCGGATGGCCGGGCCACGCACGGGGCGCACGGCCTGCGCCACCGCGCGCTGCGGGGTGGGACGCGGTTGCAGGGCCTCCTGCAGGCGGGTGGGGAAGTCGGCGTCCAGCAGCGCCGGCAGCGGCTGCGGTTGCAGCGGTGCGGCCCAGCGCAGCACCTGGCCGCGCCCGAGCGCAGCGGCGTCCAGCACGCGCGCGCCCTGGGCATCACGCAACAGCGGCTGCAGCGGCGCGCTGAGCGAGGACGGCAACGGCGTGCCGGCAGCGAGCAGCAGCTGGCCGCCGGCCGTGGCCCAGGCAATGACCGACGCCGGCGGCGCGCGCTGCGGCAACCACACCACCAGCGTGCCCGGTGCCCAGCGGCTAGGCACCGCCGTCTCCGGCGTGCTGACCGGCAGCGCCCCAGGCGTGGCCCAGGCGGCATGCACCGCGCGCAGATAGCGCAGTGCCGGTGCGGCGGCATCACCGGCAATCACCTGCAGGCGCAGTGGTGCGGGGGGCGCGTCCGCGGGCACGGGCGAGCGCCCGGGCGCCACCTGCCACTCCACATGGCGACCCAGCTGCAGGCGCTGCGCATCCAGCCGGCCCCACTGCGCCGGCACGATCACGCCAAGCGTGCTGGCGGCGGGCAGGCTGGCGTCGAGCTCGCGCAGCAGGCTGGTGGCCGCGGCAGTGCTGCCGGCCGGCACCGCAGGCGCGCGCGTCTGCGCATTGATCGGCGGAAAGCCAGGCGCCAACCACACCCACTGCGCATCGGCTGCGCGCGCGCGCAGGCGCACGGTGGCCAGATCCACCCCCGGGCTCACCGCAATGCGCGGGCGTGCATCGTCGTGATCACGCAGCGCCGGCTCGGCCAGCAACACGGCCAGCGCCGCCAGCAACACCAGGCGCACCAGCAGCAGCGGCCATTCGTCGAAACGCACGCGGTGACGCGGGCGCGGCAGGGCACGCAACCAACGCAGCGCAGCGAAGTCGGTGGGGCGGTGCTCGCTGCGCCGCGCCAGATGGATCAGCAACGGCAGCACCAGGGCGGCAAGGGCGGCCAGGCCGGCGGGAAAGAGCAACAGCATCATCGCGCCGCTGCCGTGGGTGCGGATGGATGCGGCGATGCCTGCATGCGTGCGGATGGCGTGCGGACGTCATGCATGTCATGCGTACCGGCAGCGTTGACGCATGCCGCACCACGCCGCCGCATTGCACTGGCGAGAACGCACCGGCCCCTCATCGCCGCGCCTCGCGCGCGAACAACTGCCGCAGGGCCATGTCCGGCGGCGCATCCAGGTAATGCACGGCGTGCGCAATGCCGGCGGCGTGCCAGCGCGCCTGCCGCGCGCGCTGTGCCTGATCGAAGCGCTGCAGGTAGTCCGCGCGCATGGCCGCGCCATCGCCCAGCAGTTCCTCGCCGGTCTCCGGGTCGCGGAAGCGGTGCCCGCCGTTGAAGGGGAAGTCGCGCTCGTCGCAGGTCAGCACCTGCAGCTGCAGCACGTCGCGGCGCGCGGCGGCGAGTTTTTCCAGCGCCTCCAGCAAGGCATCGTCGAAGCCATCGCCGATCGACAGCACCAGCGCATGCGCGGCGATGCGTTCCCACAGCGGGCGCAGCGCATCCATGCCCGGCCAGGCGCCGCCGGCCCGCAGCCCGTGCAGGGCCAGCCACAGCCGGTCGCGCTGACGCGGCCCGCCGCCGGCCGGCACCGCCACCAGCCCGCCGCCATGCACCGCAAACAGGCCGACCTGGTCGCCTTGGCGCAGCGCCACTTCGGCTGCGCAGGCGGCCAGTGTGGCCATCGCCTGCAGGCGCGTGCTGCCGGGGCGCGCCTGATCGGCCTGGCCGGCGGAGGCGGTGGCGTCGAGCAAGAGCCAGAGCGTGAGCGGGCTCTCGCGCTCGGCTTCGCGCACAAAGAAACGGTCCGAGCGTGCGTAGAGTTTCCAGTCGATCTGGCGCAGCGCATCGCCGGGTTCGTAGGCGCGGTACTGGGCAAATTCCAGCCCGGCCCCGCGGCTGCGGCTGGCGTGCTGGCCGATGCCCTGCTGGCCCTGCGCGTTGCGCGCGTGCAACTGCAGGCCACGCAGGCGGCTGCGCAGCGCGGCGGGAATCAGGGCCGGCACGTCGATACTCACGCGTGTGGATGCCTTACGCGGGGTACGGCACGGCGCGCAGCAGCGCGGCGATGACATCATCGGCGCTGCGTTGTTCGGCCTCGGCGGCGAACGACAGCAGCAGGCGGTGGCGCATCACCGGCGCGGCCAGTGCGGTGACGTCCTCGCGCGTGGCCGCCAGGCGGCCATGCAGCAACGCACGCGCCTTGGACGCGAGCACCAGCGACTGCCCGGCACGCGGGCCGGCGCCCCACTTGATCCACTGGCGCACCTCCTCGCTGGCCTGCGGACCAGGCCGGCTTGCGCGCACCAAGCGGTTGATCCAGGTCAGCAGATCCGCACCCACGTGCACCTCGCGAACATGCTGCTGCAGCGCCTGCACGCTGGCCGCATCCATCACCTTGGGCACCTGTGCGCTGGCAGTGCCGGTGGTCTGGGCGAGGATGTCGCGCTCTTCCTGCTCGCTGGGGTAATCCACGCGCACATGCAGCAGAAAACGGTCCAGCTGCGCTTCCGGCAGTGGATAGGTGCCGGCCTGTTCGATCGGATTCTGCGTGGCCAGCACGAAGAACGGCACCGGCAATGCATAGGTGGTGCCGGCGTAGCTGACGGTGCGCTCGCTCATCGCTTCCAGCAACGCGGCCTGGGTCTTGGGCGGAGTGCGATTGAGTTCGTCGGCCAGCAGCAGGTTGGTGAAGATGGGGCCTTGCTGGAAGCGGAAATGCCGGTGCCCAGTGCCGTGATCTTCTTCCAGCAGTTCGGTGCCCAGGATGTCGCTGGGCATCAGGTCCGGAGTGAACTGCACGCGCCGGAACTGCAGCTCTAGCGCCTGGCCTAGCGAGCGCACCAGCAGCGTCTTGCCCAACCCGGGCGCGCCTTCGAGCAGGCAGTGGCCGCCGGCCAGCAGGCCGATCAGCAGTTGTTCGACCACCGCCTCCTGGCCCACCACCGCCTGCGCCAACGCTGCACGCAGCGCGCCGAGTTTGGAGAGCTGTGCGGTGAGGAGGTCGTCATTGGGGGAGCTCATGCGGGAAGTCTCGTCGTGGGCAGTGTGCTTAGCGTGGTGCGTGTGGTGCATGTCATCGCAAGGACAAGGGCAAGGGTGCGATGCGTGTGGATGTGGCGATGCAGGAGCGTGCTTGGGCGCGATGGGTGACCGGTGACGCCGCATCGCGCGCAGGCGCGCCCCTACGGGGATGGTGGCTTGTCATTGCATCTATCGCTCTGTGCATCTCCAACTCGGCCCTGCAATGTTCTCTCTGACTTGGTAGGAGCGCACTCGTGCGCGATGCCTTACCGATGCAACAAAAACACGCGCCCACCTGGTTCATCAATTGGTCAATGCATACATGACGATGTTCACTGCAAACTTGGTGTTGTCTTCGGCCAGGAAGCGCTTGTTGCGCCAGTCGTAATCCCATTCGCAGCCATAGTCCTTGTTGCTGTAGAGCACCCCGAGCCGGCCGTCGATGGCGATGCCCTTGAGGTAGTCGTGCACCAGGTCGTCGCCCCAGCCATTGAGCTCGAAGCTCGTGGCCGGCGGGCCGTCCGGAAACTTGAAGAACGCGTTGTACAGGCGGTGGTTCTTTGGCAGTTTCTGCAGCGCGCTTTTGCCGAAGATCGAAGCCATCTGCGCTTCGAACGAGGTGGCGAACAGGCCATCGATGTCGTGATTGCAGTCGTCCACAAACACGAACCCGCCATTGCGCACGTAGCGTTCGAAATTGCGCCGCTCGGCCGGATTGAATTCCACCAACTTGTGCCCGGCCAGGTAGCAGAACGGCGCCTGCAATATGCGCGGATCGGACAAGGCAATCACATGTTCCTGCGGGTCCACACGCAGCTGCGTGTAATCGATCAGCGAGGTGATCAGGTTGGACGGCATGCGCGCATCCACATCCCAGTCACCGGAGTCGTAGCGCAAACGTGTAAACCAGAAATCGTAGTTGCCCGCCGCGCGCGCGCGCAACGGCAGCGCCAGGGTAGCGACGCTACCGAGCAGCAGGCCGAGGACGTGGCGCCGCGAAATGGGAGCCGGGAGACCGTGAAGGGGAGCCACAGGCGCGAGCGCCTGCAAGGTATCCGTCTGCAAAGAGCGGTTTCTGCTCTCCGATTCCCGAAGCCCCACTTCCGATTCCCGGCTCCGACTCACACCGCGTCCGACAACGAGGTAAACGTGAAATCACGCAGCCGCATCGGCGGAATCATCATCACGTAGCTGGACTCGTCACCGGCCACGCGCACCGGCTTGCCCAGCTCGTCGATGTTGTTGAGCATGATGATCGGCGATTCGTTGAAACGAAAATTCTTCACCGGGTATTTGATCTGCCCGTTCTCGATGTAGAACGTGCCATCGCGGGTCAAGCCGGTGAGCAGCACCGTCTGCGGGTCGACCATGCGGATGTACCAGGTGCGCGTGACCAGGATGCCCTTCTCGGTGCCGCGCACCAGCTCGGCAATGTTCTTCTCGCCACCTGCCATCAACAGGTTGCCCGGCTCGCCGATCGCACGCTTGCCGTTTTTCTGCGCCCAGAAGCGCGAATACTGCAGGTTGGCGATCTTGCCGTTTTCCACGATCGGCATCTTCTCGCGCGGCAGGCCTTCTTCATCCCACGGCATGACCGCCGCACGCGGGTCCCACGGGTCGGCGGTGATGTTCACGCGCGGGTCGTAGACCTGCTCGCCGAGCTTGTTGCCGCCACCCTTCTTGGACAGGAAGCTGCGGCCTTCATCGGCCATGCGCGCATCGAAGTAGCGCATCATGAACGAGATCAGGCCAGCGGCCGCAGCGGGCTCCAGAATCACCGTGTATTTGCCCGGTTCCAGCGCCTTGGCCTCGGCCGAATCGCTGGCCTTGCGCATCGCAATGCGCACGTCCTGCTCGGCCTTGAAATCGGCGGCGTCTTTCAGGTTGCGCCCCACCCAGCCCGAGCCGCGGCCGTCTTCGGTGCGCACGGTGCAGGTGTAGTCGAAGCGGGCGCCGCGCTGATAGCCGAAGTTGCCCTTGCTATTGGCGAACGCGGTGAAGCTCTGGCCATCTTCCAGAAAGCCGGCGGCGATCAGGCCCTTGCCTTTGCACGGCGCGATCGAATCGGCCGCCACCTGCGCACGAAACGCCGGGTCGATGGCTGCAGTGGATTCGCTGAAGGTGGGGCTGGCGGTGTAGGTCTGCTTGTCGACGGCCGGCATGAATTCCGGGTTCTCCGGTGCCAGCCGTGCCAAGTCCTCGGCACGGCGTACCACGCGTTCCAGCGAGGCATCGTCGAACTCGTTGATGGTGGCCACGCCCACGCGCTTGCCGAACGCCACCTGCACCTGCAGGTCGGTGTTGTCGACGATGCCGCTGGTGGACACGTTATTGAGCGCAAAACGGATATTGCCGTCGATCGAGCCGGTGAGCTGTGCGGTGCACTCATCGGCCTTGGACAATTTGATGACCTTGTCCAGGATGGCCTTGGCCTGCGCTTCGGTAAGGATGCTCATCTAGTTTTCTCCTGTCAGCCGAGCGAGCGGGCGGTGTTGATGACGTTGATGCCGTCGAAACGGGCGGTGGACGAACCATGCGACACCGCCGACGATTGGCTCGGCTGGCCCTTGCCGTCGAAGAACGAACCGCCGAGGCGGTAGTCGCGTTGATCAGCCACGGCGCTGCAGGCATTCCAGAATTCCGGGGTGCGGATCTGGTAGGCCACGTCTTCGAGCATGCGGGTGATGGCGCCGTTCTTGATTTCGTAGAACAGCTGGCCGCCGAACTGCGCGTTGTAGCGCTGCTGGTCGATGGAGAACGAGCCATCGCCGATGATGTAGATGCCGTTTTCCACGTTCTTGATCAAATCGCTGACGCTCAGTGGCGTCTTGCCGGCCGCCAGCGAGACATTGGCCATGCGCTGGAACTGCACGCTCGACCACGAGTCCGCATAGCAGCAGCCATCGGAGGCGGTCTTGCCGAGAATATGCGCCTGGTCGCGGATGGCCTGGTAGTCCACCAGCTTGCCGTCGCGGATCAGATCCCACTGCTTGGTCTTGACGCCTTCATCGTCGTAACCCACCGCGCCCAGGCTGCCGGGCTGGGTTTTGTCGGCCAGGATATGCACCTTGTCGCTGCCGTACTGGAAGCCGGCCTTGAGCTTGTCGAGCGTGGCGAAACTGGTGCCGGCGAAGTTGGCCTCGTAGCCGAGCACGCGGTCCAGTTCCAGCGGGTGGCCCACCGACTCGTGGATGGTGAGCCAGGTGTGCGAGGGGTCCAGCACCAGGTCGTATTTGCCCGGCTTCACCGACGGCGCCTTGAGTTTTTCCTGCGCCTGCTTGGCCGCGGCGATGGCGTCTTCCTTCATGTCGTAAGACAAACCGTAATTCACCACGCCGTTGGGCGAAACGAACTTGCCCGAGGCCGCACCATCCAGATACTCGTAGCCCAGCCCCATCGGTGCGGACAGCCCATCGCGGGTGCGGAACTTGCCGCTGGCCTTGTCGATGGCGGTCACGCTCATCGGTGCCCAGATGCGGTGCACGTCCTGGTCGATGTAGGAGCCATCGGTGCTGGCGAAATACTTCTGTTCGTTGACCACGAACAGCATCGAATTGACGAAGTTGGCACCGGCGGCAGTGGCCGCGGCATTGACGCCGAGCAGCAAGTCCACCTTGTCCTTGATCGGCACTTCCATCGCGTTCTTCTTGATCGGCGTTTTCCAGCTGACTTCGCCCACGCCGGGTGTGGGAGCGAGCTGGACCGGTGTGCCCTGCACCTTGGCATTGGCCTTGGCAATTGCAGTTGCCTGTTGCGCGGCCTTGGCCACGCCTTGCTCGGTGAGATCGTTGGTGGCCGCAAAGCCCCACGCGCCCGCCACGATCACGCGGATGCCGGCACCGATGGACTCGGTGTTGACCACGTTCTGCACCTTGTCTTCGCGGGTGATCACGAACTGGCGCAGATACCGGCCGATGCGCACATCGCAATAGCTCGCACCACCCTGACGCGCCGCGGTGAGGCCGGCATCGGCCAGGCGCTTCTTGCGGCCCACATCGAAGGGTGTCAACAACTGCTCGGCGGCAATGGCCTTGCCGAAGTAGGCGGGCACGATCAGCCCACCCATGGTCAGCCCGGTCAGGGCCAGGAAATCACGTCGCTGCACGGCGAACTCCCCACTAGTCCCGCGCGGTGCGCGGGTATCCATTTGACGCGCGGATCGCTGCCCACGCGTGTCGACCCCGATTCTTGCTGGACGGTGAATCCCGCGTCAAATGACTTTCGGCAGGGGTGTAGCGGCAATCGCTGTGCTCGCGTGAGTCGAGCGGCACACGCTGACTGCATGCAACTGTGGCGAGCGGGGCTGGTTGCGTGCGCTTGATGCGTCATCGTGTCGGCACGCGATGGGATCGCTGAAAGGCGTGCATGCTCTTATTGGCGGTCGTGCAATGCGCGACGCGCACGCCCTCGTGCGCAGTGCCTGCTGCTTATAGCTCAGAGAGGCTAAAGACGAAGAGATCGTCTGCCGCGTGGCTGCAGGGCCCTTGCCCGCCCACCCCTCGCAGGACACGCTGCAAGTACGTCCCTGTAAGCTCTTACGCGGCATCCACGCCGCGTAAGGTCCCGCGACGGTGGGCGGGCAAGGACCAGTGGAGCGTGTCGGTTTGCGTGGTGCAAGCAGTGCACGACGTGCGTTGTTCGGATAACGGCGCGTCCGATCAGTGTCGCAGGGCAAACCGAGTAACACGCAGTCTTTCAACAAAGCAAGCGACTCACTTTCTGGTGCGGTGTCCTCGCCGATTGCGGGACCGTGTGGCGGCATGGATGCCGCCACCGAGTCTACATGGGCGTACTTGCGGCGTGTCCCGCGAGCGGCGAGGGCACCGCGCACTCGACTGACCAAGCTTTTGATCGCACCTAAACGACGCAACGACCTGCTGAGATTGTGGGTGTGTCTACTTGCAACCAGGACAGCTCTAACAAAGTGACCTACAAACCGTTTGTTGGCAGCTCTCAGCCCAACGAACGCGCGGTATTGATTACGTTGATGCCATCGAAGCGCGCCGTGGATGACCCATGCGACACCGCCGAGACCTGGCTGGGTTGGCCCTTGCCATCAAAGAACGAGCCTCCCAAACGGAAGTCACGTTCGTCGCAGACCGCGCTGCAGGCGTTCCAGAATTCCGGCGTGCGGATCTGATACGCGCCGTCTTCGACCAACCGCGTGACCTGGCCGTTCTCGATCTCGTAGAACAACTGCCCGCCGAATTGCGCGTTGTAGCGCTGCTGGTCGATCGAGTACGAACCGCGGCCATGGATGTACAGCCCACGCTCGACGTTCTTGATCATGTCCGCCACCGCCAGTGGCGTCTTGCCCGGGGCCAGCGACACATTGGGCATGCGCTGGAACTGCACGTTCGACCATGAATCGGCGTAGCTGCAGCCGTCGGAGGCGGTCTTGCCGAGCAGGTGCGCCTGATCGCGCGTGCATTGGTAGTCGACCAGGATGCCGTCCTTCACCAGCTCCCATTGCTTGCTCTTGACGCCCTCATCGTCGTACCCCACCGCGCCCAGGCTGCCGGGTTGGGTGCGGTCGGCAACGAAGGTCACCGCATCGCTGCCCCAGCGGTAACCGGCATCGCGCTTGTCCAGCGTGGCGAAGCTGGTGCCGGCGTAATTGGCCTCGTAGCCCAACACGCGATCGAGCTCGAGCGGGTGGCCCACCGATTCGTGGATGGTGAGGAACAAATTGCTCGGGTCGATCACCAGATCGTACTTGCCGGCCTTCACCGACGGCGCGGTGAGCTTTTCGCGCGCCTGCTTGGCCGCAGCGATTGCATCCTCGCGCGCATCGTAGCTGCGCCCGTAGCCGATGAGCCCGCCAGGCAGGCGATGCTTCTCGCCTGCGTCGCCATCCAGGTATTCGTAGCCCATGCCCATCGGGGAGGACAATCCATCGCGGGTGCGGAACTTGCCGCTGGCCTTGTCCACCGCGGTCACCGTGAATGGCAACCACAGCCGGTGCACGTCCTGGTCGATATAGGAGCCATCGCTGCTGGCGAAATACTTCTGCTCGTTGATCGCAAACATGCGTGAAGCCACGAACGTGGCGCCGGCATTCAATGCAGCGGCGTTGACGTCCATCAACAGCGCCACCTTGTCTTGCAGCGGCACTTCCATTGCGTTCTTTTTGATCGGTGTCTTCCAGCTGACCTGCCCGGCCGGTGTCACCGGCGCCAGCTGCACCGGCGTGCCGCCCAGGCGGGCGTTGGCCTTGGCGATCGCCACTGCCTGCCGCGTGGCGGTGGCCACGCCATCGCTGGTCAGCGTATTGGTCGCTGCAAAACCCCACGCGCCATCGGCCAGCACGCGCACGCCCACGCCGCTGGATTCGGCATTGACCACGTTCTCCACCTGCGCTTCGCGGGTGATCACGAACTGGCGCAGATACCGGCCCACGCGCACATCGCAATAGCTGGCGCCCGCGCCTTTGGCGGTGGTGAGCGCGGTGTCGGCCAGGCGCCGATTGCGCGCTGCATCCACCGGGCTGAGCAACTGCTCGGCAGCGATCAGGCGCGTGTTCGGCAGCAGCAACCCGGCAGCACCGATGCCGGACAAGGTGAGGAAGGTACGACGGTCCACAGCGGTTCTCCGTTGAAGGCGAGCGGCACGACTCCCCGCCGCGCCAGCCCCCGAGACTCGCCCGTGTAGGCGACAGCGGTCAAGGGGGCGGTGCCGGCATGGCGTCAGGCGGCTCCAACTGCAAAGCGGATACGTCGGCGCTGTCGGCATGGCCGTGGCCCGAAGGCAGTGCGGGCACGCAATGCTCGGTCGCCGTCACCGAAGAGACCGAAACGTCGTTCGCAGATGATCGATAAAGACCGGCGGATTCTCCATCGCCGCAAAATGTCCACCCCGCTCCGCTTCGCCGAAAAAGCGTAGATCGGCAAAGCGTCGCTGTGCCCAGCGCTGGGAAACGCGCACCTGCTCGCCAGGAAACATGCTGATGCCGGTTGGCGTGGGCAGGGGATGCGAAGGCATCTCCGCGCTGGCGTCATGCGCGGCTTCCCAATACAGGCGTACAGAGCTGGGCCCTGCGTTCGGGAGCCAGTACAGCATGATGTTATCGATGAGGTGGTCTAACCCGAACACGTTCTCCGGCTCGCCATCGCTTTGTGAGACGTCCTGAAAGAGTGCATAGATCCATGCAGCCAGGCCCACCGGGGAGTCCGCCAAACTGAAGCCCACCGACTGCGGCCGTGTGCTTTGCAGCTTCATGTAGCCGGAAAATTCCGTGTAGTAGCGCTTGGCGTCTTCCAGCATTTTCTGCTCGGCCGGTGTGGCTTCGGCGATTTCCTGCGTGCTGGGTTCGAACATCACCATGTTCAGATGGATACCCCGCAAGCCTGGTGGCTGCATGAATCCAAGCGCGGTGGTGATCGCACTGCCCCAATCGCCGCCCTGTGCGGCCCAACGCTCGCCATAACCCAAACGGCGCATCAGTTCGACCCATGCGGCAGCCGTGCGCCCGACTCCCCAGCCACGGTCGATTGGCTTTGCAGAGAAACCAAAACCAGGCAAGGATGGGATGATGAGATGAAAGGCGTCCGACGCCTGCCCGCCATGGGCCACCGGGTCACTCAAGGGGCCGATCACTTCGCGGAATTCGAGCACCGATCCGGGCCACCCATGCGTCAGCAGCAAAGCAAGCGCATCTGGCTCCGGCGAGCGCACATGCAGGAACTGGATCTCCAGTCCATCAATCGTGGTACGACTGCTGTTCCAGCCGTTCAATAACTGCTCTGTCGCACGCCAGTCGTAGCCAGACTGCCAGCGGTCCACCAGGCGCCGGATGCGCTCGCTCTGTGGGCCTTGGCTGTGGTCCTCTACGGTTTCCCTACTTGGCCAACGCGCTTGCCTAAGCCGGTGTGCGATGTCATCCAGCTCCGCTTCTGCAACCTGGATGTGGAACGCTGCAATGTCATCGCGCATCTCAAGACTCCCGTACATACGTGTTGGCCAGTGCCTGGCGGGCTGTTTGCCAGGCGCGCGCACCGTAGCGATCGTTATCCAATGGGACCAACTTGCCGCGCCCGCTCATCATGTCGCGCAGATATTGCATGCCCTGCCAGGGAGGGAAGGGATCATCGCTTGCGGGCGTGAGTGCACGCACCGTACTGATGATTGCCGACATCGTCCCGAGCCCGCCGGGCCTGAGCGTGCGATAGCGCTGCCCGGTGAGTTGGGTGAGTAGTTGCGCGATGTCGTTGGGCGAAATGCAATTGCCGGCAATGCGCAGGTCCCGTGGGGTCGTGGGATCCAGTGCGGCCGCCGCCGTGTAACTGGCGACATCATCTTTGGCGGTGAAATCGAGCTGCTGGTGTGCGTCGCCAAAATGCATGACACGACGGCCCGGGACCACTAGGCGCGCACTGCCCTCAAGAAGTTCCAGAAAACCGCCACACAGAACCGAGGTGGCCGCGATCGGCGCGGCGTCCAGCTGGTCTCTGAACCGGCGCCGAAAATCCAGGTTTCGATTGTCGCCCGGCCGTGTTTTCGTATAGTCCAGCGAGAAATCAGACGGGATGAAGCGAGGCACGCCGGCGCTGACAGCTGCATGCAGCAGCTTTCCCTGTTGACCCAGCATGACGTTTTCCAGGCCGTTGAGCGCAGAAACGACACATGCCGCATTCCCGACCGCTTCACGCAACGATGTGGCGTCTTCCATCTCGACGTAGCGGATCTTGATGTTGCTGCGTTGCAAGGCCGCAATGCGGTCCTTGCCTGCGCCTTGCCGAACAAGCGCGACCACCGCGGCGCCCTGTTCCTGCAGGGCAAAGGCGATTCGGCAACCCAGGTCGCCGGTGGCGCCTGCAATCACGATTTGGGATCTCACATCTGGAGTCACGACTTGCCTCTCGCTTGGGTCTTTGCGCCAACAACGGCAACGGGAACTGCAACAGAAGACGCAGGCTGTCTGTCACGCAGCACCCAGGCCATTCGCTGGCTTGGCAGGCCATGCAGCGAGTAACTGAACGATAACGTTCAGTTGATGGAAGTGCAAGCGGCGTGTAACTTTTCGTGTATGAAAGCGGTCAAGCAAAAATCAAAAGGCGGACGGCCGCCACTCGATAAAGCCGGTGATGTCGAACGACGCTTACTCGATGCGGCACTGCAGCTCTTCCTGGAACGCGGGTTCGAGGACACCTCGTGCGAGGACATCGCGCGGCTGGCAGGCGCGGGCAAGGCAAGCCTTTATGCGCGCTATGCCAATAAAGACGCCATTTTTGAGGCGGTGGTCCGTCGCGATGTCGACACCCAGCCCCTGCCTGCCGCAGTCAGCGTCCCCATGGATCTGGAGGGGCGCCTCAGACACGCAGGACAAGGGATGCTTGCGCATGCATTACAGCCCCAGACGGTGGCCATGATGCGCCTGGTTGTCGGCACCTCCATTCGCGCGCCAGCGCTTGCCGCTGAAGTCAACCGCATCGGCTGGGAAGGCGGGCTGCGGCGCGTGCAGATGACGATCCTGGACGGCCCGGATCAACCGGCCAATCCGTCTGCGTTGGCAAGTCACTTCGTCGACCTGGTCTTCGCCCCGCATCAACTGCGCGCGCTGCTGGGCGAGCACCCGGATGACCTGATCGCCACCGCATCGGCCCGTGTGGAGTGGGCGCTTGCACTTCTCAAGGATGCTGGCCAGCTGGAAACCGGAATAGCGCAGTGACACCCTTGCGTTGCAGGACTCATTGAACGATGCAGCGGAACTACGCGACTTGATGGCGTCTTCGGCGGTGTCCTCGGGCACGCGCATGTTGTCGTTACTCGCAGCAGAGAAGTGGAACGTCTCAATGCTGTGGCATCGTGAGGTGGCTGATTACTTTCTGAAGTCGGTCGGACGTTCCAGCTGGTAGATCGCCTCACCCAGGTCATCCAGCTTGCCGGCAACGATGGCCTGCGCATCGTAGACGCCCCGATTGTAGAAATAGGGCCCCACCTCTTCGGCGAAGAAATCCAGCAGAAACTCCGCATCGAAGCGGCCGATCTGCTGCTTCAGTTCCTCGCTGAAGTACAGCTGGATCTTGTGGGTGATCGCCGCCCGCTCGCCTTCGGTGAATTTGATCTCGGTCATGGGGGCTTTGTGGTCGGCTCAACGACGGTAGCGGGACGATGTGCCTGCGACACAGGCAACTTTGAGCGATTCCTGGCAGTTGAACCCAACCGCTTGCCCGGTCGCCCTCGAGATGGAGGGTCAGATGGCAACCGGCCAATGGGAAGGCCGGCCTGCGCGAAGGTAGTCAAGGTATTCGGACTCGGCAATCCCGCGGTTGGTCCAGCGAGTAGGGTCCGCCGCCAGGAACGTGCTGGCATACGTTACGGCAGAGGCAGCGTCCGCAAAAATGGCAGCGGGGGCATGGGATCCGTCTGGTTCGATATATGCGAAGTCATACAGATCCGAATAGTCTTCGCTGCCAACGTCCTCGACGTCATACATCCATACCTCGATGCAATCATTTGCCGGCCGCAACTCGACATGGCGAATGTATGTCGCATCGACTGGACTTCTTCCGAGAAACTGCTCGACCGACGCGCCGCGCCGTAATGTGGCTGGAATATCGATCGGTGAAAGATATCGCATACAGGCTCCCTGCCTTCAACTGCCGCTGCTCATCAAATAAAGCGAGCCGCGCCGCGATGCAGCGTCGGCTCGCCAGTATTCACTTGGACTGACTTGCCGCGCGTTTGAAATACGCCGTGCGCATCACCGGGTTGCCGTCCTTGAAGTACGCTTCGATCTCGGTCATGACCTTGCCGTCGGCGCTGACTGTATAGGTGCGTGTGGATGCCGGGACACCTTTCCGGCCCGAGGGCGATACTCACCGCCGGGCGCTGGTGAGTCAACTCACGGCACGGAGCGGGGCGTTGGCGCAGGTCTCGCGCCCCAGCCCATCGCCAGCGACGCTATCGGCATGCGTTGCATAAAAAGACACCCGCACTAGACGGGTGTCTTGCATCGATCAATCTTGCTTGTCGCGCGAGCCCAACCCTCAACCCTGCGCCTTGTCGAACTCCACGTGATACCGCGTCGCCTCGGCCACTTCGTTCTTTGAGCCCAAAAACACCGGCACACGCTGATGCAGTTGCGTCGGTTGAATATCCAGGATGCGCTCGCGCCCCGTGGTGGCGGCGCCGCCGGCCTGTTCCACCAGCATGCCCATCGGGTTGGCTTCGTACATCAGGCGCAGCTTGCCGGGCTTGGACGCGTCCTTCTTGTCCCAGGGGTAGATGAAGATGCCGCCGCGGGTCAGGATGCGGTGCACGTCGGCCACCATGCTGGCGATCCAGCGCATGTTGAAATCCTTGCCGCGCGCGCCGTCCTTGCCGGCCAGCAGGTCGCCCACATAGGCCTGCATGGCCGGCTCCCAGTGGCGCTGGTTGGACATGTTGATGGCGAATTCTGCGGTGTCTTCTGGCACGCGCATGTCGGCCTGGGTCAGCAGGAAGCTGCCTTCCTCGCGCTCCAGGGTGAAGGCGTGGGTGCCGTGGCCCAGCGTGAGTACCAGCATGGTGCTGGGTCCGTAGATGCAATAGCCGGCGGCCACCTGTTGCGTGCCCGGCTGCAGGAAGTGTTCGTCGCCGGGCTTTTCGGTGCCCTTGGGCGCGCGCAGCACCGAGAAGATGGTGCCGACCGAGACGTTGACGTCGATATTGGAGCTGCCATCGAGCGGGTCGAACAGCAGCAGGAAATCGCCGCTGGGGTATTGGTCCGGCACTGGCTGGCTGTGGTCCATCTCTTCCGATGCGCAGGCGGCGAGGTGGCCGCCCCAGGCATTGGCTTCGAGCAGGATGTCGTTGCTCAGCACGTCGAGCTTCTTCTGCGCCTCGCCCTGCACGTTGCCGGTGCCGGCATCGCCCAGCACGCCGCCCAGGGCGCCCTTGCTCACGGCGATGGAGATGCGCTTGCAGGCGCGCGAGACGATGGTGATCAGCTGGCGCAATTCCGGGTCGATACGGCCGGCGTGTTGCTCTTCGATCAGGAAGCGGGTCAGCGAGGGACGCGACATGGAGCGGGCAGCCTGTGCAGGAAGTGGGCCGCCATTGTCGCCATTGCGCCGTTAGATTTCGATCACCGGCTGCGCGCTTTGCGTCTTTGCGCGGCCACTGCACTGCGCATCGCCCACAAAAAAGCCGGGAGGCATTAGCGCTCCCGGCTCTTCATCGCGCAAGCGGCGGCGCAGGATCAGCCGCGGCTGACCGTGGCCACGGCCTGGGCCACGTAGTCCAGATTGCGCTGGCTCAGCGCGGCCACGCAGATGCGGCCGGTGCCGACCGCATAGATTGCGAACTCATCCCGCAGGCGGTCCACCTGCGACTTGGTCAGGCCCGAGTACGAAAACATGCCGGCCTGGCGCTGGATAAACTCGAACTCCGGTGCGCCCAGCGCGGCCAGCTTGGCGACCAGGCCGGCACGCAACGCGTGGATGCGCTCGCGCATTTCGGTGAGTTCCTGCTCCCACACATCGCGCAGCTCCGGGCTGGTCAGCACGCCGGCCACCAATGCGGCGCCGTGCGTGGACGGGCTGGAGTAGATCGTGCGGATGATGCGCTTGACCTGCGACTGCACCGCCTTGGCTTCGGCGGCCGTGGCCGAGACCACCGACAGCGCGCCCACGCGCTCGCCATACAGCGAGAACGACTTGGAGTACGAGCTCGCCACCACGTAGGTGTCGATGCCTTCGGCCGCCAGCAGGCGCACCGCGTAGGCGTCGGCTTCAATGCCCTTGTCGAAGCCCTGGTAGGCGATGTCCACGAACGGGAAGAGGTTGCGTTCTTTCAACAGGCCGGCCAGCTGCTTCCACTGCTCGCGGCTGAGGTCGGCACCGGTGGGGTTGTGGCAGCAGGCATGCAGCAGCACCACCGTGCCCGGCTCCAGCTTGGCCAGGTCGGCCAGCATGCCGTCGAAGTTCAGCCCGTGGCTGGCGGCATCGAAATAGGTGTAATCCACCACCTCGAAGCCGGCCGCGCCGAACACTGCGCGGTGGTTTTCCCAGCTGGGGTTGCTGATGGCGATGGTGGAGGTGGGCAGCAGCTTCTTGAGCAGGTCCGCGCCCACGCGCAGCGCACCGCTGCCGCCGACGGTCTGCGAGGTCGCCACGCGGCCGGAGGCCACCAGCGCCGACTCGGCGCCGAACAGCAGCTCCTGGGTGGCCTTGTCGTAGGCGGCCAGGCCGTCGATGGGCAGGTAGCCGCGCGGTTTGGCATCCAGCGCGAGCTGCTGCTCGATCTTCTGCACGGCACGCAACAGCGGGATGCGCCCGTTTTCGTCGTAATAGATGCCAACACCCAGATTAACCTTGTTGGGGCGGCTATCGGCGTTGTAGGCCTCGGTCAGGCCCAGGATGGGGTCGCCTGGAACCTGTTCTACATTTGCAAAGAAGGACACGGCATGACTCGCTGGAGGACGGAAGGTGGGGATACTGCCGGGCGTCGGGGCCGCGGCACGGCCAAACCGCCTCATCCTAACAGGGCACGGCGCGGGGTAGCATGCTTCGTTCCGTACGAAACGATGCGGCCACAGTACGGATGAGGGACACTAGCGCCATGCCCAGACTGACCCTGTTGGCCGCCGCGTGCGGCCTGTTCGTAGCGAGCGCGTCGTCGCTCGCCCTGGCCGCCGACGCGGCCCCGCCGATTGCCGCGTTGCCCGCCGTGCAGGTGGATGCCGCGCGCGTGCACGGCGTGGACGACTTCGACTTGCCGGCCTCCTTCACGGTGGTGGCGGCCGACGACGACAACCGCCGCGGCGCGCAGGTGTCCGAACTGCTGGACGGCATTCCCGGGTTGGTGGCGCGTGACCGCCAGAACTACGCGCAGGACACCCAGCTGTCGATCCGCGGCTTCGGTGCGCGCTCCACCTTCGGCGTGCGCGGCGTGCGCCTGCTGGTGGACGGCATCCCGGCCAGCATGCCCGACGGCCAGGGCCAGCTCTCGCACTTCAACGTACTGGGCGCGCAGCGGGTGGAAGTGCTGCGCGGGCCGTTCTCGGCGCTTTACGGCAACTCCTCGGGCGGCGTGCTGCAGCTGTGGAGCGCCGACGGCAAGCCCGGCGACCCATGGCGGCTGCGTGCCACCTACGGCAGTAATGCCACCGTCAATACCGGGGCGCAGTTACTCGGCCAGCAGGGTGCGGTGCACTACAACCTGGCCGCGAACCACTTCGAAACCGATGGTTTTCGCGACCACAGCCGCGCCAAGCGTGAGTCGGTCAACGCCAAGCTCGGCTTCGACCTGGCGCCCGGCAGCCGGCTGGACCTGGTGCTCAACTATCTGGATGCCCCGGACGCACAGGACCCGTTGGGCCTGACCCGCGCACAGGTCACCGCCGACCCGCGCCAGGCCACCGCGGTGGCCACGCAGTTCAACACCCGCAAGTCGGTGCGGCAGTCGCAGGCCGGAGCGATTTTCACCCAGCAATTCGATACCCAGACGCTGCGCCTGATGGCCTACGGCGGCCAGCGCAGCGTGGAGCAGTTCCTGGCGATTCCGGTGGCGGTGCAGCGCAATCCGCTGCACTCGGGCGGGGTGATCGACCTGGACAGCAATTATGAAGGCGCCGACGTGCGCTGGGCCTGGCAAGGCCAGGCGCTGGGGCGGCCGCTGCAGCTCACCGTGGGGGCCAACGTCGACCGCCAGCGCCAGCACCGCACCGGTTACGAAAACTTCGTCGGCACCACGCTCGGGGTGAAGGGCGCGCTGCGCCGCAACCAGCGCGATCAGGTCGAGAACGTGGACCAGTTCGCGCAGGCGTGGTGGCAGTGGAGCGACCGCTGGTCGGCGCTGCTGGGCGTGCGCCACAGCGAGGTGCGCTTCCGCTCTGACGACAACTACATCGTCGGGCGCAACCCGGACGACAGCGGCCAGCGTGATTATTCGGCGACCACGCCGGTGGCCGGCATCGTGTTCCGCGCCAGCGACGACCTGCGGGTGTATGCCTCGGTGGGACGCGGGTTCGAAACGCCCACCTTCAACGAACTGGGCTACCGCAGCGACGGCGGCGCCGGCCTGGCGCTGGATCTGGGCGCGGCGAAAAGCCGCAACGTCGAAGTGGGCACCAAGTGGCGTTCGCAAAGCGGTGCGGCGCTGGAATTGGCGCTGTTCCGCGCCGACACCGACGACGAACTGGCAGTGGCCAGCAACACCAACGGCCGCAGCACCTTCCGCAACATCGGCGCCACCCGGCGCCAGGGCGCGGAGCTGAGCTGGCAGCAGCCGATCGGCCAGACCCAGCAAGTGCAACTGGCCTACACCTTCGTCGACGCCACAGTGCGCGATGGCTACCTCACCTGCGCCAGTAGCGGTTGCGCCACGCCCACCGCACCGGTGGCCAGCGGCGCGCGGCTGCCGGGCGTGCCGCGGCAGCAGCTGTTTGCACGCTGGCAATGGCAGCCGTTGCAGTGGCAGTTCGCCGCCGAATCGGTGGTCTCCGATGCCACCGTGGTCAATGACCTGGCCACCGAGCGCGCCGCCGGCTACGCACTGGTGAACCTGGAAGCCTCACGGCGCTGGGCCACCGCCCACGGCGCACTGCGCACCTTCGCCCGCATCGACAACGCGCTGGACCGCGCGTACGTGGGCTCGGTGATCGTCAACGACGGCAACGGCCGCTATTACGAACCCGGCCCGGATCGCACTTACACCGTAGGCCTGCAATGGGATTTTGGCAGCTGACGGGCGCTCGCCATGAAGCACGCGCCCGACTGCGCGTTGCCTCGTAACGGAGCGCGCTCGCGCGCAATGAGGCATTCCCATGACGCCTGGCCACGCGCGCGCTTGTGCTTCATGTGCTGAATGTCTCAAGTGTGTAGAGCGCCGCCT
This sequence comes from Xanthomonas sp. LMC-A-07, assembly GCF_030208825.1. NCBI lineage: Bacteria > Pseudomonadati > Pseudomonadota > Gammaproteobacteria > Lysobacterales > Lysobacteraceae > Xanthomonas > Xanthomonas sp. LMC-A-07. The sequence continues at coordinate 676,544 of NZ_JARVTF010000005.1, forward strand.
TAGAGCGTCACCTGGCACTTGATTGGCGCGGCTTGGCACGCATGCAGATGCATCAGACAACACCGCATCGCGCGCAAGCGCGCTCCCACCCACTGACTGCTATCGCCTGCATACACGAGAGCCCCGCATGATCGTCGTAGACCACGCACCGGCCGACTGGTTTCTGCTGCGCGATGCAGACGATGGGTATTGGCTGGACGTGAACTGCAACATGTCTGCAACGGGCTTCTCGATCTTGCTGGCGTTGGATGCCGGTGAGCGTGACACCGTAGTAGCGCATGGTCACGCCGCTTGCCTGCAGCTTGCAGCGCAGGTACAGCAGTGCCCGCGGGATTTTGCCGCGCGTGACATCTCCTCGGTGCATGGCGCGCGCGTGACCGCAGCGGTGCGCGCCTGGCGTGCGGCAGGTTCGGCATAGTCACGGCTGTCGGCAGGCAGGGCGCATGCACCACAGTCCACCGCACGCGTTCCGCGCGTGGCGCGGCAAGCATGGTAACGGACACTATTTGGCGCACAGCGCATGCGTTGCGGTGAGAACGTCTTCGGCACGCAGGTGACACCGTCCTGCAAGAGGGTGTTCATGGTCCCGGGCGTGGGCATGCCGTATGCGATGGCTGAGCACGATGACGGCATGTTGCTGGTCGAGCCACGTAGGCAGCTCGCGACATGGCTGAGCTCCACACCACCGGCAATGCCATCTGGATCTGCGGAAGCGATAACGCCATAGTGCCCGCCGGAATCGTGATGCTAAGCTGCGGCCAGGCACACCGCACGGAGCATGTGATGCATTCGACGATTGTGGTTTTCTCTGCAGCCCTGTGCGTCATCGGCGCGCAAGCGGTTGCGGCTGCACCTGCCACTGAACAGGCGCAACTGCGGGTGATCCGCACGTTTCCCGCAGACAGCCCGGCCGTGTCGCAGGTGCATCGCTGGTTGCTTGAGCAGCCTGCAAAGATGCGGCCACCGGCGACGGCCGCCGCGTTGGGCCAGGTGCGCACCAGCTACGTCATGCACGCGTCCGACCCTGCACGCCGCGCACTGCTGACCAGGACCGATGTGGCATTCCCGGAACGGGGGCAGACCGGCGATGCAGTGAGTATCGACAGCTGTGCCGGCGACACACGCCTGCACTGGACCTATCGCTGGGACGCCACGTCAGCGCAGGCCGGCTGGCAGCTGCAGGCCTCGGAGCTGGAGCGCGTGCCGGACTGCACGGCCGCGATGGCTGCACTGCCTGGCGCCGCATCGCAGGGTTGAGTCGCGCATGAGCCAGGCACGCCCGCGCACGCACCGGCGTGGATTTCACGCCGGCTGAAGATTGCACGGGGGCGTTCGGCAATGACGCGCTGCAGCGCAATTGCAGCGCGATGCGCACTACGGCAACTGCGCGGCGATGACGCAATGCAACAGCGTCGCGCGCACCATTGCGTGCTAATGGCGCTTGGGTATACACGTGCGGATTCGCCCCCCCTGCAGGAGACTCCGATGAATGCACTTCCTTCCGCCAAGTCCCTCAACACCGACCCGCAATCCATCTTCAAACCACGCTACGACAACTTCATCGGCGGGGCATGGGTGGCGCCGCAGGGTGGTCAGTATTTCGACAACACCACGCCGATCACCGGCAAGGTCTTCACCTCGATCGCGCGCTCTACCGCGCCAGATATCGAAGCCGCATTGGATGCCGCGCACGCGGCCAAGGAGGCGTGGGGCAAGACCTCCACCACCGACCGCTCCAACGTGCTGCTCAAGATCGCCGACCGTATCGAGCAGAACCTGGAATTGCTGGCCTACGCCGAGACCTGGGACAACGGCAAACCGGTACGCGAAACGCTCAATGCGGACGTGCCGCTGTGCGTGGATCACTTCCGCTATTTCGCCGGTGCCATCCGCGCGCAGGAAGGCGGCATCTCCGAGATCGACAGCGACACCATTGCCTATCATTTCCACGAGCCACTCGGCGTGGTGGGGCAGATCATCCCGTGGAACTTTCCGCTGCTGATGGCCTGCTGGAAACTCGCGCCTGCACTGGCGGCCGGCAACTGCGTGGTGATGAAGCCGGCCGAGCAGACCCCGGCCTCGATCCTGGTGCTGATGGAGGTCATCGGCGATCTGCTGCCGCCGGGCGTGCTCAACGTAGTGAACGGCTTCGGGCTTGAGGCCGGCAAGCCGCTGGCCAGCAATCCGCGCATCGCCAAGATCGCCTTCACCGGCGAAACCACCACCGGCCGGCTGATCATGCAGTACGCCAGTCAGAACCTGATTCCGGTGACGCTGGAGCTGGGTGGTAAATCGCCCAACATCTTCTTTGCCGATGTCATGGCCGAAGACGACGATTTTCTCGACAAGGCGGTGGAAGGCTTCGTGCTGTTTGCCTTCAACCAGGGCGAGGTGTGCACCTGTCCCTCGCGCGCGCTGATCCAGGAATCGATCTACGACAAGTTCATGGAAAAAGTGCTCGCACGCGTGGCGGCGATCAAGCAGGGCAACCCGCTCGATCCCAACACCATGGTCGGCGCGCAGGCTTCCAGCGAGCAGCTGGAAAAGATTCTGTCCTACATCGACATCGGCAAGCAGGAGGGCGCCGAAATCCTGATCGGTGGCGAGCGCAACATGCTCGACGGGGAGCTATCCGACGGTTTCTATGTCAAGCCCACGGTGTTCAAGGGCCACAACAAGATGCGCGTGTTCCAGGAAGAAATCTTCGGCCCGGTGGTGTCGGTGACCACCTTCAAGGACGAGGCCGACGCGCTGGCGATCGCCAACGACACCTTGTACGGCCTGGGCGCCGGCGTGTGGAGCCGCGATGCCTCGCGCCTGTACCGCATGGGCCGCGCGATCCAGGCCGGCCGCGTGTGGACCAACTGCTACCACGCCTATCCCGCGCACGCCGCCTTCGGTGGCTACAAGCAGTCGGGCATCGGCCGCGAAAACCACAAGATGATGCTCGACCACTACCAGCAGACCAAGAACCTGCTGGTGAGCTATTCGCCAAAGGCGCTTGGGTTCTTCTGATGCAAGGCGAGCGGTGTAGCGCATGATGGAACATTGCTGACTGTCATTGCGCAGCGCGCGCGGTGGCTAACACTTCGACAGACCTGTAGTCGCACAACTGTTTTAGTTGTTGTGCGGCTGCAGGGCGCCCGAATTACATCGACATGGCGCGTGCCGGTTCGCGGGTGGGTTCCTGCTCTGCAGCGGGCAGATCCTGGCGAAGCTTCTGCGTCGATTGTTCGAGACTCTGGTGTGAGGCTTGTTCGCGGTCGACAAACACTCGCCGATGCGAGGGATCGTCCAGCTTTCCTTCCACGCCGAACAACCCTTGCCCATTCTTGCTTGCCACGACGTGATCGATGCGGGTCAGCCCGCTGATGCTGGCGTCGTGGGTCAGCGTCCCTGCGGCTTGTTCCAGCTCGGTACGGTTCTTGAAACTTGCCGATGACCCAAGCTTTTCCAACGCACCGACCGCCTGCTGATACATGACGTGCTGCGGGTGTGCCTGGTCCGAGAGCAGCGGCGCACTGTGCGCAGCGCTGTGCCGGCTGGCCGACTCTGCTGCGACGGGCGCAGAATGTTCCGGCTGCCGTGTGTGCGCCGTCTTCAACGCATCCAGCGTGTGTCGGCCGGCAATGCCGTCGGCCTCCAGATGGTGATCGCGTTGAAATGCTTCCACGGCCTGCTTGGTGCGGTCTCCAAATTTTCCGTCGGTACCCAATGGCTGGCCATGTGCGTCGGTATAGCCCAGCTGATTGAGTCGCTCCTGCAACGCCTTGACTGCGGGGCCATGTTCGTCCTTGCGGAGTACGCTGTCGGCCGTCGCCGCGGCGCTTGCAGCACTCGCGGCGGTGGCAACCGTGCGCCCGCTACTCGACAGCTCAGCCACCAGTGCCTGGCCGGTCAGATTGGGTTGCGCCGTTTGCGGGTGCTGATCGGTGGTGATCACACCGCTATCCAGATCCCGCACGTAGCGCTCTGCCTGCGGCAGATAACTGGTGTTGATGTCCACATGCACGTGCTTGCCAAACGCACTGGGGTTGCCATTATTGAAGCCGCCCTGGATGCCGATCGGCTGGCCGTACTCGATACGGGCGCCCGGTTCCAGCTGCGTATTGCGTAAATCCAGATGCCGGTACTGCGCGATCATCTCGCGGCTGGCATCGTTGGCCGGCTTGTCATAGATCTGCACGATGCCATCGCTGCGGTCGACGCGCCCAATGTAGCCACTGGCCATGGCAGGCACCGGCACCACGCTGGAGCCGCCGGCCTGTAGGACAAAATCCTTGGAAACGTAATGGTCGCCATCGCGCGAGACGGTGGCAGACCCTCTGTAGTTGCCGAGCAGCTCTTCGCGTTCGCCATTGACCGTGCCATAGACACGCCCGCGTTCGTTGCCGCGCGTCGGGTGATGGCGCTCGATGTCCTCAAAATCGTGGACATGCTGGACGCCGCGTCCAACCGACTCAAGAATCGTATATTTGGGCATCGTTGCGTTCCTTGGGTAGATGCTGCCAATTGCGAAGGCGTGCCGACCCGCTGCCGGCAGCTACATCAACGCACATGCTGGCTCAGCTGCCAGCAATCTTTTGTGTAATCGAAGACATACGCCTCGGGGGCGCCAAGCGTTTTGACCACCTCATCATCTGCGGAAAATTCTGCTCTGACGAAGCTGGCACGCATCTGATCGCCTTGCTGGGTGATTTTCAGGTCCACCCGTGACAGGTCTTCGGCATTCTTGTCTGGTTCGTCGTAGGACCAGCGCGAATCGATCAGCGCCAGCCGGAATGGCTCGGCCGCACGTTCGACTGGCTTCGGTGGTGTGGCGAAGTCGTATTCGGCGAGCTGCGGTGCACTGTAGGCGGCGCGTAGCGCGGGATCTGTGGCGATCGCCTCGAGGAACACCGCAAACCCGTCTGCTGTCCTTTGGCAAGCCTCTGGCGGCAACGCCGGCCTGGCGACTTGCGGCGCGGCCGGTGCGGGCCGTGGTGTGCTGGCCGCCGCCGGTTCCGGTGCCGCCGGTGCTGGAGTCGATGTCGAGGCTTGGCAGCCTTGCAGCATCAGGACAAGCAGGGCGGTGCCCAACGTCGCGTGTTTCATGGAGTCAGTCCTTGGTTCCGGAGCGCAAGCGTACGTCCAGAAGGGGGGCTGTGTCTGCCCAGCTCGCTGCCTCCTGTCGGATCGCATCGGTGATCCATGGCCGTCACATGGCGTCTGATCCCGCTTGGTGCCAGGAGTCATCCGTAAACCTATCGATTCGGTTGTAGTTCAACGCGTATTCTTTCCGCCAGGAGGCCGCACCTGGCCAAATGAGGTGGGCAGTGACCGAGACCACAACCACGCTACCGCTGCAGGTCATGGCGACACTACCCGCACTGCAGCTGATCGACACCTTGCGTGCGCGCCACGGTGATGTGCTGTTTCATCAATCTGGCGGCTGCTGCGACGGGTCGTCGCCGATGTGCTTCCCGGTGGGCGACTTCATCGTGGGCGACCGCGATGTGCTGCTCGGCGAGATCGGTGGTGCGCCGTTTTATATCAGCGCGCCGCAGTTTGAATACTGGAAGCACACGCAGCTGATCATCGATGTGGTGCCCGGGCGCGGCGGGATGTTTTCGCTGGAAAACGGCGAGGGCGTGCGTTTTTTGGTGCGCTCGCGCCTGTTTAGCGACGACGAATTCGCGCAGCTGCAACTGGCCAAGCGGGTGTAGCCCTGCGCGGGTGCTGGCAGACGTGTAACGACCTCGCTTGTTGGCTGAATACCAACAGCGCGCAGGACCAAGATCAACCACGCTCCCGGATCACTCGTCACGGCTTCTCCGAAAAAAAACGCCAAGGCAGAGCGCATCCAGATTCTCAATGCGCCAAAAGCCTCAAATACCTAGCGCTCGCGCTCACGACACTCTTGCGCAGTTAACACGCCCTGGTAGGAGCGCGCTTGCGCGCGATGAAGCCTTCCCACCGCAGCCTCCCGGCGCCTGCAACATGCCGCATGCAGTCCAACGCGCCCCGCTTACGGCGCAGTGCCCGGCGTCTTGGCGGGCGTCTTGGCGGGCGTATCGTCATCGGCGGGAATGACGGTCTCGGGGGCATCGCCAGCGCCACGGTCTTCGTAATGTTCGGCGTCACGCTTGCCGTGCTGTTCGCCGGGGTGCGTTGGCTGATCGCGCAGGGGGTCACGGGACATGGTGGGTCTCCAGCAGGGTCGGATACGCAGTTCACCGCGTCGGTGGTGAAGGCGACGCAAATCGCAGCTTGCAAGCGAATTTCTCACGCATGGCTCACGGCGCGCGCGTTACTGCTGTGCTCCCCCGAACGCCAGCACGTGGAGTCCGCCATGCGCCCCCTGGACCGTCGCCCCAATCGTCGCCTGTTCAGCGCGCACGCTGCGCCGGCACTAACCGAGCGCAAGCGCCGTACGCCGCAGAGCGATGCGGTAGGTGTTGCGCAGGATTTCCACTGTTACAGCGTGGCCGATTTCCAGCGCCGTCGCCGGCGCGGCGGGCCCACCTGGCGCGATCTCTCTCCTGCGTATGCATTCGCCCGCGTCACCCACGCTGCCGACTGGCCACGCGGTGCCGATCTGCAATGCGAGCAGGCACTGGCCGCACAGTGGGAAAGCATGCGTGGCGACTCGCGCTTGGACTGGCCGCATGCCCGCGATGTGGTCGAGGACGCTTGGCTGGCGCTGGACCATATTCCCGATGCGGCCGTGCACGGAGTGGCGCACTAATGGCACGACCGATCTGGACCGGAACGCTGTCGTTCGGCCTGCTCAACGTGCCGGTCTCGCTGATGTCGGGCGAGCGCAAGGTGGACCTGCATTTCCGCATGCTCGATTCGCGCGACAAGAAGCCCATCCGCTTCGAGCGCGTCAACGCCGACACCGGCGACGAAGTGCCGTGGAAGGAAATCGTCAAGGCCTTCGAGTACGACAAGGGCAGCTATGTGATCGTCGAGGAGCAGGACATCCGCTCCGCAGCGCCGGAAAGTCACGAGACGGTGGAAGTCGAGACCTTTGTCGATGCCGCTGACATCGACCCGCGCTACTTCGAAAAGCCCTACATCCTGGTGCCCGGCAAGAAGGCTGAAAAAGGCTATGTGCTGCTGCGCGAGACCTTGCGCGATACCGGCAAGGTGGGCATTGCCAAGGTGGTGATCCGCACCCGCGAATACCTGGCCGCCGTGATGCCGCAGGGCGATGCGTTGATCCTGCTGCTGCTGCGCTATCAGCAGGAAGTGGTGGACCCGGAAGATTTCAAGCTGCCGTCCGGGGCGGTGAGCGAGTACCGCATCACCGCCAAGGAGCAGGAGATGGCCAAGCAGCTGATCGAGTCGATGTCCGGAAAGTGGCAGCCGGAGGACTACCACGACGAGTTCCGCGGCAAGCTCGAGCAGATCTTGCGCAAGCGCATCCAGGCCAAGGGCGGCACCACGCAGGTGGACGACGAACCGGCCTCGCACGAAGACGCCACCACCAACGTGGTGGACTTCATGTCGTTGTTGCAAAAGAGCCTGCAAGCCAACACGCGTACCCCGGCAAAAAAAACCACGGCCGCGGCTGACACGGCGTCGGCCAAGAAAGCCGCCACCAAGAAGGCGGCAAAGAAAGCGACCAAGAAAACCGCCACGAAAGCCACCAAGAAGGCGGCGTCGCGGCGCAAGGCCGGGTAAGCGCCGATGTCGTTGCGCGACTACACCCGCAAGCGCCGCTTCGACCAGACCCCGGAGCCGGCCGAGGACGCCGCGGCGACAGCGCATCGGCAGCCGATCTTCGTGGTGCAACTGCATCACGCCAGTTCGCGCCATTACGACTTTCGCCTGGAAGCCGATGGCGTGCTCAAGAGTTGGGCGGTGCCCAAGGGCCCGTCGCTGCGTGCTGGCGAAAAACGCCTGGCGGTGCAGGTGGACGATCACCCGCTCGCATACGCGGGCTTCGAAGGCGACATCCCGCAAGGGCAGTACGGGGCGGGACACGTGCAGGTATTCGACCACGGCACCTGGCACTGCGACGGCGATGCGTTGGCGGCGCTGGATGCCGGCAAGCTGGACTTTGACCTGCAGGGCGACAAGCTGCGCGGTGGGTTTGCACTGGTACGCACCCGCTTGCGTGGACGCCAGCCGCAGTGGTTGTTGATCAAGCGCGACGACGCCCATGCCGCCGATCTGGATGCCGATGCGTTGGTGGCCGATTCCGACGCCACAGCGCGGGCGATTGAGACTCCATCGGCCGCCGCCGTGCCGGCGCGCCGTGCCAAGGCCAGCCGTCGTCGACGCACGCCGGCCGAGGCGTTGGTGACAGAAAAATCCGCATCCGCCAGCCGCCCGCGTGCTTCCGCAGCCACACAGGCCCACTGGCGCACGCGTGCACTGGCCTTGCCGGGCGCGCGCGATGCGGCCTGCCCTACCGGCTTGCGCGCACAACTGACGTTGCTACGCGCTGAGGCGCCGGATGGTGCGCAGTGGCTGCACGAGATCAAGTGGGATGGTTACCGGTTGCTGGCCGATCTGGTCGATGGCCAGGCGCAGCTGCGCTCGCGCAACGATCAGGCCTGGACGGACAGCTTTCCGGAAGTTGCCAAAGCCGTGCAGGCATTGCCGGTGCGCGATGCGCGCCTGGATGGCGAACTGGTGGTGCTCGACGCGCAAGGCCGCAGCGATTTCTCCGCGCTGCAACGCGCCATCGACGGCACTGCGCGTCAACCGTTGCGCTACTTGGTGTTCGATCTGCTCGGCGTTGCCGGCGTGGATCTGCGCGCCACCCCGCTGCTGGAGCGCAAGCAGTTGTTGCGTGCGTTGCTCGACAGCGACGAGTTCGTGGTGGTGGGGTACACCGACCCCAAGGGCGCACGCAGCGGGTTTGGCGCCCTGTTGCTAGCACAGCTGGTGGGCACGCAGCTGCGCTACGTGGGCCGGGTCGGGACCGGTTTCGACAGTGCCCTGCTCGGCGAGATCACCGCGCAATTGCAGGCATTGCACAGCCCGCAGCCCACGCTGGAATTGCCCGCGCACATTCCCGGCCGGCCGCGCGATGTGCACTGGGTACGCCCGGTGTTGATTGCCGAGGTGGCGTTTCGCGGTTGGGCCAAGCAGGGCCTGCTGCGGCAGGCGGCCTTCAAGCGTTTACGCGAGGACAAACCAATGAGCGATCTGGGCGGCGACCGCGCCACGCCGGGCAAGGCGCGGGGAGCACGCACGCGGACGGCTGCAGCTGCTGCGGGCAAGGCCTCACGTGCTGCAGCGACGCGCACTGCGACGGTATCGGCTGGCGGTTCGGCTGCAAAGCCGGGGAAGGCGGGCAAGTCTTCCACTGCGGCCGAGGTCAGCACACGGTCGCGTGCCGCCAAACGACGTGTGGCATCTGCAGCCAGTTCCGCTGCCAAGCCAGGAAAGCCGGGCAAGTCGTCCGCAGCGGCCACGGGCAGTGCATCGCCACGTGTGGCTAAACGAGGTGCGGTGTCTGCCGCCAGCGCATCGTCTGCGGCGAAGTCGGGCAAGCGCAGCGTTTCCAGCGAGTCTGCGGCGTCCGGCAAGCCGGCCGCGCCGAATAAGGACGCATCGTCCAAGACGGCACGCGCGCCAGGTATGTCGTCGGCAAAGGAAACGTCAACAGCACCGGCAGCGCCGTCCACACGGAAAGCGAAGGCATTGGCCTCCGCCGCGCCAGATGGCGTTGCCATTACGCATCCCGAGCGCGTGGTGTTCCCTGCCGCCGGCATCAGCAAGAGCGATGTGGCCGCGTATTACCGCGCGGTGGCACCGCTGGTGTTGCCGGAGATCGCGCGCCGGCCGTTGTCGTTGTTGCGCTGCCCCGATGGCGCTGCAGGCATGTGCTTTTTCCAGAAGCACGAAGGCCACCATCTTGGTGCGCACATCAAGGCCATCCCGCTCAAGCAGAAGAGCGGCACCGAAGATTATCTGTACATCGAGGATGTGTCCGGGCTGTTGGAACTGGTGCAGATGAACACCCTGGAGTTGCATCCCTGGGGCGCGCGGGTGGATGACCCCGAGCACCCCGACCGGTTGGTGTTCGACCTGGATCCGGGTGACGGCGTGGCCTGGACGCAGGTGGTAGCCGCCGCGCGCGAGATCCGCAGCAAGTTGCGTGCGGCCGGGCTCGAAAGCGCCGTGCGCCTGTCGGGCGGCAAGGGGCTGCACGTGGTGGTGCCGATCATGCCGCAAGCCAGCTGGGACCAGGCACGTGATTTCTGCGAAGCCTTTGCACAGGCCTTGGCCAGCCAGGCCCCGGAGCGCTACGTGGCCACCATGAGCAAGGCCAAGCGCCACGGCGTGATTTTTATTGATTGGCTGCGCAACGGGCGCGGCAACACCAGCGTGTGTTCGTGGTCGCTACGCGCGCGCGCGCACGCCACCGTGGCGGTGCCGCTGCGCTGGGAAGAACTGGGCAAACTCAGCGGCCCGGATGCGTTCCCGCTGGACAAGGCCGTGCAACGTGCCAAGCGTCAGCGCAATGATCCCTGGGCGGATGTGCTGGCGTTGAAGCAGGTGTTGCCTAGCTAGGTGCTGGGTGCAGATTTTGCCCGGCTAGGTGCCGGGTGCAGATCATGCATGATGGGCCTGCGGCACTTTGCCGGTGGCGTGCGCTAGATATGATCGGAATAGCTGAGGGCAGCACCTCTCACGTAGGAGCGCGCTCGCGCGCGATGAGGCCTTCCCGGTAACGCCCCATCGCGCGCAAGCGCGCTCCTACGAAAGGCGCAGAGTTGGTCGCTGTGAGGCAACCATGCCTGTTGCTAGCTCAACCAACAGCAGCAAGCCCAGGACATCGAAAACCGTACGCGCGCGATGCTCTAACGATTCCCAATTCCCAATTCCCAATTCCCAATTCCCAATTCCCAATTCCCAGCCTCAAGGCACAACCGCCGCCTCGCGCGTTACCCGGCTCAATGCGTCGCCGCTGATCTCGGCCACCGAATGTGTGCCGGTGAGGATCATCGCCACGCGTATTTCGCGCTCGATCAGGGTTAGCAGGTTTTCCACGCCGGCCTGGCCGCCGGCGGCCAGTGCGTAGACGAACGCGCGGCCGAGCAATACGGCATCGGCACCCAGCGCCAGCATGCGCACCACATCTAACCCACTGCGGATGCCCGAGTCGGCCAGGATCTTCAGCTCGCCCTTCACTGCATCGGCAATCGCCGGCAATGCGCGCGCGCTGGACAGCACGCCATCGAGCTGGCGCCCGCCATGGTTGGACACCACGATGCCGTCGGCGCCGAAGCGCACCGCGTCGCGTGCGTCCTCCGGGTCGAGGATGCCCTTGATCACCATCGGCCCGGTCCAGAACTCGCGGATCCATTCCAGGTCCTTCCACGAGATGGAAGGGTCGAAGTTGGCCGCCAGCCAACCGATGTAATCCTGCAATCCGGTGGGGCTGCCGCGGTAGGTGGAGATGTTGCCCAGGTCATGCGGCTTGCCGAGCAGGCCCACGTCCCACGCCCAGCGCGGGTGCGTCATCGCCTGCAGCATGCGCCGCAGCGACGCATTGGGCCCACTCATGCCCGAATGCGCATCGCGGTAGCGCGCGCCCGGCGTGGGCATGTCCACAGTGAACACCAGCGTGGTCACCCCGGCGGCCTTGGCGCGCTCCAGCGCGTTGCGCATGAAGCCGCGGTCCTTGAGCACATACAGCTGGAACCACATCGGGCGGTCGATCGCCGGTGCCACTTCCTCGATCGGGCACACCGACACCGTGGACAGCGTGAACGGAATGCCACGCGCAGCGGCTGCACGCGCGGCCTGCACTTCGCCGCGGCGTGCATACATGCCGGTGAGCCCCACCGGTGCCAGCGCCACCGGCATCGCCAGCGTTTCGCCGAACAGCTCGGTGCTCAGGCTGAGATTGGACATGTTGCGCAGCACGCGCTGACGCAACGCGATATCCGCCAGGTCCGAGACATTGCGCCGCAAGGTGTGTTCGGCATACGCGCCGCCATCGATGTAATGGAACAGGAACGGCGGCAAACGGGCTTCGGCGGCGGCGCGGTAATCGGAAGCGGCAGAAATGATCATCGAAGGCGGGGAGCGGCGGGGGCAGCCTCAGAGTGTAAGACGATCGCCGCGCCAGCGAACGTCAGAGCGCGCGGCGCAAGGCCTCCGGTATCGGAACGGTGGTGGCGTGATCCGCGCATGTACCGGCTTTGTATGCATCTGCGCGATTTGGTTGCTCCGCGCTGGCGAGCGCCTGCAGGCTTGTGCGAGCGTGCGGTTGCGCTGCGAAGGCAGAGGGTGCGGCGCCAACGAACCAGCCCCAACCACCAGGCAGACGTCATTTACAGGGATCACCCAACACACTGGACCGTGGAAGTATTCAATAACCTCTGTGCACAGTCAGAACCGCTGCCGCACCAGCGCGCCGGCACCGCATCGCGCACTCACCAGCGCACGCACCAACCGCGCCACTGCACTGACTCACGCAGCCGCAAACTGCCCATGGAATCCCAGCGGTAGCGCATACGGCAGCCAGGCCTGGGCGATGGGCCCGGCATCCACGTGGCGTGCATCCAGCACCATCAGGCCGGTGCGCGCACGGGTGGTGTCGAGCACGGTGCCGACCAGCCAGCCATCGTCCGGGCGGTCGCTGCCGGGGCGCGGCACGAACACGTGTTCTTCGGCCAGCATGTCCGGACCGTAGCGATGCACTTGCCGGCGGTCGCGTTCCAGGTCGTAGCTGGCCACCGCGTTGAGGAACGGCGAGGGGGTGGAGCCGTCGCGGCACGGTGCGTACAGACGCGCGCCGCGTGTGCCGGGTGTGCGCGCATCGAAGGTGGGTAGTTCCAGGTTGTCCACCGCATGCGCCTGCCAATGCGCGTTGCCGCTGCGTAGTTCCAGATGCAGGCTGCGCACCTGCACCGGTGACGGTGTGGCCGCCGGATCGCCGTGCATCGCTGCGCGCAGCGGTGAGCGTGCTTCTTCCGGATCGGTGTGCACCAGCGCACGCACCACGATGCGCTGGCGGTGTTCGTAGGCATCGGCAAAGTGATACGCCACGCCGAAGTCGGCTTCGAACCAGCGCGGCTGGTCCAGCGCATCCTTCGGCACCACCGCGATGCGGCATGGCGCCTCGGGGGTGAAGCGCATCTGCTCGAAGAACGGGCCATCGCCCTCCAGCCGGCGGTACGGCGCCAGCACGAAGATCAGGTGCCGCTGCGTCATCGCAAAGCTGTGCAGGTAGCCCGGCGCATCGGTGTGCAGCAGCTGCGCTGTGCGCAGTACCGCATCGGCGCCGATATGCCAGATCAGCACGCCGGTGGCACCAACCACGCCGATCGAGCCGAAGTTCCAGGCGCTGCCGTCGCGATCGATCAGCGGGTGCGCCGAGAACGGCAGCGCGGCCAGATCATCGCGCCAGGTCACCGGGCCGAGCGTGCTCAGTGCATCGGGATCCAGTTCGATCGCCGAGCCGGCTTCCCAGAGCGCGAACAGGCGGCCGTTGAGCATGGCCACCGAGGTGTTGGCGGTATTGACGTCGTCGTTGTTGCGCGCCGCTTGCTGGTCCGGCACTGCGGTGCCGGCTGCGCGGTACAAAAAGCGGCCGGCCTGCTGTTCTTGGGTGAATTTGTGCGTGGCCACCATGCGCGCGTGATGCTGCACCTGGCGGCCGCCCAGCTGCCAGCGGTGCACCATGCCATCGCCGTCGAACCAATGGTCGTAACGGAAACCGGCGCGCTCGGTCCAGGCCGGGCCATTGCGGTACAGGCTGCCGGCCAGGCCGTCGGGCAGCGTGCCCTGCAGCGCCACGCGGGTGGGGCCGAAGCTGGCCTGGGTGACGCTGCGCCAGCCCAGCAACCACGGCGCGCATTGCAGGCCGGCGTGGAATTGCGCTGCCTCCATGGCCTGGGCCGGCAGGCTGCGCAGCGACCAACCTGCCAGCGCCGTCGTGCTGGCGGTGGCCAGCAATGACTGCAGAAAACGGCGTCGTTGCATCGGGTGTCCTCGCGTCGGGCGGGTGGGTCAGCGCAGCTCGATGCCGATGCGCTTGCCGCCGGCCGGCAGATCGAACGCGGCTTCGTCGAAGGTGGGTTTGCGCATCGCCCGCGGATTGTTGCTGAAGCCGTAGCCCTCCACCGGCATGCCGATCAGGTTGGTATCCAGCTTCCCGTTGGCGTTTTCGTCATGGTTGACCATCACCGCGTAGCGCCCTGGTGGCAGATCCTTGAACACGAAGCTCGGCGCGCTGCCGGTGATCGGCTTGGTCTGCGCCTGCACTGGTGGCTGGGTGCTGTCGAGCTGTGCGGGCGAGGCAACCACCGCGATGCGGATCTGCCCCTGTTGCGAGCGCAGCCCGCTCAGGTTCACGGTCAGGTCGGCGGCGTGGAGCTGGCTGCTGCCGAGCAGCAGGCCGAGGGCGCAAAGCAGTGCACGGATGGGGTGTGGCATCGCTGTCTCCGAGGTGGCGGCTGGCGCGTCGCCTGCATCGAGGGAGGTGGTTGCCGCACGCCTTGGACGAAGGCGCATCGGCACGGGCCGCACAGCGTTGCGCCAACGCGTCTGCGAGAGTGCCACAGTGCGCGGCGGCGGCACTGTCTGCGCCATGCACACCGAATCTCTGTCCAGCCTGACGAAGCGCCGCCACGCGGGGATCTGCCGCTGTGACCGCGTGCGTATTCACCACACCAGTGGCAGCAGGCGCCAGCTCTGGGTGGCGTAGTCGGCGTAGCGGGTGGGGAAGGCGCGGCGCAGCGCGGCTTCTTCCACGCGGATGCGGCGCAGGAAGACCCAGGTCACCGGCAGCACGATCACCAGCAGCGACAGCGCATTGCCCATGCCCAGTGCCATCCCGTAGAAGCACAGCAACGCGCCGGTGTAGGAGGGGTGGCGCAACCAGCGGTATGGGCCGCTCCGCACCAGTTGGTGGTCGGCCTGGATGGTGACATCCACCGTGAACCAGCGCGCCAGCACCTGGATCGCCCACACCCGCAGCCCCAGGCCGCCGGCGATCAGCGCGCAGGCACCCCAGCGCAGCGGCTCCTGCCAGGCCGGCGGCCAGTGGCTGATGCCGGCGAAGGCCAGCCCCACCGCCACCGCGATTGACAGCGACAACACCCGCCACAACTGTCCCAGCGTGCCTTGGTCGTGCACCCCGCCATCGGCGGCGCGACGTTGCCGGCGCAGCCAGAGTTCGTAGCCCACCCAAAGCAGGCTGAGCGCGGTGAGCAGATGAGATGCAGACATGGGTGACTCCGGGAATGAGGGCGGTGGTGAGGGGCGATGCGCCAGGGCGACGGGGTGCACGGTGGAGAAGGGCCGCATCTGCAAGGCCGGTGCTGCCGGTGCCCTGCAGCGTGTTTCCAGCGCCTGCATCACCTGGCAGAACCGTCACTCGGCCAGTGACCCCAGTCTGCCCAGGCGCGGCACCGGCCACAGTGGCCGCAGGTCATCGATCCCACCTGCCGGAAGTCACTTTCTGCATCGCCGCCATTGCTGTTGGCGGGTGCGGCGGTCAGCATCGCCGCATGACAACTCTCCTGCGTGATCTGCTCAAACCCCTGAACCTGGCCGGCGTGTTCACCATCGCCGCGGTCGCCCTGTCGTTCGGCCAGGATCTCGCGCCGCACGGGCTGTGGCGCTGGGCCACGGTGATCGGCTTCACCGCCCTGTTCCTGTTTCGCGCGTTGCTGCCGCCACGGCCGCTGCCACAGCATGCGGCGCTGCTGCTGCAGGCCCTGCTGGCGGTGGCACTGATCTGGCTGGAACCACGCACCGGCACCTCGCCGGTGCTGCTGGTGCTGGTGGCCGCGCAGGCGGCCATGCGCTGGCAGCCGCCGCAGGTGCTGGCGCTGATGCTGGTGTTGAACGCGGCCATGTACGCGGTGTTCGTGCAGGCGGGTGTGCCGCGTCCCTTCCTGCTGGTGGCCATCTACACCAGCTTCCAGGCGTTTGCCGCGCTCACCGCCAACTACGCACGCAGCGCCGAGCGCGCCCGCGATGCGCTGGTCTACGTCAATGCCGATCTGCTGGCCACCCGTGCGCTGCTGGCCGACAGCGCCCGCGACGCCGAGCGGCTGCGCCTGGCCCGCGAGCTGCACGATGTGGCCGGCCACAAACTCACCGCCATGCGCATCCACCTGCGCCTGCTGCGGGCCGAACCGGCGCTGGCCCCGCGCGAGGACCTGCGCATGCTGGAGCAGTTGTCCGGCGAGCTGCTGGGCGATATCCGCAGCGTGGTGCAGTCCTTGCGCGACGATGCCGGGCTGGATCTGCACACCGCACTGCACGCGTTGGCCGCGCCGTTCCCGCGGCCAGCATTGCGGCTGCAGATCGATGCGCAGGTACGCGTGAGCGACCCGCAGGTGGCCGAAGCGCTGGTGCGGCTGGTGCAGGAAGCGCTGACCAACGCCGCCCGCCACGGCGATGCCGACACGGTGACCGTGGCGGTGCGCTGCGACGCCGGCGCATTGTGTGTGGACATCCAGGACGATGGCCGCTGCGCCGAGCAGATCCACGAAGGCAACGGCATCGCCGGCATGCGCGAACGCCTGGCCGCGCTGAGCGGTCAGCTCGACCTGCGCCGCGCCGCCCACGGCGGCCTGCACCTCACCGCCAGGCTGCCGGCATGAGCGCGCTCCGGATCGCCCTGGCCGATGACCAGGTGCTGGTGCGTGCGGCCTTGCGCGCGCTGTTGCAGCAGCAGGGCATTACCGTGGTTTGCGAGGCCGACGACGGCCAGGCCCTGCTCGATGCGCTGGCCACGCACCACGTGGACGTGGTGCTCAGCGACATCCGCATGCCCGGCCTTGACGGCATTGCCGCGCTGGAACAATTGCGCGCGCGCGGCGACCGCACCCCGGTGCTGCTGCTCACCACCTTCGACGACAGCGACCTGCTGCTGCGTGCCTGCGAGGCCGGCGCGCAGGGGTTCCTGCTCAAGGACGCTGCCCCGGACGACCTGCACGAAGCCATCGCCCGCGTGGCCGCCGGCGAGACCCTGCTGCAGCCGGTCAGCACCGACCCGGTACGCGCCCGCTACCAGTTCCGCGACCAGCAGGCCCCGCGCGAGACCTTCAACGAGCGCGAGGTGGCGATCCTGCGCCTGCTCGCCGGCGGCTACTCCAACAAGGAAATTGCCCGCACCCTGTTCCTGGCCGAAGGCACGGTGAAGAACTATGTCTCCACCATCCTGGACAAGCTCGGCACCCGCGACCGCACCCGTGCGGTGCTGAAGGCGATTACGTTGCGGGTGATTTGAGGGCGGGGAATGGGGAGTTGGGAATCGGGAATCGGGAATCGGGAATCGGAAGAGCTATTCCCTGGCCCGGTGAGTGGAGGGGGCTTTGCGTTGGCCTTGCGGTGTTGACGTCGGGTTATTGGTTGAGCTCGGTCTGGCCGGTCGAGCTAGAACGGAGTTCATGGACAGAATCCGGCGGCTAGTCCGTCTCCAAACGGCTGCGGTGGGCTGCGGAACAGGCCCGTTGCGACCAACGCGTGATCTGCGCATGTGGTTGTTTCAGCAAGCATTTCCACGCTTCGGCAGTTTCCAGCAGCAACCGTAAGGTTGCCGTCAGGTCATGCGCCTTGCCAGCCACGAAGGTCGTCCGGCGGCCACGGGAGCCGCTCGGGGACGCGTCGCGCTCCGGTCCGCTGCGGAGTCCGTCATGCGCCTGGTCCGATACCTCATCGTGTTGATCGTCCTGCTCTCCACCAGCGCCTGGGCGGCACCCACCCAGCCCGAACTCCCCGGCGCCTGGGCACGCGCCGCGCTGCACACCCTGCCTCCAAGCGAGCGCGACCTCAAGGTGCTGATCACCCCCTGCGCGGTGGCACCGGGGGCGGCGGCGCCCCGGCCTTGCGCCAGCCTGGCGATCGCCTTGGGCTCAATGGCCTGCGCGCGTAACCGCCGCTGTCCGCCTTGGAACGGCCACGGCGGGGTACCGGGCGGTCTGGCCATCCGCGGCCAGATCAACGTGGCTTTCAGCAACGAGCCCGAGCCGGGCGTACGGTTGCAGCCGCACGCATGGGTGCGCGCAGGGGCGATCTGAAAGTGCTGGCAGCGCCCTGAATATCGGGCAGCGTGGGATCTGTCCGAGCGATGCGCCCGTCTTGCGGGCATGGTCCAGCGAACACCCCGACAAGGCGCCGTTGCAGCATCACGCGCTCAGTCGGTACATCTCATCCACCTGTGATGCGCCATCGGCGGCAACACAAACACCTGTCCAGCGGCCGGCCGCCAGACAGGTGCGGCCATGCCTTACTGCGGGGAGATTTGCGGGTCGTTTCCTACCTGCGGGTCGCAGCTGAACAGCAATTTGCGTTTTTCATCTTCGATGATCACGGTGAAAAAGATCAGCGTTGCCTTGTTGTTTTTGTTCATGACCGAAACACTGCGGCCATCTTCGGCAATGTGAGGCTTCTTGATCTGATCATGCGCATCGGAGCTAAGCAGGCTACGAATGCGGAACTGATAAGGCACCTCATCGTCGAAGCGGTACACCAGGGTCACGTCCTGTTGTCCCTTGCCGACTAGCAGCAGATCCGGTGAGAAACTGTAGAAGTACTCGCCCTTTCCGGTATTGCCGCCAAACTCCACGCGAGCCACGGTCAATGTGATGATCACGGTCGGTTTCGCTTTGCCTTTTTCTTTTGCCTTCAATTCCGTCATGACTTGTCCTGTCCTTTGAAAAGCGGGGCATAGAGGGAGACGAATCCCGGGTGGCGGTAGCCCGCTTGGTACAGCCATCCGAGCTGTTGCGTAACGGCGATGCGTTGCCCCAGATGCACGTGTGCGCGGATCCAGGGGTCAAGCAAATTCTTGTCGCGGCTGTTGCCCGCGTCCTTGCCGAGCACCGCCAGTGCGCGTTGCCACGCCGTGCGCGCACCGGCGTCATCGCCGGCGGCGGCGCGTTGTTCGCCGTGCCAGACCAGCGCCTGGGCCAGCGCTGAAATACCGACCACTTCATCGGGTTTTGCGCGGTGCAGGGTTTCCAGCCGGGCCACGATCGGGGCGAAGTCCTGCGCCAGCGGCGGTGTGCGCGCGGCCTGCATGCGCAGCGCGATGATGGCATCCAGCCATTGCCATTCCGGCAGTGGCTGCGCCTGTTGCAGCAGCTCGGCCATGGTCTGCTGCGCGCGTGCCAGCTGCTGCGCGGCGTCCCCTGCGTGCCCATCCAGCGCGGCCACCCAGCCGGCCTGCGCATAGGCGTGCGCCAGGTCGCGCCGCCACGCCACATTGTCCGGCTGCAGCGCCGCCAGCGGCTGCAGCAGACGCAGACTTTCGCGCGCATCTTGCTGCGCCTGCACCAGCTGGCCACGCGCCAGCGCCAGGTTGGACGTGCGAATCAACGAGCCGGCCAGGCGCCGCCGCCACGCATGTGCATCCGGGTCTTTATCCACCAGCACCCGCAGCATGGCGAGTTGCTCGCGATAGCCCTGCTCGGCCGGCGCCAGCAGGCCCTGGTTTTCCTGTGCAAGGCTCAGCCCCGAGAGGCTGTCGATCAATTCATAACGCAGCGATGCGTTGTCCGGCGTGCGCGCTACCAGCACGCGCTTGAGTGCGATGTCGCGCGCAAAGAATCCAATCGCTGTTGTGGCATTGCCTTGCGTGGTGGCGAGCATCGCCAGGTTGTTGAGTGCGTACGACAACTCCAGCTGCCAGCGCGGATCGTCCGGTTTGGCGCGCACCAGCCATTCGCTCGCGGCCAGATACTGCGCCCAGTGCCGGCGCGCCAACGGGAACTGCTTGTTGCGGTAGGCCATGGCGCCCAGCCAATACGCCGCCTGGCCGGTTTCCGCATGCGCCTCCAAGACATCCGGGGCAAGCGTACGTGCCTGCGCGGCGGTGGCTGCGGCGCGGGTGAAGGCCGCATGCGCCTGGTCCAGCTTGCCCTGATTCATCAGCACTTCGCCGGTGGTACGCAGGGCGCGGGCGTGGTTGATCAGATCGCCGGCCTGCATGCTGGCATTGGGCAGTTCTTCCAGATACCGCAGTGCGCGCGTGCCCACGCTGTCGAGCAGTTTGAGGTTGCCCACGGTGCGCAATTGCTCGGCCAGATCGCCCAGCATGTAGCCCACCAGTTGTTGCGCTTCGTCGCGGCGTTGTTCGGCCACTTGCTGCGCCTGCCGCGCCTGCCAGCCCAGCAGCAGCGACGCGCTGGCCAGCACCACCAGCAAGGCGGCGGCCGCGGCATACAGTCCGCGCCGTTGCCGGTGCGCGCGCTCGCAGGCGTGCAGGAACGCCAGGTCCAGCGCGTCCAGGTCCTGCGGCATGCGCCGCGCCGCTTCGCGCGCCTCGCTCAGGGGGCGGCCGCTGTTGAGCAGGTGATCGTCACGGCGGCCCTCGCTGGCCCAGCGCTGCGCGGCCAGTTGCAGGCGCTTGCGTGCCTGCAGCAGGCGGCGGTTTTCATGGATCCATTCGCTGGCGCGCGGCCATTGCCGCAGCAAGGCTTCGTGCGCCACCGCAAAGCCCGGCTCGCCGGCAACCAGTTCGCTGACGAACAGGCGCGCCTGCACGAAGGCATCCACCAGTGCGCGCGCGCCGCTGGCATCGGGCAATGCCGACCACACCGCCCGCCGCGCCGTAACGGCTGCGCTGTCGGGGTGGATCACGCTCACCTGGGTCAGTACGTCGCCCAGGTGAGCCTGCGCAGGGGTGGGCAGGGCGCGGAAGGTCTGTTCGGCATGGTGCGCCAGTGCGCCTTCCAGCCCACCCAGTGCGCGATACGCGGCAAAGGTGAGCAAACCATCGTCGCTGCGGCGTTCGTGCAGCGCCTGCAGCAGATGCTGCAGCAGCGGCAATGCATCGGGTTGGCGCGCGGTGGCGTCGCGCAGCACATCGTCCAGGCGGCTGGCGCTGTCGTGGTCTTCTTCGAAACGCAGCCCGGCCATCGCCGCGGGCACGCGGATGATCTGGCCGATCTCGCCGTCGCGTGGCGGCAGCAGATCCACATGGCCGTCGCCACGTTTGAGTTCCACCAGCTCCGGCACCGCTTCGATCAGCCGCGGATAGAAATCGCTGCGGGTCACCATCAACACCGCCACGTGCGTGCTGGCGCAGAGCGCCTGCAGCAACGCCGTGCAAGCCGCGCGGTCCTGCGCGGTGATGCCGGGCGTGGCCACCAGCGCTTCGGCATGGTCGATGACCAGCAACAGATGGCGGTGTGTCTGCACGGTCTCGCGGGCGGGGGCGGCGTGGCGCATCGCCTCGGCAATGGCCGCATGCAACGCCGCCGGCTGCGTCAGCCACTGCGTGCAGGTGGCCATCTGCGCGGCAGAAAACACCGCGCGCCCGTCCGCTGCCCACTCGGCCAGTGCACGCGTCAGGGTGTCGGCCACATCGCCGCCGCGGCACGCCGCCAGGCTGCAATACGCCACCGCCACCGCCTGCAGGCCATCCAGCCCGCCGGGCTGCGCCAGCAACGGCACCACACCGGCGCGCAGCAACGAGGTCTTGCCGCAGCCGCTGGCCCCGCTGAGCAGCACCAGCGCGCGCTGGCTCTGCAACTGCGCGCGCACTGCGGCAAGCACCTGCGCAATGGCGTGGCTGCGGCCGAAGAACACCTCCGCATGGTCCGGGTCGAACGCGCGCAGGCCCACGTACGGGCTGCCGTGCCCCCACGCACCCATGCCCGGCAACGCACCGCGGTAATCCTCGGGAAAGATCACCTTCGGCAGCAGTCGGTAACCACGTTTGCGGATGGTTTCGATGAAGCGTGGCTGGCGGCTGTCGTCGCCCAGCTTGCGGCGCAGCTGGGCGATGGTCTTGTGCACCGGGTTGTCGCCGTAAAAGCTGCCGTGCCAGACATCGATCAGCAATTGCTCGGCGCTGATCACCTCGCCGGCGCGCTCGGCCAGCGCCACCAGTACCTCCATCATGCGCGGCTCCAGCGTGATGTTTTCGCCGTCGCCAATCAGCGTGAGCCGCTCCGGCTCGACCAGCAATGGCCCAAGGCGGAACCGCGGGACAGAGCCCAGCTGCGTGACGCGCTCGCTTCGGAGGGACATTCGCTTGACTACCGGTCGTACAGCTGAAAGGGGCCTTGACGATCGCCAATAGGGCGCGGACAGGCACGGCACGGCAGGGCCGGAACATAGCACAGCCACTGGTGCCGAAATTCGACCATGGTCTCTGTTCGCGGCGCGGCGTCTGGGGTCACGCCAAGGTGTGCTGTGAAGGTGCATTGCGGGCGCCCACGCACTGAGGTGAAGGTGCGCTGCCTCGGCATCGGCGCGCATGTTGCACCTGAGGCACAGGCACCGGTTGCGTGCGCAGCGCTGCCGACCGATACGCTTCCATACAGCAGCGTGTGGAAGCGCGCGTAGTGCGATGCAGGCACTGGCCGTCACGCCAGCCAGCGCATTCAGTGCCGCGCCGTTGCACGTCCGCGCGCTGCATGCGCACGCGATGCCCGTGCGCGAGGTGCATTGGCGCACAAGCGATTCACCCGTCGCGTGGGTGTGCAGGCACCGCCTGGGTGGCGCGTGCGACCTACCCCAGCGCGCTGTCAGGCCCTAAGATGCCGCCAGCATCTTGCTGACCAGGAGTCCACGTTGATCATCCATCCCAAAGTGCGCGGCTTCATCTGCACCACCACGCATCCCCTCGGCTGCGAGCGCAACGTGCTCGACCAGATTGCCGCCACGCGTGCGCGCGGCGTGCGCAACGACGGCCCGAAGAAGGTGCTGGTGATCGGCGCATCCAGCGGCTACGGCCTGGCCTCGCGGATCACCGCGGCCTTCGGTTTCGGCGCGGACACGCTGGGCGTGTTCTTCGAAAAACCCGGCAGCGACAAGAAGGCCGGCACCGCCGGCTGGTACAACTCGGCTGCCTTCGACACGCATGCCAAGGCCGCCGGCCTGTACAGCAAATCGATCAATGGCGATGCGTTCTCCGATGAAGCACGTGCCAAGGTCATCGAGCTGATCAAGACCGAGATGGGCGGGCAGGTGGACCTGGTGGTGTATTCGCTGGCCTCGCCGGTCCGCAAGCTGCCGAGCACCGGGGAAGTGAAGCGTTCGGCGCTCAAGCCGATCGGCAACACCTACACCGCCACCGCCATCGACACCAACAAGGACACCATCATCCAGGCCTCGATCGAGCCGGCCACCGAGCAGGAGATCGAAGACACCATCACCGTGATGGGCGGGCAGGATTGGGAGTTGTGGATCGACGCGCTGGACGGCGCCGGCGTGCTCGCCAAGGGCGCGCGCAGCGTGGCCTTCAGCTACATCGGCACCGAGATCACCTGGCCGATCTACTGGCACGGCGCGCTGGGCAAGGCCAAGGTCGACCTGGACCACACCGCTCAGCGGCTGGATGCGCGCCTGCAGGCCAGTGGCGGCGGCGCCAATGTGGCCGTGCTCAAGTCGGTGGTGACCCAGGCCAGCGCGGCCATCCCGGTGATGCCGCTGTACATCTCCATGGTCTACAAGATCATGAAGGAAAAGGGCCTGCACGAAGGCACCATCGAACAGCTTGACCGCCTGTTCCGCGAGCGCCTGTACCGCGAAGACGGCCAGCGCGCCGAAGTGGATGAGCAGAACCGCCTGCGCCTGGACGACTGGGAACTGCGCGACGACGTACAGGACGCCTGCAAGGCGCTGTGGCCGCAGGTCACCACCGAGAACCTGTTTGCCCTCACCGACTACGTCGGCTACAAGCACGAGTTCCTCAAGCTGTTCGGCTTCGAGCGCGACGACGTGGATTACGACGCCGATGTGGATCCGGACGTGAAGTTCGATTGCATCGAGTTGGGGTGATTGCCGAGATTAGGGATTAGGGATTAGGGATTAGGGATTCGCAAGAGCCGTGGCGTCATGTCACGGCTCTTGTGCAGCACGCAGTGTCTTTGACGCATACGCTTTGGCCTGCCAGCCAAGGCGTTGCGACGAATCGCTGACGTGTCTGTACATCGCTAAAAAGCAGCGTCGTCCTTGAATCTCATCCGCACAGCATGGAGCGCACGACGTGTTGGACAAATTAATCATTTTTCTGCTGCTGGCCCTGTTGGTCAGCGTGATTTGTGCCGTGCTGTTGCGGTTCGCCACGCTGCACTGGTCACTCAAGGCCATCATCAATCTGGTGATCACTACCGCCGTTGTCTGTGCGGTGGTCATGCAAGACGGCTCGGCGCCACCGCTTCAGTTCGCACTGATGATCACGCTTTTTTTCAGCGTACCGGCCTCGCTGTGCGTGGTCCTGCTGAGCGCGACGCTGAAATGGTTCACCAACAAACGCCGCGCCCGCGCGCCCGCCTGATACGCGTCAGCGCAGCGAATAACAGGTAGCGCGCGCTCAGCGGAAAAGCGTCACGTCGATCGCGTCCGCCATGGCCGCATAGCCGGCATCGTTGGGGTGGAGCCGGTCGCGGGATGCAAAGCGGGCTTGAAGCTGGAGCGGATGCTCGGCATCGCGCAGCACCGCATCGAAATCGATCACTGCATCGAACGCGTGGCTGTTGCGGATCCATGCGTTGACCGTCTGCCGAGCCGCCTCTTTCTGCGGCGAGTAAAAGCCGGGGACTGTATTGCCGGCGAACGGCGTCAAGGTCGCGCCGATTACCTTGATCCCATGGTCGTGCGCGCGTGCGATGAGCTGCCGGTAGGCGCTGATCACGTGCTCCGCGGTTCTCACCTCTGTCGGCGGCGCAAAGTAACGCGAACCGATCTTGACCCCCGGCGCGGCGATGTCGTTGATCCCTTCCAGCAGCACGATGTGCGTCACGCCCGGCAGCGCCAGGACATCCCGGTCGAAGCGGGCCAAGCCGCTTGCGCCGTACCCCTCATGCGACAACTGATTGCCGGCGATCCCGGCATTCACCACGGACAGGCCAGGGTCGGTCGCTGCCACGCGCTGTGCGAATTGGGCTGGCCAGCTGCGGTCAGCGTCGGTCGTGGACCCCGCACCGTCGGTGATCGAGTCTCCGAATGCCACCAGCAACCGCTGCGCACGTGCCTGCGGTACCAACACCGCACTGATCGCGATGGACGAGGTGGACGTCGCGGCCGGCGCGATGGACGTCTCTCGCGTGTGGTCGCCGGGTGTGCTCACCACCGCGCGCTTGAGCGCCAGGGAGTGCAGCGTGTTGGACGTGACCCGCTCCGGAAAGAACAGGCTGATGCCGACCTGTGCACCCTGCGCAACCTGCAGATCGACCGGGTCGCTGAGGATGGGAGCGCCTGCGGGGATGCTGACGGAGGACTGCCCGCCGAAGGTGAGCTGACGCAGCGAAGCTGGTTCCACGGTCGAAGCATCCTTCGCCACGGCGATGGAGGCCGACCCAATGGTCAGCGGTGATGCACTCAGTTCGTTGGACAGGCGCACACGCAGCTGGGTACCGCCGATGGACATGCGAACACGCTGCCGTACCGTCTGCCCGTCGATGTTTGCCAGCGGCTCTTCCGCATCGGCCTCCCCGGCCTGTGGGCTGGTGGCCCAGCTGGCAATCCATCCCGGCTGGGCTGACGGCGTCTGTGCGTAGGACGGGCAGGGGCATGCGCCGCCCATCAGTGCGGCGACGAGGGCGGCGGCGATCGCGATGCCGCTCATGGCAGCATCACGGTCTGATGGGAAGCATCCATAGATATCTCGGAAAATCCGGAAAGGCCTGCAGTCTATCGAGAAGCGCCGGTCCCCGATTGCAGGGAAGGCAGCATGGGCAGGGGACGCCGCGCATCCCCACGTCAGATTCCCCACTCCCGATTCACCGCTTCACATCAAACCGCGCATCGCCCACACACGCCTGCACATCTGCCACCGAGAGCGGATTGAAATCGCCCGGAATTGAGTGCTTTAAGCAGCCGGCGGCCAGGCCGAAGCGCACCGTGTCGTCCAGCGACCAGCCTTCGATCAGGCCGTGCAACACACCAGCTGCAAACGCATCGCCACCGCCGATGCGGTCGATGATCGGGGTGAGTTCCTCGCTCGGCGCACGTGCCACCTCGCCATCGCGCGGCACCAGCATTGCGCCCAGGCTGTGGTGGTCCACGTTGTGGGTGGTGCGCTGGGTGCAGGCCATCAGCTGCAGCTGCGGGAAGGCCGCAAATGCCTGCTGCGCGGCCGCTTCCACACGTGCTTCCAGCGTGTCCTGCGGAAACTCGCCGCCCAGCACCACGCCGATGTCGCGATAGTCCGCAAACACCACGTCCGCACACGCGAACAGGTCGTGCAGGATGCCGCGCGCATCGCCTTGCCAGCGCTGCCACAATTTGGGCCGGTAGTTGCCGTCGAACGACACCTTCACCCCGGCCGCGCGCGCGGCGCGGGCGGCGGCCAGCGTGGCCTGGGCCACATCGGCGCCCAACGCGGGGCTGACCCCGGACAGGTGCAGCCACTGCGCACCGTCAAGCAGGCGCGGCCAGTCGTAGGCATCGGCCGGCGCCAGCGCAAAGGCCGAATCGGCGCGGTCGTACACCACCTCGCTGGGCCGGTGGATCGCACCGGTGGTGAGGAAGTACAGCCCCATGCGGCCATCCACCCGCCGCACGTGGCGGGTATCGACGTCGTGCCGGCGCAGCTCGCCCAGCACCGCCGCGCCCAGCGGGTTGTCGGCCACCGTGCTCACCATCGCCACGTCGTGGCCGAAGTGCGCCAGCGACACGCCCACGTTCGCCTCGGCGCCACCGCAGTGCACCTCCAGTCGCGGTTGCTGCAACAGCAGCTCGTGACCGGGCGCCCCCAGGCGCAGCAACAACTCACCAAAGCACAGGATGCGGGCACGACTCATACGGCAATTACCTCGGCTGTGTGGTGCGTCACGGGGTGGGGGATTCCGCGCGCGTTAGGATGACCATCGGTGTCATTCTAGCTGTCGCCTGACACGTCCGGCGATGACCATGATGCGACGCTCAGTGACGGCTTGCATCCCTTTGGGGCGAATTTGGTGACGTTTTCTGCTGCGCTGCAAGATGTTGCGGGGCGATTCAGCTGGTAACGTCGTTTTGACCAGCGGTGTCATTGCCGCTCACAACCAGACATTTCACATTGTTCATGGACCCTTGGGAGGGGAGGACATGCAATTTCGGACCACCAACCGGAAGACACCGGTTACCTTGCTGGCGCTGTCGATCGGCCTGGCACTGAGCGGCCACGTGGCCGCACAAGATGCAGCACAAACCCCTGCCGAACCCGCCGTGGACCTGGACACCGTCACGGTGACCGGTTACCGCGCCAGCGTGGAAAAGGCCCTGGACATCAAGCGCGGCGAAGCCGGCGTGGTCGATGCGATTGTCGCCGAGGACATTGGCAAGTTCCCCGACCTCAACCTGGCCGAGTCGCTGCAGCGCATCCCCGGCGTGGTGATCACCCGTGAAGCCGGCGAAGGCCGCGCCATCTCGGTCCGCGGCCTGGGCCCGGAGTTCACCCGCGTGCGCATCAACGGCATGGAAGCGCTCACCACCGTAGGCGCCGGCGACCAGAGCGGCGGCACCAACCGCGGCCGTGGCTTCGACTTCAACGTGTTCGCCTCGGACCTGTTCTCGCAGCTGATCGCCCGCAAGACGGCCTCGGCCGATGTGGAAGAGGGCTCGCTGGGCGCCACCGTCGACCTGCGCACCGCGCGCCCGTTCGACTACAGCGGCTTCACCTTCGCCGCCAGCGGCCAGGCCGGCTACAACGCGATGGCCGAAAAGGCCAATCCGCGCGTGGCCGCGCTGATCTCCAACACCTGGGCCGACAACACCTTCGGCGCCTTGCTGTCGGTGGCCTACACCGAGCGCGAAGTGCTGGAAGAAGGCTCCAACACCGGCCGTTGGGCCAATGGGCCGAGCAACGGCGGCTTCAGCGCCACCTCGCCGTTTGCCGCGGCACGTTCGGCGGATGTGTATCACCCGCGCTTCCCGCGCTACACCCAGCAGATCCACGACCAGCAGCGCCTGGGCGTCACCGGCTCGCTGCAGTGGAAGCCCTCCGACCGCACCACGCTGTCGCTGGACATGCTGTATTCCAAGATCGATGCCAAGCGCGATGAGCACTACATCGAAGCGATCTCCTTCAGTCGCGGCGGCAATGCGCGCCCGGTGCTGGTCGGCAAGCCGGCCACCGTTGTGCGCAACGGCGAGATCCGCAACAACGCGCTGGTGTATGGCGAATTCGACAACGTCGATATCCGTACCGAAAACCGCCACGACGAGTGGAACACCGAGTTCAAGCAGATCAGTTTCGACGTGGAGCACCGCTTCAGCGACGACTTCAGCATGAACGCGCGCATCGGCACCTCGCGCTCCGCGCACGAGAACCCGGTGCAGACCACCATCATCATGGACAAGTACGACGTCGACGGGTACAGCTACGACTACCGCGGCAACAACCGCGCGCCGGTGCTGAACTACGGTATCAATCCGACCGATCCCACCGGCTGGGAACTGGCGGAAATCCGCCTGCGTCCGCAGACGGTGGACAACGACTTCGACACCGGCCAGATCGACTTCAACTGGAACATCAGCCCCGGCTTCCGCCTCAAGGGCGGTGTGCTGGCCAAGAACTACACCTTCAGCACGGTGGAGTTGCGCCGCGCCAACGAGTTGTCGGTGCCGACCTTCGCCAATGGCACGCGCATCGTGCCGGCCGATCTCACCGAACAGGCCGGGCTCAAGGGCATCAACGGCAGTCCCGCTGCGTGGGTCGTGCCCAACCTGGACGCCGTGGCCGACCAGTTCGGCATCTACAGCAACAGCGGCACCTTTGCTGTGGCCCCGCGCGTCAACAACAGCCGTAGCGTCGAAGAAAAAGACCGCGGCGTGTGGTTGATGGGCGAGTTCTCCACCGACCTGGGCTCGATTCCGTTCTCCGGTAATTTCGGCGTGCGTTACGTGCGCACCGAGCAGGAATCCACCGGCTATGCGTTGATCAACAACGCACCGGCGCTGACCACCGTGGGCCGCAAGTACAACAACACGCTGCCCTCGTTCAACCTGGTCGCCGAACTGGCACCGGACCTGCTGCTGCGTCTTGGCGCGGCCAAGGTGATGTCGCGTCCCGGCCTGGGCAGCCTCACGCCCGGCGTGACCGTGGCCGTGGCCGGCGGTGCGCGCACCGTGGCCGGCGGCAACCCGGATCTGGACCCGATCGAAGCCACCAACGTCGACCTCGGCCTGGAGTGGTACTTCAACGAAGGCGCGATGGTCGGTGTGGGCCTGTTCTACAAGGACATCGAAAGCTTCATCCAGACCGCGCGCGAAGTGCGTCCGTATTCCAGCAGCGGCCTGCCGGCCTCTTTGCTGGAAGGCACCGGCGCCAGCGTCAATGACGACTTCGCCTTCAGCATCCCGCTCAATACCCCGGGCGGCGAATTGAAGGGCGTGGAAGCCAACTACGTGCAGCCGTTTACGTTCCTGCCGGGCAAGTGGGCCAACCTGGGCGTGCAGCTCAACTACACCTGGGTGGATTCGCAGATCCAGTACCTGGCCAGCAGTGGCGCGCCGGTGATGAAGAACGACCTGCTCGGCCTGTCGCGCTCGTCGTGGAATGCCACGCTGTTCTACGAAGGCGACACCTTCGCAGGCCGCATCTCCGCCACCAACCGCGACGACTACCTCACCCAGGCACCGGGTGCGGAAGCCGGCTTCAACGTGGACGGTGTGCACGGCATGACCGGCACCACCATCCTCGATGCGTCGCTGCGCTACAAGATCAGCAAGCAGCTGGAACTGAGCCTGGAAGGCATCAACCTCACCAACGAAGCCTCCGACGAGTGGGTGTCGTCGCCGCGCACCGGCCAGCTGCCGCTGCAATACGGTGAAACCGGCCGCCAGTACCTGCTGGGCCTGCGCTACAAGTTCTGAGTGTCACCCGCCCGCTGCGCACACGCGCAGCGAGCCCCATTCCAAACGCTTGATCGCCGTGCATGCGCTGCCGATGTGCACGCATGCAACGCGGTGGGCGTGATGTTTCGTTCGACGCCGGTGGCCTAGGGGGGCTGAGCGCGTCATTGCACCTCAGTGCCCTGGAGAGAGCCGCATCATGCAAGCCCGTTCGTGTCGTCCTGCCCAAGAGGCGGGCGCCCGCCTGTCCGCCGCGCGTTTGTCGGTGGCCATCGTTCTGGCCCTGCACGGTGTCGGCGCTGCCGCGCAAACCGTGGGCCCGCCGGCCACCCCGGCCGATGCGGTGGACCTGGACCGCGTGCAGGTCAAGGCCACTTATCGTGAAAGCCTGCAGCAATCGCTGGACGCCAAGCGCTACAGCGTGGAGCAGGTGGATGCGATTTACGCCGAAGACATCGGCAAGTTTCCCGATCTGAATCTGGCCGAATCGATGCAGCGCATCGCCGGTGTGTCCATTGACCGCGAAGGCGGCGAGGGCAAGCAGATTTCGGTGCGCGGCCTGGGCTCGGATTTCACCCGCGTACGCATCAACGGCCTGGAAGCATTGGCCACCGCCGGCAGCGGCAGCGATGGCGTCAACCGCAGCCGCGGCTTCGACTTCAATACTTTCGCCTCGGAACTCTTCAGCCGCGTCACCATCAGCAAGACCCAATCGGCGCAGACCGACGAAGGCTCGCTGGGCGCCACGGTGGATCTGCGCGGCTCGCGCCCGTTCGACTTCGACGGCTTCGAAGCGGCCGCCTCCACCCAGTACGGCTACAACGATCTCTCGCGCGAACAAGACCCGCGCTTTTCCGGCCTGATCAGCAACATCTGGGCCGATGGCCGCTTCGGCGCATTGATGTCGGTGTCCTACAGCGAGCGGCATCTGCGCGAAGAAGGCTACAACCCGGTGCGCTGGGAGCACGGCAACTACCGCAACTCCAACCAGAGCACCGCCACCAACAACGGCACCTACGGCTTCTGCTCGCCGGTGGGCTACAACCCGCAGACCCCGCGCAACCCGTTGTCGAACGAAACGCGCGCCGGCGTGGGCTCGCAGGCCAACCAGGACCGCAACAACGGCTGGGGCAGCTACGGCATCAGCGCCACCACCTGCGGCACCGGCATCGCGCGCCCGGCCAACACACCGGAAAACATCCAGGCCTACGAAACGGCCACCGATGCGTGGATTCCGCGCTACCCGCGCTACATCCGCACCGATCACGAGATCAAGCGCCTGGGCGTCACCGGCGCGCTGCAGTTCAAGGTCAGCGACGACACGCTGCTGAATTTCGACATGCTGTATTCCAAGCTGGACAAGGACCAGCGCGAAGACTCGGTCGGCGCCAATCTGCACCGCACCGCCAACTTCGGCGGCAAGACCCAGATTGCAGTGCGCGAAGCGCAGGTGGACGAGCAAAACCGCCTGGTTTACGGCGTATTCGACAACGTCGACTACCGCACCGAATCCAGCAGCATCGAAGAATCCACCGAGTTCAAGCAATTCAGCCTGGACCTGCAGCACCGCTTCAATGACCAGGTGCGCATGACCGCGCTGGTCGGCCATTCCACCTCCGATTACGAGCGGCCGGTGTTCTCGCTGGTGAGCTTCGACAACACCAACCTGGATGGCTTCGTGCTGGACCGGCGCGGTGGTGGCGACTACCCGAGCATGACCTTCCCGTTCAACGCCGCCGATGCCAATAACTGGCAATGGCTGGGCTATGGCGCGGTGCCGGTGAACAGCAATGGCACTGCGCGCGGCACCAACATCAGCGAGGTGCGCCTCAACCCGCAGTCGGTGAGCAACACCTTCGATACCGCCAAGGTGGACCTGGAATTCAACATCAGCCCCACCTTCACCTTCCGCACCGGGCTGGCCTACAAGGACTACGACATGGAGACGTCGGAGTCGCGGCACGTCTCCTACGGGCGCCTGGCGCAGGGCTTGCCTGCCGGCGTGGGCGTGGGTGACCTGAGCACCACGCTGGATGGCTTTGGCCGCAGCTTGAACGGCAACTTCCCCACCAGTTGGGTGATTCCGGATTTCCAGAAAGTCGCCGACCTGCTCAACATCAATTGCAATTGCGACACCGGCGTGCCGGGCGGCGATTACCGGTTGGCCGATGTCGGCCACTTCGGTTCGTCCAACAACAACTTCCAGGTCAACGAAAAGAGCCTGGGCACCTACCTGCAGCTGGACTTCAACACCGACCTGTGGGGCCGCGCGCTACGCGGCAACCTGGGCGTGCGCTATGTGCAGACGCAGATCGCCGCCAGCGGCTATGCACCGTGCACGGCCACCGCCAGCGGTGCGATTTCGCCAGCCTGCGAATCGTTCTTTGGCGTGGCCAGCGCCACTGCCGCGGCCGGTGAGCGCCTGCTGGTGCCCACCACCGTCAACCACAACTACCGCGACATCCTGCCTTCGTTGAACCTCTCCTGGGATGTCAGCGATGAGGTGGTGCTGCGCTTCGGCGCGGCAAAGACCATGGCGCGGCCCACGCTGGCGTACCTGTCGCCCAGCGTCAGCGGCGGCCCCACCCAGTTCTTCGATGACGGGCGCTTTTTCTCGATCAACCTGGGCAACCCCAAGCTCGACCCGTTCCGCTCCACCAACTACGACCTCAGCGCCGAATGGTATTTCCGCGAAGGCTCGCTGTTGTCGGCGGCGGTGTTCTACAAGGACATCGACAGCTACGTGCAGCGCACCCGCGTGCTCACCACCTGGGAAGCGATGGGCTACTCGCTGGATCTGCTGCCCGCAGGCTTTACGCCGGACACCATTTTCAATGTGCAGAGCTACTTCAACACGCCCGGTGGCCCGCTCAAGGGCTTCGAGCTGACCTACCAACAGGCGTTCGATTTCCTGCCCGGCTTCTGGCGCAACTTCGGCATCCAGCTCAACTACACGCAGGTCGATTCCAAGATCAATTACCTGTTCAGCACCGCCGGCAACAGCAATACCAGCATCACCACCACCACCACCGAGCGCGACCTGCTCAACCTCTCTCCGCAGTCCTACAACGCCACCGTCTACTACGACGACGGCCGCTTCAGTGCGCGCGTGTCCACCAGTTACCGCGATGGCTACATCAACAACATCCTCGCCCAGGAAGACGTCTACAACCTCGATGGCCAGCGCCTGGCCACCGCCGATGTCACCGGCAAATACAGCGTGGAAAACGTCGATTTCAACATGTCCTACAAGATCAGCGACCACCTGTCGCTGACCTTCGAGGCCATCAACCTGCTCGATACCCCCGACCGCCGCTACGTCGATTCCGCACTGGAACTGCCCGACAAATACACCGTCACCGGGCGCCAGTACTACGTCGGCGCGCGCTACAAGTTCTGACAGGAGCAACGCATGCAACCGCATCGCAGGATCGTGTTACGTACTCTCGCTGCCGCCGCCTTGCTGGCCGGACTGTCGCTCGGCAGCTCCGCGGCCATCGCTGCCGACCCGGTTTACACCGTGGCCAAGCAGGGCAGCGCCGGCTACCGCACCGTGCAGGCCGCCATCGACGCCGCCGTACAGGGCGGCAAACGCGCGCAGATCAACATCGGCGCCGGCACCTATCAGGAACTGATCGTGGTGCCGTCCAACGCACCCGCGCTCAAGCTCACCGGCGCCGGCGCCACCCAAACCGTCATCACCTACGACAACTACGCCGCGCGCATCAATCCGGCCACCGGCGCTGCGTACGGCACCTCCGGCTCGTCTAGCGTCATCATCGCCGGCAATGACTTCACCGCCGAGCAACTGAGCTTCGGCAACCACGCAGGCCCGGTGGGGCAGGCGGTGGCGGTGCGTGTGGATGGCGACCGCGCGGCGTTCCGCAATGTGCGCTTCCTCGGCTACCAGGACACGCTGTACCTGCGCGGCGCCAAGCTCTCGTATTTCCTCGACTGCTATGTCGAAGGCACCGTGGATTTCGTCTTCGGCGCCGGCACTGCCCTGTTCGAAAACGTGCAGCTGCATTCGCTGGGCGATGGCTATCTCACCGCTGCCTCCACGCCGCAGGAGAGCGCACGCGGCTTTGTGTTTCGCAATGCACGCATCACCGCCGCCAGCGGTGTCTCGCGCGTGTTCCTGGGCCGGCCGTGGCGGCCGTACGCCAGCGTGAGTTTCATCACTAGCCAGCTCGGCGCGCACATCGTGCCCGAAGGCTGGAACAACTGGGGCAACGCGGCCAACGAGGCCACCGCCCGCTACAGCGAATACCAGAACACCGGCGCCGGGGCCAACCCGTCGCGCCGCGTGAAATGGTCACGCCAGCTCACCGCCGCACAGGCCGCTGCGCTGGACCGCTCCACCGTGCTGGGCTCCTGGAGGCCGTTCTGATGAACCGTTCGCGCACGCTGCACCTGTCCACGCTCGCCTTCGCCGGCGCCCTGTTGCTTGCACCACTGGCGGCCATGGCCGACCACATCGCCGACAACATGCTGCTGCTGCAGACCGCCTCCGGTGGTTGGTCCAAGCAGTACAAGGGCGTGGCGGTGGACTACACCCGTACCTTCACCGCCGCCGAAATCGCCGAGCTCAAGCAACCCGGGCGCAAGGACGACGCCACCATCGACAACAAGGCGACCACGTACGAAATCACGTACTTGTCCACCGCCTTCAAGAACGAAAAGAACGCCACGTACCTGGCCGCCGCCAAGCGCGGCGTGGACTACCTGCTCAAGGCGCAATACGCCAACGGCGGCTGGCCGCAGTTCTACCCGGACCTGTCGTCCTACCACCACCAGATCACCTACAACGACGACGCCATGGTGCGCGTGCTCAACCTGTTGCAGGACATCGGCGAGGGCAAGGGCGACACCGGCGCGCAGCTGCGTGGCAGCCACGGCGCACGCGCGCAGCAGGCGGTGACCAAGGGCCTGGAATGCGTGCTGGCCACCCAGGTCAAGATCGGCGGCACGCTCACCATCTGGGGCGCGCAGTACGACGAAGTCACGCTCAAGCCGGCCAAGGCGCGTGCGTATGAGCTCGCTTCGCTGTCGTCCAGTGAGTCGGTGAGCATCGTGCGGTTCTTGATGCGCCAGCCCAACCCCTCGGCCAAGATCAAGACCGCGGTGCAAGCGGCCGCCACCTGGTTCGACACCCATCGCATGCGCGATCTGGCCACCAAGAAGATCGACGACCCCACCCAGGAAACCGGCAAGGATGTGATCCTCGTCGCGCAACCGGGTGCGTCATTATGGGCGCGCTTCTACGACCTGCAGAATCAACGTCCGCTGTATGCCAACCGCGAAGGCGTTGCATTGACCGACTACATGAAAGTGCCCAACGAGCGCCGCGTCGGCTACGCCTGGCATGGCACCTGGCCGGACAAGTTGTTGAAGGAGGACGTGCCCAAGTGGCGCGCCGCCAATGGCCTGTAAGGTGGGCTGAGCAAGTGCGTCGCCGCCACCGCCAACCAGGCGGTGGCTGTTTTACATGGTGAACAGTACGTGGTGAACAGTACGAGGTGAGCGTGTCGAAGGTTTTGTTGGGAATGCTGTGCATGATCGCGCTGCCGCTGAGCGCGGCCACCCCCACCGCGCCGGAACTGTTGTTCCGTGTCTCGGCCGACCGCAGCCTGGAGGCCGATGTTGCCCGCGGCGATGGCGTGCCCAACTTCCGCGACAAGATCGCGCTGGTGCCCACCGGCAAACGCGGCAACGCCATCGAATGGGCCGACGACGGCGTGCTGTCGTGGAATGCGCCCGGCAACCTCTACACCCAGCGCGGCACGCTGAGCTTCTTCTGGCGCGCGCGCTATGCCGTTGGCGAAGCACCATTCGTGATCTTCCGTGTCGGCTACGCCGACCACACCAGCTGGGACATGGCTTGGCTGCGCATCGACTGGAACGGCCACGGCTTCGATGCCTTCGTCACCGACGCCAACCTGGCGCGCACCCGCGTCTCCTTCAAGCTGGATAAACATCCCACTGCCAGCGACTGGACCCACATTGCGTTTGCCTGGGATGAAACCCGCGGCGTGCGCCTGTACGTGGATGGCAAGGAAGCCGCGCGCGTGGACTGCGGCCAACCGTGCGCCAGCGGTGGCTCGCTCGACTTCGACGCCGCGCTCGACCAGTTCGGCCTGGCCGGCCGCGTGATGTCGCCGCACCAGGTGCAGAGCCGCTACAACTTCCTGCGCGGCAGCGACTTCGACGAGATCCGCATCTACGACCGCATGCTCGATGGCGCCGGCGCCGCCGCACTGGCGCGCCTGCAGGAGCCCACCAGCGCTGAAGCACCCACCAGCGATGCGCAACACGCCGCCTTCCTGCACCGCTTCGGCTGGGACAACGGCCACGCACCGCCCGCACTCACCGCACCGGCCACCCGCATCCGCAAGGTGGAATTCACCGACGCGCGCGATCTCAAGCAAT
Source organism: Xanthomonas sp. LMC-A-07 (assembly GCF_030208825.1). Classification (NCBI taxonomy): domain Bacteria; kingdom Pseudomonadati; phylum Pseudomonadota; class Gammaproteobacteria; order Lysobacterales; family Lysobacteraceae; genus Xanthomonas; species Xanthomonas sp. LMC-A-07. The sequence continues at coordinate 712,676 of NZ_JARVTF010000005.1, forward strand.
GGATGTGGAAGGCCACCGACGGCATCGCCGAAACCACCTGGCCCGGCGTCTATAACCGTTCGCGCCTGCCCGGCCGCAACGACTACTTCCAGCTGCCCGACTGGAACACCTACGTCGAAGGCGGCAAGGCGCTGGACCTCACCCTGCCAGACGAGCCGGTCAACCGCATCGAGCTGCGCGGCGCCGCCTACGGCCAGGCCAGCTACACCGCGCCCACCGCCACCGGTGCAGCCAACGCGCAAGCGCAGCCGCTGTTCGACCGCAAGCAAGGCGTGGTGCGCAGCGTCGATACGTTTGCCGAGCGCCGCGGCGGCACGCTGCGCTTTGCCAACACCGCGCAGGAAACCCCCATCCAGGAAATCTGGGCCTACAACGTGCAGCCAGGCGAGGTACCCGCCGGCAGCGCGCAGCTCAGCTACACCGTGCGCAGCGACATCCAGCCCGACTACGACAACCTCGCCACGCTGCGCGACGTCATCGCCGGCCGCTACCCGCTGGGCGAGCGCGAGACCGTGGTTGCGCTGCCCACCAAGGCGCCGGCCCGCAAGCGCCCCAGCGACAAGACCGCCGCCAGCAGCGCGCAGCACCCCATCGTGCACATCCTGGTGCCGTCCAGCCTGGGCGACCCGCCGCCAGACCAGCCGCTGATGCGCAGCTGGTCCTACGGCTGGGAAAACATGCACGACGGCCTCGATGGCATCGCCATCACGCTGCCCGCGCTCAACCTGCCGGCCACCCATAACGGCAGCATCCCGCTCAACATCCGCATCAAGGACCCCATCTGGCCCGCACGCGACATGATCGATGTCTCGGTCGCGGTCACCCCCGGCCAGCCCCGCACGTTGTGGCTGGATCTGCGCGATCGCATCCTGAGCAACGACAGCCTGATGCTCAGCATCGCCGCCGCCGCACCCGGCTTCGATGCCAACGCGCTCGATGGCACCCAGTTGCAGCTGGTGTTCAAGCCACGCAACGAGGCCCTCAAAGAGCACGTCGCCGACCGCTTCAACCAGGTCAAGGACAACTGGGGCTTTTTGGTGGAAGAACACACCACCTCCAAGCGCCAGCTGCTCTACAAGCGGCTGGATGCCGACATCACCGACCTGCTGCGCGTGGACCCGGACCACGCCCTCGGCCGCCAGTACTGGAACGACATCAGCTACGCCAACCAAGGAACGCTGCCCGTGGACATGCCCAGCGTGCCCAAGGGCGTGCCCGCCTGGGCGTTCTGGCAGCTGCAAGACCTCAGCGCCACGCGCCGCTACATCCGCTGGTGGATCGAGCAGCGCCAGGTGCCGTACGGCGATTTCGGCGGCGGCATCTCGGATGATTCGGACCTGGTGCAGCAATGGCCCGGCGTCGCCCTGATGGGCGTGGACCCGGACATGCTCAACGCCTCCATGCTCGCGCTGTCCGATGCCAACTACCGCAACGGCATGTTCACCAACGGCCTGTCCACCATCGAAACCGACGAGCTGCATGCCTACGAAGAAGGCATCAACCTCAACAGCGCCCTGCTGTATCTCAACTGGGGCGATCCGCGCACCGTCGAACGCCTGATGGAAACCGTCAAGGCCTTCGACAACATCATCCAGGTCAACCCGCAAGGCCACCTGCTGTTCGCCAGCAACTGGTTCGGCGGCCGCAAGGTCTACCGCGAACCCAACTGGCAATGGCAAAAACCGTATTCGTTCCCGGTGGTGCACCCGGCCATCATCCTGGGCGCCTATAACGCCGACCCCAGCAGCCGCCGCATCGTCACAGGGTTAGCAGACGGCTATCTCGCCCACGCCTACACCAACGCCAAGGGCAACTGGGCGCTGCCTAACGAGATCAACTGGCAAACCGGCAAAACCCGCGGCGGCGAACTGTTCGAAGGCAGCGGCGGCGCCGACACCTTGCACACCTTCTGGGCCGCCTACCGCTTCACCGGCGATGCGCGTTATCTCAAACCCATCAACTACCGCGTCGCCAACAGCGGCCCCAATGGCCTGTCGCTGCTCAACGAAAACTTCCTCGACGTCATGGGCAAGCGCAGCGACTGGAGCGGCAAGCTCATCGACGCCGCCAACAAGGACGACGGCAGCGCCCCGGACTTCCCACACCACGTAGCCTGGGAGCAGACCGGCAACCTCGATTATCTCGCCGCCATTTACCGCAGCGAGGCAAGAGAGAAACTGCAGAACTTCTACATGAACACCGAAGGCCACTGGTGGAGCGACCGCGTGGAATCCCCCACGGTCAACCTGCAACGCGCCCGCTTAGGGGGCGTGGCCCTCAAGCGCAACCAGACCTACCCCGGCCACACCGTGAGCTGGCGCTTCAACGACCCGGAGGCAGCAACCCAAGTGGCCATCGCCATCCCCGCACCCCAGCAAGACCGCTTTACCGTCATCGCCTACAACACATCGAATAAAAACCAGCGCGCCAGCATGACCGGCTGGAACGTCGCCCCGGGCCAATGGCGCATCACCCAAGGCGTGAGCAAAGGCAATGACGGCAAGCTCGACAGCAACGCCAAGACGCAAGAGGTCGCTTTCGAAAAAAGCGTATCCATCGACATCGACTTCCCCGCAGGCCGCACCACCGTCCTGCAGCTCGAACGTATTGCAGCCACCACCCCGGTCGAGCTACGCCCGGACTTGGGCATCGGCCACGGCGATGTGCGCGTGACTGCAGATGCCATCGAAGTGACCGTGCACAGCCTCGGCCATGCCGATGCACCGGCGGGGTTTGTGGTGTTGGAGGATGGGCGTGGGAAGGAGCTGGCAAGAGCCCCATTCCCGGCACTTGCCGCGCCACGCAATCTGCAGCCAATCACCACGCAGGTGCGCCTGCCGCTAACCAACGCGGCAAATCTAAAAACCGCGCATTTGCATGTGGTTGCCGAAGGCAAGGTGCCGGAGATTACCGAACTCAACAATAATCTCGCTATACCCGCACCGGTTGCGCCGACAACCGCAGAAAACCGCCAATAACCCGAGGCACCAAGCCGTTCTCCCGCACGCGGGAGAAGGTGCCCGAAGGGCGGATGAGGGCAAAGCCGATAAAGCCAGCGACCACTCTCGCAAACGCATTGACGCAACCCAAAAACTCGGCGAGGATCAAGGCACGCAGGACTTAATGCAGCCGCAAAGCCACACATTTCTTCAGGGGGAAGAAACAATGTTGAGCGAGGCATGGAGCATCGTGGCACTTAGCGTGGCCGCACTCGGTTTGTTTACCGCAACAGCGCAAGCGCGCGTCAGGGCCGCCGGTACGCACCACACCACCAGTCACGGCGGTCACTACAGCGCAGGCCACGGTGCTTCGCACAAGGGTGGCAGCTACCGCAGCACCAGTACCAAAAACCACTATCGGCGTCACAAGTCCTAGCAGGCCTCAAGCCAACTCCACTCGGAAGTGCTGCGTAATGCTGGAACTAGGACGCGAAGAATGCATTATCAAAAACTCCTGAAGCTGCTCGCCGGCCTTGCCGGCGTCATGCTCGCGGCGACAGGCGCACTGCTGGTGGCGCTGGTTGCAGTAGGCCAGGTACGTGAGGGACAGACGGGCGCATTGATCAGCGGAATTGGATTTCTGGTGATGGCCGGTCCTGCGTTAGCAATGCCGTTTTCTGTCCGAGCTGCCAAGCGATTGCTGATGCTGACATTGTGCTGCCTTGCCGCACTCGCGATCTGGCTTTGCTTCTGGCCGAAGGAGGGCGTTACGCCGACGCTACACCTGCGAGCCGCTGTACTTGCGTTTCCGTTGCTCTTGATGTTCCGGTTGCTTCTAGCTCGCCGCAGCAAGATGACGAAGCTTAGTACTGACAATTGATTCAAACAGCAGCCCCGATGTGGTCCCAATTAATTCAAGCGATAGGAAAATCGATGGACATGATTCGCGTAGCCTCGTCAGCCATCAGCGCTATTGGCTACGACCCGGCTGGTATGCGTATGAAAATTCAATTCGTGCAGGGCCACACATACGACTTCTGCGGTGTGCCCTCGCACGTGTTTCAGGGGCTTCTTAATGCGGGCTCAAAAGGCAGTTACTACAACGATCATATCCGTGACCGCTATCAGTGTTAACTGCCTGGCTTTGGGACGTGGCCTAGCAATTAATTCACACCGAGATGGCATCGCCAGTCGGCTTAATTCCAGCGTTAGGCATCGACGGGGTATGTATGCAGATGTTGGCCGCATAAAATTTCGTCAGGCATGGGGAGATAAGCCTTGCGACCACTCGCACATTGAGAAGGAGTATCGCCTTGGCTCCAAAACCGGCGAGTATGTTTGTACACAGTGCGGAGAGGAAAAAGAGGGCTTGGACTGGAACAGAAAGGTATCAGATGCATCAGGTGCCTAACAATTCATCCAAGTCGACGTTGTTTCGCAATGTGATTTAATCCAAGCATTAGGCTGCACAGGGAGTTTCCATGGATCTCATCGCCGCACTTATCTGGCCTGTCTTCATAGGCGCTGTTCTATGGTGGCTGCGCAAAGATATTCCACGTCTTTTTGGCGCCTTGGTCGACCGCGTGGAAAAGGGCGACTCAGCTGAAGCTTTTGGGGTAAAGCTTGGCTCTTCGCAACCGAAACTACCTCCCGACACATCCGCTGCTGCACTTCCTGCGTCCAGCCCACCGGCGAAAGCTGACCCGGGCGCGCCTCACGAGATTTATTTGCTGCACAGATACACCCGCGCAAAATCTATGGACAAAAATGGTCGCAGATACTATCGACTCAATATTTGGGTCGAGTCGGATGGTATCGATCTAGGAACGGTTAATTCTATTACCTACCACCTTCATGAGACCTTTGAAAATCCTGTTCGCGTCGTCTCAGATCATTTGACAGCATTCGCATTAGACACGGGAGCCTGGGGGTCGTTCCTGCTCTTCGCCGATGTAAGCTTTAAAGACGGAACCGTCTGGCGCATTGAGCGGTACTTAAATTTCTAAGGTGTGCTCTAATTTTTATTCAAGCCGAAAATGATCTGTATGTAGGATTGATTAAGTATCGAAGCGACTTTAATAATATTTTCCTGTAGATGAATATTATATAAAAAAGGAAGGCTGATTCATGGCTAGATGCACGGCACCAGTTCGTGGTCACAGTTCAGCAGCGGCAGCCGCCGCTTGTCCTGCCTGTCGCTACCGCAGCAGCTCGCGTTACAGCAGCGGAAGTGGCGGTTCTTACTACCCGTCAACGAGTAGCCCTAGCTATACCAGCTCAAGCAGCGGCAGTGGGCGCAAGAACTCAAAGCCGCGCTGGTCAAAGACGGGATCGACTATTCTCTATACACCGACTGAGGTGCAATCACTTACACCGGTCCGCGAGGCTGTGGAGGTCCAGGTCGCGCGGCACCCAGACAAACGAGATGTGTTTCTTTGCCACGCCTGGGATGATCGTCAGGGAGCTGCGAAAGAGCTGCATGATCTTCTTGAAGCTGCAGGGGTAAAAGTCTGGTTCAGTGAGAAGGACCTTGGACTTGGCGTCCCTATGATGCGCGCAATTGATAAGGGCCTAGCCAACTCCAAAGTCGGCCTCGTGCTTGTGACACCGGCACTTTTGGCACGTCTTCCAAAAGAAAGTGTGGCAGACAAGGAACTCTCAACGCTGCTTGCTGGAAATCGACTTGTGCCTATCGTTCACAAGACAACATACGAGGCGCTTCGCGAGGTGAGTCCAATGCTCGCTTCAAGAACGGGTCTTGACACTGCAGAAGACTCGATGTCCGAAGTAGCTGCAAAAATCGCTGAGCTCGTTACGTTCTAGGGCGCACCCTAACAATTCATTAAAGCCCACGCCGCTTCGCGGCGCGGCTTAATTCAGACGTTAGGCGGCTGACCCAGTGCACGAACTACTCAATCAAACAGAAGCGCTTCAGAACCTGCTTATCTCGCAGGCTACAGGCGGTAGCGAAGACGATGCAGAGTTCGTCCGGCTGCGCCAGATGCTGCTCTCTAACCAGGCTCTGGATCCTCTAATTCCGCGTTTCATACGAACCTGCAGGAACCTGTCGCAATTCTGGCAGTTTATAAAGTTCAAGTATTCGACCTATGCCGAGCGCCGCGACTTCATCTGGGGAGAGTTCCACCCGCTCCTTGAAACTTTGGAGCGAGGTCCGCTGTCGCCAGCGGATCAAATTGTTTCTGAAAAGCTAGAAAAGTTTGATGCGTCGCATGTTCAGGCTGCCTGGTCAAAGGCGCTCGAACGGCGGGCAGCAGACCCCGAGGGGGCTATCACGTCGGCCCGGACACTCATCGAGTCAGTGTGTAAGCACATCCTTGATGCCGCTGGCACTACGTACGACGATGGCACAGATCTGCCGAAGCTTTACAAGCTAACGGCGGAGACACTCCAACTGGCGCCTTCTCAGCATACCGAGGCTGTCTTCAAGCAAGTGCTCGGAGGGTGCACTTCCGTTGTTGAGGGCCTTGGCTCGCTCCGAAATCGTCTCAGCGATGCACACGGAAAGGGCAAGGTAGGTTCTAAGCCGGCCCCGAGGCACGCGGAGCTGGCGGTCAACCTTTCGGGTGCCATGGCAACATTTCTTCTCGCCACATGGGAGGCGCGCAATGAAGCAGCCGCCTAACAATTTGTCCAAGGCGAACCCGCTTGGCGGGTTGGCTTAACTCAGGCGTTAGGCCTCAGAAATCCTCATGACTACCGCTTTCGAACTTGCTGTCCAGCTTGCCGATCAGATCGATCAGTTCCCTCTCGGTGAGTGCGGTCCGAGCGATGACCCAGACAAACAGTACGCGTACTGCGCGGCGTTCCGAGATACTGCGAAAAGGTTCGTTGCAGCGGTGAAGCGAATCGGTGACCCGGATCTTTCACTTTTGGTCTCTGAGCTAAACACCTCACCAAGCTACATCTCGGAAGCGCACGACTTGCGGGCTGATCTATACGTCGCTATCGACGCACTTCGAGAGGCTGCGCGGGACCCAAACTACTCGGCAATTGCTGCCACGAATGGTGCATTCCTAAGCTCAGAGGTACTACTTCGTCTCAAAGCAATCCCGGCCACGAACCTCGATCCGGCAAAGTTGGTGCGCATCTGTGAAGAGCTAAATGATGCCTACGCACGAGCAAACTTTATCTCCGCTGCACTATTGATTCGCGCATGTATCAACCACGTTCCGACCGTATTTGGTGTCGACACATTTTCTCAGGTCGTTGCTCAATCAGGACGCAGCATCAAAGCGATCCTGGCGCGCCTCAACGACGATGCGCGTCCAATTGCCGATCTTCATACGCATCTGCTTATGCGCCGCAGTGAATATTTGCCAACAAAAAATCAGTTGGAGCCATATAAAGCGGCTTTTGAAGTTCTCATTCAAGAGGTCATCGCCACGCTGGTTGAGGCCTAACCTTTCAATCGAGACGACGTCGCCTGGCAAGCTGGACGACGCCTCTAATCTCAAACGTTAGTGCCAGAAACGGGGTTTTAAAGGTGGGGTCGGGCACAAGCGGGCCAGGCTCACTTCCTGAGATAAATCGACCAGATGAGAAGAAAGGTAAGGGATCAAAGTATTCTTTTAATAAGTGGAGAATGAGGTAAGGTGAATTCGAATAACGGGGTCAGATTCATTTAGGCATCAGCCCCCGTTCCTTGTCGAGAGCGAGGGGCTGCCAACCGTTTGATGATAGGTGCGTCGCGTCATCGCCTCAAAGCGACGGAACGGGACCCCGCTGTTGTTGCTCCTGCGAGCGCTGCTGTTCCACCGCCAGCTCTTGTGTGCGCTCCTGTACTAGCCGCTGGTTGACAGATTCCAGTTGCATAAAGCTCTCTTGAACAGGCCGCTGCGCTGCATCGGCCGTCGGCATATGAGCGCGCAGCATGGCCGGATCCTTTGGATCGCCTTGCACTACGAACAGGGTCTGCGCAGTGGGCGAGTCTTTGGTCTTTTCGCTGAGCAGCACGTGATCCACCCGGGTTAATCCGTTGTCTTTTGCTAACGTCTGAAAAACGGGGTCAGATTCACTTAAAGAAGTCAACCTGACCCCGTTCCCGTTCCCGTTCCCGTTCCCGTTCCCGTTGGGCCATAGGCCGGTCGCACCGCAGCTATTACCAGCTGGAAAACCTGGGCCTTGCCGAGAAACAAGCAAGACGATCCAGGAACAGCGGCTGTTCCGTGCCGATCAGCAAACGCTAGGGTCGAGTGGAAAGGTTGGAGAAGTTAAGGATAGAGCTGAAGTCGACGTGGTCCATGCCAATCCGCCATTCAGACATGGCCTTCCTCCATGGTCTGGCACCATCCAAAAACTCATCTTTTGACTCGGCACCAATTAATGGCATGATCCGAGAAAAGTATATGGAAGATGCGCTGCGAGCAAATACTTCAAGAGGCGCATGTCTCGACACGTACACTGGAGTTACGGCAAGCCACCAGGCGGAGTGATCAAGGATACCCACGGTTCTGAGCCAAACGATTACATCTGCTTGAGCAAGTGAGTCGAACTTCACCCCGGAGTCTTTACTGCGCGAGTTGAGAAGATACGCTCTAGCTGACACCTTACGGAGATGTTGAGAGAGCCGGCGCTCCGACTCCATATGCCCATATAGCTGCCAGTAGCCCTCGAGTGGCTGGCGGTCTCGGCCAGATGCACGAGCGAAGAAAACTGGGCTAATGAACTCCCGGACCGCTTCGATCCTCCCACGATCCAGCAATGCGGCAACAAAGTATAAGAAGAGCTCGCCCACGAGGAAGCGGATTGGGTCGCGTCTGTCGTCCAAGCGACCTTGAGATACGCTTTGGCGCATGGTGGGCTCCATGCATGCTTCGAAGAAGCGCCTCACGCAAGCGATCATATCTTCGCCAGCGTCGTACTGCGCAATGAGGTGGAACATTCTTACTAGCTCATTTCGAGCCGGAATCGTTCTTTCAATGGAATCAAGGAGGGCGTCCATATCCAAATCTGCGCCTTCCGCAACCTCGAACTTCTCTACTGCGGCAGTGTACTTTTCAAAGTACTCTTCTGTAGCCGCTACCGAAAAGACTTTTCCATTACGAATTGCCTCTTCCGCGCGGTGTCTCTGCACTTCCGTACCTAGCGAAGACTCCGTATCTTCAGTGAGAAATGCTGGCCGGCTGCCCAGAGGGGGCTTCGGGTTCAATGGCTTACCGAAAACCCAGCGCAGAAGCCGTTCGAACTCGCCGGCACTTGTCGCCTCATCGCTAAGGTCGATATAAATCCTTCCAGCGTAGTAGGCAGGTATGTACGCGTTGCCCCTGTCATCGCGACTAGGCACCACTAACACGAACTTGCTTTGACTCTGCGACTGATAGACCCTTTGCGAAATGATGGTGGTCTCAGTACCAACCCCACCTTCTCGTCCATCGGCCTTCTTGGCGTATGTCTCGTCTGAGATCATTGCGACATGGGTGACCTCGGGGTCAGTCACCATCTGCTCCATGAAGGCAATGGAGTCCTGCCCCTCCAACAGGTCCCATTTGTCTAAGATCACATCGACACCATTGCCGCGGAGTCTCTCGGCCAAATCAAGCACCCACGCTTGATGGTCAATTGAGGACCAGCTATAGGATATGAAGAGCTTCGGAGCACTCGGATTCACTGTCCGCTTCCTTATGGTTTGCTACCAAGCAAAAAGTTGAGTTGATCGTACTGTCAATGCAGCCGAGACCCAGTAATAAATCACGGACTTATTAATTGAATCGCATCTGAGTTCTCACTAACTTCGGCCGGACCTCAGCCACCGAGGCGCGCGGGAAGCTCAGTCTAATCGTCATCGTCCCCAGCCGCATATTGCTTCCGACGCTACAACACTTGAAGCAAGTAGGCCATGGTACGAATTCTCCGACACGAACGGGGACACGAACGGTGTCAGGTTCACTTCGTGAGATAAGTGTTCGGATAGGGGGCTCAGGGATATCTTCCGCGTGTCTCATCGGCAGGGCGGCGCTCTCCGATCCTTAGTAGCGCTCTGCAACCACGAGCAGTTGACATCCCAACAAACCCGCAGCAATCTCTACCATAAGGAGCGTAGAAACTCCTCAGAGAGCGGTACCCACCTCCGTCAAACCGGTGGGTTTTTTGTGCCTGCAGCGTCTTGCGGGCGCAACCGACGCGATGCCTGCGTCGGGAGGGCGGCTAATACAACACCCTTCGGGGAAATACGCCCGCCGGCTCTCTGCGGTTTCTAACCTCCCGACATCCCGTCGCACCCGGCGGCGGGGCCTGTTCGTCAAGGAGGGCTTTGCCATGCGTCGACCCACGTCCCGTCCCACATCCGCACGCAAGCGCGCCACGGTGCCACCGTCCACCGAGATCGTCTGGCGCTCGCTCGACCCAACGATCAAGCCGCGGCCCTACGTCGAGCGCACGCCCATCCCCCAACCCCGCACCGAACCCCGCCCCCCACGCCCCGGCCACCCGCGTGCCCCGCACCACTGCACCGTCGGCTACGGCTACTACCCCGCCAGCGACCAACGCATCCCCACGCTACGCCTACGCGGCCGTTGGCTGGAACAACTGGGCTTCACCATCGGCAGCAAACTCCACATCCGCCTGCGCGATGGCGAGCTGGTCGTCAGCGTCGCACCTACGGACTAACCAGGTGCGCAGCGCACGCGCAGCACGCCCCCGCACGCCCCCGCACGCCCCGCGCCGAGCGCAACGCGCCAATCGCCGCACCGTGCGCGCTCCCCGCTCACCGCGCAGAGGAGGACACAGATGGAGCACCCCGCCGCCGTCTTGCATCTCACGCTGGACCAACGCGACCAGCTCGACCGCCTGCTACGCACCCTCATCGCTCATGGCGACGTCATCGCCACGAGCAAACCGGAGTGCCTGGAGGCGCAGACCCTGCCCACGCTCGGGCAAGCCATCTTTGACGCCGCCCACGCCGTGCGCGCACTTCTTGACCGGCGAATGGAGCACAGCCGCGGCGACCCATAAAAGCACCGTGCGATAACCGGCGAGCCTGGAATCGAAATTCGATAAGGCACGTGACCGTGCTGCGGGTCGGGCGGTGGTTACGCAGGCGTGGGGCGATTGACTGCGGTGAACGACTCGGCGAGGATCGCGCTATACCGCGCTTAGGCGGTCTGATAGCAGCTAGGCGCGTATGGCAACGATCTCAGTGGTTGGGTGGCGAGTAGATGATGTTCAATGGCGAGCTGAAGGCGTGCATGCCGCTGCTGAGTTCTCACGCCGCCTCCGGCGAGGGATAAGTGCGTCGCCAGCACAGCGCCGGAAAATCGAAAGATCAGTACTCGCGCGCGAGCATGTTGAGATCCATGACGTATCTGTAGATCACGTTCAATCGATGATGCATGTACTTGAGGCTTTGGGCGCAGAGATTTTGGTGGACATGGGTGCAGGTGGTCAATGGCACCGGCAACGTCCCTAGCAATTCATTCTCGCGGCTCGGCTTAACTGAGGCATTAGGCAGCATGAGCGAAATTTACGATCGTCCATCTCTTCTGTTATCTCTCCAGCGTGCGTTGCTCGGTGAGGTCCATCCACAACTTAGACAAGTGTCCGTTGAGGCTGATCCCGAGACAAGGTTTGTTCGCCTACGATTTGAGTATGACGGAGAGCCTTCCACGACTGTACTTGAGAGCTGCTCATGCGTTGCAACGGAAGTAATTGCTGACTTCCCGGCGCCATGGAACTTAGATGAGCAGCATATTGCCATGGCATATCCACATAAGCTTTCTGCGTTGGCCCACGTTGCCTACCTTCGCTGGGAGCCCGAACATGCTGTCTAACAGCTAATGCTAGCCGCATGCTGCTTGGTCTATTCGGGCGGGGTCAAGAACGGGGTCAGGTTCACTTATAAGGGCATCCTGACCCCTTATTTCCATGCCCGTGAATCGATTTTTAGCCGGGCCGAGCCCGCAGCCTGGGTCGTCTCAATGTAAGGACTAATTGATTGATATGGGTGTAGACCTTAAAAATAAAGCTGGCACGGAATTTCATTTCTCAACAATAGGATGGTCTTTTTACTTGAACTTGGCATCGGTTTATGGATGGAAGCCAGAAGGGACATCGCCCCCCATCGACTGGATCGATAGAGAACCTTGGGGGGCGCATTATGATTGGAACGCGGGGCAATCTGTCGCTGACTCAGACGCAAGGGAGTTGGCTGCTGCGCTGGGACGCTACGTAGCGGACCCACATGGCAGTGAGCGAGCATTGAGCATTGCGAAAAAATTTGAGGAAGCAGGTATTTCTGTAACCGCCCCTAGCTCTGACGATGAATTTATAGGGGATTTTATTGATTTCGCCAGGAGCGGAACATTTGAGATTTGGTGATGAGAAGAACTGGGTCAGGTGCACTTAAACAGCAGCCTTAGTCGTTGCTTGTTCAGAAGCGAGGGCCGGCTCGCTGTCTGCTGGCAGTTGCGGGCACGTCATTGTCTCAAAGCGACGGAACAGGGCCGCGCTGTTGTTGTTCCTGCGAGCGCTGTTGTTCCACTGCCTGCTCTTGCGTGCGGTCCTGCGCTAGTCGTTGGTTGATAGATTCCAGTTGCGCGAAGCTGTCTTGAACAGGCCGCTGTGCGGCTTCGGCCGTTGGCATATGAGCGCGCAACATTGCGGGATCCTTCGGGTCGCCTTGCACGACAAACAGCGTCTGCGCCGCAGGCAGGTCTTTGGTTTTGTCGCTGAGCAGCACGTGATCTACACGCGTTAGCCCGTTGTCCTTGGCTAGCGTAAGCAGGCTGGCCGTGATCCGTTCACTGATGGCATCAAAGGCACGGCCATTTGTAGTGTCTAGCTGCTCCACTTTGCCTCGAATCTGTTGATGCATGGCATGGTCGGGGTGCCCAGCATCTACAGGTGTCAATGCGCGGCTCGGTTCATTCGGTGCCGCAAGGTTAGGGGCGCTGATGCCACGTGCGCCGGTGTCCTTGAGCTGGACCATGCAATAGCCGTCTTTGCCTAGGTCCAAGACGTTGAACGTCTTTGCAGGCCCTAGGTCCAGCCCGTTGCGCTCTAGCTGCTTTGGGTCCAGGCCCAGCGATTTGAAATCAATGCGGATTTCCGGAGGCTGGCGGTCATGCGCCAGATGCGCGTAGTTCTGCGCGATGTGACTGATCGGGTTGACGCCATAGTAGTTGCGGTAGTCGGAATCGCCATGTGGGCCTAGCGTGCCACTGCTGTCGTAAAAACAGTGCTCAACCGACTTGGTCAGCGCATCGTTGCGGGTAAAAGGGTGCTTGGTGAGTGCATCGTAGGTCAGTCCGTCTGCAAACTGCGGAGCGCCGTTCGCTTGTCGCTCTACGCAGCGGTTGCTAGACCGGTCGAGCAATTCCCGCTCAACCATGCCGTCAGGCATCTGAGGGTTCAGATGTTTGATTCTGTCATGCAGGGCACGCATTCCCGAGATTTCCGATAGTGCTTCGTCTGCGCGAGTCGAATCCAGGTAAACACGCGTAGGGCCAGTCAGGTCGACCTGATTCTCCCGATTTTCGTAAGCTTCCTGCATCCGGTCACCCATGCTTTTGCCGAACTCGGCAAGGGCGTCGGCACGATGCTGGGCCAACACGCCGTGCATCGTTTCATGGCCCATCACCTCGGTCAGATAGTCAATGCGCTCCGATCCTGCGAAGTCCTTGAACGCTGCTTCACTGATATTGAGTGTGCCCGCCTTGCCGTCCTTACCATCCTGGAAGTGGCCCCCGTTGTTCTGTCCATGCGAAACAGCAATCGCGCCAATTCGACCTTTCTCAATGGCATCACCTAGCAGGTTCGACAGATAGGGTGATTCGGCGATTGTCTGGCGAATGCTGTCCTCTGCACCAGCCGGAAGTCCAGGGTCTTTTGCCATCTGGGCAAGTTGAGGCTCGATACGTGGGTCAACCCGGGTCATGGCTTGCCTCCATCGATCTTTACGCTATAAGCGCACTCTTGTGGACTGCCTTGTTCATTGGTTCGATAAAGAAGCAATGAGACCGAAAAAATCTGACTTCCGCCGTTGATCGCGCGCCAATGCTGGCGTAGCCATCCACCCTGAAAAGGCCGCTGCCCTCCACGCGTGTATCCCATCCCTTCGAGCGCTTTGGAGAGTGCTTCTGCTTGCCAGATGCAGGTCGACGTAGGCACGCGCGTGGGGTCGCTATGGTCAGGTAGGGTCACTGCAACCTCTATCCGCGAGAATCCATCTTTCGTTGGGCGATGCGTCGCGTAGAGCTCATAGCCATCGGCCAGAGGAACTTCCTTTACTTCACGCCACGGGTATGCCGGATCAGACGGTGGTCCAAGCTTGACGCCAAGTGCAGATTCCATCTGCGGGTAGTCCAGATCCGCTGGTACTGTCAGTCCATCGATGAAGCGCAAGAGCCGGTGCTCCAGCTCATGCAGAGAGGTCTTGGCAGAGACGACATCGGCACGGCTATCGGTGGTCTTGCCTTTCTCTGGAGAGGCTGGTGTCGCTGTGGCAGCAGATGGCGTGCCTGCATCTTGTCCTGCTTCACCAGGCGCGCGAGCGCATGCACTTGGCAGCGCTAGTGAAAGCAGCAGCAAAGGGAACAGACTTCGGAAGCTAACTTTGATCACTGGAATCCTACTCACGCGACATCGCGATGCTGGCCAACTGTCATTCGCGCCGTTGGTGTCCTGCACTACCGAGCCCGAATCTGAGTGACGCGATGGTGACGGATAGCGAGGGGACGGAAAGCTATTTGCGGGAGGGTAGGGATGCGCTTGGAGTAGCAACCTCTCTAAGTTCAATCCAACTCTGACGCTGCTGCTTCAAACGTTGACACAAGGGATCTTCCATCAACGCTTTCCAGATTGCCAGCATCAGCCAGTTGACATGTCACGCAGTGCGTAGCAGTCTTTTGGCCACGGAGCGTAGAAACTCCTAAGACAGCGGTACCCACCTCCGAAATTCCGGTGGGTTTTTTGTGCCTGCAGCTTCCTGCTGGCGCAACCGACGCGTTGCCTGCGTCGGGAGGGCGGCTAATACAACACCCTTCGGGGAAATACGCCCGCCGTCTGTCTTCGGTTTCTAACCTCCCGACATCCCGTCGCCACCCGGCGGCGGGGCCTGTTCGTCAAGGAGGGCTTTGCCATGCGTCAACCGCCATCCCGTCCCACCACCGCCCGCAAGCGCGCCCCGCGCCAACCACCGCGCACCCCAGCCTGGCGCATCGTCGAGCCACCGCTCACCCCCATGCTCACCCCCGAGCAAGTCGCCGCTGCCAACGCCGCCGACCTCGCCAAGCAACAGCGCCCTCCACGCCGCCCGCGCCCACCCCACCAATGCACTGTCGGTTACGGCTACTACCCCACCACCAACCAACGCATCCCCACCCTGCGCCTACGCGGCCGCTGGCTCGAACAACTCGGCTTCACCATCGGCAGCAAACTCCACATCCGCCTACACAACGGCGAGCTGGTCGTTAGTGTGGCGCCCATTGACTAAACGAGGTGGGCCGGGCAACCGCTACAGCCGTATTGAGCGCAACGTGCCTATTGCCACGCTCTGAGCGCTTACAGCTACCGCTTACAGAAGGACAAAGATTGAGTACTCCCAGTGTTGTCTTGCATCTAACGCTGCATCAACTACGGCGCCGTCATTGCCAAGCTCCATCTTGCAAGTTGTGGCATGCTCGGCGCAGGCGGCAGTGCTGAGGAGCATGGTTCATCATCCCACCTTTGCGACCACTCACTGCCTAACAAGTCATTTAAGCCAAAGGTGATTCGAAACTCGGCTTAACTCTAGCGGTGGGCATTAAAATGATTGCGTTTGAAAGCTTGAAGAAAGTCATTCTTGTCGTGTGTCTTGGAGCACCAGCTCTGTGCTTTGCCGGTCGGCCAATAGTTAGCGAACTTTCTCTTTCGGGGCTAACCTATTCCTCAGAACTAATTGCGATTGTTACTGCAGAAGCCCCCGAAGCCATCTTGAAAAGAGAGTACGGGTGTGCTTCTTATGAATGGAATTTGTCCGTTATCGCAGTTATCAAGAATACCCCGGGAATCAATGTAAAGCCCGACCAAAAAATCCGCGTCCGAAATAACGTCATGTACTATCAGGATTGCGTTCTTCGCCAAGGAAATATGACGAGCGGCGCTTCTTTCATGGCAAATATGTACACTCCATCCGCGCCAAATGCGCCAAGAAACAGGCAGTTTATCGTATTTCTTGAGCCAAGCGATTTCGGATACCAGTTAAAGGCGCACTCCGGATATGAATCAATAGCCAAAAGGTCAGAAGTTGAGAGGCTGGCTAGTAAGCAAGCAGTTGAGTACAAAAAGTGGATTCGCGCGAACCCGTCAAAAAGTGCGCTCTCGCCGGTACGCTAAGTTTTGACGTTAGGCGGTGGTCGAGCAAATGCGGAAGAACGGCCTCAGGTTGAGCCACACCTGATAACTCGGACACCTGAAAGCGAGGACAATCCTCGCACGGAGGTGTTCGATGCAGAAGCGGCAGCGGTTCACGGCGGAGTTCAAGCGGGAAGCAGTGCGGTTACTCAGTAAACGGGGTCGGATTCACTTAATAAGTGACACCGTTTTGCGCTCTCGGCCGGATTACTCCTCCCCAACGACGGCACCACCACTGGAATGGATGGCTGTAGCTACGATGGCACCGGCAACCGCCTGAGTGCCAAGGTCGCCGCCGCCACGTAAGCTCATACATACCCAAACACCAACCACCGCCCAAGCGCAGTCGCAGGCGTGGCCCAAGAACGGGGTCAGCTTACGGTACGCTCACGTGGCGGTGATCCAGTGCCACGAAGGCCCGCGCATCCAGCAGCAAATCAGCGTGTCGGTGAAGCTTCACTTATCCCGCCGATACACCCCATTAAAACTCACACTCGCGCCGCCGCATTGCAGGTTGTCTGCAACGATCAATAGGTCGCCAAGCAGCTGCAGACGTACCGTGCAGTCATCCTCGCGCACTTCCAGACGGTTGCCCTCCGCAAAGCTGCGTGCGGTGACCGCGCCGAAGTGTGGGCCGCCGGGCACCTGCTCCGGGCTGGGATTGGCGCTGGGCCAGTAGGCGTCGCCATTGACGGTGATGCTGCCGTCGCCATTGGCGGTCAGCTGTAGCGTGTTGTCGCCGTCATACCAGTGGGCGTTCCACGCACTTGCGGGTGGCGTGGCGGTGCTGGCGATGGCCTGCAGGCTGCGCTCGGCGACCCAGCCGGCACTGACGCCCACCTTGTTGGGATAGAACGCGCAGGCGTAGCCGCCACGGTGCTGGGCCAGCACCACCACGTCGCCCTTGACCACGTAGCTGCGCTGCCGGCAGGCTGCCTCGCCCTTGCTGGGGCAGCCGTCGCTGTCGTTGAGCAGGTACAGGCGGGGGACTGCGACGCGCGCCAGCGTAAACGCTGACGGGCTATTGGTGAATGACCCGTTGCGGCAGTCGGCCGCTTCGTCATCGTGTGGCGCGGCGTGCGCCATGGCTGACACCGACAACAGGAACAGCAAGCAGGCCTTGTGCATCTCGATCACTCCATGGGCAAGGCACTAGTGTGGCCTAACGTGGCGTGCGCTGTGCATCAGCGCGCATGGCGTGAACCGGTGTCTTCTTCGGCCACGATGGGCGCCATTCGCGCGTGCGTCGCAGGAGTACAGCCGGGTTATCGCATGCAGTCACCGCTACCTAGTGCAGCTCAGATCGGCAACGCGCTCAACTTGCGGCGCAGGTAGTTGGTGATGGCGCGCCGCGTGGATTTGCCGCGCCACGAGGCCCAGCACAGGTGCGAGCCCACGGCGATCTGGCCGCCGCGATGTCCCAGCCCGAACCAGGTGCGGTCAGGATGGAAGGCATCGCGTGCAGGACAGTGGATGCCTTGAAAGCCGCCGTCGCGTGAGAGGTAGAAGTTGGTGAGCCCCCTGGGCCCGGACACCATCGGAATCTGCCGGTGATCGGTCAGGCGCTCCGGCAGGTGCGCCACGAAGATGTGTTCGATCAGCGATGCCCAGAATGGGTGGCCGGCTTCTGAGCCGAAGACGGCATTGCCAAGTTTGAAGTCCGGCTGCCCGAGCGCGCCTTCTTCGATCGGTAGAACGCACGGCTGTTCAAGCAGCGCAGGCGCAAGCGCGGCCAGCAGCTTGTAGTCGGTATCGAAGTAGAAGCCACCGTCCACATGCATGTAGGCGTAGCGGGCGATGTCGGCTTTCATCACGCCAAAGCGGATCGCATCAAAGCGTGCAGCCAGGTGCGGGAACGCGCGATGCATCAGCGCCGAGTTGGCCGTGTCGTCCCAATGTTTGCAGGTCCACCCGGGCAGGGTGCGCTGGAGCCGGGCCACGATGCGCCGCTCTTCCCAGGTCAGGGCAGTGGTCGGGGAGGTGAGGTGAAAAATACGGGGAATGGACACAGGCGATCTGGCGGCAGCGGGGGAGGCGCGGGGCTGCTGCCGAAGGCATGCAGTCACCGCTGGCGGACAGTGCCTGCAGCGAGCGCGACAACAAAGATGCGAAAACGGGACGGGTTTATGAGCCGCACTCATGGGCAAAGCGTGCTGCGGGCCAGGGCGCCAGGGCGTGTGTTCTGCGGCGCTGTCGAGGCAATGCAGACTCAGCGGGGCGCAGTAGCCGTGGTTGGCATTGCGGCCGGGCAGGCCGTAGCCTTGGGCGCACAGCGCGCCCGCAACATCAGGCCGCTGCAGAGGCGGCGCCGTCTCTGCCGATGACCTTGCCGAATGGACCCGCATGACCACCGACCCCGCCTGCACCGCTGCACGGCAACGCATCCAGGAGCTGCACAACCGGGCCGAGAACGACGCGGCAGTGCAGCTGATGCTGGAAGGCATGATCGCCGCAGAGCCGGACCTCTTGCCGGACACTGCGAGCTACGACGCGCTCGTGCACCTGGAGTCCTGCGCAGCCTGCCAAGCCTGGCACAGCGCCTGGCTGGATACGCAATCGCCCGAGCGCGTGGCGCAGCGCGAACGCCGCGCTCAGTACTGCTGCATCCACATGTTCCATGCGGTGACAGACAGTGCGACCGAAGTGCGCTTTTCGTTCGAGTTGTTCAGAAGCGACCCGTGCTGGTCGATCGACGGGCAGCCGGTGTTCGCGCAGTTTTGCCCGTGGTGTGGGCAGCGACTTCCAGACCGACTCTTCGAATAGAGCAAGCGCTAATGACCCAGTACTTCTCCATAGCGCCTCCCTTGGCCCGGCGCTTTTACTCTCGGTGGTTTGCACTGAGCTTGTTATTCATCGCCGGCGCGGCAGCTGCACACGAGGACCGGACATTGTCGTTGCGGCCGGACGGTCGTATCGCGGAACTACCAGCACAGCTGGGCCACACCTTCTTGAAGATGTCCAATTTGGGCACCACCACGCCCACGATCCAGTTCATTTCGGGCAACAGGCGCATCACACTGCCAGGATGTATTGCAAAGCTCATCACGTCGCGACGTGCGAGCGATGTGAGTGTCGCAGGCTCCTGGTACCACGACGAAGCTGTGCTTCCGTACTATGTGGTGGTGACCTTCAATGACGCGGGGTCTGCCGCAGAGTCTACCGATGCTGCTGGCCTTCGCATCATGTACAACCTCCGCACTGCCCAGATCATCGAGATCGACAGGGTGGCCCAGAACAGCTCAGGGATCGGAGCCAATGTCCGCCTGCCCGCCGGTTGCTTGATACCGCAGCCGGTAGTACAGACGGGTTGATAAATAGATGAGGCAATGGCCAAGCAGTAGGCTGACGCGTCAAGCCTGGCCGATGGAAATAGCGGGTGCCTGGTGCTGAGCATGCTAGTCCGGATCATGATCCACGCTGCGTGCGCGGCGGCCCTGGTGATGATGGCCATCACGGGCAGCGAGCCTGCATTGATCCATGAGATGGATCCGTCGATCCCTGCCCAAGCGATCGAGAACGGATCTGGCAATCAGGTTGTCTTCGCTGCTGTGCTGTTTGCCGCCGTTGCTGCGTTGCAGGCGGTCCTACTGATTTGCGCGCGTTCTGGTTGGGGGCGTGTACTTCCAATCGGCATGATGGTCGTCGGCGCTGTTCTGTTGCTCAACAGCGGGGCACGGTGAAGCGATCGTGCTACGTCGCTGCGTGACGCGAGACGGGGCTGCTGCTCGTCGGTCTGACCACACGAAAAGCAGTGAAAACCAAGGCCAGTCAACGACTGGCGGCCGGGCACCGTCAGGAATAACTGCGTGGCTCCGCAGTCATCGGGCCAGCGGCGCTGTTTGGCTCGCTGAGTTGCCGTCGCCGCTTCCAAGCAAGCACCACACCATCTCCAGCGAGAGGCGCCATCTACAACAGGCCTGTGCGATTGCCACCCCACACGCCGCCACCGTCGCGCTTGTTTGTTTTTCGTCAATACGGCCGACACACGGTATTCGCAGGCGGAGTGTTTAGGTGTAGGGGTCAAGAATCGTTGCGGAGTTGCGCATGAGTGCAGTCACGGTAGGCAGGATCGGCCAGGGGCCGGTTTCGGCGGGAGTGGGCCTGGTGCGTCCAGGGCGGGTCGTTGCAGGCGCCAAGCGCTGCGTAGGCCAGGTCGTTCCCTGCAACGCGGTGCGTTCGCGCACCGCTGCCTGCTGAAGGGGCGCGCCATGCGGATGTGTGTAGTGAATGAAGCGGCGGTTGCCGACCCATCCAGGCTGGAAGCGCGCTGCGTGGCGGCGCGTGAAGCCGGTTGCGACTATGTGGTGGTAGCGCCGCCGTTTGCGCGTGACGCGCAGGGGCGCCTGGTGGAACCCAACGCCGGCGATGCCCAGGCGCAGCAGCTGCAGACCTGCGTGCAGGCCGCGCAACGGGCGGGCGTCAAGCTGCTGCTGGATGTGCGCCTGGACGAGGTGGGCGGCTCCAGCGCGGTGGTGCGCGATAACCCGCAGTGGTTCCGCGCCCGCAGCACCGCAGTGCCGGATCCGCGCCAGCCGCGTGCCACGCCCGAGGTGGCTGAGGCGCGCTTTGCCTATGCGCAGGAAGGTGCGGCGCTCGTGGAGTGGTGGAGCGCGCGCTTGCTGGAGTGGGTCAACCAGGGCGTGGGCGGCTTCCGTTTGCTACAGCCCCAGCAGATCCCCGCACAGCGCTGGCGTGAGCTGATCACCCGTGTGCATGCACAGGCGCCGGAGGTGATCTTCGCGGCGTGGACACCCGGGTTGGGTAGCGAAGCGCTGCAGCAGCTTGCCGGTGCCGGCTTCGATGCGGCGTTCTCCTCGCTCGCCTGGTGGGATGGCCGTGGCAGCTGGTTCTTCGATGAAGACGCCGCGCTGCGTGCGCTGGCCAAGCGGGTGGTGGCGATTGTCGAGGCTGCCGACGGCAGCAGCGCCGCACGCCGCGCGCAGCATTGGCAGCTGGCGAGCGCACTCGGTGGCGCCTGGGTGCTGGAAGACCATCAGCTGGAGTCGTTGCCGTTGCGCGTGCGTGCCACCGATGGCCCGCAGCCAGACAATGCGGGCCTGCGGCTGCGGCCACTGTTGCGCGAAGGCACGGGCCTGACGGCGGTGGCGGTGGAGCCGCTTGGCGGGCTGCCCTCGCTCTTGTTGATCAATGGCGACCCCGATCATGTGGTGCCAGTACCGGCACCGGATCTGTTGCGCCTGCTCGGCGACGCCGAGGCATTGGTGGCCGAAGACGGGCGCACCCTCTCCGGCTCCACGCTGGAGGCGCTGGAGCCCGGCGAAGTGCGTGTGTACCGCAGTGTGCCGGCGCGGCATGTGCTGGCAGTGCCGCGCATGCGCCCGCGTGCGCAGACGGCGGCGGCGTGGCCACGGGTATGCATCGAGTCGGTGACGCCATCGGTGGACAACGGCCGCTTCCCGGTCAAGCGCACCGTGGGCGACCGTATCTGCGTGGAGGCCGATGCCTTCTGCGACGGGCATGACCGCATTGCGGTGGCGGTGCTGTGGCGCCCGGCCGATGCCAAGACCTGGGCCAGTGCGCCGATGCGTGCGCTGGGCAACGACCGCTGGCGCGCGGAGTTCCCGCTCGAGCGCATCGGCACCTACGAATTCCGCGTGGAAGGGTGGCGCGACGTGTTCGCTACCTTGCATGCGGATCTGGAAAAGAAGCGCGCCGCCAGCACCGTGCTGCCGGTGGACGTGCAGGAAGCGGTGGCGGTGGTGCAGGCTGCGCATGCACGCAGCGACGGCGCGCTGGCCAGCCAGTTGCAGGACATCCTCACCCGCATCGGCGCGCAGAGCGAGCCGTTGCAGCAATTGGCGATCGTGCTGGAGCCCGACACCGCGCAAGCGATGGCGCTGGCCGACGACAAGCCGTTCCGCTCCGAATACCCGGTGACATTCCGGGTGGAATCCGAACGCCGCGCGGCGCATTTCTCCAGCTGGTACGAACTGTTCCCGCGCTCGCAGAGTGGTGACGGGCAGCGCCACGGCACCTTCGATGATGTGATCGGGCGGCTGGCGCATATCCGCGCGATGAACTTCGACGTGCTGTACATGCCGCCGATCCATCCGATTGGCGCCAAGAACCGCAAGGGCCGCAACAACGCGGTCACCGCGCAGGACGGCGAACCCGGCAGCCCGTACGCCATTGGTGCAGTCGATGGCGGGCACACCGAGGTGCATGCCGAACTCGGTGGGCTGGAGGGCTTCCGCCGGCTGATCCAGGCAGCTCGCGCGCATGGCCTGGAAGTAGCGCTGGACTTTGCCATCCAGTGCGCGCCCGACCACCCGTGGCTGCAGGAGCACAAGGACTGGTTCACTTGGCGCGCAGATGGCTCGATCCCGTACGCGGAGAACCCGCCGAAGAAATACCAGGACATCGTCAACGTCGACTTCTACGCCAGCGGTGCAGTGCCGGATCTGTGGAACACGCTGCGCGATGCGGTGCTGTTCTGGGTCAACGAAGGAGTCACCCTGTTCCGCGTGGACAATCCGCACACCAAGCCGTTCCCGTTCTGGGAATGGTTGATTGCCGATGTGCGCGGGCGCCGCCCGGACGTGGTGTTCCTGTCCGAAGCCTTCACCCGGCCAAAGATGATGTACCGCCTGGCCAAGTGCGGCTTCTCGCAGTCGTACACCTACTTCACCTGGCGCAACCACAAGCACGAGCTGCGCGAGTACATCGAAGAGCTCAACGACGGCGTACCGCGCGAGTGCTTCCGCCCGCATTTCTTCGTCAATACGCCGGACATCAATCCATTGTTCCTGCAGACCAGTGGGCGCAACGGGCACCTGATCCGCGCCGCACTGGCCACCACCCTCTCCGGGTTGTGGGGCATGTACCAGGGCTTTGAATTGTGCGAAGCCACCCCGCTGGCGCCGGGCAAGGAAGAATATCTGGACTCGGAGAAATACCAGCTGCGTGCCTGGCCCGAACGGGCGCCCGGCGATATTGTCGATGAGATCACCCGCTTCAACCAGCTGCGCCGCATGCACCCGGAATTGCAGTCGCATCTGGGCACGCGCTTCTACCAGGCGCACAACGACCAGGTGCTGTACTTCGGCAAGTTCCTGGACGCCGGCTACCTGTCGCGCAGCCGCAGCATGGTGCTGGTGGCGATCAACCTGGACCCGCAGGCGGGCCAGGATGCCGAAGTTGAAATTCCGCTGTGGGAGTTGGGCCTGCCCGATCACGCCAGCGTGGCGGTGGAAGACCTGTGGGACGGCCATCGCTTCACGTGGCATGGCAAGACGCAACACATCCGGTTAGAGGCGACGCGGCCGTTCGCGTTATGGCGCATCCGCGCAGGAGAGGTCGCATGAATGCAGTTCCAGCCCTTCAGGCTGACGCAGAACAATCGGCAGTGGTTGCTGACCAGCTTTGGTACAAGGACGCGATCATCTACCAGGTGCACGTCAAGTCGTTCTTCGACTCCAATGACGATGGCATTGGCGATTTCCCCGGCCTGATTTCCAAGCTCGACTACATCGCCGAACTGGGCGTGGACACGATCTGGCTGCTGCCGTTCTACCCCAGCCCGCGCCGCGACGACGGCTACGACATCGCCGAATACATGGCGGTGCATCCGGACTACGGCACCATCGCCGACTTCGAGCAGCTGGTGGCGCAGGCGCATGCGCGCGGCATCCGCATCGTCACCGAGTTGGTGATCAACCACACCTCCGATCAGCATCCGTGGTTCCAGCGTGCCCGCAACGCGCCGGCCGGCTCGCCGGAGCGCGACTTCTACGTCTGGTCGGACACCGACCAGGAATACGAAGGCACGCGCATCATCTTTTGCGATACCGAAAAGTCCAACTGGACCTGGGACCCGGTGGCCGGCCAGTACTTCTGGCATCGATTCTATTCGCACCAGCCCGATCTCAACTTCGACAACCCGGCGGTGCTGGAATCAGTGCTGGAAGTGATGCGCTTCTGGCTGGACCGCGGCGTGGATGGCCTGCGCCTGGACGCGGTGCCGTATTTGATCGAGCGCTCCGGCACCTCGAACGAAAACCTGCCGGAAACCCACGCCATCCTGCGCAAGATCCGCGCCACGCTGGATGCCGAATACCCGGACCGCATGCTGCTGGCCGAGGCCAACATGTGGCCGGAAGACACCCAGCAATACTTCGGCCAGAATGCCGACGAATGCCACATGGCGTTCCACTTCCCGCTGATGCCGCGCATGTACATGGCGATCGCGCGCGAAGACCGCTTCCCCATCACCGACATCATGCGGCAGACACCGGAGATCCCGGAGACCTGCCAGTGGGCGATCTTCCTGCGCAACCATGACGAGTTGACGCTGGAAATGGTCACCGACTCGGAGCGCGATTACCTGTGGCAGACCTACGCCTCGGACCGCCGCGCGCGCATCAACTTAGGCATCCGCCGCCGCCTGGCGCCGCTGCTGGAGCGCGACCGCCGCCGCATCGAATTGATGACCTCGTTGCTGCTGACCATGCCCGGCACGCCGGTGCTGTACTACGGCGATGAGATCGGCATGGGCGACAACATCCATCTGGGCGACCGCGATGGTGTGCGCACCCCGATGCAGTGGTCGATCGACCGCAACGGTGGCTTCTCGCGTGCCGACCCCGCCGCGCTGGTGCTACCGCCGGTCATGGACCCGCTGTACGGCTTCCAGGCCGTGAATGTGGAAGCGCAGATCCGCGACCAGCATTCGCTGCTGACCTGGACCCGCCGCGTGCTCAGCGTGCGCAAGCGCTACCAGGCCTTCGGGCGCGGCACGCTGCGCTTTTTGTACCCGGGCAACCGCCGCATGCTGGCGTACCTGCGCTGCTATCAGGACGAAACCGTGCTGTGCGTGGCCAACCTCTCGCACACCTTGCAGGCGGTGGAGCTGGACCTGTCCGAGTTCGAAGGCCGCGTCCCGGTGGACATCATCGGCGGTGGCAGCTTCCCGCCGATCGGCCGGCTGACCTATCTGCTGACTGTGCCGCCATTTGGTTTCTATGCGTTCCAGCTGGTCAGCGAAGGCACGCTGCCAGACTGGCATGTGCCCAGCCCGGTGCCGTTGCCGGATTACCGCACGCTGGTGCTGCGCAGCGACACCGAAGAGAGCGCCGCACTGCTGCCGCATCTGGCCACGCTGGAAGGCGAGATCCTGCCGGCGTGGTTGTCGGCACGGCGCTGGTTTTCGGCCAAGGATCAGGCGCTCAAGAGCGTGCGCATTTCGCGGCGCACACCGTTGCCGGGCGATGAGCCGATGAGCCTGCTGGAGCTGGATGTGGAGCTGGAAGACGGCCACCACGAGTGCTACATGCTGCCAGTGGGCATCGTCTGGGAGCGCGAGCACCCGAGCACGCTGGCCGAGCAGCTGGCGCTGGCGCGCGTGCGCCAGGGCCGCGAGGTGGGGTACCTCACCGACGCGTTTGCGCTCAAGCCGATGGTGCGCGGCGTGATCGACGCACTGCGTCACGATGCGGCGCTGGATTTCCACGACGGCGACGATGCCTCGCAACAAGGCCAGGTGCGTTTCGAATCGACCCCGGCGCTGGCTGCGCTGGAGATTCCGGACGACCCGGAGATCCGCTGGTTGTCGGCCGAACAGAGCAACAGCTCGCTGGTCGTTGCGGACAAGGCGGTGTTCAAGCTGTTGCGCCATGTGGCCACCGGTGCCAATCCGGAAATCGAGATTGGCCGCCGCCTCACCGAGATGGGCTACGCCAATGCGGCGCCGCTGCTGGGTAGCGTGAGCCGGGTGGATGCGCAGGGCACCATTACCACCATCGCGCTGTTGCAGGGCTTCATCCGCAACCAGGGCGATGCCTGGCGTTGGACGCTCGATCACCTGGCGCGCAGTTTCGACGAATACGCCACCGCGCAGACCGATGAAGCCCGCAACGAAGCGGTGGCCGGCTACGACGCATTTGCCGCAGTGGTGGGCAAGCGCCTGGCCGAGCTGCACGAGGCGCTCTCGCGCAGCACCGACGATGCCGACTTCGCACCGCAACGCATCGACCTGCCTACCGCCAACGATGTGGTGGGCGGCGTGGCACGCCAGGTGGAGGAAATGTGGGAAACGGTGCACGCCCGCCTGGGCGCCACCGACGATGCGGCCGAACGCGAGGCGCTGGAATCAGTGCTGGCCGAACGCCCGCAGCTAGACGCGCTGCTGGCCAGGGCGCCAAGCGTGCTGGCCGAATCGCTGCTGACCCGCGTGCATGGCGACTTCCACCTGGGCCAGATCCTGGTGGCGTTCGACGACGTGGTGCTGATCGACTTCGAAGGCGAGCCCGCCAAGCCGCTGGCCGAACGCCGCGCCAAGGCCAGCCCGTTGCGCGATGTGGCCGGTTTCCTGCGCTCGCTCGATTACGCCAGCGAAGTGTCTGCGCGTGGCGAAGAGGGCACCGCCGCACGTGCCGGCGTGGGCGTGGATGCGCACCTGGATGACTTCCTGGTGGAATTCCGCCGCCGCTCCACGCAAGCGTTCCTGGACGCTTACCATGCCGTGCTCGACGCCAGCGCGCATCCGTGGATCGCGCCGGCGGCGTTCAATGCGGCCACCTTGCTGTTCCTGGTGGAGAAGGCCTGCTACGAGGTGCGCTACGAAGCGGCGAACCGGCCGGGCTGGTTGATGGTGCCCATCCAGGGCTTGCGACGCATCCTGCAACGCGCGCGCGCTGGTGCGGGAGACACATGATGAGTGGAGTAATGACTGCAGTGACGAATCGATGGGACCCCGGCGTGACCCGCGCCCTGGCCGAAGCGCGGCACGGCGATGCATTCGACGTGCTGGGCGCACATCCCAGCACCAACGGCCGCCTGCTGCGCACCTACCACCCCGGCGCCGAGCACGTCACCGCCGTGCTGGCCGATGGGCGCGAGGTGCCGCTGGAAGCCGGCCCGGAACCGGGTCTGTTTGCCGGCGAATTGCCGGCCGAGGGAGGCTACCGCCTGCGGATCGGCTGGCCGGGCGGCACCCAGGACACCGCAGACCCGTACGCGTTCGGGCCGCTGCTCAGCGACTTCGACCTGCACCTGATCAGCGAAGGCCACCATCTGCAACTTGCCGATGCGCTGGGCGCCAATGTGGTGGAAGTGGACGGCGTGCTCGGTACGCGCTTTGCGGTGTGGGCGCCGAACGCCTCGCGCGTGGCGGTGGTGGGCGATTTCAATAGCTGGGACGCGCGCCGGCACCCGATGCGGCTGCGCCACCAGGCCGGGGTGTGGGAGCTGTTCGTGCCCGACGTGGGCCCCGGCGCGCACTACAAATATCAGCTGCGTGGCCCGCATGGGCACGAATTGCCGGCCAAGGCCGACCCGGTGGCACGCCGCGCCGAATTGGCGCCGGGCACTGCCTCGATCGTGGCCGACCCCACGCCGCACCAGTGGAGCGACGACGGCTGGATGGCCACCCGTGCGCGCCGCCAGGCGCACGACGCACCGATGAGCATCTACGAGATCCATGCCGGCTCCTGGCTGCGCGAGGAAGGCCTGGACCTGGATTGGGACGGCCTGGCTGATCGCCTGATCCCGTACGTGGCCGACATGGGCTTCACCCATGTGGAGCTGATGCCGGTGACCGAGCATCCGTTCGGCGGCTCATGGGGCTACCAGCCGCTGGGCCTGTTCGCGCCCACCGCGCGCTTCGGCAGCCCGGATGGCTTTGCGCGCTTTGTCGACCGCTGCCACCGCGAAGGCATCGGCGTGATCGTGGACTGGGTGCCGGCACACTTTCCCACCGACGCGCACGGCCTGGCCCACTTCGACGGCACCGCGCTGTACGAACACGCCGACCCGCGCGAAGGCTTCCACCGCGACTGGAATACGCTGATCTACAACCATGGCCGCCGCGAGGTGTCTGGCTTTCTGATCGCCAGCGCGCTGGAGTTCCTGCAGCGCTATCACGTCGATGGCCTGCGCGTGGATGCGGTGGCCTCGATGCTCTACCGCGACTACAGCCGCAATGCCGGTGAGTGGGTGCCCAACATCCATGGCGGCCGCGAGAACTACGAAACCATCGCGTTCCTGCGTCGGCTCAACGAGGTGGTGCGCGAGCACGCGCCGGGTGCGGTGACCATTGCCGAAGAATCCACCGCCTGGCCGGGCGTAACCGCGGATGTGTCGCATGGCGGCCTGGGCTTCCATTACAAGTGGAACATGGGCTGGATGCACGACACGCTGCATTACATCGGGCTGGACCCGATCTATCGCCGCTACCACCATGGCGAGCTGACTTTCAGCATGGTGTATGCGTACTCGGAGCGCTTTGTGCTGCCGATCTCGCACGACGAAGTGGTGCACGGAAAGGGCTCGTTGCTGGGCCGCATGCCCGGTGACGACTGGCAGCGTTTCGCCAACCTGCGCGCCTATCTCGGTTTCATGTTCACTCATCCGGGGCGCAAGTTGCTGTTCATGGGCTGCGAGTTCGGCCAGCCCACCGAGTGGAACCACGACGCCGGCTTGCCGTGGCATCTGCTCGACGACGCACGCCACCGCGGCGTGCAGACGCTGGTGCGCGACCTCAACCACCTGTACGCGCAATACCCCGCCTTGCACGCGCACGACGACGACCCATCGGGCTTCGCGTGGCTGGTAGGCGATGACGCGGCCAACAGCGTGGTGGCGTTCCTGCGCAAGGGCAAACGCGGCGATGCGCCGGTGCTGGTGGTGATCAACTACACCCCGGTGGTGCAGCAGGGGTATCGCCTCGGGGTGCCGCAGGGCGGGCTGTGGCGCGAAGTGTTCAACAGCGACGCCGGCATCTACGGCGGTGCCAACCTGGGTAACGGCGGTGCAGTGACTGCCGAACCGCAGTCCATGCATGGCCACGCGCAGTCGCTGCCGTTGTTGCTGCCGCCGCTGGGCGTCATCGTGCTGACCCCGCAGGGCTGATCGACCGCCACCGCGCCCGGCCTGCTGGCCGGGCGCGGTGGCAGCTGCTAGATTGCGCGCCTTAGAGCAGCTATCAACACGACTGCGCAGCCGCCAGGCGGGCGCGGCCGGTGCTCGGAATCGGCATGTACCCACGCACACTCCGCCTCCGCGCCGTCCGCACCCACCTGACGACTGGTCGCTACGTTTTGTTAGCCGCTCTTAGTGGGTGACACCGGCCACGCCTCCGTTGGAGGTAGTCGTGCTGGTCATCGTTGAACAGGCAGCCCTGGGAGGGCTGCCGGGCACAGCCGCCGCCATGCCTCTTGTCGACCGTCTTCGCGGGAGAGCTGTGCGTGCGCGTTTTACAAAGGGTGGGTCGAACTCGGTGTGGGTGGGCGCGTGGAGCCGATTGGCCAGCGCGTGGGTGCCTATGTGGGTGCGGCGGCGAACTGCTGCGGGCGTTGCCGATCCCGCGCGCTGGCAGGCAACGGCGCCAGCGCGGTGTCGAGACTTCGGCTGCACGGCATGGCACTGCGGCGCATGTGCGTAGTCGCGTCTGCGGTGGACTGCAAGGCCGCGCACATGCATAGCCTGATGACGTGCCTTTACCTGTTGTGCGCGGGCGCTGCGGCGTGCGGTTTTCATCTCGCCACCGCGCATCAGCGCCTGTGGCTGCGCGGTCGCCCGCGCGCGCGCGTGCTGCGTGCAGGCGCCAGCGTGCTGCTGGTGCTGGCGGTTGCCTGCGCCATTACCGCATCAGGCACCTGGGCCGGCGTCTTCTCGGCACTGACGGCAGCGATGCTGGCCGCGGTGGCCCTGCCATTTCTGGACGCCTGGCAACAGGCACGCACGCAACGCCGGCAGGTGCGCCATGTGGAGTAGATGGGTGGCGGCGGTGCTGCTCGGGTTGCCGCTGGCAGTGGGCGTGGTTGGCCTGTGCGCGGTGGTGCTGCCCGGCCCGCAGCGTAGCTATACGCTGGCCTGGCTGTTGCTGATGTTCCCGGTGTGGATTGGCGCCATGGCCTTGCCGTTCGTGTTTCGCAGCGCTGCGCGCGCCTGGCTGTGGTTGGGCGGGGTGACCGTGCTGTGCTATCTCGCGCTGGCAGCGATCAAGGCGCTGGGCTGGGTCGAGGTGATTGCATGAAGGCTGCAACCTTGCGCGCGTTTCTGTCCGTGCACAGCTGGATGGGTCTGCTGGCGGGCATGGCCTTGTTCATCGCGTTCTATGCCGGTGCCATCACCGTGTTTACGCACGCATTGAGCAACTGGCAGACCACGCCGCCTGCCACGCAGGCCGTACCGGCGGACCCGGTGGCCGCCGCGCAAACCTTGCTGGATACGGTGATTGCCGCGCACCCGCAGGTGGCCGAGTCGTTCCTGGTGCTGCTGCCCGGCGAGCATGGGCCGCTGGCACGGGTATATTGGTACGGCCCGCAGGCCGATGCCAGCGGTGGCATGCGCCAGTATCAGCTCAGCAGCAGCGGTGCGCTGCTGGAACTGCCGCAGCGCGTGGGCTTTGCCGATTTTCTCTACGACCTGCATTTCACTGCCGGCTTGCCACGCACCTTCGGCACGTATCTGTTTGGCGTGGTGAGCGTGCTGTACGGGCTGGCCCTGGTCAGTGGCGTGGTGCTGTATGCGCCGGTGTTCTTCAAGGACCTGTTCGCGCTGCGCATCGGTGCCAACCTCAAGCGGCTGTGGCAGGACGCGCACAATGTGGTGGGCATGCTGTCGCT
Source organism: Xanthomonas sp. LMC-A-07 (assembly GCF_030208825.1). Taxonomy (NCBI): domain Bacteria; kingdom Pseudomonadati; phylum Pseudomonadota; class Gammaproteobacteria; order Lysobacterales; family Lysobacteraceae; genus Xanthomonas; species Xanthomonas sp. LMC-A-07. The sequence goes on from NZ_JARVTF010000005.1 coordinate 743,547, forward strand.
GCCGTTCCATGTGATCTTCGCTTGGTCCGGTGCGGTGTTGTGCCTGGGTGTGCTGCTGCTGGCGCCGTTCCAGTTCCTGGTCTTCGACGGCAAGTTGTTGCAGATCCTGGAGCCGGACTTCGAACTCACCCCGCATGTGGCACCGGCCAACCGCGTAGCGCCGGTGTTGCCGATGGCGACCTTGCTGGAGAAGGCGCGCGCCGCCAGCCCCGGCTTCGTGCCGGAAAGCGTGAGTTACCACGACGCAGGCGATGCCAACGCGCGCGTGGAAGTCTATGGCCATCACGATCAGCGCCAGCTCAACACGTTGGGCGGTGTGGCATTGGAAGGCGCCACCGGCAAGGTGCTGCGCGTGCTCTCGCCGCGCACGATGCGGGCCGGCACTGCCGCCCTGCGTGGCCTGCAAGGGCTGCACTTCGGCAACTTCGGGCATGCGCCGCTGCAGTGGCTGTATTTCCTGCTCGGCCTGGGCGGCGCCTTCCTGTTCTACAGTGGCAACCTGCTGTGGATCGAGACACGCCGCAAGCGCCGTCAGCTTGCGCAGCCGCGTCGCACCCATGCCATGGCACGGCTCACCGTCGGTGTCTGTCTGGGCAGCGTGGCCGGGATCTCGGCGTTGTTCAGTGCCGCACGGGTGCTGCCGCCGGGTCAGGAGCGCGTGGTCTATTACGCGGTGTTCGCCGCTTGCGTGCTGTGGGCTGCGCTGCGCCCCACCGCACGCGGCGCGTATGAAGTGCTGCTTGCCTGCGCGGCGTTGACCGCTGCAATTCCGCTGGCCAGCTGTTTTTCCGCAGCGGGACCGGTGCTGCCCTGGCACGACACCCTGGTGCTGACCGTCGACGTGGTCGCCCTGGTCATGGCATGGAGTTACTGGCAACTGGCGCGCGCCAGCAAGCGGCGTGGCGCGCAGGGCGACCCGAACAGTGTGTGGGCATGGTGATGGCCGTGGCGTCGTGCAGCGTGCGGCCTTTGCGACTTCGCCAACGGCTGTAGTGCCATTGGATGGGGTCGCAGCAGTCAACGGCAACAGTCATCGCGTTGAACACTGACACCCGCTGGACGCCGCAGGGCGCATGCTGTGCGGCATTGTTTGCAACGCTTGCCTTATCACGATGCCCGCTGTCCAACGCATTGGTTTGATTTCCGACACGCACGGTCTGTTGCGGCCCGAAGCGGTGGCCGCACTGCAGGGATGCAGTGCGATCCTGCATGCCGGCGATGTGGGTGCGCCAGAGATTCTGCAGGCACTGGCCGCGCTGGCGCCTCTGCATGCGATTGCCGGCAATATCGATATCGCGCCCTGGGCGGCCGCGCTGCCACCCACGCGCGATCTGGTGATCGCCGGCGTGCGCATCCACATGCTGCACGATCTGAAAACGCTGGCGCCTGATGTGCAGGCCGATGTCATTGTCAGCGGGCATTCGCACAAGCCGCTGGTGCACACGCGCGCTGGCGTGCTGTACGTCAATCCCGGCAGTGCCGGGCGCCGCCGCTTCAGCCTGCCGATCAGCGTGGGCACGTTGTGGCTGGGCGATGGCGCACCGCGTGCGGAGCTATGCGTGCTGGACGTGCGCTGACGCAGTTGCCGCGTGTGTGACGTGCACCACGCGCGTGGCCGCACACGCGCAGCAATCACGGCAACGATGACCTGGCCTGCACACCGGCGCGCCCATCCTCGTGCGCTGATTCGTTGCGAGGACATCAGCATGAATACACGTCGCCAATTCCTGTCTGCTGCCGCGGCCGGCACCACGGCGCTGGCCGCATCGCCATTGCTGGCACAGTCGTCCGCACCCGGAAGCGTGATGCCCACGCGCGGCCGCACGGCGGCCTCTGCCGTGCAAACTAGCGCTCCAGCCAAGGGCGCACGTTATCGGCCGACCACGCGGCTGGGCTTTGGCGGCGTTGCGATCGGCAATGGGTTTGCCCCTGCCACCGATGCGCAAAGCGAGCAGACGCTGGCGGCGGTGTGGGACTCGGGCGTGCGCTATTTCGATACCTCGCCGTGGTACGGGCTGGGCCTGTCCGAACGCCGCACCGGCCATCATCTGCATAACCATGCCGCCGATAGCTACGTGCTCTCGACCAAGGTGGGGCGCTTGCTGACCGCGACCGACAAGCCACCGAAGACCATGTGGCAGCAACCGTCGCCGTTCGATTACCGCTACGACTACAGCGCCGCCGGCGTGCGCCGCTCGATCGAAGACAGCCTGCAACGGCTGGGGGTGTCGCAGATCGACATCGTGTACATCCACGATCTCTCGCCGGAGAACGAAAAAGACCTCGGCATGCCCTGGGAACAGCGCTTTGCCGAGGCGGCCAAGGGCGCGATGCCGGAGCTGACCAGGATGCGCAAGGAGGGCCTGATCAAGGCCTGGGGCTTTGGCGTCAATCGCCCGGAACCGGCCTTGCGTGCAATCGAAGAAGCCGACCCGGATATCTTCTTGCTGGCCTGCCAGTACTCGTTGCTCGACCACGCGCAGGCCTTGCATGACACCTTCCCGAAGATCGCCAGGCACGGCGCGTCGGTGGTGGTGGGCGCGCCGCTGCTGGCCGGCTATCTGGCCGGGCGCGACCGCTATCTGTACGAAGGCACGGTGCCGGAGTGGGCGCCGGCCAAACGCCAGAAGGCCCTGGCGATCTGCGACAAACACGGCGTGGATCTGCGCACGGTGTCGCTGCAGTTTGCTGCCGCACCGGAGGTGGTGTCGGCAGTGATTCCCGGCGCACGCACGGCCGAACAGGCGCAGGCCAACGCGGCCTCGATGCGGGTGGCGATTCCTGCCGCGCTCTGGGAAGACCTCAAGCGCGCGCAGGTGATCGAAGCGGATGCGCCGGTGCCGGCGGCTGGGTGATCTGACCGCGCTGCTGCTGCGAGGTGGTTTGGAGAAGGTTAGCGGCGCGCTGTTAGATGTAGCGCGCTGTCTCCATTGCAGTGCTGACGAGGTCGTCGCAGCACGGCAAGGAGCAACCGAACTTCAAGCGACATGCCCGCAGTCGTGGCAGCGCGCCCATCTGCAGTGAGCTGTTGCACTACAGCAGCAATAACGCAGAACATCACGGAATCAACAACGGCCGCAACGCAGGCACATGCTGCGCCAACTCATCGGCCACGATCGCCGCAAACAGGTCCGCACCATCGGCGCCGAGATGCGTGTAGTCGAACGCGAGCTTGGCCTGGCCCATCGGTTCTGCGCTGGCGTTGTCCTGCGCGGTGGCAGCGGTGGTGGTGGGCTTCGCCACTGCCGCAGGCGCCGAGGAGGGCGCAGCCGTCTGCGCCGGCGTCTTGCCGATGGTGGTGCCCGATTGCGCGGCAACCAGTTGCGCCGGCTCTGCCGGGCGCTGCGCCAGCCGCATTGCCAGCACCGGGCCCATGCCTTGCACCAGCGCCCGGCTGCGCGCGTGCAGGTCGATGAGTGGCACCTGCAGCTCACGCGCCACCGCACGCGTGGCCGCTGCCCACGGCGCCAGGTCGTCGATCAACTGACCGCGTTCGAATTGCCGCCGCGTCAGCGGCGTCACCAGCACCGGCAGCGCTCCGGCCGCACGCGCTTCGTTGACGTAGCGACGCAGGTTGGCCGGGAATTCGGTGGCCAGATCGGTCGAGCGCCCCGGCTTGCCGGGTTGATCGTTATGGCCGAACTGAATCAGCACCACCACCTGCCGATAGCCGCCGCTGCGCAGTTCCTTCAGCGCGATCTCCCACGAGCCTTCGGCGCGGTAGTTGGACGTGCTGCGGCCACCGCGTGCCAGGTTGAGGCAGCTCAGAAACGAGGTGACATGCTGCGCGCAGAAACTCGGGCCCCAGCCACCTTGTACGGCGGTGGTGGAATCGCCCACCAGCACGATCTTGCTGGCGGCCAACGGCGTGGTGGATGTCGCGGGCACGGGCACGGGCACGGTGGGATCCTGCACCACTGCTGCAGCGGCCGCCTGCGCCGACAACGCCATGCACATGGCCAATAGCGTCAACACCGCGAAAGAAAACATACGCATGGATCACCGTAGAGCAGGGCGGTCAGAACGTGCCGCGTTGAATGAAGGGGGCTTGCTGATACAGCTCCCGCTCGCCGCCGCGCGGGTCGTTCGCCAGTTGGCTGGGCACATCGAACAGCAGCGTCTCGCGGCGCTCCAGCGAGTACTGTTTCCAGCGCGGCAGGCTGCGATGATTGGGGTCGCCGTGACGTGCGAACGCGAGCAGGGCCGTGCTCATCTGGTCGGCCATCTGCTGCGCGGCGGGGCTATCGCCGGTACGCGATCCCGGCTGGGCAATGGTGTCGAAGACCAGCGGAATATCCAGCGTGTGGAAGGCGCCGAACTTGCCGCCGTCCAGTGGCGAGCCCCAGTCGAGTTGATATGCCCAGGTCGGTGCGCCCTGGCGTGCGCGTGCCTCGGCTTCTTCGATGGCGCCGCGCCAGGAACGCCCCGCCGTGGTGGCCGCGAAAAACACTTGCGACGGCGTGTAATGCGGATACAGCCGGCGGTAGTGCGCAATCACCACCTGCGGCAGCAGGTCCACGTACTGCTGGGCTTCCAGCTTGGCCGGCAACGTGTCCCAGGTCAGCGCGAAGTTGCCTGCATCGTTGCCCAGAAACGCACGCGTTTCATCGCGTGTATTGCCGATCACCATCGGGATGCGCGCCGACTGCACCGGTGCGGTCGGCCAGAACGGATGCACCGGTAACGCGCGTGCGTCCAGCACCGGACCCAGATACAGCGCGCTGTTTTCCACCCGCGAGGGGTCGCGCACCTGCGCGGCGGCCAGCAGCTGTGCCGCCGGCAGGGTGCGAATGCGCGCCAGCGTGTCGGGTGCAAGTTTCAGCGCATCCAGCAACAGCTGCGCGCGCTGGGTGGCCGCACGCGGGCCGGCGGCGGTGACCTGCTGGCCGCTCATGGTCCAGGCACGGTGGAACAGCCCGCGTGCGGCCGGCATCGCCATCAGTGTGGCGATCTTGGCACCGCCGCCGGACTGGCCGAACACGGTGACATTGCCCGCATCGCCGCCAAATTCCGCTGCATGCGCGCGCACCCACTGCAAGGCCTGGATCAGGTCGAGCTGGCCGGCATTGCCGGAGTCGGCAAACGTCGCGTCGCCGAGCTGCGCCAGGTACAGATACCCGAACACATTGAGGCGGTGATTGACGGTGATCACCACCACATCGCCGCGCGTGCACAGACGGGTACCGTCGTACAGCGGGTCGCTGCCGGAGCCGGTGGTATAGCCGCCGCCGTGGATGTAGACCAGGATCGGCCGCTTGCCACCATCGCGCAGCGCCGGCGTCCACACGTTGAGGAACAGGCAGTCTTCGCTGGTGGGTTCGCTGGCCTTGGGCTGCGGCGCGGCCGCACCGTAGGCAGTGGCGTCGCGGATGCCGTCCCACGGCGTTTCCAGCACCGGGGCCTGAAAGCGCCGTGGCCCGGTGTCGCCCCCATACGGAATGCCCTTGAACACGCAGATGCCCTGGCTGCGCACACCGCGCACCTGGCCGCTGCGCACGCGTGCCACCGGTGTGCTGGTGTCGCGCGGCGGTGCCGGTGCGGCGGCGGCGCTCAGACCGGGCACTGCGGCGGCAGCGCCGGCCAGCAGGCCGCCACACACCAGCAGGCGGCGGCGCGGATCAACGCCGGTGGCGCGCGTCACCGCGGCGCATCCTGCGGCGCGGCAGGTGCGCTGACCTGCTGGATCCAGGCCTGGGCCAGCTGCGGCCACGCGGCCAGCGTCAGGCCGGTGGTGCCGCGGGTGCCGAAGCCATGGCCGCCCTGCGGGAACACATGCAGCTCGCTCGGCACGCCGGCGCGCAGCAGTGCATCGTGCATGAGTAGGCTGTTGCGTACCGAAACAACGGTGTCGTCCTGGGCATGCAGCAGGAAGGTGGGCGGCGTGCGTGCATCCACGTGCCATTGCGGCGAATACGCGCGCAGCTTGGCGTCGCTGGGCGCGTTGCCGAGCAGGCGTTCGCGCGAGCCCATGTGCGCGTTGGCGGCGTCCATGTCGATCACCGGGTAGATCAAGAGCTGGAAATCCGGGCGTGCGCTCAGCGTGTCGGCGCGGTCCACCGCCGGATACACCTGCGCGGCATAGCGGGTGCCCAGGCTGGCCGCCACATGCCCGCCGGCCGAGAAGCCCATCACGCCAACGCGCTGCGCATCGATGCCATAGCGCGCGGCATTGGCGCGGATCAGCCGGAGCGCGCGCTGTGCGTCGGCCAGCGGCACGTCGGCGCCGTTGGGGTGGCCCTCGCCGGGCAGGCGGTAACGCAGCACGAACAGGGTGATGCCTGCCCGGTCAACAAACCCCGACACCAGCGAGGTGCCTTCGTTGTCCAGCACGATGCGCTGGTAGCCGCCGCCGGGCGTGACCAGCAGCGCGGTGCCGTTAGGCCGGGCAGGGCGGTACACCACCATGTACGGCGCGCTGATCGACTGGATGTAGCGGTCCGGCACGGCCGCATCGCTGCTGCGCTCCACGATGCGCTGCGGTTGCGGCAGCGCGGTGTCCCCCGGTGCCATTCCGGCCGGCCACAACGGAATACGGCTGGCCTGCTCGGCGGCGCTGTCCGCACTGGGGCGCTCGTCGGGGGCCGCGGCGGCGGCGCCTGCGCTGAGCAAGGCTAGGCTGAGTAGCATGCCCCGGCAGCCTTGTACGACAACGGAAACGGCACGCCGGGCGTGCCTGCGATCGGTGTATTGCATAGACCCCTCCCAGGGTTTGCTTCGCTGCAGTGCACATGTTTGCCGCACTGCACATTGCCAATGACACCGGTTTACCATATACAGCACACCGTGCCGCTGTCGATTGGCAGTGCAACAAAACATCCATCAGGGAGACACCCTTGAGCAACGACGCCGCCACCCCGCCTTCGTCCACGTCCACGCTGTCCAAGATTGCCCAGCGCTTCGTGGAGGCCCGCCGTGCAGGCGCGTCGCTGCCCGACTTTCCAGGAGAAATCCCCGACGATCTGGTGACTGCCTACCAGGTGCAGGACATCGCCATCAGCCAGTGGGACGACCAGGTGGTCGGCTGGAAGGTGGGCTATATCGCCGCCGAGCGCCGCGACCACTCCGGCGACGAGCGCCTGCTGGGGCCGATCTTCGCCAACAAGCTGTGGAATGCCACCGGTGGTACAACCGAATTCCCGATCTACCAAGGCGGCTTTGGCGCGGTGGAAGCGGAGTACGTGCTGATGCTCGACGCCGATGCCCCGGCCGAGCAGACCCGCTTCACCCCGGAGCAGGCCGCCCAGGTGCCGGCCACATTGTTCATTGGCGTGGAGATCGCCAGCAGCCCGCTGGCCACCATCAACAAGCTGGGCCCGCGCGTGGTGGTCTCGGATTTCGGCAATAACAACGGGCTGATCCTGGGGCCGGAAATCACCGACTGGCTGGGCCGCGACGAGGCCTCGCTGACCGCGCAGACCCTGATCGACGACCAGGTGGTAGGCACGGGCGGCGCCACCACGCTGCCCGGCGGGTTGCGTGCGGCCTACGCTTTTGCGCTCAGCCGTTCGGCTCAGCGCGGGCGCCCGCTCAAGCGCGGTGATCTCATCGCCACGGGCAATGCCACCGGTATCCATGATATCGAAGTGGGACAGCGCGCCCTGATTCGCTTTGCCGGCTTCGGCGACATTTCCTGTACGGCTGTGTCCGCTAAATAACGCGGATGCAGTGACCAGACGCTTGGGAGGGCGCCAATGATCACTCGCAGACATTTCCTCGGTGCCGGGCTCGGCGCCGCCGCCGCCAGTCCCTGGCTGGGCGCCGGTGCCACCACACCGATTCCCGGCGGGCAGCTGCTCACCGCCACCGACGTGCACGTGGGCGACTACCCCACCGTGGAAGCGGTGCGCTGGTTCGGCAAGCAGCTCGAAGCACGCACCAATGGCCGGCTGAAGCTGCGCCAGTACCACTCCGGCCAGCTGGGCCGCGAGTCCGAGGCGATCGACATGGCGCGCTTCGGCGCCATCGACATCACCCGCGTCTACTCCGGTGCGTTGAACAACACCTTTCCGCTGACCCAGGCACTGTGCCTGCCATACGTGTTCGACTCGGTGCCGCATCTGCGCCGCGCCATCGACGGCCATGTCGGTGACAGCGTATTGCGCAGCTTCGAACAGCGCGATCTGGTCGGCCTGGCCATCTACGATTCCGGCGCGCGCTGCTTCTACAACACCAAGCATCCGCTGCACCGCCCGGAAGATCTCAAGGGCCTGAAGTTGCGCGTGGCCTCTTCGGACATCTTCCTCAAGCTGATGCGCATGCTGGGCGCCAACCCCACGCCGATGTCGCTGGGCGAGACGTTCTCGGCGATGGAAACGCACATGATCGACGGTGCGGAAAACAACATGCGCAGCTTCCAGTCCAGCCGCCATTTCGAAGCGGCGCGCTACTGGTCGCAGAGCGAGCATTCGTATGCGCCGGACATCCTGGTGATGTCGCGCAAGAGCTTCGAATCGCTGAGCCCGGCCGATCGTGGCCTGGTGGTGGAACTGGCGCGTGCGTCGGTACCGGTGATGCGCACGCTGTGGGATGCCTCCGAGGCCACCGCGCGGCAGCAGGTGATCGATTACGGCGTCAAGCTCAATCAGGTCGACATGCCGGCGTTCCGCGCCGCCGCCGCGCCGCTGCTGGCCGAGTACCGGCGCCAGCCGGAGATCGAAGCGCTGTACCGCCGCATCCGCGATTTTGCATAGAGGTGACCCGATGACCGAACCCGCATCCGTCAACGTGCCGGTCGCGCCATTGCAGCGCGCGCTGGACCGCGTTTCCAACTTCGCCATCGGCGTGGCAGCCATTGCGCTGCTTGGCCTGGTGGTCGTGCAGGGCTGGCAGGTGTTCACCCGCTACGTGCTCAACGACTCGCCCAGCTGGACCGAGCCGGTAACGCTGCTGTTGCTCAGCACCGCGCTGAGCCTGGCCGCCGCCGCCGGGGTGCATACCAACCGCCATTTCGGCTTCTATCTGCTCGGCGAACACATGCCGCCGCTGGTGCGCCGCGTGTTCGACGTGATTCGCCCGGTGATGATCATCGCCATCGGCGCGGTGCTGGCCTGGTGGAGTGCGGTCCTGTTGCTGGACGGGCTGGACATCAAGATGGCCGGCGCGCAGATGCCGCAGAGCATCAACTACCTGCCGCTGTCCATTGGCGGTGCGCTGATGGTGGTGTTTGCCTTGTACAAGTTGTGGCGTGTGCTGCGCCCGATCCACACCGGAGGAGTGCGCTGATGGGCATCGCCATGTTGTTGGGAACCTTTGTGGTGCTGCTGCTGATCGGCGTGCCGGTGGCCTACGCCCTGGGCGCGGCCGCACTGGCCACGTTGCTGTATCTGGACCTGCCTACGGTGGTGCTGGTGCAGCAGATTTCCGCCGGTAGCGGCTCGGCGTCGTTGATCGCGATTCCGTTGTTTATCTTCGCCGGCGAGCTGATGCTGCGTGGTGGCATTTCCGAACGCCTGATTGCGCTGGCGTCATCGCTGGTGGGGCGTGTGCGCGGTGGCCTGGGCCAGGTCAGCGTGCTGTCGTCGCTGTTCTTCGGCGGCGTGTCGGGCTCGGCGATTGCCGATGTCTCGGCGGTTGGCGGCACGATGATTCCGCAGATGATCAAGCGCGGCTACGACCGCGATTACGCGGTGAACGTGAGCATGACCGCCGCGCTGGTGGCGTTGCTGGTGCCGCCTTCGCACAACCTGATCCTGTTCTCGGCCGCGGCCGGCGGTGGCTTGTCGATCGCCGATCTGTTCGCAGCCGGCATCGTGCCTGCGTTGCTGATGACCGCCGCCATGATGGTCACTGGCTATGCGGTGGCGCGCCATCGCGGCTATGGCACCGAGCCGTTCCCGGGCTGGCGTGCGGTGGCCTTGCGCCTGTTCGGCGCACTGCCGGGCCTGGGCCTGGTGGCGTTGATCTTCATCGGTATCCGCGCCGGCATCTTCACCGCGGTGGAGAGTGCGGCCATCGCCGTGGTGTATGCGTTGATCGTCACCGCATTGCTGTATCGGCAGTTGCGCTGGGCCGAGTTCTTCGCGGCGGTGACGCACGCCGCGCGCACCACCGGCGTGATCCTGTTCGTGATCGCCACCGCGGCAGTATTCGGCTGGTTGCTTGCGTACCTGCAAGTGCCGGCGGCGGCGGTGAAGTTCCTGCAGGCCATTGCCGACAGCAAGAACACCGTGCTGCTGATGATCGTGGTGATGCTGCTGCTGCTGGGCATGTTCATGGACCTGGCACCGAAGATCCTGATCTGCACGCCGATCTTCCTGCCGGTGGTCAAGGCCTACGGCATCGACCCGATCCACTTCGGTCTGGTGATGGTGCTGGCCGGCGGTATCGGCTTGATCACTCCGCCGATCGGCTCGGTGTTGTTCATTGGTACCTCGATCGGCGAAATCACCGTGGCCCAAAGCATGCGCACCATCTGGCCGTTCTGGCTGGCGGCGTTGTGCGTGTTGCTGATCGTGGCGTTCTTCCCGGAGCTGTCGCTCTGGTTGCCCAGGGCACTGCGCGCGTAAGCGCCAGTGCCGGCGGGAGTCTCCCGCCTTCATCCAGCGGCCGGCGCTCCAGATGCCGGCCGCTGCATCGCCCCGCACACCGGGGACAAGGAGAGAGCATGCGGTTTCGAACCACCCCCCTGGCCCTGCGTTGGCTGACCACCGGGCTGCTGCTGTGCGCCAGCCTGGCCACCGCCGCCGACTGGAAGCGCGGCATCGAGCACCAGCGCATCGCCGATCAAGGCAATGGCACCTTCCTCAACCCGGTCTTGGCCGGCGACCATCCCGACCCGTCGGTGCTCAAGGACGGCCAGGACTACTACCTCACGCTGTCTTCGTTCGACGCCTACCCGGGCCTGCCGATCTGGCATTCGCGCGATCTGGTCAACTGGCAGCCGCTGGGCCATGCCATCACCCAGAACGTCGGCGCGATCTGGGCACCGGACCTGATCAAGCACGGCAAGCGCTACTACATCTATTTCCCGGCGCGGCGTGGCGACCAGGGCGAGCGCAGCAACTTCGTGGTGTGGGCCGATGACATCAAGGGCCCGTGGAGCAAGCCGATCGACATCGGTCTGGGCAAGTACATCGACCCCGGCCACGCAGTGGGCGAGGACGGCAAGCGCTACCTGTTTCTGAGTGGCGGCGACTATGTGCAGCTGTCCGACGACGGCCTGAAGGTGGTCGGCACGCCCAAGCACGTCTACGACGGCTGGAAATACCCGGAAAGCTGGGACGTGGAAGGCTATGCCCAGGAAGGCCCCAAGATCACCCGCCATAACGGCTGGTACTACATGACCACCGCGGTGGGCGGCACCGCCGGCCCGCCGACCGGGCACATGGTGATCACCGCGCGCTCGCGCTCGATCCACGGCCCCTGGCAGAACGCACCCAACAACCCGATCACCCGTACCAAGAGCGCCGACGAGCCGTGGTGGTCGCGTGGCCACGCCACCCTGGTGGAAGGCACCGACCAGCGCTGGTGGATGCTCTACCACGGCTACGAGCACGGCTTCTGGACGCTGGGCCGGCAGGCCTTGCTCGACCCCATCGAGTGGACGCCCGATGGCTGGTTCGTGGCCAAGGGCGGCGACCTGGGTACGCCGTTGAAGAAGCCCAGCGGCCAGGCCCTGCCGCACGGCCTGGCATTGTCGGACGACTTCCGCGCCGCAACGCTCGGGCCGCAGTGGTCGTTCTTCAACCCGGCCGCCGATGAAGCCAAGCGCCTGCAGGTGGGCGATGGCGTGCTGCGCCTGCAGGGCAAGGGCAGCGCGCCGCGCGATGCCTCGCCGCTGACGGTGATCGCCACCGACCAGGCCTACCAGTTCGAGGTGCAGATGACCGTGGCACCGGGCGGGCAGGGCGGGGCGCTGCTGTTCTACAGCGACAAGCTCTACGCCGGGGTGGGCAGCAATGGCGAAAACTTCGTCATGCACCGCTACGGCGAAGAACGCCCGGCCAAGCTGCCGCCCAGCAGCAAGGGCGGCGCGCTGTGGCTGCGCGTCACCAACAACCGCCACATCGTCACCATCCACACCAGCACCGACGGCACCAGGTGGACCAAGTACCCGGTGCAGATGGAAGTGTCCGGCTACCACCACAACGTGGCCGGCAAGTTCCTGGCACTGAAACCGGCGTTGTACGCCGCCGGACAGGGCCAGGTGGAGTTCCGCAACTTCCGCTACCGCGCTCTGGACTGACCGTTCTGCATTGCCAGGCATGCCGCGGCGCCACTGGCCGCAGCCCGCCACAGGGTGCGAAACGGGACATCGGCAGGCTCCGCTAGGGCCTGCTGGCCCGCTGGCCGGTAGAATCCAATCAACTCGAACGGTTGACCGCTATGCCCGCCCGCAAGAATCCCGAAGAGGGAATGCCCGGCCTGCCGAAGGGCAAGGTAGCAACGATCAACGACATCGCGCGGATGTCGGGCGTGTCCAAGAAGACCGTCTCGCGGATCATCAACAACTCGCCGCTGGTGCGGCAGGACACCCGCGAGAAGGTCGAGGCGCTGATGCGCGAGGTGGGCTACGCGCCCGACCCGCTCGCCCGCGGGCTGGCGTTCCGGCGCTCGTTCCTGATCGGCATGGTCTACGACAACCCCACCGCGCAGTACATCGTGGACATGCAATACGGCGCGCTGGACGCCTTGCGTGGCTCCAGCTTCGAGCTGGTGGTGCACCCTTGCGACAGCCGCAGCCCGGGCTATATCGAAGGCGTGCGTCGGTTTGCCCAGGCGCAGAAGCTGCACGGGGTGATCCTGGTGCCGCGTGCCTCCGAGGACCAGGCGCTGGCCGACATGCTGGCCGAGATCGGTTGCCGCTACACCCGCATCGCCTCGATCGCGCTGGACACCACCTCGCAGACGGTGATCACCCACGACCGCGACGGCGCGGCCGAGGCGGCCGACTACCTGCTCTCGCTCGGCCACCGCGACATCGCCCTGGTCACCGGCCCCAGCGCCTATCGCTCCTCGATCGAGCGCACCGCCGGCTTTGCCGACGCCTTGACCCGGCGTGGCATCGAACTGCCGCCCGAGCGCATCGTGGAAGCCGGCTATACCTTCGAATCGGGCGTGGCCGCGGCCGAAAAGCTGCTGCTGGGCAAAAAGCGCCCCACCGCCATCTTCACCGGTAACGACGAAATGGCCGCCGGTATCTACAAGGTGGCCCTGCGCGCCGGCATCAACATCCCGCGCCAGCTGTCGGTGATCGGTTATGACGACAGCTCGCTGGCCTCGCGCCTGTGGCCGCCGCTGACTTCGGTGCGCCGCCACACCCGCGACACCGGCCGCACCGCCGCCGCCATGCTGATCCAGCCCGACAACGCCCCGCAGCTGCCCACCGCCAGCGTGCGCCCGCACCTGATCGTGCGCGACTCCTGCCAACCGCCGGAAGATTGAGGGAGGTCAAAGCCTGGGGAGGGACGCCAAGCAAAGCGCTGGCGATTCACTTGTGACGGCGCGTGGCGACGCGCTGGTCAGGGCAGGCGTTGGCAATCCACCGAGGCGCACCCTCATCCGGCGCTACGCGCCACCTTCTCCCGTAGGGGAGAAGGGAGTGGGCCCCTCTCCCTCCGGGGCGAGAAGGCACGGCTTACGCGCCATGGGCGCGCGTGCCTTGGAGCGCCCGCGCCGCAAGCGCGGGCCGGGGCGCGGAGCGGGGGTTGGGGTGAGGGTACGGCGGCAGACCGCCATCTGCGAAAGCTCAGCCATGAGCTCAGGTGGAGAGCATGTAAGCCTTCACTCGCGCCAACCCACCTGCGCGCCACAACAACGCGCGCAGCCTCGTACCCTCATCCGGCGCTACGCGCCACCTTCTCCCGAGGGGAGAAGGAATCAAAACCCCTCTCCCTCCGGGAGAGGGGTTGGGGTGAGGGTACGACGGCAGACCGCCATCTGAGAAAGCTCAGCCATGAGCTCAGGTAGGAGGCGCATAAGCCTCCACCCGACCAAACCAAGCCGCGCCCCAACACTGCGCGCTTCCTCGCACCCTCATCCGGCGCTACGCGCCACCTTCTCCCGAGGGGAGAAGGAAGTGGCCCCCCTCCCGGAGGGAAGCAGGCAGCTGCCAGCCCCACGCGCCGCTTTCGTGCACTGCGCAATGACACCGGTTTACCAGAGCCGGTAGAATGGCGCGGTGCGGGCTTTCATTCCCCCTCGCTTGCCACCGGAGATGCGCATGTCCCTCTATTGCAAGACCCATTACGCCACCCATCCGGACGCCCTCAAGGGCGCCAGCAACGACACCCTGCGCGAGCTCTACCTGCTCGACGGCCTGTTCGTCGCCGATGCGGTGACCCTCAAATACACCCATTACGAGCGCTTCGTGCTCGGTGGCGCCGCCCCGGTCGGCAAGACGCTGGAACTGCCCAAGCAGACCGAGCCCGCCTCGGCGGCCGGCCACCCGTTCCTGGAACGGCGCGAGCTGGGCGTCATCAATGTCGGCGCCGGCACCGGCACCGTCACCGTGGACGGCACCGCCTACACGCTCGGGCCCAAGGACGGCCTGTACGTGGCGATGGGCAGCACCGAGGTGAGTTTCGCGTCTGCCGATGCCGCCAACCCGGCGCAGTTCTACCTGGCCTCGACCCCGGCGCATGCGCGCTTCGAGACCAAGCAGCTGTCGATCAAGGACGCGGTGGCACTGGAGCGCGGCGCGCTGGAAACCAGCAACGAGCGCACCATCTACCAGTACATCGTGCCGGCCACCTGCCAGTCTTCGCAGCTGCTGCTGGGCCTGACCGTGCTCAAGCCGGGCAGCGTCTGGAACACCATGCCGCCGCATCTGCACGACCGCCGCAGCGAGGTGTATTTCTACTTCGATCTGGGCGCCAACGACCGCGTGTATCACTTCATGGGCGAGCCCGACGCGCAGCGCCACATCGTGATGCAGAACAACGAAGCGGTGGTGTCGCCGCCGTGGTCGATCCACATGGGCGCCGGCACCAGCAACTACGCCTTTATCTGGGCGATGGGCGGCGAAAACCTCGATTACACCGACATGCACGTGCTGGATATCTGCCAGCTCAAGTAATGCCCCGCCGCCGCGCCAACGGGTGCGGCGGCTCCATCATCGAACGCGGCATGCCGCATCTGGAGCGATAAGGTAATGAGCAATCCGTTCAGTCTCGAAGGCAAGGTCGCACTGGTCACCGGTGCCAACACTGGCCTGGGCCAGGGCATCGCGCTGGCACTGGCAGAGGCGGGCGCCGACATCGCCGCCGCCGGCATCCAGGCACCGACCGAGACCGAAGAAAAGGTCAAGGCGATGGGCCGCCGTTTCGTCGCCATCGAAGCCAACCTGATCAGCATCGAGCCGGTGCAGCGCATCCTCGATGAAACCCTCGCCGGCCTGGGCCGCCTGGACATCCTGGTCAACAATGCTGGCCTGATCCGCCGCACCGATGCGGTGGATTTCAGCGAGCAGGATTGGGACGACGTGATGAACGTCAACCTGAAATCGGCGTTCTTCATGTCGCAGGCCGCCGGCCGCCACTTCATCACGCAGGGCAGCGGCAAGATCATCAACATCGCCTCGATGCTGTCGTTCCAGGGCGGCATCCGCGTGCCGTCCTACACCGCCAGCAAGTCCGGCATCGCCGGCATCACCCGCCTGCTGGCCAACGAGTGGGGCAGCAAGGGCGTGACCGCCAACGCCATCGCCCCCGGCTACATGGCCACCGACAACACCGCGCAGCTGCGTGCCGACCAGGACCGCAACAAGTCCATCCTGGACCGCATCCCGGCCGCGCGCTGGGGTGTGCCGGCCGACCTCGGCGGCGCGGCGGTGTTCCTGGCCAGCAGCGCCTCGGACTACGTCAACGGCGCGATCATCCCGGTCGACGGCGGCTGGCTGGCGCGCTGAGAAAAATGCGTCGTTTCCTTCTCCCACCGGGAGAAGGTGCCCGCAGGGCGGATGAGGGTCGGTATGCACGCGCACGAGCCCGACATGCATGACGTCCGCCACGCAGGCACGCATCAACCACATTCCAACCAACTTCCCCAACGAAATCGGAGCATTCCCATGAAAATCGCACTCATGAATGAGTTTAGCCAGGCCGCCAAGAACCCGGTGATCCTGCAGCAGCTCAACGACGTCGCCAGTGAGCAGGGCCATGACGTGTTCAACGTCGGCATGGACGGCGACAACGACCACCGCCTGACCTACATCCACCTGGGCATCGTCGCCAGCCTGCTGCTCAACGCCAAGGCCGTGGACTTCGTGGTCGCCGGCTGCGGCACCGGCCAGGGCGCGATGATGTCGCTCAACGCACACCCGGGCGTGTTCTGCGGCTACTGCATCGAGCCGACCGACGCCTACCTGTTCGCGCAGGTCAACAACGGCAACGCGTTGTCGCTGGCGTTCGCCAAGGGCTACGGCTGGGGCGCGGAAATCAACGTGCGCTACATCTTCGAAAAGGCCTTCAGCGGCGAGCGTGGCCTGGGCTACCCGGCCGAGCGTCGCGAATCGCAGGCCGCCAACGCCGGCATCCTGACCCAGGTCAAGCAGGCCACCGCCAAGTCTTACCTGGACGGCCTGCGCGCGATCGACCCGGAGCTGATCAAGCAGGCGATCGGCGGTGCGCGCTTCCAGCAGTGCTTCTTCGACAACGCCCAGGACGCGGAGATCCGCAGCTTCGTCGCCGGCCTGCTCGGCAAGAGCGAAGCCGCTGCAGCAGCTGCTTAACCAGCCCGCTGCGCTAAAGCCCCTCTCCCGCCGGGAGAGGGGTTGGGGTGAGGGTACGGCGGAAGACAGCAACTCCAAACGAAGAAAGCTTGAGACGACGGCAGTACCGTCCAACATTTCCAATGCAGTCGCACCCTCATCCGCCCTTCGGGCACCTTCTCCCGATGGGAGAAGGGACACCGCGCTGTCCTAAACATTTTTCCGGAGCCACCATGCGTCTGCTTCTCTTCGCATCGTTGCTGCTGCTCTTGGCAAACATCGCCCGCGCCAATCCACACCACATCTTCATCGCCGGTGATTCCACCGCCGCCGAGTACGGCCCGGATCGCGCACCGCAAGCTGGCTGGGGCCAGATGCTGCAAGGCTGGTTCGACCCCGCGCAGTGGCAGGTCCACAACCACGCCAAGGGCGGGCGCAGCACACGTAGTTTTATCGCCGAAGGGCGGTTGGATGCCATCGCCAAGGACATCCGTGCCGGCGACGTGCTACTGATCCAGTTCGGCCACAACGACGCCAAGCGCGAAGACGCCACGCGTTACACCGATCCGCAAGGCGACTACCTGCAGTTCCTGCGCCGCTTTATTGCCACCGCGCGCGACAAAGGCGCCACGCCGATCCTGATCACCCCGGCCGCACGCTTGCTCTACGACTTCGGCGCGCTGCTCGACACCCACGGCCGCTACACCCTGGCCATGCAGCAACTGGCCGCGCAGGAGCAGGTGGGCCTGATCGATCTCAACGCCAGCTCCAGCGACTGGATCCGCGCGCTCGGCGAACAGGCGGCCAAACCGTATTTCCTGTTCGTGCCCGAACAAGCCAAGACCGATGGCACCCACTTCAGCCAGGCCGGCGCCACCGCCATTGCGTGCCTGGTCGTGCACGGCTGGGTGCAACTGCAGCCGGCGCTGAAACCTCAGCTCCGCCGCGATGCCGATTGCGGCGCGGCGCCGGACACCGCTGCGCGCCGCGCCGCGCAGGCGCATCCCTCGCTGGTGGTGCATGAGCGCGATCTGCCGCGCAGCCAACCCGGCCCACACGGCGGCGCCGGCCCCACCACCGCCTATCCGTTCTTTGCCGACGCGCCGGAGCTGAAGTTCGTGTTGCGCAAGCGCGTGCTGCACAAGGGCGCCGGCATCGGCCTGCATCTGCACGACAAGGACGAGATCTACTACGTCGTCAGCGGTCGCGGCCTGTACGCGCTGGATGGCCAACAGTACGAAGTGGGCGCCGGCGATGCACTGCTCACCCGCCCCGGCAGCACGCATGCGCTGCAGCAAGTGGGCGAGGAGGATCTGGTGATCCTGCTGACGTATCTGGCTGCCAAATCCTGAGGCACCTGCGGTGCCGAGGCTCGGTGCAGTGCGACGCATAGCTCGATGTCGCGATGCGTTGCCGAAAAGAATGCGCCGTTCGCCGAGCACGCAGCGCGTGTACGTTGTTACCGCGTTACCGCGTTACCGCGTTACCGAGTTGCAAGTTGCAAGTTGCATGTCGCGCAGCCGAGTGCATCAACCGCAGGCTGTCCGGTGCAGTGCGGCCGCAGGACTGCCACATCGAAGTGGTCTGCGGCGCGGCTCAACCACCAACGCAACTGCCTCAGGCCTTGTCCACCCCGTAGTGGATCAACCCCAATCGCGCCAGCGCGCTGGACTGGCGGTAATACACCTCTTCCCAGCCATCCACGCGCTGACGGTCGGTCTCGCTCATCGCATCGAGAATGTCTTCGATGCTGAGCAGATCCGGGTCTTCTTCCAGCCGCTCGAACACCGCGCCCAGGCCATCGATCGCCTGGCGCACCTGGCTTGCACCCATCGCGGTGAGCGCCTGCAGCGCACAGCTGCGGGTCAGCGCATCCCAGTGGTCGAAGTAGCGCGCGTAGCCGCTGTCGCTCATGTCCGCGTCCAGGCGGGCCAATGCCACCAGCTCGCGCTCGCCCGGCGTCAGTGCATCGAAGCGCCCGCGCATCGCCACCAGCCGCGCCTGTGCGCGTGCGGTGCGTCGGCGCCACAACAGCATCGGCATGTTGAGCAGCCCCTGCGCGCTGGGCGGCGCCACGGCCGGCCAGTTCACGCCATGGCTGTCGTCGGTGAGTTGCCACTGCGCGCGCTGCGCTGGCGTGGCCTTGGCCAGCAGCCGCTGCGCCTGGATCGGCTCGTCGATGCGCATGCCGTTGTCCAGCGTAAACAGCAGGCGCGTGTCGTCCAGCTCCAAGCGCCGGATGCGGAGGTGCGTCAGGTCCATGGGCAGCAACGGTGTGGGGAATCCCGACCTTAGTGCGGGCCGGGGGTGCTGTCGAGTCGGTGCGCCGAGGTCGAGCGCGCTTGCGGTGTTTCGACCCGCTGACTGACGCTTTGGCTGCCCGGCGATCCGCCACGGTCGAACCCTGCAGCGGCGGTGGAGCGGCCGCGTGGCGCAAGGAACAGCAATGCGGGTGCATTCGCCTGCTAGTACCTTCGCCGACGTAGTTCCTAAAGGCTGTAGGGATTGCAGTGATGCAGTGATGCTGCATGCGGCGCGTACCAGCGAAGTTGGTAACGCTCTACAGACCTCAGAAAGACATCTTTCGCACAAGATTGCAGGCGCTAGCGCACCGTCGTCATCCTCATCGTCGACGAAGCGGCGCCGACGCCAACACGCCACGCCGAACACGCCAGCGCCACCAGCCCCTCACACGTCGCCGTCGCGGCTCCAGCCTTCGCCGCTGCCGCGCTGCAGGACGTGGTCGCTTGCCAGCACCTCGCCGGCCGGCACCTGCGGCTGTTGCGCCAGCACGGCATAGATCGGGGTGAAGTCCGGGGCGGTGGCGTCCATCAGCTGCGCAAAGCTGTCGATGACGAAGTAGGTCTTCTGGAAACTGTCGATGCGGTAGCGCGTGCGCATCACCCGCTGCAGATCGAAGCCCACCCGGTTCGGCGCCGCCGATTCCAGCGAATGCAGCGATTCGCCCTTGGACGAGACGATGCCCGCGCCGTAGATGCGCAGCCCCTGCGGCGTGGCAATCAGCCCAAATTCCACCGTGTACCAGTACAGCCGGGTAAGATTCTGCAACGCGTCCGGGCCAATCCCGTGCGCCTTGACGCCACCGCGCCCATAGGCCTGCATGAAGTCGGCAAACAGGGGATTCATCAGCAGCGGCACGTGCCCGAACAGGTCATGGAACAGGTCCGGTTCGGCGATGTAGTCGATCTGGTCCGGGCGGCGGATCCACCAGGTCACCGGGAAGCGCCGGTTGGCCAGATGATCGAAGAAATCCAGCTCCGGCAGCAGCCCTTCCACACCGACCAGCGTCCAGCCGGTGGTCGCCTGCAGCACCGCGTTGAGCGCGTCAAAGCGCGGAATCTGGGTGTCGTCCATGCCCATCGCATCCTGCGCCTGCAGGAACTCATCGCAGGCCCGCCCGACCAGCAGCGCGCGCTGCCGCCGGTACAAGGTGCCCCAGGTGGCGTGGTCGTCGGCGCTGTAACCATCCCACGGCTGCTCTACCACCGCGGTGGTGTAGACCGGCACATAGCCCTTGTCGGTGAGCTGGTTCTCGACGCGGCGCGGCGCAGTGTTCATGCGGTGTGGTTCCCGAAACGGATGGCTTCACCTTAGCCAAATGGGCACGCAACGGGATTGCGAATGTTGCGCACCGGCGGCCGTTAGACGCAAGATTCGTGCGTCATCACTTGTTGCTGCACAACATATGGATCAACCAATCGCCCTGGACCGCACCGATCTGCGCCTGCTCGCGTTGCTGCAGACGCAGGGGCGCAGCAGCAACGCCGAGCTGGCCGCGCAGGTCAATCTCTCGGCCTCGGCCTGCCTGCGGCGCACCCAGCGGCTGGAAGCGGCCGGCATCATCGCCGGCTACGGCGCGCGCCTGGATGCGCGCGCGCTGGGCCTGGGCCTGCAGGCCTTCGTGCGGGTACAGCTAGAACAGCACGGCCAGCAGGACATCGAGCACTTCGCCGCCGGCGTGCGCGGCTGGGACGAGGTGGTGGCCTGCTGGGCACTCACCGGCGACATGGATTACCTGCTGCAGGTGCAGGTGCGCGATCTGGAGCATTTCTCGCGGTTTTTGCTGGACCGCCTGCTCAACGCCACCGGCGTGTCGGATGTGAATTCCAGCTTCGTACTGCGCACGGTGAAGGCCCCGGAAGGCTTGCCGCTCTCGCATCTGGCGTAAGCGCGTGGGGCTTAGACCGCCGGGGTTGCCAGCGGTGTCCTCGCGCCAGCGAGCGCGGCACAGCGCCGCACCCGGTTGCGTGCGCTTGCCCAACAAACGATAACGATTTACATTTGCATAACACTGGCAGCGTCCAGCCGTGTCCCCCGTCGAACCGCCAGCCCACCGGGCCAGCCAGCTTGTCGTCCGGGTGGATGCCGACGCGTGCCTGCCGCTTCCTGTCACTGACGCGCTGCGTCTGCCCGATCGATGAGACCCCCGATGCCTGCCAAGACCCTTCCTCTGGCCACGCTGTCCGCTGCGCTGTTGTGCGCATTGACGATGACGCCCGCCGCCGCGCGTGCCGCCGACCTGGCCGATGCCGATGCCAACGCCAAGACGCTGGACGCGGTGAGCGTCAACGGCACGGTGAGCCGCGCGCAGCCGGCCACCACCACGCGCCTGCCGCTGACCCTGCAGGAAACCCCGCAGTCGGTGAGTGTGATCGGGCTGCAGCGGCTGGAAGACGAATCGCTCTTCAGCATCGACGATGTGATGCGCAACGTCACTGGCGTCAACGTGTCCTTCTACGACACCCAGCGCCCGCTGTATTTCGCGCGCGGCTTCCAGATCACCGACTTCCAGGTGGACGGCCTGCCCACCTATAGCGGTGCGACCAACCAGGAATACGACACCGTCTTCTACGACCGCATTGAGGTGATCCGCGGCGCCAATGGCCTGCTCACCGGCGCCGGCATTCCCTCGGCCACGGTCAACCTGCTGCGCAAGCGCCCTGGCAAGGAGTTCGATGCCTCGTTCGCGGTCAGTGCCGGCACCTGGGATTTCCGCCGCATGCAGGCCGACGTCAACGCGCCGCTGACCAGCGACGGGCGCTGGCGCAGCCGCGTGGTGGCGGCCTGGCAGGACCGCGATTACTACTACGACCGCTACCACGACACCAAAATGTCCGGCATGGCGGTGCTGGAAGGCGACCTGACCGAGAGCACCACCCTCACCGTCGGCTATCAGCGCCAGGACAACACCCCGGTCGGTTCGACCTGGGGCACGGTGCCGTTCTTTGCGGCCGATGGCACATTGGCCAATCTATCCCGCTCGACCAATCTGGCACCGGAGTGGACGCGCTGGCAGCGCGAAACCAGCACCGCGTTCGCCAACCTGGAACAACGCATCGGCGAGGACTGGTTGCTGCGCGTCAACGCCGCGCACACCAAGGGAAACGTGCAGAGCCTGCGTGTGTACGGCACCGGGTATCCGGCCGCCGACGGCAGCGGCATGTTCCTGCGCACTGGTGTAGGCGAGACCGAAGACACCCGCGACAGCGTGGATGTGTATCTGTCCGGCGGTTTCTCGCTGTTCGGGCGGCAGCACGATGTGGTGGTGGGCGGCAGCTGGCAGGATCTCCAATCCACCTCGTACGGCGTGGCGCAGACCTATCCGGACGACTGGGCCACCTGCCCCAATGCCTTTGGTCCGCCCGAGCGCTGCTATTTCATTCCCAACATCCGCAACTGGGACGGCAATGCGTCCGAAGTGACCTATGCACGCAACGGCCGGCGGAGCGAGGGGCGCACCACCCAGCGCGGCGTGTATGCCTCCACACGGTTTCGTCTGGCCGACCCGTTGTCGCTGATCGCCGGCGCACGCCTGAGTTCGTGGGAAACCCGCACCCAGGCCTTCAATACCAGCGGCGCCTACACCGGCACCAGCGGCCGCTACGAAGTAAGCGATGAAGTCACCCCGTACGTCGGGCTGGTGTACGACATCGTGCCGGACGTGTCGCTCTACGCCAGCTACACCGAAATCTTCAACCCGCAGAATTTCCGCGACAAGGACAACAACCTGCTCGCGCCGGTGGAAGGTTCCAACCTGGAAGCCGGCATCAAGGCGCAATTGCTCGACGGCCATGCGATGGCCACTGCCGCCGTGTTTGAGGCAAAGCAGGACAACTTTGCTGTGCGCGACATGACCCAACCGGAGTCCTCGCTACCGGACGGCAATTCCGCCTATATCGGTGTCAACGGCACCAAGAGCCGTGGCTGGGAAATGGATATCAACGGCGAGATCCTGCCCGGCTGGACCATCAATGCCGGCTACACCCACGTCAAGGTCACCCGCGCGCCTACGGATGCGATCTACGCCAACCTGCCGGAAAACTACCTGCAGCTGTCCACCCAGGTGCGCCTGCCAGGCGCGTGGGACCGGCTGAGTATCGGTGGCGGGGTGAGCTGGCAGAGCGCGGTCCGCGGCTTCAACATTGCGCGCCCCACCGGCGATGGCAGCGGCGCCACCACCCCGGTGACCGTGGTGCAGAACCCGTATGCGCTGGTGCATTTCAACGCCAACTACCGCATCAGCGAGCAATGGACCGCCACGCTGGCGGTGCGCAACGCCTTTGACAAGACCTACTGGGCCAACCTGGATTACCAGAACTACGGCGAGCCGCGGTTTGTCAGCGTGTCGCTGCGTTGGCGGTATTGAGGCGTTGCGGTTGATGTTGCGGGGTCATCGGTAACGCATCGCGGCCAAGGCCGCTCCTACAGGGGCGGCCTTGCGGCTGTTGCAGGTGTGCCAACGGCGCGCATTGCCCTAAGAGCAGCTATCAAAACTACTGCGCAGCCGCCAGGCGGGCGAGGCCGGTGCTCGGAATCGGCATGTACCCACGTACACTCCGGTTCCTCCGCGCCGTCCGCACCCACCTGACGACTGCTCGCTACGTTTTGTTAGCCGCTCTAAGAACGCGCCGGCTGTCGTAGGAGCGGCCTAGGCCGCGAAGCCGTCCCGACACACCATCACCACACCCGGAACCGCCGTGCCGTTGTAGGAGCGGCCTAGGCCGCGACCACGTCCCGCCACACGCGCGGTTCGTTCACGCGCATCCCCACACACGCACGTCCTATCACGACAGACGTCTATCGCTTCTCGCCAAAACCGCCCACATCAACCTTGCGCGTACTTCGCTGATCGACCTGTGACGTACGACCCGCGCGCATCTACATCCGCACCAACACGCGCATCAAGGCGCCACGCATTCCTCATCCTTGCCGCGCAACTTCTGCCAACGCGAGCGTTCTTCCAGGCAGCGCTTGTACGCCTCCTGCTTTGCCGCCTTGGCCTGTTCGGCCGCACTGCGGGTGGCGCTGCTGCGCTGCGCCTGCAGTTGCGCGATCTTGGCGCGGATCTGCGGCATCACCGCCATTGCCGCGCGTTCGCCTTCCAGGATTGCGGCGCCGCGCTGGTTGAAATCGGCCGAGCCGATGTCGTTGACCTTGGGGCGGATCACCACGTCGGCGCGCTTGAGTTCGGCCTCGCCCAGGCGCTGGCCCATGATCGAGATCGACTGGTTGACCGTGCCCAACAGGTCGCCGGGATTCTTGCCGCTGGCCTTGCTGGAAATATCCACCGCCACCACGAATTCGGCGCCGAGCTGGCGCGCCGCATCCACCGGCACCGGGCTGACCACACCGCCGTCCACATAGTGGTACTGGCCGATGGTCACCGGCTCGAACACGCCGGGAATGCTGCTGGACGCGCGCACCGCCTGGCCGGCATTGCCACGCACGAACACCGTGCGCTCACCGTCTTCCAGCCGTGTGGCGACCGCGGCGAATGGTTTGCGCAGTTTGTCGATCGGCTTGCCGCCGAGCTGTTCGTTGACGTAGTCCTGCAGCTTCTGGCCCTGCACCAGGCCACCGGAGAACAAGCGCACGTCGCGGATGCTGGTCTGGTCCAGCGCCACGGCCTTTTCCTGCATCTGGAACGCGTCCATGCCGCTGGCGTACAGCGCGCCCACCACGCTGCCGGCGCTGGTGCCCGACACCACCACCGGTGCAAACCCGTTGGCTTCCAGCATCTTGATCACGCCGATATGCGCAAAGCCCTTGGCCGCGCCGCCACCGAGCGCGACGCCGATCTTCACCGGCTTGGGCGCAGTGGCAGACGGCGCCTGCACCACGGGCGCGGGTGTGGCGGGACGCGGTTCGCCACCACAGGCCGAAAGCAGGCCGATCAGCGACAGCAAGGCAAGGGAGCGTGGGCGACGGAGCGCAGTCATGGCGACGGAAACGTAGTTGGAAAGGCGAGGGAGAATACACGCGCACCCCCTAACGCCGCGCGTCCCATTGGTCCCCTCGGCAGCCGGGCTGTCTCAGGGATGTAGCACGGAGCGCGCTGCCACCTGCGTGGCGATGCGCATTCGGGAGCAATCACTGTGTCGCCGCGTGCCTTCACCCGCACGCGGCGTCGCGTGCGTGCCTGCGCGTGCGCTGCAGGCGCTCTGGAGTGCACATGCCGACGGTGCGTAGACCGCGCCGCATCAGCGCCGCATCAGAGCGCTTCGGTCAACCGCGGTTGGTGCGTTTACGGCAACGCGTCGCACCAGCCGCGGTCAACCAGTCTGCTGCGATCAGAACCGGTTGTCGCCATCCAGCAAGCGCCCCAGTCCACCCAGCACCGACCCTTCGCCGCGTTGTTGGCCACCGGCCTGCGGGGCGGCCTGCAGCATGCGGCCGGCCATGCGCGAGAACGGCAGCGATTGCATCCACACCTTGCCCGGGCCGGTGAGGGTGGCCAGGAACACGCCTTCGCCGCCGAAGAACATGCTCTTCAGGCCGGCGATGCGGCGCACGTCCATGTCCACGCTGGCGTGGTAGGCGACCACGCAACCGGTGTCCACGTCGATGCGTTCGCCCGGCGCCAGGTCGCGTTCCACCACGGTGCCGCCGGCATGCACGAACACCCAGCCGTCGCCTTCGAGTTTCTGCATGATGAATCCCTCGCCGCCGAACAGGCCGGTGAGGATCTTGCGCTGGAAGGCGATACCCAGCGATACGCCGCGCGCACCCGCCAGGAAGCTGTCTTTCTGGCAGATCAGGCGGCCGCCGTGTTCGGACAGCCGCAACGCCAACACGGTGCCGGGGTAGGGCGCGGCGAACGCCACCTTGGCCTTGCCGCTGCCGGCGTGCGTGAACACGGTGGTGAACATGCTTTCGCCGGTCACCACGCGCTTACCGGCCGAGAGCAACTTGCCCATCAGCCCGCCGCTGCTGCCGCCCTGGCCGTCGTGCGAGCCATCGCCGAACACGGTGTCCATCTGCACCGCGGCGTCCTTGTACATCAGCGCACCGGCTTCGGCGATCGCGCTCTCGCCCGGGTCCAGTTCGACCTCGACGAACTGCATGTCGTTGCCGACGATGCGGTAATCGATCTCGTCCGCGCGTGCGGCGCCTGTGCCGCTCAACGGCGGCGGCAGGCTGCCGGCGCCCTGCAATTCGGCCAGCTGGCGGGCGGGTGTCCAGCCGTCGAGGCCGTCGCGCCAGGCCAGCGCGTCGGGCTGGCGCTGCGCATGCGCGCGGGCGCTGGCGTCATCGAGCGGGCCGATCCGGTCGGCCTGTCCGGGAATATGGAAATACCACTGTGCCATCGGGACGACTCCTGTCTGCGGTGCGCCGAGTCTAAGCGCAGTGGCCGGCCCGCTGTCCCCTGCCCAACGTCATGGCGCGGCGCACCGGTTGGGCAGGGTTGGGGCGCCGCTTCGGGCAGACATGCACGACCCGCCGCGTGCACATTGCCGCCGCCAATGCGCATGGCACGGCCGCCAGCTCAGCCCGCGCATCGCACTGCACCGCAAACCTTAGAGCGGCTAACAAAACGTAACGCCCGCCTGGCGGCTGCGCAGTCGTTTTGATCGCTGCGCTTAGCCAGCGCCCACCGTCGCCCAGTAGCGCTCGCCATCGCGTTGCACCCGCACCGGGCCATCGAACGCTGCAGACAAACGGTCGTCGGTGAGCATGTCCGCGCGGCTGCCATCGGCCAGGACACTGCCGGCGCGCAGCAGGATCACCCGATCGATCTCCGGCACGATTTCCTCGATGTGGTGGGTCACCAGCACCAGCGTGATGCCTTGCTGGGCGAGGTGACGCATGCTGTCGAGCAGGTGCTGCCGCGCCACCAGATCCAGGCCGGTGGAGGGTTCGTCCAGCAACAGCGCCTGTGGCCGATTGACCAGCGCACGCGCGATCAGCACGCGCCGTGTCTCGCCGGCCGACAGCTCCGCGTACGGGCGCTCCAGCAACGGCAATGCGCGCACCAGCGCCAGTGCTTCGCGTGCGCGTGCGCGCATGTCGTCGCTGATCTCGCGGTGCGGCGGCACCACGTAGCTGGCGAAAAACCCGGAGAGCACGGCGCTTTCCACATCCAGCTCGGGCATCTGCGCCAGATTGCCGCTGAGATCGCCGCTGACGATACCCAGATGCGCGCGCAGGCGGTCCACCTGCCAGCGCGTCTGCCCCAGCACTTTCACCGCGGGCTGGCCATCGCTACGCGCCAGCGGATACAGCTCGCGCGTGATCAATTTGATGAAGGAGGATTTGCCGCAGCCGTTCGGCCCCAGGATGGCGGTGTGCTGGCCCAGCGCAATGCGCAGGCGCAAGGCGTGCAGCACGCGCACCTGGCCGCGGATCACGCTGGCCTGGTCGAGCTCGATCAGTGGCGGGGCATCGGGTGTGGCGGAGGAGTCGACGGCAACAGACATGCAGGTGGGATCGGGTAACGGTAAGGAAACGAGACGTGTGAACCGCTTTAGGAATGTAGGAGGCACCCTACGCATCCGAAGGGTGAAGTTTGCCGCCATCGCCCCCATCATGTCTGTATCCACCGACACGATGGCGCACTGCCTGGAGATGCCGATGTTGTCCGATTCGATCATCGACGTTCTGACCTCCGGCATCGCCGGCCTGGGCGTGTGGGGGATGCTGGCCGTGCTGCTGGTGTTCACCCAACTCACCATCTTCGCGGTGACCTTGTACCTGCATCGCAGCCAGGCGCACCGCGGGGTGGATTTCCACCCGGTCATTGCGCATTTCTTCCGTTTCTGGACCTGGCTCACTACCTCGATGATCACCCGCGAGTGGGTGGCGATCCATCGCAAGCATCACGCCAAGGTGGAAACCGAGGAAGACCCGCACAGCCCGCAGACCAAGGGCATCGGCCAGGTGTTCTGGCGCGGCGTGGAGCTGTACCGCGAAGCACGCGCGCAGCAGGCCGACATCGAGCAATACGGCAAGGGCGCGCCCAACGACTGGATCGAGCGGCATCTGTACACGCCGCACGCCAACGCCGGCCCGATCGCGCTGTTGGTGGTGAACAGCGTGCTGTTCGGGCTGCCCGGTATCGCACTGTGGGCGATCCAGATGGCGTGGATTCCGTTCTGGGCCGCCGGCGTGGTCAATGGCCTGGGGCATTGGTGGGGCTATCGCAATTTCGAGTCCGCCGACACCTCCACCAACCTGACCCCGTGGGCGCTGTGGATCGGTGGCGAAGAACTGCACAACAATCACCACGCCTTCCCGAGTTCGGCGCGGTTTTCGATGCGGCGCTGGGAGCTGGACATCGGCTGGATCGCGATCCGCTGCCTGCAGGCGCTGGGCCTGGCCAAGGTGCTGCGGGTGGCGCCGTCGCTGGACATCCGCCCGAATATCGCCGTGCCCGATGCCGATACGCTCAAGGCGCTGTTGTCGCACCGCTTCCAGGCCATGACCGACTACCAGCGCAACGTGCTCAAGCCGGCCCTGCGCGAAGAGGCCGCCGCCACCGGCGCCAAGCTGCGCCAGTTGCTGCCGCGCCGCCTGCGCAAGGGCCTGGTGGACGATGGCCGCTGGCTCAAGCCCGATGCGCGCGAACAATTGCAACACTGGGTGGCGCAACGCCCGCGCATGCGCACGCTGGTGGAATACCGCGCGCGCCTCACCGCCGTGCTGGAAGCGCGCAGCCACGATGCGTCCGAGCGGCTCAAGCAGCTGCAGCAGTGGTGCCATGAAGCCGAAGCCAGCGGCAACGCGGCATTGCAGGCGTATGCGGCACGGCTCAAGGGTTATGCGCTGAGTGGCACGTAACACGAGCGTTGCGCGCGCGGGCGTTTGCGTGCGTGCGCTGATGCACGCGCTGCCTCGTGTGCTGGCCTGTGGGGCACTGTGCGCAGTGGCGTTGGCCGCGCAGGCCCAGGTGCAGGACAGCCAGCAGTATCTGCAACGCATGGACACCGATGGCGATGGCCGGGTCAGCCGCGATGAATATCTGGCCTGGATGAGCTACGCCTTCGATCAGCGCGACCTGGATCACGACGGGGTGCTGCAAGGCGAGGAGCTGCCGGGCCGGCGCGGCAAGCCGATCACCCGCGCCGCACACCGTGCCACGCTGGTGGAGCGTTTCGCACGCCAGGATGCCAATGGCGATGGGTACTTGAGCGCGCGCGAGCTGCTGGCACCGCCGCGGTGAAACCTGCACGCACGTGCGCCTTCGCGCCCGTCTGACGCGGCGCCCGGCAAGCTCGGCCGCATGTTCACTCTCGACCAGGTCAGCCGTCGCTACGGCCAGGCCATCGCCCTCGACCAGGTCAGCCTGTCGTTCGCCAGCGGTGTCACCACTGCGTTGATCGGCCCCAGCGGCGCCGGCAAGTCCACCGTGCTGCGCATGTTGGTGGGCCTGGAATGGCCGGACAGCGGCAGCGTCACCTTCGATGGCGCGCCGCTACGGCGCGACGCGCTGCAGGCGCAGCGGCAGCGCATTGGTTACGTGATCCAGGAGGGCGGCCTGTTCCCGCATCTGGACGCACGCAGCAATGTGGTGCTGCTGGCGCAGACGCTGGGCTGGGCACCGCAACGCATTGCGCAACGCCTGGAGACCTTGTGCGCGCTGTGCCAGCTGCCGCCCGCGCTGCTGGCGCGCTACCCGGCCGAGTTGTCCGGTGGTCAGCGCCAGCGCGTGGGCCTGATCCGCGCCCTCATGCTGGACCCGCCGGCGCTGCTGCTGGACGAGCCACTGGGTGCACTGGACCCGATCGTGCGCTACGACCTGCAGGCACAGATGCGCGAGTTGTTCGCGCAGCTCGGCAAGACCGTGGTGCTGGTCACCCACGACGTTGCCGAGGCCGCGTATCTGGCCGACACGCTGGTGCTGATGCGCGCCGGCAAGGTGGTACAGCAGGGCAGTGCGCGCACGCTGCTGGAACAGCCGGCCGATGCGTTCGTGCAGCGCTTTCTCACCGCGCAGCGCAGCATCGGTGATGCCGCATGATGCGCGCGCTGTTGATGGCTTTTGCGTTATTGAACTGCAGCGCTGTGGTGCAGGCCGCGCAGGTCACCATCGGCTCGAAGAACTTCACCGAAGCGGTGATCCTGGGCGAGATCGCCACCGCCGCTGGCCAGCGCGATGGCGTGCAGGTGCAGCACCGCGCCCAGCTCGGTGGCACGCGCATTCTCTGGCGCGCACTGGAGACCGGGCAGATCGATGCGTACGCCGATTACACCGGCACGCTGGCGCAGGAATTGCTGCAGCTGCCCAAGGCCAGCCACGCCGAACTGCGCGCCGCACTGGATGCACGCGGCCTGGCAATGACCGACTCGCTGGGCTTCGAAAATACCTATGCGTTCGGCATGCGCCGGGAGCGCGCGCAGGCATTGGGCATTCGCAGCCTGTCCGATCTAGCCAGGCATCCGGACCTGAAGATCGGCCTGAGCAATGAATTCATGCACCGTGCCGATGGCTGGCCCGGCGTGCGCGGCGCCTATGCATTGCCGCAGCGCGCCACCGGGCTGGATCACGACCTGGCCTACCGCGCGCTGCAGAGCGGGGCCATCGAGGTCACCGATCTGTACAGCACCGATGCGGAAATTGCGTACTACCAGCTACAGGTGTTGCAGGACGACCGCCATTACTTCTCCGAATACCAGGCGGTGTTCCTGTATCGCAAGGATCTGGCCCAGCGTGCGCCGACGATGGTGGCCACGCTGCAGGGGCTGCAGGGGCGCATCGACGAAGCCACCATGCAGCGGCTCAACGCGCAGGTGAAGCTGGAGCGCAAGAGCGAAGCCGCAGTGGCCGCGCAATGGCTGGGCGTGGCGCCGGTATCGGCCACCGATGGCCGCGTTGCGCGCTTGCTGCAGCACACCTGGGAGCACCTGGCCCTGGTGGGCATCTCGCTGGGGCTGGCCTTAGTGATCGCATTGCCGCTCGGCGTGCTGGCCGCGCGCCGGCCGCGGCTTGGTCAGTTGGTGCTGTCGCTGACCGGCGTACTGCAGACCTTGCCGTCGCTGGCGGTGTTCGTGTTCATGATCCCTTTGTTCGGCATCGGCGCCAAACCGGCGATTGCGGCGTTGTTTCTCTACAGCTTGCTGCCGATCGTGCGTAACACGCATGCCGGGCTGACCTCGATCCCGCGCGAGTTGCGCCAGACCGCCGAAGCGATCGGGCTGCCGGCATGGACGCGCTTGTGGCGCATCGAACTGCCGATCGCGCGCCGCACGATCGTGGCCGGCATCCAGACCGCGGCGGTGATCAATGTGGGCACCGCCACCCTGGGCGCGTTGATCGGCGCAGGCGGCTACGGCCAGCCGATCCTCACCGGCATCCGCCTGGACGATATCGGCCTGATCCTGGAAGGCGCCATTCCCGCCGCCGTGCTGGCCTTGCTGGTGCAGGCGCTGTTCGAAGGCCTGGAGCGCTGGGTCACCCCACGCGGGCTACGCCTGAGTCAGCGCAGTTGAGCAACTGCACGGTAGGAGCGCGCTTGCGCGCGACGGAGCTTGATCGGTAACGCCCCATCGCGCGCAAGCGCGCTCCTACGCGCATCGGGGCATGAGTCGCCCAGGAGCGGTTTGCAGGGCAAGCCTCATCGCGGTCAGGCCCGCTCCTACAAAGGTGGGATGCCGGCACGATCAAAGCTCAGCGGATGATGACAGACAGAAGCACCCGCAAAAAACGCTCACCGCGTGCGCTACTCAGCAAATCCGAACTACCGCATGAACCACGTAGGAGCGCGCTTGCGCGCGATGAGGCGTTACCGATAACGCCTCATCGCGCGCAAGCGCGCTCCTACTGGCCCCTGGGCCACCCGCGCCGCACGTCGGCAACCCACCATTCACCCACGCGGCAGCGCAGCCACCAGCTCTGCAAGCGCCTGCCCGGTCACGCTCAGGTGCGGGGCAATGCGCAAGCGCCCGTGTCGCTGGGTGCAGACCGCACCCAGCGCACGCAGCGTGGCGGCTACCGACTCCAGCTGCGTAGCCGGCGGTTGCAGCGCGGTCAGATGCGGCGCATGGCCTGGCGTGCACCAGCTGGCGAGCCCCTGCGCTTGCAGCGCGGCGTCCCACTGCGCGGTGAGCGCGCCCAATGCGTGCGCGATCCGTGCCGGTTGCCAGGCGGCGATCTGCTGCAAGGCGGCGGTCGCCATGGCCAGGCGCAGCGGGTCGGCCACGCCACCGGCGTCGTAGCGGCGCGCGCCGGTGCGGTAGTCGGGCGCTGCGGCGATGGGAAATTCCCAACTGCTACCTGCATCGCGGCCACTCCAGTGTTCTTCGATCGGCACACCGCGTGTGCGCCAGCGCGGCGCCACCCAGAGCCACGCCAGGCCCATCGGGCCCAGCAGCCATTTATGGCCCACGCTGACCACAAAATCCGGCCGCCAGCGCGGCAGATCGGTTGGCAACACCCCCAGGCTCTGGCTCAGGTCCAGCACCAGCGCCGCACCGCGCGCGTGCACGGCGTCACTGATGCGGTCCAGGTCCAGTTGCCGGCCATCCAGCCAATAGGCGTGCGGCAGGCTCACCACGCGCA
The DNA here is from genome assembly GCF_030208825.1 of Xanthomonas sp. LMC-A-07. Classification (NCBI taxonomy): domain Bacteria; kingdom Pseudomonadati; phylum Pseudomonadota; class Gammaproteobacteria; order Lysobacterales; family Lysobacteraceae; genus Xanthomonas; species Xanthomonas sp. LMC-A-07. The sequence continues at coordinate 775,991 of NZ_JARVTF010000005.1, forward strand.
GCGCCGCAGTCTCGGTGATCGCCCGCAGCACCGCCTCGGTCAAGGGCTCCTCCGCTGCCATCGGCACCGCGACGATCTGCGCGCCCACCTCGGCGCAGCGGCGCTGCCAGATCAGCAGGTTGGAGGGGAACTGTCCTTCCAGCACCAACACGGCCTCGCCGCGTTGCAGGTGCAGGTTGCGCGCGGCCGTGGCCAGCCCGTGTGCGGCCGAGGGCACCAGCGCCACCGCATCGGTATCGCCATCGAACAGGCCCGCGGCCAACGCACGCAGTTGCTCGATCTGCTCCACCCATGCAGCGAACGACAACTGCCATGGCGTGGCCAGCGCATCGATGGCCTGGTGCGCCACCGTTTGCACGGCCCGCAGCATGGGCCCGCGTGCGGCGGCATCCAGATACGTCACGGCCGGGGGCAGCACGAATGCCTGCTCCCGCTGCGACCAATCCAGGGGTGTGGGTAGCGAACGGGACAACGGCGCGGCGCTCATGCGCACAGCTTAACGCGCAGCGACATGCCGCCCACACGGCGCGTTCACGGTCGCTCCCCAAGCATATGGCGATGTCTGCACAATCACCCCTGCTGGTCGATCACCAGCAACAGCAGCTGACGCTGTTGGAACGCTACGCGCAGACCCGCGCGCTCAGCGATCGTCTTGCCGCACCCTTGAGCGCGGAAGACGCGATGGTGCAGAGCATGCCCGATGCCAGCCCCAGCAAATGGCACCTGGCACACACCACCTGGTTCTTTGAGCGCTTCGTGCTGCAGACCGACCCGCAGTACGTGGTGTTCGACCCGGCGTGGGATTTCCTGTTCAACAGCTACTACCAAAGCGTGGGCCCGATGCATGCGCGCGCGCGCCGGGGTGTGTTGTCGCGGCCATCGCTGCAACAGGTGCGTGACTACCGTGCGGCCGTCGATGCGCAGATGCAGCGCCGCCTGCGCGATGGCCTGCTGGACGAGGCCACCTGCACCATCGTGCAGCTGGGCATCCAGCACGAGCAGCAGCACCAGGAACTGTTGTTGACCGACATCAAACATGCGCTGTGGAGCAATCCGCTGCAGCCGGCTTACCGCGAGGCCCAGCCCGTGCCGGCGGCGGCCTCTAGCGCCTTGCGCTGGCATGCGCGCGACGAGCAGATCGTGGAGATTGGCGCAGCGTCGTGGCCGCAGGCCGAGGCCTTCGCCTACGACAACGAATCGCCGCGCCACCGCGTGCTGGTCGGTGCGCATGCACTGGCGCACCGTGTGGTCAGTAATGCCGAATACCAGCAGTTCATCGATGACGGTGGCTACCGCAGCGCCGGCGCCTGGCTCAGCGATGGCTGGGCAATGGTGCAGGCGCAGGGCTGGCAGCATCCGCTGTACTGGGATGCGGACGGGCGCGAGTTCACCCTCGAAGGCTGGCGCGTGCGCGATGCGCATGCGCCGGTGTGCCATCTGAGCCTGTTCGAAGCCGACGCATTCGCGCGCTGGGCCGGCGCACGCCTGCCCACCGAAGCCGAATGGGAACAGGCCGCCACCGGCATTGCCGTGCACGGCAATTTCGTCGACAGCGATGCCCTGCATCCGCGCGCGGCCGATGCGGTGGACACCGGTCTGCAACAGCTGTTCGGCGATGTGTGGGAATGGACCGGCAGCGCGTATCTGCCGTATCCCGGCTTCGCGCCCTGGCCCGGCTCACTGGGCGAATACAACGGTAAATTCATGAACGCGCAATGGGTCTTGCGCGGCGGCAGTTGTGCCACGCCTGCCAGCCATGTGCGCGCCAGCTACCGCAACTTTTTCCCCTCCGATGCGCGTTGGCAATTTGCCGGCGTGCGCCTAGCCAAGGATCTGCCGTGAACGCCGCCGCCCACGCCACCCAACGCGCGCATGCCGCGCTGACCGACCTGCGCCCGCAGCCGGACGACATCACCGCCGATGCCCTGGCCGGCCTGTCGCAGACGCCCAAGACGCTGCCGTCGAAATATTTCTACGATGCGCGCGGCTCGCAGTTGTTTGAAGCGATCACCCGCCAGCCCGAGTACTACCTCACCACCACCGAACTGAGCCTGCTCGAGGCTAGCATGAGCTCGATCGCGCAGGCGATCGGCGCGGGCGTGCACGTGGTGGAGTATGGCAGCGGCAGTGGCCGCAAGACCGAATTGCTGTTGCAGGGCCTGCGCGATGTGGTGGCTTATACGCCGCTGGAAATCTCGCGGACCGCGCTGCTGGAAAGCACCGCGCGCCTGGCCGAGCAATTTCCGCAGATCCAGATGTTGCCGGTGTGCACCGACTTCACCCGGCCGCTGCAGCTGCCGGCCGCACAACGCCCGGCACGCCGGCACGTGGTGTTCTTCCCCGGCTCGACGCTGGGCAATTTCACCGACACCGCCGCGATTGAATTGCTGGATGCGATGCGCCAGACCATGGGCGCCGATGGCTGCGCCTTGATCGGTATCGATCTGGACAAGGATGCCGCGCTGATCGAGGCGGCGTACAACGATGCTGCCGGGGTCACCGCCGAATTCACGGTGAATCTGCTGGCACGGCTCAACCGCGAGATCGGCAGTGATTTCGACCTGGAGGGTTTCCGCCATCGCGCGGTGTATGCGCGCGAACGCGGCCGCATCGAAACCTTCCTGGTCAGCCAGCGCGCGCAACGTGTGCACGTGGGCGGGCAGGAATTCACCTTCACCGAAGGCGAGGCGATGCAGGTCGAATACAGCTACAAGTACACCGACGCCCGCTTCGCTGAACTGGCCGCCGCGGCCGGCCTCAAGGTGACGCATGGCTGGAACGATGCCAAGGATTGGTTCGGCCTGCGGCTGCTACGCCCGCTCTGACGCCGCGGCCGCACGCGGTGCAGGCACCTGACGACGCGCAGATGGCGGCGCTGATCGTCGACCTGCTCGCACGGCGTGAGCCGCAGCACTCGATCTGCCCGTCGGAGGTGGCACGCGCACTCAGCGAGGATGCCACGATCTGGCGCGCGCTGATGCCGCAGGTGCGCGCCACCGCGGCCGCACTGGTGGGCGAGGGTGTGGTGCGCATCACGCAGCGTGGCCAGCCTGTGGATCTGGACACGGTACGCGGCCCGATCCGCCTGATGCGCGGGCCACGCTTCCCGCGATAACTGATGCGCTTGCGATCGCGTGCAGGCGGTACACGCGCGGTCTGGAAGCCAGGACGTGATCCAACGCGACCTCAAACCCAAGACCTCGCATCGGTCACGCAAACCCGCTGACCGCGCAGCCAAACCGCCACTGCCTGTGGCGCACGATCGACGCCACGCATCCCTCATCCGTAACGCGTTAGCGGCTTAGGCCGCCTGCACCACATGCAGTGCCTTGGGGTTGCGCCATTGCGCCAACAGGGCGGCTTCGCGCGCCTTGGCCTCGTGCAGGTGCGCGTCCTTGACGTGCCCGTAGCCGCGGATGTGTTCGGGGATGCTGGCGATCTGCGCGGCCAGGCCCACGTTGTCGTTGTCCAGGCGCTGCAGCAGCGTGTCCACCGTTGCCAAATAATCGGCAATCAACTGACGCTCGCCGCGACGTTCGGCGGTGTAGCCGAACACGTCCAGTTTGCCGCCGCGCAGGAACTTCAACCGTGCCAGCAATTTGAACGCACTGAACATCCACGGCCCATATTCGCGCTTGATGGGCTGCCCGTTTGCATCCTTCTTGGCGAACAACGGCGGCGCCAGATGGAAGCGCAGCTGGTAGTCGCCTTCGAACTGCTGCTGCACACGGCGCTGGAAGTCGCCGCGCGTATACAGCCGCGCCACCTCGTACTCGTCCTTGTAGGCCATCAGCTTGAAGGCGTAGCGCGCCACCGCCGTGCTCAGTGCGGTGCTGCCCGGTGCGCGTTGCGCCTCGTGCGTGCGCACGCGCTCCACCAGCGCACGGTACTGCTGGGCGTAGGCGGCATCCTGGTAGTCGGTGAGGAAGTACACGCGCCGCGCGATCGCCTCGTCCAGGGACTGCGCCAGCTGCTCGTCATCCAATGGATGCACCGGCGCATCGCCGTCAGCGTGCAGGGTGTCGGCATTGGTCTGCGCCAGCGCGCGCGGCGCACTCTGGCCGCTCATGTCGTGGTCTTCCCAGCTGCCCGGCCCGCGCGATGGCGGCGTGGCGGCATGCGCGGGGGCGGCCGTGTCCAGCGCAGGTGCCAGGCCTGCGGCGCGTTGTACGGCCGGCAGATCGACCGCGGCCAAACGCCCCCAGGCGAAGGCCTGCTGATTCATCGCCACCGCCGCGCCATTGAGCTCGATCGCGCGCATCAATGCCGCGTGCGACAACGGCACCAGGCCGTGCTGCCAGGCATAGCCGAGCACGAACAGATTGCTGGCGATGGCATCGCCCAGCAGCGCGGTGGCCAATTGCGTGGCGTCCAGCAGCAAGGGCTCCTGCCCGCCGAGAGCAGTGCGTACCCCCGCAATGATCTCGGCTGCCGGGAACTGCAGATCCGGCTGCGTGGTGAAACTGCCCGGCATCGCTTCGTAGGTGTTGAGCACCACCTGGGTGCGGCCGTCGCGCACCTTGGACAAGGCCCAGTAATCGTTGACCACCACCATGTCGCAGCCCAGCACCAGGTCTGCTTCGCCGGCGGCAATGCGCACGGCGTGAATGTCGGCCGGCTGCCGCGCGATGCGGATATGCGTGGTGACCGCGCCACCCTTTTGCGCCAGGCCGGTCTGGTCCAGCACCGTGGCGCCCTTGCCTTCGAGATGGCCGGCCATGCCCAGCAACGCGCCGATGGTCACCACGCCGGTGCCGCCGACGCCGGTGATCAGGATGTTCCAGGGCTGCTCCAGCGTGGTGCGTTGTGGCGGTTCGGGCAGGGCGTCCAGCAACGTACTGGCATCGCGCTTCTTGCCCTTGCGCGGTGCGCCGCCATGCACGGTGACAAAGCTCGGGCAGAAGCCCGACACGCAGGAATAATCCTTGTTGCAGTTGGACTGGTCGATCTCGCGCTTGCGCCCGAATTCGGTGTCCTTCGGCAGCACCGACACGCAGAAACTCTTCTCGCCGCAATCGCCGCAGCCTTCGCAGACCAGCGAATTGATCATCACCCGCTTGGGCGGATCGATCAGCTTGCCGCGCTTGCGACGGCGACGTTTTTCGGTGGCGCAGGTCTGGTCGAAGATCAGGATCGACACGCCCTTGATGGTGCGCAGCCGCTGCTGCACCGCATCCAGTTCGCTGCGATCATGAAAGGCCACCTCGCTGGGGAACCGCTCGCGCCGGCGCGTCCATTTGCCGATGTCATCGCTCACCACCACGATCTCGTGGATGCCTTCGGCACGCAGCTGGTGCGCGATGTCCGGCACGGTGAGCGTGCCGTCCACCGGCTGCCCGCCGGTCATTGCCACCGCGTCGTTGTAGAGGATCTTGTAGGTGATGTTGACGCCGGTGGCCACCGACTGGCGGATCGCCAGCGAGCCACTGTGGAAATAGGTGCCATCGCCCAGGTTCTGGAACACGTGCGGCGTGGCGGTGAACGGCGCCTGCCCCGACCAGGTGACGCCTTCGCCACCCATGTGGGTGAAGGTGTCGGTCGAGCGGTTCATCCAGGTCACCATGTAGTGGCAACCGATTCCGCCGAGCGCGCGCGAGCCCTCCGGCACCACCGTGGAGGTGTTGTGCGGGCAGCCCGAGCAGTAATGCGGCACGCGCGGGAACAGCGCGCGCGGCAGCGCCATCTCCGCTTCCTTGGCCTCCATCCAGCGCAGGCGCTGTTCGATCGATGCAGCAATGGCCGCCGACGGCAGTGGGAAGCGCTGGATGCGCTTGCCGATCACCGCGGCGATGGTGGCCGGGGTGAGCTCACCGGTGGAGGGCAGGATCCACGCGCCGTGTTCGTCGTACTTGCCCACGATGCTCGGTCGTGCGCCGGCGCTGGCCGGCCAGTTGTAGAACAGCTCCTTCATCTGGCGCTCGATGAAGGCTTTCTTTTCTTCCACCACCACGATGTCGTCCAGCCCGCGCGCGAACGCGGTGATCCCCACCGGCTCCAGCGGCCAGGTCATGCCCACCTTGTAGACGCGGATGCCGATCTGCGCGCAGGCCTGCGCATCCAGGCCCAGGTATTCCAGCGCCTGCAACACGTCCAGATAGCTCTTGCCGGTGGTGACGATGCCCAGCCGCGCCTGCGGCGAATCCAGCACCAGCTTGTCGATGCCGTTGGCCCGCGCGAATGCCTGCGCGGCGGCCACCGCATAGCGGTGCAGGCGCATCTCCTGATCCACCGGCGGATCCGGCCAGCGGATGCTCAGCCCGCCTGGCGGCAGCGCGAAGTCGTCCGGCAGCACGATCTGGCGTGCGAACGGGTCCACGTCCACCGAGGCAGAGGATTCCACCGTTTCGGCGATGGTCTTGAAGCCCACCCAGCGCCCGGTATAGCGGCTCATCGCCCAACCGAGCAGGCCCATGTCCAGGATGTCCTGCACGCCGGCCGGGTTGAGGATGGGCATCATTGCGCTGACGAATTCGTCTTCGGACCCATGCGGCAAGGTGGAGCTGCGGCAGGCATGGTCGTCGGCGGCCAGGGCCAGCACGCCACCAAACGGTGAGGTGCCGGCGGCATTGGCGTGCTTGAACACGTCGCCGCTGCGGTCCACGCCCGGGCCCTTGCCGTACCACATGCCATACACGCCCTGGACGGTGGCGCCCGGGAACAGGTTGGTCTGCTGCGTGCCCCACACCATGGTGGCGGCCAGGTCCTCGTTGAGGCCCGGGGTGAAGGTGACCTTGGCCGCCTCCAGATGCGCACGCGCCCGCCACAGTTCCAGGTCCAGCCCGCCCAGCGGGCTGCCGCGGTAGCCGCTGACGAACCCGGCGGTATCCAGCCCGGCGGCCACATCGCGCAGGTGCTGCATCAGCGGCAGCCGCACCAGCGCCTGCACACCGGACAAATAAATGCGGCCGTCGGCGCGCGTGTATTTGTGTTCCAGCGTGTAGTCCGCATCCACACGGCCGATCTCCGGCGTGTTGGCAGAGGCGGGGGATGAAAGTGCAGCGGTACTGGTCATGGCGTGCCCGGAAAGGGTGGCTGGAACCTGGGGATTCCAAAACGGCGTGCAAATTGTAACAGTCGCCTTTCACGCGCCCGTCCGCCTGCGGATGCACAGCCGCCGCGCTGCGGTTAGGATGGGGACGGGAAGGGGTCGTTTGCTGTCAGGGGATAAAGCCAGTGAAGAAGCAATACGCATGGGTCGCCGCGTTGGCCCTGCTCGGGGGCGTGTGGTCGATGGCGCAGGCGCAGAGCCTGCCCAAGCCCAAGGAGTTCTATTTCGACGAGGACCGTGCCACGACCAAACCGGTGGTGGCCGTGCAGGGGCAGGGCGATGCGGTCGTGGATCGGCTGGCCAGCATGGTGCAGCGTGACGCACGCGCCGCCGAGCCACGTGCACAGCTTGCCGCGCTGGCCTATGCCGGTGGCCGCACACAGTTAGGCGACGAGCTCTACCAGGGCGCGCTGGCACTGGTGTCCAACGGCAGCCAGCAATACCGCGCCATCAGCTGGAACTACGGTTGGGACCTGTTGCGCGCCGACCAGGCCGACAAGGCCCTGCAGCACTGGGCCAACCTGGCCAACGGCCGCCCGGCCACGCCGGCATGGTTGCCCACCACGCTGGCATTGGGGCTGTGGCGCGCCGGACGCAAGCAGGAAGCGGTCGAGTGGTACGCCGCTGCCGTGCGCACCTGGCCGGACCGTTGGGGCAGCACCGCCAACTACGCAAGCCTGCTGCCGGAGTGGCGCGAGGCCGACCGCGCCAGCCTGGCCGAGGTCTTCGCCGCCTGGCAGGCCAACCCGCCCGCGTTCCCGTAAGCCAAACGCGCGCGGCAGTGAATCTGCAGCGCGCGGGTAACGCCGCATTGGCGATACAGCGCGGCGCTGCAGTCCGGCGCTGAAATCGCGCTGTGCGTCGTCTGCATTCGTGCAGGCCGTGGTGGCGTTCGTTGCGCCATCACTCGCCGGGCAGGTGGCTTGCGCACGCCAGCGTTGTCATCCAGGCGGTGTCATCGGCGCTCTGTGCTGAATAACGCGCAGACCAGGTGAAGTGCGTCGTTCCGCGCTGCAGTCGGTCGCAAGCCCGGCACGCGCGCTATGCCATCCTGCACACCCGTTTCGAAGACATGACCACGCCATGGCGGTGGATGCATTTGCGTTGATCCTGGCGATGCTGGCGCTCGGGCTGGTGTTTGCGCGGCTGCGCGTGCTGCCGGACAACAGCGCCGATGTGCTCAACCGCATCGTGTTGTACATCTGCCTGCCGGCCTCGGTGCTGACCTATGTCCCGCGGCTGCACCTGGATGCCTCGCTGGGCGGCGTCATCGCCACGCCCTGGCTGCTCACCGCCCTGATCGTGCCGATGCTGTGGGGCTGCAGCCGTCTGCTCGGCGTGCGCCGCGACGAATACGCCGCGCTGCTGATGTGCGTGGTATTCACCAACTCCAGTTTCATCGGCTTTCCGATGGTGCGCGCGCTGATCGGCGACCACGCCTTGCCGTATGCGGTGGTCTACGACCAGTTCGGCACCTTCGTGCTGCTGTCCACCTTTGGTTTGTACGTGCTGGCGCGCTACAGCGGCGACACCCCACCCACCGCGCGGATGATCCTGGCGCGGGTACTGCGGTTTCCGCCGCTGTGGGCGCTGGTCTTTGCGTTGACGCTGATGCCCGAACAGCCGCCGGCCTGGATCGGTTCGGGACTGAAGAGCCTGGCCGATGCGATGTTGCCGCTGGTGATGCTGGCCGTCGGGTTTTCGCTGCAATTGCGCTTGCCGGCGCAGGAACTCAAGCCACTGGCGCTGGGCTTGCTGTTCAAGCTGGCGGTCATGCCGGTGCTGGCATTGCCGCTGTCGTGGGCGCTCGGCCTGCAGGGCCAGATGCTGCAGACCAATGTGCTCGAATCGGCCATGCCGACCATGATTACCGCCGCGGCGCTGGCGATTTCGCACCGCCTGGCGCCACGTCTGGCGGCGGCGATGGTGGGCTACAGCATCCTGTTGTCGCTGCTCACCCTGCCGGCCTGGGCATGGCTGCTGGCGCGGCTGGCGGCTTGATGCGCGTGCCTGTGCATGAAATGCTGGCCGGCGGCGCATGCGCGCCCTCACAGGACAAGGCACACGGATGCGGACTTCACGATTGATTGGCAGCACGGTGCTGCTCTGGCTGGGCAGCGCGTGCATGGCCTCCGCCGCGCCCGCCGCTACTCCCACGGCTGATCCCACCAACGATCCGCTGGTGCAGCAGTGGGGACAGCAGGTCGGCGAGACGCTGCAGGCACGTCTGCGCAGCATGGCTGACAGCGGCAAGCCCGGGCCGCTTTATCTGGCCGGCCTGTTGTGGATCGACACCGAAACCGATGCCGAGTCCGACGCTGCGCGCGCCGGCTACGCGCCGCTCCAGCGCGCCTGGCTGCAACGCGCGCTGGACGCGCGGCCGCGCGACCTGCTGGTGGCGCGGATGGAAGCGCTGGGCTGCCCCGCTGGCTTGCGCTGCGACCCGCTCGCCGCGCTCGCCTTCCTGGAGCAGGCCGATGCCGGCAACGCCGATGTGCATCTGCGCGCCTACGCAGCGGCGCAACGGCGTGGCGATGCCGCCGCCGCCGAGCGCGCCTGGCAGGCCGCGGTGCAGGCAGACCATTTCGACAGTGGCGCGTTGGCCCTGGGCCAGGCCTTGCACGCTGCTTATGCCGATGTGCAATGGCCGGTGCTGACCTCGGTCAGCCTGCGCTCGCAGCTCGATGCACGTGGCCTGCCCTCCACCGGCGCAGACACCGCGATGCTGTTTGCAATGGCGGCGTGGTCCGCGCACGCATTGCCGGCATTGAGCCCGGTGGTACGCCGTTGCGATCCGGCCACGGTGACTCCAGCGCTGCGCGACGAATGCATGGCGGTGCTGGGCAATGTGGCCAAGGACGAGTCCACGCTGGCCACCGCACTGATCGGTGCCAAGCGCATGGCCAGCCTCAGCAGTGGCGCCGATGCCACGCGGTGGCAGGCCCGGGTACGTGAGTTGGCATGGCTGCAGCAGCAACAGCAGGGCCTTGCCGGCGCTGGTAGAGGCCTGGTGTCCGATGGGGATGCGGTGCTGGCGCACGGTGAAGTGCCGGCCTTGCGTGCGCTGCTGCAGCGCCAGGGCATTGCCACGCAACCGCCGGCCGGCTGGCAGCCGAGCGCTTCGGTGCAGTAAGGCCGCGCGCAGCACGCGCGTCGGAGCAGCAGGCAGCGCGGTTGTCTTGCGGTTGAGCAGGTCTTCAACTGCAGACCGATCGACAGGGCGCCTGGTTCGGGCGCGCTGCGCGTGCGTGCGCATGTGCGCTGCCGATCAGCCACACCCACACCATTGTGCCCGTGTCCGCTGATCTCGCTGGCTCGGGCGTTGCATTTTGGAGGTATCACCGCAGCGCTGGGCAAGCGCTACGCATGATGGCTGGTGCCAACGCCTGCATTCCCGCACCCACACGATGCTGCACTGCGATAGACAACGCCGTGGTGCGTTTAACGTGTTTCGACTACTTCCTCACCCGGCCGCGGTGTACGCTGCCGGCTTGCTCCCGGAAGCGAGGCGTGCATGAAGACAGTCCTGGTGGCCGGCTCCAAAGGCGGCGTAGGCAAGACCACGATCGCCACCAACCTCGCCGCACACGCGGCATTGCAAGGCCAGCGCACCGTGCTGGCAGATGCCGATCCACAGGGCTCGTCCACCCGTTGGGCGGAACGCCGCGCCAGTCTGGAAAGCGCGGTCCTGCCAATCGACGCCACCCGGCGCCGCAACTGGCAGGCCGCCGTGCCCGATGGCACCGACCAGCTGATCATCGATGCGCCGGCCGGCGCGATGGCCGATGACCTGAGCGGCTTCCTGGACCATGTTGACGCCATCGTGGTGCCGGTGCTGTCCTCTGCGCTGGATATCGAAGCGGTGGTCGGCTTCCTCAACACCCTGGCCAAGGTGCCGCGCGTGCACCAGCGCAAGCTGCCCGTGGGCCTGGTGCTCAACCGCGCCCGGCCGTGGACCCAGACCTCGCAACAGGCCGCCGAGATGATCGGCAGCTGGCCGTATCCGCTGGTGACGCAGCTGCGCGACACCCAGGCCTACGTGGTGATGGCCGGGCTGGGGCGCAGCTTGTTCGACTACCGCTCTGCGCAGGTGCGCGACCATCAACAGGACTGGGAGCCGCTGTTGAAGTGGCTCAAGAAAGCCTAGGACCGGAAAGCTCTTATGCGCGAACTGATCTTGCTCCGACACGCCCACGCCGAACCGGCCGACACCGGCCAGGCAGATTTCGACCGACCCTTGTCGCCGCACGGCATTGCCGAGGCCGAAGCCGCCGGCCGCTGGCTGCGCGAACAACACCTGGTGCCCGACCGCGTGCTCTGCTCGCCGGCCCGGCGTTCCCGCGAAACCCTGGAGGCGGTGCTCGAGCTCACCGGCTATATCGAACAACGCCTGGACGAGCGCATCTACGAGGCCACCCCGGGCACCTTGGCCAGCGTGCTGGACGAGCACCGCGAGGCCGAACGGCTACTGCTGGTGGGCCACAACCCCGGCCTGGAACGCCTGGCCGCGCTGATGCACAGCGGCCAGACCGGCGACTACCGCGGCATGCCCACCGCTTCGATCGCCCTGCTGGCCTTGCCGCTGGATGCGGCCATCGAACCTGGCATCGCCCGGCTGACCGCCTTCTGGTGGCCTTGATCCGTGCCACTGTCGCTGCGCTGGGTAGCCTGGCTCGCGCTGTGGGTCGCGTTGCCCTGCGTGGCCCAGCAGAAGGTGCATGCCATCGACCCGGTGCAATCGCGCTTCGGGTTCGAGATCAGAACCCGCTTCGGGATGAAGATCGAGGGATTGTTCCCGCGGTTCCGGGGTGAACTGACCGAATCGGCGGACGGGCGCCAGCAGGTGCGCTTCCGTCTGGATGCCGCACAGGTGGAAATCCCTGGCAAGGACCGCTACACCGCGTGGATGCGCGGCGAGGATTTCTTCAACGTGGCGCAGTATCCGGTGGTGGAATTCGAGTCGTTTCCGTACTCCGCCGAGGTGGTGAAGCAAGGCGGCGAGATCACCGGCAACCTGACCATCCGCGGAATCACCCATGTGGAGACCCTGCATGTGGTGCCGGCTGAATGCGCGCGGCCGGGCTATGATTGCGATGTGATCAGTCGAGGTACGGTCCTGCGTGGACGTTACGGAATGAATGCGTGGCAGATGGCCCTGGGCGACAGGGTGACGTTCATTCTACGTGGGCGGCTGCAGGAGGTCCGGCGCCCGTGACGTCCTTGTTGAGGATCCTTGTGCTGGCAACCTTGTTGCTCGGCACCGGATGCGCCGGCCTGTCGCAAACCGAACGTCACCGCGCCGCCGGCATTGCCGTGGCCGCGCGCAGCACCGTGGTCACCTGCACCCAGGCCGATCGCTGCGCCCAGCCCTCGCCGCTGCGCGCACTGGGTGGCGACGCCATCGCCGCCTCCACCGCTGCAGCGCCACGCCACTACGCCACCATCGTGGACCACGGCGAGGAATCGCTGGTTGCGCGTTTGAACCTGATCCGCAGCGCCACCCGCAGCATCGACCTGCAGACCTACATCTTCGACAAGGACGACAGCGCCCGCATGGTGCTGGACGCGCTGACCGCCGCCGCGCAACGCGGGGTCAAGGTGCGGATCCTGATCGATCAGCTCTCGGCGATCGCCGATCTGCAGATCCTGGGCGCGCTGGCCAGCAGCCACGAAAACCTGCAGCTGCGCATCTACAACCCCACCTTCGGCAAGGTGAAGCTCAACTACTTCGACTACGCCGGCAGCGTGGTGTGCTGTTTCCGCCGCTTCAATCAGCGCATGCACAACAAGCTGCTTGTGGTGGACGATGTGCTCGGCGTGGTTGGTGGACGCAACTACCAGGACGACTACTTCGACTGGGACAGCGAGTACAACTTCCGCGACCGCGACGTGATTCTGGCCGGGCCGGAAGTGCGCGCGATGGCGGTCAACTTCGATGCATTCTGGAACGCGCGCCGCAGTGTCCCGGCCGAGCGGCTCAACGATGTCGGGCGGCTGTTGCTGGACGACGGCCCACAGGCCATGCCGCCGGCCAAGTTCCGCCGGCCCGAGCGGGTGGCGCGGGTGGACCGCGAAGCCAACGATCCGCAGTTCGTGCAGGCTGCCTTCGTGGCCCCGGCAATGCCGGTGCAGCGTGTGCTGTACGTGGCCGACTTGCCACAGAAACACCGCAAGGAACACGGCGCCAAGGCGGTGTCCACCGCGCCGGAGCTGGACAGCCTGATCGCCGGAGCGCAGCAGGAAGTGCTGCTGCAGACGCCGTATCTGGTGTTGTCCGATCCCGCGCAGGAAATCTTCCGCACCTTGCGCAAGCGCGCGCAGCCACCGCGCATCGTGGTGTCCACCAATAGCCTGGCGGCCACCGATAACCCCATCGTGTATGCGCTGTCGTACAAGTTCAAACGCCGCAACATGCGCGAGCTGGGCTTCAACGTGTATGAGTTCAAGCCGTTCCCGCTGGATGCGCCGGTGGATTACGCCAACCTGCTGCCCGACCCGCTGACGGCCGCCGCGGGCGAGGCCGCCGAGAACGACCGCAGCAATCGCCTGATCGGCGGCAGTGCGGCCGGCAATGCGGTGCGTGGCAGCAGCGGTGGTAGTGGTGGTGGCGGGCGTACGCCCGGCGGCAGCGATGTCGACCGCCGCGTGCTGCGCACCGAGACCCGGCCCTCGTTCCTGGGTACCCGCGCGGTCAACAAGCCGTTGCCGGTGACGCGCGCCGGTGCGCGCATGGGGCTGCACGCCAAATCGTTGGTGGTGGACCGCCGCATCGGCGTGATCGGCACGCACAACTTCGATCCGCGCAGCGAGAACTACAACACCGAGGCGGCGGTGGTGATCGACGATCCGCGCTTTGCACAGGCGCTGGCCGCCAGCATCGAGCGTGACATCGCCCCCGACAACGCCTGGACGGTAGCGCCGCGCGAAAAGCCGCCGGTGCTCAGCGGCTTGAACTACAGCGTGGGCAAGGTGTCCGAAGCGTTGCCGGTGCTGGATTTCTGGCCGTGGCGCTACGCCACCAACTACGAATTCCAGCCGGGCCCGGGCTGCCCGTTCCCGCTCAAGCGCCAGGACCCGCAGTTCCGCCAGTGCTACGTGGCGGTAGGCGATTTCCCCGAGGTCAATGTTGGCCCGAAGTGGCTGCTGGTGCGGATGCTGACCGCCTTCGGCGCCGGGCTGGTGCCGATCCTCTGATCGGCAGTACCCGCTGCAGTACATGGGACTGCGCGTGCAGGCGCCCCGCACGTGCATCACGCAGCAGCGCCGCCGCATGCGCTGAAAAAACGCAGCGCACATGCGCGCGTGCAGGCAATCGCATCGCACCGTGTGGCCTAAATGACCAGGCAGTTGAATCATCGCGCGGGCTCCTGGATGCTCTTACGATTCCCGATTCCCGATTCCCGATTCCCGATTCCCGATTCCCCAACTCGATCCCATGCCCATGCGCTTTCGTGAACCCGTCGACCTCGCTGCCCTCAACGCCTCCAGCCGCGACACCTTGATCGCGCAGTTGGGCATCGTGTTCACCGAAGCCGGCGACGACTGGTTGCGCGCCACCATGCCGGTGGATACGCGCACCAAGCAGCCGTATGGCCTGCTGCACGGCGGCGCCTCGGTGGTGCTGGCCGAAACCCTGGGCAGCAGTGCCGGCAACCTGTGCGTGGATATGACGACCCAGATGTGCGTGGGCCTGGAAATCAATGCCAACCACCTGCGTGCGGCTTATCAGGACGTGGTGATCGGCACCGCGCGCCCGGTACATGTGGGCCGCAGCACCCACGTCTGGGACATCACCATCGACAACCCGGCCGGCAAACGGGTGTGTGTCTCGCGCCTGACCCTGGCGGTGGTGGCGCGCACCAATGGCTGAGCGCGCCCGGCGTGCGCATGGGTGGAACAGCGCCGCCCGCTCCCGGCACTGCGCGGCGGCCGTGCTGCTGTCACAATAGTGGCGCCTTCCTTCCCCGTTCCGGTCCTGTTCCTCGAATGAGCGAGTCATCCCTGCCCGCCACGCGCGATGCCGGCGGCGCGCTGCGTTGGTTCCGTTATCTGTATCGGGTGCCATTGCTGCTCGTGCACCTGACGGTCTGCCTGCCGATTACCATGCTGTGTGTCGTGGCGCCGCCGCTGGCGCGCATCCGCACCGGCCGCGACGACACCCTGGACGAGCGCATGATCCGCTGGTGGCAGGGCACCCTGATGCGCATCTTCGGGTTTCGCCTGCGCCGTTTCGGCACCCCGTTGCCCGGCGCCACCTTGTTCGTGGCCAATCACGTCAGCTGGGTCGACATCTCGATGCTGCACAGCCAGCGGGTGATGGGCTTTGTGGCCAAGCGCGAAATCGCTGGCTGGCCGCTGGTGGGCTGGCTGGCCACCAAGGGGCAGACCATCTTCCACCAGCGCGGCAACACCGAGTCGTTGGGCGGGGTGCTGCAGGAAATGCTGCTGCGCCTGCGCAGCGGCAAGCCGGTGGGTGTGTTCCCGGAAGGGCGCACCCGCGGCGGTACCGAGGTGGGCCCGTTCCATGCACGCATCTTCCAGGCGGCGGTCGAAGCCGGTGTGCCGGTGCAGCCGGTGGCGTTGCGCTACGGCGAGCGCGGCAGTGCACAGGCCGTTGTGGCGTTCGGCGAGCGCGAGAGTTTCTTTGCCAATATCGTGCGGCTGCTCGGTGAGCGCTCACGGCTGGCGGAAGTGCATTTTCTCGAGCCGATCGGCGCGCTGGATATCGACGGGCGGCGCCGTCTGGCCGACACCTCGCGCCAGCGCATCCTTGCCGCGATGGAGTCCTGAGGCGGCCATGCGCCTGCCGCTGCCAGCCGTCGCGCCAGCTGCGCCAACGCGCGCATGAACGCCTCCGACTATCAGCCGCCGCGCTGGCTGCGTAATCCGCATGTGCAATCGGTGCTGGGCAGCAGTGCATTGCGCCGCATCCGCAGCCGCCAGTTGCTGGCCGCTGCCGGCGCGCGCACCAGCGAGCACATCCTCGACGGCGGCGACGGCGTGCGCTTGCAGGGCTGGATGAGCGTGCCGCCGGGCGATGCACCGGTACGTGGCACCGTGTTGCTGCTGCATGGCTGGGAAGGCAGCGCCGAATCCAACTACATGCGGCTCACCGCCGCGCGCCTGCTCGGGCTCGGCTACCAGGTGTTCCGGCTGAACTTCCGCGACCACGGCGGCACCCACCACCTCAACGTGGACCTGTTCCATTCGGATCGGGTGGACGAAGTGGTCAACGCGGCCGCCGATCTATGGCGGCGCTTTCCGTCGCAGCAGCTGCTGGCGGCCGGCTATTCGCTGGGCGGCAATTTCGCGCTGCGGCTGGGCCTGCGTGCGCCGGCGGCCGGTCTCCCGCTGACGCGGGTAGCCGCGGTGTGCCCGCTGCTGGATCCGGCAGCGACCATGCAGGCGCTGGAAGACGGCCCGCAGTTCTACGATTGGTATTTCCGCCGCAAATGGCGTGAATCGCTGCTGCGCAAGCGCAAGCTGTTTCCCGAACAACACGGCTACGACGACGCCACCCTGGCGCTGGACATGCGCGGCCTGATGGCGTGGCTGGCGGTGCAACACACCGGGCATGGCTCGCTGGAAGCGTATTTCGACAGTTATTCCATTGCCGGCGACCGCCTGGCCGGGCTGCAGGTGCCGGCCGACATCCTGATGGCCGAAGACGACCCGGTGATTCCGTTTGCCGATTTCGCCGGTTGGCAATTGCCGGCCCACGCGCACCTGGAAATCGCGCGCTGGGGCGGGCATTGCGGCTTCCTGGAAAATGCCCGCGGCGACGGCTTTGCCGAGCGCTGGGTGGCCGAACGCTTGAGCGGCATCGCCTAGGTCGGCAGCGCAGCGCGCATCGTTACAATAGCGGTTTGTCCTGGACACCCCGCCGCCATGCAAGACGCCATTCTCCAAGCCCTGCGCCGCAATGCCGCCGATGACGCCGTGGCGCTGGCCCGCGAGTGGGTGACCAGTGCACCGGACCTGTCGGCCGCGCACCGCTGGCTGGGGCTGTCGTTGCAGCAGCAGGGGCAGCCGGTGCTGGCGCTGGCCAGCATCGAGGCCGCGTTGGAACTCACCCCGGAAGACGCCGACCTGCACCTGTTGCGCGCCGGGCTGTTGCTGGCCGTGCGCGATGTGCCCGGTGCCGATGCCGCGCTGTCGCGCAGCACCACGCTGGACCCCAACCAGTTCAATGCCTACGTGATGCAGGCGCATCTGGCCGTGGCGCGTGGCGACCTGGACGAGGCCGAGCGGCTCAGCCGCACCGCCGCACGCCTGGCACCGGAGCATCCGCAGTTGCTGGCGGTCGATGGCGTGGTGGAGATGCGCCGCGGCCAGAGTGATCGCGCGCTGTCACTGCTGACGCGTGCGGCCGAGCAGCTGCCCGACGATGCACGGGTGATGTTCGCGCTGGGTTTTGCGTATCTGCAAAAAGAACACTTTGCCTTTGCCGAGCGCGCGTTCGAGCGGGTGATCGAACTGAATCCGCCGGGCACCGCATTGCGTGCCTTCATCGCCCAGCTGGCACAGCGCCAGGGCCGTCTGGACGATGCGCTAAGTGCAATGCAGGGCGTGCTGGCCCAGCCCGGCGGCGACATCCCGGCGATGCGCCGGCTGGCCGGCGAGATGGAATTGCAGGCCGGCCGTCCGGACCAGGCGGTGGCGCACCTGCGCCTGGCGCTGGCCCATTGGCCGGCCGATCGTCGCACCCTGCACGCGCTGCTGAGCGCCTGGGAGCGGCTTGGTGCGGTGGACGATGCCCGCGACACCCTGGACGCGGCGCTGGCCACCTCCAGCAATGCGCACGACCTGTGGCTGGCGCGCCTGGCGGTGGAGCCGGTGGGCGGGCCGCAGGCGCAGGCGGTGATCGAGCGCTGGCTGCTGGGCATGCCCGAGCACCTGCCGGCGCTGGAGGCACTGATGCGCGTGCACGACATGCAAGGCCATGCCGACGAGGCAGAAATGGTGGCGCGGCAGATCGTGGCGGTGGAGCCGGGCCGCATCAGCGGCGAGCAGCGCATTGTCGAAGCCCTGCTGCAGCGCGACCCGCCGGCGGCGATCGCCTGTGTCGAATCCTTGATCGAATCGTTGCCCGCCCCGCAGCAGACCGTGCTGCGGCCGTGGCTGGGCAACGTGCAGGATCGCGCCGGCCAGCCCGACGCCGCGCTGGCCACCTGGATGCAGTTCCACCGCGAACAGGCCCAGCACCGCCTGCCGTTGCCGCCGCAAGCCGCCAAGCCGTCGATGCAGTGGCCACCGGTGGGCAACATTCCGGACACGGTGAGCGCGCGCCCGCTGTTCGTCTGGGGCCCGCCCGGCTCGCATGTCGAACGCCTGATCGCGGTCATGGACGCCGCCACTCCGCTGGTGCGTGGCGACCGCTACGGCAACACGCCGCCGTCCGATGCGCTGCAGAGCTACCGCACCGTCGAGCAACTGGGCAACGGCGAGCTGGCGCCGCTGGCGCTGGTGGAAGGCTGGAAGGCGCAGCTGCCGCGCCGTGGCATCGACGACGGCAACGTCATCGACTGGCTGCTGTGGTGGGACAACACCTTGCTGACCGCGCTGCGCCCGCACCTGCCCGAGGGCCGTCTGGCAATCGCGCTGCGCGACCCGCGCGACATGTTGCTGGACTGGCTTTCGGCCGGCGCGCCCGCGCCGCTGGCGTTGCAGTCGCCACAGCAGGCCACCGACTGGCTGCTGACCATGCTGGAACAGGTGGCGGTGCTGCACGAACGCGACCTGTACCCGCATCGCATCATTCGCCTGGACGGCATCGAAAGCGACCCGCAGGGCATCTCGACCGCGCTGGAACAGGCATTCGGCCTGACCTTCCCGCTGATCGAACCGCGCGGCCCGGCCCGCCTGGCCGCCGGCCGCTGGCGCGATTACCGCAGCGTGCTGGGCGCGCAATTCGACCTGCTCACCCTGATCGCGGTGCGCTTCGGATACCCACAGGACTGAGCGCGGCGGCGGGCAGGGCCTAGACTGGCTCCGCTTGCCGCTTGCCGCTTGCCGCTTGCCGCCTGCTCGTCCGCCGTCCTGCCGCCGCTCCGCGATGGATGCGGCCGGTGCTGGACGAATAGCGCCGGCCTCGGCCCGCCAGGCACGCACCTCGCTTTCGTAGGAGCGGCCTTGGCCGCGATGAGGCGTTACCGGTAAAGCCCTCGCGGCCAAGGCCGCTCCTACGCGCGAACCGCGTTCCGGGAAATTCATGAAGATCGTCTCGCTCGCTCCCGAAGTGCTGTGACCGGATCACACGCGCACTGAGCCAACTTGGCCCTGGCCTGTCACACCCCACCCGGCTGCGCCACACAAGGTTCCATCGCGATGGCTTTCGCTGCCGCGCCGAGCCAGGCACCCTGGTGACCCCGATTCCACGGAGACCCTGCATGCGTCTGACCAGCCACAGCATCGACAACGGCAAGCCGATCCCCACCGAGTTTGCCGCCGGCACGCCGGAGGGCTTTGCGCCCAACCGCAACCCGCATCTGGCCTGGAGCGAGGTGCCCGAAGGCACGCGCGGCTTCGCGCTGCTGTGCCTGGACCCGGATGTGCCCACCGTGCCGGAGACGGTGGGCCGCGAGGATGTACAGATCCCGGTGGATCAGCCACGCACCGATTTCGTGCATTGGGCCATGGCCGATATCCCCGCAAGCGTGCGTGAGATTGCGGCCGGCAGCTGCAGCGATGGCTTTGTGGCCAAGGGCAAGCAGCAGCCGGCGGGCCCGGCCGGCGCGCGCCAGGGCCTGAACTCCTACACCCAGTGGTTTGCCGGCAATCCCGACATGGCCGGCAACTACCTGGGCTACGACGGCCCGTATCCGCCGTTCAACGATCTGCGCATGCACCGCTATTTCTTCCGTGTGTTCGCGCTGGACGTGGCGCAACTCGAACTGCCGACGCTGTTCACCGCCGCCGATTTGCTGGCCGCGATGCAGGGACACGTGCTGGCCGAGGCGGCGTTGCACGGCACCTACACGCTGAATCCTGCGCTGCGCTAAGCCACGGAAACAGCATTCCCAATCACGCGCCGTAACTCTGCTCGGCGGCCGGAAGCGTCGGCAAGCGTCGCTCCCGCGCCGAGAAAACAAGTCGCTTGGACGCCCCGTCGCCTTACGTAGGAGCGCGCTTGCGCGCGAGGGCATTCCCAGCAATCGTGCCGCGCTGCAATCGCGCAGCAACAGCCATCGTGTTGGTTGGCTCCAGCAGCATCGGCGTGCAGTAGCCGATGCTGCTGCAAATGGCCTTTAATTCAGCGGTGCGTGACCCCTGGATGACGTAGCAATTCGCTTGGCGGATCCCTCAGCCGCAGCGCGTGATCGCGGCAAGGCATCCATGGGGATGCCTAGGCGCGAATCTGCTGCGCAGCTCACCCCACATCGTGCGCTTAGGCAGCAACCCCGTGAACGCCCCTCGCGCGCAAGCGCGCTCCTACGTCTTAGAGCCTGTTCACGATCTTCTGAGTAATAGTGCCAAGAAGGCCAAATGGATGAACTGCAGGCTGGTGTTGAGTTTGCGCTCGCAGTTCTTCCATAGCCTTCGGTTCTTCTCCAGCCAAGCAAAACTACGCTCGACGATCCATCGCTTGGGCATGACCTTGAAGGTGTGCAGTTCGCTGCGCTTGG